>JAPPCV010000063.1 GCA_028824715.1 Boseongicola sp. | reverse complement strand
CGTCGCCATCCAGATCGCGCTTGCCGGAAAGGCCGCCGACATGATCAAGTTGCACTATGCCGAAGCTGCCCCCAAGAAGGGGTGAGCAGTTACCGTAATTTGAGCACAGATGCTCAACCTTTTCCTGCGCATTTCCACTGTCCAACCTTAATCCCAGCGGTACATTTTTTATGACCGTATCCAGATCAAGTCCAAGAGATGAACTTTCCTTCAGCTCCGCTCCCTTACAGTATGAAGAATAAAGTTGATCTGCAATTCGAATCCCCTTTTGCTCGTATGTGAGATTTCTGGTCAAACTTAGTATTCCATCGCACCCGGCCGATAATGCTGGTTTTGGTGCAACACCGATGAGGCACATGAATGCAAAAGCCATTGAAGCATTTTTCATGGTGATTCCTCCAAGGTGGCGCAAGAGGTGTAGCACTCAAGGTTGAGCATGTCTATTTCTGTTTTGCACAGCAAAAAGGGGATCAAAATAGCCACGCAAAGACAAGTGTGCGCGGTGTTGGGTCGCTCAAGAGATTGTGCCTTAGGCAGCGCGGAGACGCGTTGAGTACTTGGCCTAAACGGACCGAAGCTGCATCTATGGGCATCTTGAAGAACACACAGCGAACAAATTGCGGTGTTCGTGACGCCTACGGGGCGGGGTCTTCCCGGACTTCCAACGGACCTTGGGCGGCCGTGCCACTCTCTCCATCCTTGCCCTTGGCCTTGGCCTTGTAGACGGTTCCGCGCGAGATTCCCATCTCGCGCGCGATCCTGGTCGGCGACTGCCCTTCGGCAAGTCTGGCCCTGATTTGGTCCATGTCGATCGTCGGAGGCCGTCCGCGATAGACGGGAACCACCAAAGTCCGTGGGGTCAAGCAACTGACTGTTCCTGTCTCAGACCTGCCTTGTCCAAGTTGAACTTCCGTTAGCGCCCCGGTATTCGGATCGCTCATGCCAATTGACCCCACGGATTTTGGTGCTTCCCGAATTCAAGCCAAGGTGATGGAGCGTGCCGGGATTCTGCGCTCTCGCGTTCTGTCCGCGACCGTGGCCTCCATCTCGAACATCAGCGGAGGCTGGGCGGGCCCGGCAACGCGGAGAAGGGTCATCGGGGGGCAGCTCCGGCAGGCCCGGACCGTGACCCCATGACATCAAGTTCTCTCTCGGGCTCCTATGGATCGCCTCCCCCAACTGTCTCGTGGCAAGAAGACCCACGCAGCCGCCCTTTGACCGCGGGCGCAAACATACGGAATTCTCAACCTTGTCGACTGGGCCGCCGCGAAATGCGCGTTAGATCCGCCGCTCCTTCCACTGACGCGGCCTCCCAGCTACGTACTTCGTGTCTTCGCCACGGCAGGAGTCCCATTCACTACGCCTCTTTGAGATCATCGCACCAAAGATTGCGTTTGAACCGCGACTGCATCCAATGTACTCGGCTCCAATGAAACCAAGAAAGATGACGAGAGGACGGGAGCTCCTTCCATCGCCACGGTCGAATCCGTCGCCTTCCTGGCATGTCCGCCACCGCCGCAAGTCATGGACCCAGACGAACAATGCCAATTGCAACAACAGGCGGCCATGACGAAACACGTCTACCGACTTCGACCCGCAGGGCGTCTGCTGGACCCCAGCAACGAGCTCCGCGACCAGTACATATACTTCGCCAGGCCTGACGAACTCAACGATCCCATGGAGGGATTTCGTGACGTTGTATGGAAGGGCGACGACATCGTCTGGAC
Source organism: Boseongicola sp. (assembly GCA_028824715.1). Lineage (GTDB taxonomy): Bacteria > Pseudomonadota > Alphaproteobacteria > Rhodobacterales > Rhodobacteraceae > JAJEFO01. Next base: position 5,237 of record JAPPCV010000063.1, on the reverse strand, counting down.
CAATCTCTTTCGGCACTATGTATCCTGCCTGAACCTCACCGTCGTCTTGGCAATGGTGCAAGGCGATGACGTCGCCATCACCCCTGATGACATTCCAGTTCAGGGCCTTGCCGGTGATCACCCGCCCCCTCTGGAGACGACTATTCTGGACGAACTGTGCGCTGTCATCTTCGACAGGTGCAAGCTGCCCAACTTGATCCGTAAACTCAGCACCTCCAGACGTCCGGTCAGGCGCGAAGAGCTGCTGCTCTACCTCATGATCATTCACTTTGTCGCCATCGAAGAAGTAAGGACCATCCATGTGCGTCACGGCATCACATGCGAATCCACATCGCCACGCGTAGCCTTGAAGCCCCCGATAAACCCTGATGTCATTCCGACGTTGATTGCCCGCTTGTGCAATGAGGAACCCGACATTGCGGAAGAGTTTCTTGCCGCTCTGAACCAAGTTTCGAAGCACATTTACGAAAACATAATCTTGATGAAAAAGTATGATGCTTCCAAGAGTCGCCGTCGGTCCGCAACCTTCGAAGAATTGAACCGGGAATTCATTGTGCTGGACTTTCCCAGGGCATATGTTTCGCAGCTGGATCGTCTCACTTGCCCCGACTGGTGCGTCGCCTGCTTTGTCGAGGATTGCAGGAACTCTTCCGTGTGGGGACACTACGGGGACAATCACAAAGGTGCGGCACTCATGTTCAAGGCAGAAGGTGACCTCGAGAGCCCTGCGCTGACCCTTGGGCCGATGGCCGGAGTCTCAAGCAGCCCAAGCTCCGGTGTCAAGCATGCAGAAGAGGGCATGGCACGCAGTTACGGTTCATTTCAATTCCACAGGATCAACTATGACCAGAAAGTTCCTGAACTGGACTTTTTTCGGTCGCTGGGAGTGCCCTCCCTAGGTCGGCTGATCGACAGGTGGTACACAAGCGAGGAGGGCAAAAGGAGCAAGTGCGCCGACCACCTCTCTTCGCATGCTGAAGATTCGTGGCGGGAAGAGTATTGGGACAAGTTCTACGGACATTTGTCATCAAAGAACGGAGATTGGGCATATGAACGGGAGAGGCGCATTGTCCTGACGAGCTTGTTCTCCGACCTTCGCGAACCAATGAACCGCAAATTGACCTACAGGTTCGAAAGCCTGGCGGGGATCATCTTTGGAATCAACATGCCTGATGAAACGAAAGTCCGGATCATCGATATGGTGGCTAAGAAATGCCAGGTCGAAAACAGAAAGTCATTTGATTTTTTCCAAGCATATTACAATCATGAGACAGGAACGATCGAAAAGCAGAAGCTGGACGTGAAACTGACATCGTGACGTGACCGCACACCTAGTCGCACTCTGTCACTTTCGCTCGAATTCCCTGCCGAATCGAGAGCCGGACCGGGAAGTCCTTTGGCGCGCAGAAGAACGACAACTCGATCATGCGGCGCCGAAGTACAGGAACGCCCTTCGCTCCGGGGCGCATCCTGCAGGGAACCACCAAAATCTCCGGGGTCAATCTGCTGCTGGCATTGTGGAGCGCCTCCTGTAACCGTGTTGCATGACGGATGCCCGGACAGCGCCGGACACGGGATCGGTTCTTCTGCAGCTGAAGGTCAGGCTGCTTGGGATCAGCCCCATGATCTGGCGGCGCGTTCTTGTGCCGGACGCCATGTCGCTGCACGAACTTCACGGCGTGCTCCAGGTGGCGATGGGATGGGAAGCGATCCATCTCTTTCAGTTCAGCGTCCGGGGCGTCGTCTACTCCGGGCCATGTCTGCACGGCCAGCCAGTGGACGTTCCCCTTTCGGATTTCCGGTTTCGCAGGAACGCGAAGTTTCGTTACGTCTACGACATGGGGTGCTGGTGGGAGCACGAGCTGAGGGTCGAGGATCGCATGTCCGCCGCGCCGGCCAGGCGGCATCCGGTGTGCATCGGCGGCTCGGGCGCCTGTCCCCCGGAGGACTGTGGTGGTCCCGACGGTTACCACGCGCGGCGGGAGGAGGCCACGAGCCTTGACGCCATGATGGATCTGGACCGCGTCGCGGGGTTCGTCGAACGGATCGTGATTGAGCGAGACCTGTCCGTGCTTGAGGACGAAGATGGACTGTGGCGTGCCGAAGCGGCGGCGGACCGATGCAAGGCCCGGCTCCGGTTCTTGGAGGACAGGTTTCTCCGCGGGCCTGTCAACAAGCGGTTTCGCGCCGCCCAGCACAGGAGCATCCATGTTTGGAGTCAAGGCCGGATTCGGCCTTTTTTGGCGGTTTCCGGGAGTCAGGAATTGAGTTTTCCACAGCTTGTCCACATCCGGACGGCCGTCCGGGCAGACAAAGGCATTCCGGTCGCAAGGGCGCGACCGGTCCATTGATTCGTTCCTGGCCTGGCGGACCGCCGCCTGACGGCACCCACAAGGCTGCGGCCGGCCGGGTCCGCAGCCTGACCGAACTTGCGCTGCAACATGGCGATGCTGGTCTCGGCATGGATGCGCGGCGCGCTGATGTCGACGATTTCGCCGGAGATGCGCTCGATGTAGCCGTCCATGGATTGTCCTGCGGCATTTCGGAAGACAAGCCGGGTTGCGGCTTGCCCCGATCCGTCGTCTGAATCCAGCGTGACAGAGGGGACTGCGCTATCTGGATTTTCCTCTCTGCGCATTCTGGAAAACCCGTGCGGAGGAGCGACATGAAGATCGAGGTGAGGCTGCGGATCGATGCCGGAGAGGGCAATGTCATTGACGAGGAAGTGCTCGAACTCGACAAGCCGCACGACGCGCTTGAGCGGATCGGGCTTTCGCTCGACGAGGCCAAGGAGCTTCTCGGCAGGCTCCAGGAACGGATCGTGGCGGCGCAGGCCGCCGCATTCGTTGAGGACAGCCGCCGCTGCCCCTGCTGCTCCAGCCGGCTCTGGAGCAAGGGGCGGACATCCTTCCTGTTCCGTACGCCCTTCGGCGACGTGCCGGTCGAAAGCACGCGCCTGAAGCATTGCAGGTGCGGTGCCGCCGGATCCGGAACCTTCAGCCCGCTGTCGGACCTGTTCAACTCGCATGTCGCGCCGGAAATGCTCTACCTTGAGACGAAGTGGGCTTCCCTGGTCTCCTTCGAGACAACGGTCGGCCTGCTGAAGGACGTGCTGCCCGTCGGCGCCACGCTCAACGCCGAGACGGTGCGCAACCACCTTCACCAGGTCGCGAACCGCATGGAAGAAGAACTGGGGGACGAGCGGGTCGGTTTCATCGAAGGCGCGCCACGAGACCATGCCGCGCTGCCGCCGCCCGAAGGCCCGATCGTCGTCGGGATCGACGGCGGCTACGTGCGTTCCCGCGAGAGAGACCCCGACGGACGGCTCACGAACTTCGAGGTCCTGGTCGGCAAGTCAATGGCCGAGGATCGGGACAACCGCTACTTCGGGCTTGTCCGGAGCCTTGAGGAAAAGCCCAATCGCAGGCTGCACGAGGTGCTGAAGGAACAGGGACTGCAGATGAACCAGGAGATCACGTTCCTGAACGACGGCGAGGACAGCATTCGCGGCGTGGCGGAATTCATGTCGCCCTGCGCCGAGCATGTGCTCGACTGGTTCCATGTCACCATGCGCGTCACGGTGCTGAGGCAGCATGCCAAGGGCCTCGCCGGCTGCCATCACGATCATGAGGAGGCGGAAGAGGTCGACAGGGCGCTGAGCCGCATCAAGGGGTTCCTGTGGCACGGCAACATCCGTGCGGCCCTTCCCTGCATCGACGACCTTGCCATGGACCTTGAATGCATCGAGACGCGGTACCCGAGCATCAAGGCGTTCTGCAAAGGCGTCCGCGAGTTCCAGACCTACATTGCCAACAATGCCCATGCCATCCCGAACTACGCCGAGCGCCATCGCTACGGAGAGCGGGTGTCGACCGCGTTCGTCGAATCCACGGTCAACACGGTCGTGGGAAAGCGCTTTTCGAAGAAGCAGCAGATGCGATGGTCGAAGTCGGGAGCCCACCTCGTGCTTCAAACCAGGACACGCGTTCTCGACGGCACCCTCAGGACCAGGTTCCAGTCCTGGCATCCCGGCCTCTTCAACCCGGCAAACTCAAATCAGGCAATAGACCGAATGGTTGCTTGACCCCGGAGCTTTTGGTGGTTCCCTACAAGCATTTGCCTGAAGATCCGCTTTGTATCGTGGTTGACTGCAAAGCCTACACTTTCTTCAAGATGACGTTTTGAACCTGCCGGACGCGGTCAATAGATTCGAGCAAGAGAAATCAAACTGATACACTACCGGATCTTGGATAGTGTATCAGTTTGGTTCCGATTAACAGCGTAATTTCTTGACAATTCATCCATGTTCATGGCGTGAATAGAAATAAGGTTGACTCAACTGAGAGCGCGACAATGAATTCGTTTGAAGAAGTGCCGATATCCGGCGGCAGAGTGAAGATCAAGTTTCAGGGCACGTTCTGGTGCGACAATAAACAAGCATTGAGAGATTGGGCAAGGGACAAATACAATCGTTGCGAACTTGGGCCTCCGAACATGGCGTTGTCCGGATACCCGTATTACATGATATTCGAAGATTGCGAGTCCTTTGTTCAGTTCAGGTTCAAGTTCGGCTGAACGGCAATGCCAGTCAATGCAAACGGAGCAACGAGTTCATACGGTGCTCTCCATCGAGGAGGAGCAGGGCCTGGTCAGCGCGATGGCCGACGACCTGCGTGCCGCGTTGATGGCGGAGATCCCGGACTTCGGGCGGCATCTCGGCTACGACGGCAAGGCGATCGGGAGCCACTCGACCGGTGTCGAGGGCCGGGAGAGCGGCAGGATCTCGGATCGTGCCGGAACCGACCTTCCTAGGCGCAAGAAGGCCTGGCGCGCGCCGAAACCTGCCAAAGAAAGCGCCTGCCGCAGCTGATGGTGACCGTTTCGATGTCCGGGCAGATCGCGCCGCCCAAAAAAAGCGCCGCAGCGCCAATGCCTCACGCAGAGAAATTTTTGACGGGCGCGCCAACGGGGCTTACGAGATTTTGGCGTACAGCGGCCAATGCACGAAAGAAAGGCAAATGGTCACCGCTTCATCTCGAAGACTCTCTGTCAACAACATTTGGAAGTGTCCGGTTCAGGTAACAAGCGAACTGTCCGGTGCGGCGTGTCCTCTTCAGGCACGATCAGACAGTGGACGTTAGCCCGACTTCCGCAACTCGAGGGTTTCGAGGTCCGTAACCCCTTGATATTCCTGAATCCGACCCCCAAAGGTCGGCACTACACGGCGGCCGACGGAC
>JAPPCV010000111.1 GCA_028824715.1 Boseongicola sp. | reverse complement strand
GCTCATCCACCGGAACGCGAACCCGGATTCCGGTGCCATTGCCGAGGCTGCTGCGCACCTCGAAGAGCCCGCCGACCATGGCGGCTCGTTCACTCATCCCGAGGAGCCCGATGCCGCTCCCCGACGAAGCGACGGCGGCGGTATCGAAGCCGACGCCAGCGTCCCTGACTTCAACTTCAATCCAGTCGGAATCGCGGGTCAGGGTGACGAAGGCTTCGTCGGCTCCCGAATGCTCGCGCGCGTTGGAAAGGGACTCCTGGACGATGCGAAACAGGGACAGCGCTTTCGCTGGGTCCAGTTCGCGCCCCACATCCATGAGATCGCTTTGAACCGCGAACCCTGCTTCGGAATGTTCGCGAAACAGGATCCGCAACGCGAAGCTCAGTCCGAAGTGCTTGAGTTCCAGCGGCGTCAGACCACGGCAGATCCGCTCGATTGAAGCGATGGTGTCATCAATGGCTGCGCTCAACTCCAGCAGACGGCCATCGTCGCCGGACAGGCCCTCGGCGTTCCGCAGGGTAGTGAAGCGGTGCTTGATGAAGACCATCCGCTGGACGATGTCGTCGTGCAACTCGGCAGCCATTCGGGTCCGCTCCGCCTCCGCAGCCTCTTCCCTCGCCATCGACATGCTGCGCCATCGGTCGAATCGGGACAGGTCTCGAACCGTGCAGACGACCATCGGTTGGTCATCGGCGGGTTGCCAGGGCGTGAGCGCGATTTCGACCGGGAACTGACTCCCATCTCTTCGTTCCCCATGCAGGAGCAAGCCGTGTCCCATTGGCCGGGCACGGGGTTGGAGCGCGTATTCCGCCCTGAGTTCCGCGTGGCGCGCGCGATGCTGAAAGGGCACCAGCAGATCGACACTGAGCCCGACCAACTCACCACGATCCCATTGGAACATGGTCGCAGCGGGCTCGTTGGCATCCCGGATCACGCCTCCGTCATCCACCACCAAGATGGCGTCCGGCGACGCATCGAAGACTTCTCTGAGCAGGGTGTCCGTGAGCATGACGCATTGTAGCAACGCAATCGGCAGCGTGCCACACCGGAGGACTTGAAGCGGCAGGACGGCCGGAGGACGCCGCAGGGAGCGGCGCTGATCGCGGGACCTCCTCAGAATCAATCTCAAGAGTCCCATGGGATCACATCCCGCCCGCGGCCCGCACTTCGCCGGTCCGGCCTTCGTATGCAGCTCCCTCCGACACCCAACCCAGGATTGCGTTCGAGCCGGTCTTCCTCACCAAAACCCGCTCGGATTCCGCCTTCGGGCGTCCTCCCAGGCCGGTGCTCAGAGAGCGTTGGACGACAAGTAGCTGCGGGGTCGATGCCGGGCCAGCCAAGTTGCCGAAGACGTACTTGTCGGCTCCACTGTTGGCCCAACCCATGCCTGCCGCAATCTCATCGAACGAGCCTGCGTTGCGAAGATGCGCCCAGCCGCGTGAGGCGTCCACGTCCAGAGCGATTCCCAGAGCGGAAAAGCGCATCCCGGCGTTCCGAGCATGTTCCGCGACGAGGATCTTCGCGTCCCTCACTGCGCGCGATACCTCGGGTAGATTCGACCAACCACACGACGACGAACCCAGATAGACGAGCACGATCTCGTCTTCGGCGCCGTTGGCGGCTACGCTGCCGGGCCGGTACTCCAGTGCCTCGCGCGCTGGCACGGCAAGCTCGATGTCCAGCGTGGGCATTAGACCCGCAGTTGCCAGGGCCATGCCCGCAACCGATCCCACCGTGAACACCGTACCGGCGATCCATGTCCTTGTCTTGCGAGTCATTGCCCAGCCACCCCTTTCGGCGCTGAGGCCATTCTGATCAACTGCGAATCATCGAACGCCCGGACCTCGATCCGGGGGTAGGGATCCTCGTACAGGGCGACGTATCCTCCCTCGAAGGGAATGGCCCTCGGCACTTCTTCGCCGAGAAAGGCTCCGGCACCGGACTCGGAGTCCAGCAGGTAGCTCTCGATGGAAACCGTCCGTCGAACCATGCTTCCGTGGCCCACCTGAACCAGCAGGTGGCCTTCCGCAACAGGGTGGACCGAGCCCAGAACATCCCATTGAGCCGGGCGTCCCTTGCGAATGTAGTTTCGTCCCCTCTGGTTCACCCCCTGATAGACGGGCATTCCAGAAAACGATTCGAGCTTCGAGGCCCAAACGAGCGAGCCGTCGAGCGAGTCGAAGGCCCGAATCAGCGGGATGGCGCGATGGCCGAGCACCACCAGACCGCGTCTGGCATTCGCGCATGCCAGCGCACCCTCGGCGAGCGCCATCTGTACGAGCCAGTTTTCGTCCTGATAGCCTCCTCCGAAGGCAGGGGCGACCGAGTCGGTCCCGAAGACCGGCAGTTGATGGACGAGCGTGTTCGCATCCTGGCGATAGCCGTTGATAAAGACTCGCCCGTCGCGCATCGAGCAGATCGCGCGGGGGCCGACCGGGGCCTCGATGGTCTGGGTCGCGCTCCATCCTTGCTCGGTGGGCGCGAACACCTTGACGCGCAGATCACGCGACGCGACCAGAATCCGCCCGTCGGCGAGCAGTTCGATGCCGATCGCGTGCCGAAGTTCGGAGGGTCCGTCTCCGAACCCGCCGAATCTGTGGAGGAAGCGGCCCGCGAAATCGAACGCGCGCACCTCTTGAGCTTGCTCGTCGAGAACGTAGACAAGACCGGAGGTGTCGACCGCGACATCGGCCAGACTTCCGAAGACTGTGGGATCCGAACGTTCCGAATGATCCATCCCCGCGCTGCCGATTGCCACGACAAGGCGGGCGTCTCGGATCGCGTCGCGCGCGGCGGTCCACTTCGCCAGCCGTTCGGGTGCCATGTCCCCCGGAACGCTGTCGCGCGTGATCGACGTAGCCCACTCGCTCCCGGGAATCCGACCGGGCAACGGATGCACGGTTTCGTTGTTCCTTGGGCCGTCACAGGCGGCGGCCGCGAACCCAAGCGCGGCCACGCTCAGGAGTACCGGGAAGAATCGGGGTGGTGGTAGGAATCGAGTGGTCATTTTGGCCTCACAATCACTTGGACCGGGTTTGAACGGGATGCGGCTCCGAAGTAGCCGAAGATGCCTTCATCGCCGCTGAGCCCGAAGCTGGGCCAAGGGCGGATCACCAGACGGTCGTAGCGGAGCCGGGCGAAGCGGGCGAAGTTCTCGTCGAAGCCGACGAGGTGGAGGTCGAGGCGGAATTCGGGAGGCCGCCAAGCGTTCTGGGGCGAACTGGAACCATAGCCCCAGACCATGATGCGAGCGCGCTCAGCCGCCGGGTTCAGCTCCCTGGGGGCGAGGCGCTTTATCCATCTGGGCTCCTCGCTCAAGTCGCCTGCGCTGTCCACGACGACCTGCACGACATTGGCGGCCTCCGCTACGATGAACTCCACCCCGGCAGGCGTCTCGTATCGTACATCGACGCCGAACGTGTCACCGGTTGGCGTGGCAACGAACTGCACCGATGGCTCGACGAGCACCGGAGCGGAAGGGACGGTCGTTGCTCCAGAGAATGCGCCGAGTTCCGTAGTGCCCGACAGGGTGTACCGGCCGCCCACCTCGATGGGCTCTGGAAGCTGGGCGCGCAAGCATGATACAGGCCCCTTCCAAGCCACCGACCCGGATATCAGATTACACGCCCAAAGACCCTCTGGCGTATGCGAGTCCGGACCCTGCGAGAAGGTGGCCGTCCATCCGGGACCGGACAGTTGGGCACCGACCACCGGCGGACCGGCCAGGGTGTCGCGGTGCGGGTAGGTGGCAAGCAAGGTGGCGGTGTCGAATCCCGCACTGATCACGGCAGCGACCGCTATGACGTCTTCGTCGGGGACGAAGACTTCCGTCGGATGCGTGTAGTCGCACGCGCCCGCAGCCACGGCGGCGCCAAGTGCCGTCAATGCGGCGATGAGGTGAGCAGGGCCGTGCCCACGGCGCTTGGCCCCGCCGCCCGTAGCCCTGTCTATCGAATTGTCATGCATGATGAGATCCTCTCTCGATCGGTTGGTGGTCCCTAGAATCGGAATTCGAGACCCAGGAACGGGAGCATCGGAAGCTGTGGCGCGTACACGCGCTCGGTCACGCCGTCCCTGCGTTGCTCCGGCGCGACGCCAACGACGTTGGGAAGGCTGAAGAGATTGGCGATGGAGGCGAAAGGCGTCAGCGTTCCGCCGCCGAACCAGTCCACGTCCTTCGAGCCGCGCCAGCCCACGTCGATTCGCAGGTAGGGCGGCAGCGTGGCCGAGTTGTAGTCTCCTGCGAAGTTCAGGACATCGTCGTAGAGACCACCCGCGCGCGCATCGGGGGACTGGTAGGCGACGAAAGGCAAGAAGGCCACGATGGGTGTCGTCGGCTGTCCGCTGCGCGCAGAGAAGCGCACCGACCAGGTCGAGCCGCCACGTTGCAGACTCGCACTCAACTCCCCTTCGTGATCCCTGTGGAATCGGGGTGTATAGGTGCGGCCGCCGACGGTTCGGGTCACTTTGGCCCAGCGGTAGCTGCCGATCACGGTTGCCCCACCGCCGGCCGGAGCCCAGCTCCAAGTGGATTCCAGCCCCTTCGCCGTGCCGCTCCCCAGCTCGCGCTTGGACGGCTCAATGAGCATGAGTGACTCGATGGGATTGTTGTTCAGGACGGGAAGGCGAAGGTTGTCCATCCGCCGGGCGAAGGCTTCCACCCGAACGCGCACACCGTGAGTGCCGCCCTCCCAGCCGCCGGACACTTCGGAGTTCCTTAGAAGCGGACCCTCTCGGACCGGAGCCAACAGGTCGTAGGCCAGATAGCTCGACGAGACCGGTTCTTCGCTGCGGATCGACGACAGCGCTTGATGTGACCGGCTGGCTGATATCCAAGCCCTCCAGCGAGGCCGTTGGTACGACAACTCCGCGAAGGGCGATAGCGCGCCCTCGACGCCGAAGAAGTGGTCGGCCCGCAGGCCCCCTCCAACCGCGAACCCCCCGCCCATGGTTGCCTTCACGCTGCCGAACGCAGCGAACCTCGTCGCCGCGGGCGAAAGATCGAACGCCTCGAAGAGGTCGTGCGGGTCGCTACCGTCCCACTCACTGCCGACGGCGCTGTGTGACGCCTCGAAACGGGTTGCCTGTACGCCTCCGTCGAGGGTCACGTTGCCGGACTGCCGCCGGAGCCGCACTTCGGTCCGGTACTCGCCCATCATGCCGCGCACGATGGAGGAGGTGTCGGCGTCCATGGCCTTGCCCTGAAACACCGTGTAGTCGCCCGAGAACCGGCTGTGCCCGACGCTCAGATCGACCAGGGTGGCCGAGCCAACCCGGTCCCGGTAGTGCGCGGCCAGCGCCATGTTCCCCCAGATCGCCCTTGAGGCCCGGCCAAGCGCCGCGTCTCCCTCGGGGATGTCTTGGGGCCTCGAATCGAGGCCTTCGTCGTTCCAGTAGCCCGTCAGCGAGAGTCGGCGGACGCCCCCGAGATCCTTCGTGAACTTTCCATGGACGTCGCCGAAGGAGTACGGCACCGTGGAGTTGTCCAGAATCGTTCCCAGTCCGGCCGTAAGCAGGTCGATGTATGAGCGTCTGGCGTCCACGAGAAACGACGCCGACCGACCCACCGGTCCCTCGGCGGACATGCGCAGCGAAGCGATACCCAATGAGCCGCTTGAGCGGAAACTGTCCCGCGCTCCATCCCGAGTGGCCACATCGATGGCACCCGAAAGCGACCCCACCGCCAGCGCTTCGCTCGACGATCCCGTGAGCAGAGTCACCCGATTGACGGCCTCGGCGTTGAGCGCCGCCACGAATCCCCCGACATGGAACGGGTTGAAGATCCGTACTCCGTCCAGGAAGACCGGCGTGCCCTCGCTCGCCCCGCCCCGAATGAACGGTGCCGCCACCCAGTCAGACGCCGGCGACGCGGCAGGGGAAAGGGCCGTGGCGCGGAGTACATCCGTCTCCAGCACCACGGGCTGTGCGCGCACCAATTCCCGGTCCACCACGAAGGCTCCCGGAGACGACGACAACGGGTCGGCCGCCCGTCGTCCATTGACGCGTATCTCCTCAAGCGCGATCGGCTGCGCTCGAAGCAGAATCGTGAGTTCGCCGTCCAAAGCCTGCGTCAATTCCATGCGCCAAGGCGCATATCCGAACGCATCCACGGTGAGGACGCCGATGGCATCGCCAGCTTCGAGTCCCGCCATCGTAAAGGCGCCGAATCTGTCAGTGGCCGTTTCCCGTGGTGGAGCTTCCGGGATCTCGACCGTCACTCGCGCGAAAGCGACCGGCTCCAGGTCCGTACTGTCACGGACCACTCCGGTCACGGCCGCCTGCTGCAAGGCTACTGCCACCGCTGTTGCTGCTACGCTGATCATTCGTCTCTTCCTTTCATTCTTCCCTGTCTCCTCCCCTGGTCGGTCGAACCAGGGGGCGGCAGGCCAGCCCGCGCCCGCCACCCCCTGCTTCGGGACGGATCCTACTCGTCGTCGTCTCCGGAGCCGTTGCCGCCGCCCGGCAGCTTCTGACCGCACGCGTACGTCGCGCACTCGTCATCGCCGACCCAGTCGCAACCGGTGAGGTATCCCGGGTTCATGACGCACTCGTCACTAGCCCAGAACTTCCACCAAGGAGCCGGATCGCACTCGTCCTGCTCGCAGGTCTCCTCGGTCTGCGCGTAGGCGGGCGCAGGCCCAACGGTCCCGCCCACGGCCACACCCGTAGCGAAGAGCATGGCCAGTGCCAGGAAGGAAAGCACCCTCGTCATCGGAATCCTCCTGTTCTGAGGGTTGGTTGTGATGGCCGCGAAGGACCGCGGCCAATGGACGCAACAACGTTCGGGCTTTGTCGCGGAGTCGAATAGAGTGCTGGACACCCCGCTCAATACGGAATCTTCCCCCCGTAGTAGGGGGTTAATCGGAAAGCTGTCGCCGCCAGCACGGCTTCACATTGCGGTCGCCCGATGACTTCTCGGGGAACCGGGACATCGTCGCCCGCAACGCAATCCCACGGCGACCTGCTCGCTATCGCGACTGCGGGGGGTTATCTGCCACCTCGCGGCGGAGCCCTCTTCCGAGCGGCGAACGCTGTCGAACATTTCTGAAGGCCAACGGACTTCAAGGCATTCTCTGTGGGTTGACTTCCCTCCAAGCGGCCCTTCACCGTTTCGGGCATGGAGACGACGAAACAACGGTTCGACCTGACGGAGGGCAGAGCGGTCCCCGGTCTCAGGGAGCGCGCAGAAGGGTTGAAGCCCTTCGGTTGGAAGGGACGCCGTGCCGAATGGATCGCCTTGGCCTGCTGCCACGGCGGCGTGTTCACCCGCGTACAGT
>JAPPCV010000116.1 GCA_028824715.1 Boseongicola sp. | reverse complement strand
CGGCGTCGCGTGGCGCGACCCGGGCTCCGGGCTGTCGCTCGGGATCGACGCGCGGCGGCTCCTGGCCCACGAGAGCGACGGCCTCGGCGGCTGGGGCATGTCGGTCGACCTTGAATGGGACCCGCGCCCGGAGACGAAGCGCGGCTGGTCGGCGCGTCTCTCGCGCAGCCACGGCGGCGCGTCAACGGGCGGCGTGGCCGCGCTGCTGGACCCGTCCGCCTTCCCGGAGGCGCAGGACGACGGCGACGGCGCGTGGCGCGCCGAGGCGGCGCACGGGCGGGGCTTGGCCAATGGCATGGTCGGCGGCCCCTACGCGCGGGCCTCCGGCACGCTGGGCGCGAAGGGCGAGGTCCGCACCGGATACCGCATCGGGCCGGACGCGGACCACGCCGAGGACGCGACCCTCGACCTCTGGGCGGAGCCGGGAACCGACGGGGGCGGCCGCGCCGTCGGCGCGGGACTGGAATGGCGATGGTAAAATGTTGAATTCAACATTTTGGCACAGGGTTTGTCACTTCGCGGTAAAGAATGGCCCGCCGCGCCAGCGTGGGAACCCATAGCCGTTGATCATGACGACATCTATGTCGCTTGGCTGACGGGCGACACCATCTGCCAAGACTTGATCGGCCTCCATTCTCAAGCGGGACAGAATCCGGTCCATGATCTGGTCCGGGGTGAGAGGTCTTGGCGAGACGCCTTTCATCTCGCGTGCCTCTGCAATGATCTTGGCCGTGTCCTTCGACGGTATGGCTTGCCCGTCAGCGTAGTCGTGCCAGCCCTTGTCCGTTTTGCGCCCGAACCAGCCATTTTCGCAGAGCGAGTCAGCAACAGTGACATATCCGTCGTCGCGCGGCGCCGTCTCGGCGCGCCGTGCGCGCGTTGCCCAAGCGATGTCGAGGCCGGCCATGTCCTGCATCTCATAGATGCCCATGGCGAAGCCGTACTCACGCATGGCCGCATCAACCTCCCACGGCAAGGCGCCTTCCAGCAGCAGTACGTCTGCCTCGTGGCGATAGCTGCACATGATGCGGTTGCCGATGAAACCGTCGCAGACACCCGCCAGCACGCCGATCTTGCCTAGCCGTTTGGCGAGCTTGGCGGCGGTTGCGATGACATCGTCGGCGACCTTGTCCGGCGTCACGATTTCGAGGAGTTTCATGATATGGGCAGGGGAGAAGAAGTGCAGCCCGATCACGCGCGCGGGATCGGCCACCGCCCCGGCGATCTGGTTCACGTCAAGGTAGGAGGTGTTGGTGGCCAGGATTGCGCGTGGCTTCGTGACCTCGTCGAGTTGAGCGAACACCGCGCGTTTCACGGCGATGTCCTCGAACACGGCTTCAACGACAAGGTCGACCTCATCGAGGTCGCCATAGCGGTCGGAGGCCCGGAACCTGTTGTGCATGCTGTCGAGTTGCACTTGCGCAAGCAGGCCGCGCTTCCGGCCTTGCTCCAGAATGTCCTGAACCCGCTTGCGCGCCGTCCCGACCGCGCCTGCCTCCCGTTCGACCATGTGGACCGGGTAACCGGCGCGCAGGAATGCCGTGGCAATGCCCGCCCCCATGGTCCCGCCGCCGATAACGCCAACCGAGGCAATGTCGCGCGACGGCCCGTTGCACCGCGGGTCCGCGAGCGTCGCCCGTTCGGCGAAGAAGACATGACGCAATGCTGCCGATTGCTCCGAGGCCTTGAGTTCAAGGAACGCGGCACGTTCAGCATCCAGCGCAAGCTGTGCCGGAAGCGTCATCGCGCGTTCGACAGAACGAATGGCGGCACCGACCGAGATCTGGCCCCGCGCCTTCTTGTGCAGCCGGGCTTTGACGGCATCAAAGCTGGTCTGGTCCACGGGTCGCACGGCACGTTGAAGTGTTCGTGTCGTGACGGCCTTGGATGCCAGGTCCTTGGCGGCCTGCACTGGATCGTCAGACATCTTGTCGATCAGCCCCAGCCTCAGGGCGTGGCTTGCAGAGATCGGCTTGCCGCTGGCGATCATCGTCAGCGCTTCGGTCGGATCAATGAGGCGCGGCAACCGTACAGTGCCCCCTGCGCCGGGAATGAGACCCAGGTTGACCTCAGGCAGTCCCAATTGCGTTTCCGGCGTTGCAATGCGCATGTGGCAGGTCATGGACATTTCAAGACCGCCGCCCAGTGCCGTGCCGTTAAGGGCAGCGATCCACGGTTTTGCGCTGGCTTCCATGGCGTTCAGCACATCAGGCAGATGCGGCGGCACCGGCGGGGCGGAGAACTCCTTGATATCGCCCCCTGCCACAAAGGTCCGACCTGCGCCGGCAAGAATGACCGTCTTGATTCCGGCATCGGCGTCGATCTGCTCCAGCACAGTCATCAGACCCGCACGGACGGATTGAGACGTGGCATTCACGGGCGGGTTGTCGATGGTGACGATCGCGACCGGGACATCCCGCTGCAGGGTGACTGTCATCTCACTCTCCCGAAAGCGCCAGGCATCATCACGTGATCTTCGGATCCCCTAACTTGCTTCAAGCATAAAATTTCAAGCCAGAATTTTCAAGCTTGAAATACTTGGGAACTCGCTGCACTCTTTGGAACAGAATCAACCAATGAAGCGGGGAGAGAATGCGGATTGCGTGTTTGGGGGGAGGACCTGCCGGTCTCTACTTCGCGATCTCGATGAAGCTGCGCGACCCCTCGCACGAGGTTACGGTTATCGAGCGCAACCGCCCAGACGACACGTTCGGATGGGGCGTGGTTCTGTCCGAAGAGACGCTCGACAACCTCGCCGCAAACGATCGGGTCAGCGCGGCCACGATCAAGGACCATTTCGCCTATTGGGATGACATCGCGTTGCACTACAAGGGCGAAAGGCTTGTGTCTTCGGGGCACGGGTTCTGCGGGATCGGGCGCAAGCAGCTGTTGATCCTGTTGCAGGCGCGCGCCCGCGACTTGGGCGTGGACCTGCAATTCGAAACCGAGATCGAAAGCGCAGAGGCCCATCGCGCATCCTACGACATCGTCGTCGCCTCTGACGGCTTGAATTCGAAGACGCGCGCGCTTTATGCTGACGCCTTCAGGCCGGACATCGACCAGCGGCTCTGCCAATTCGTCTGGCTCGGGACGCACCAGAACTTCGCCGATGCCTTCACCTTCATATTCGAGGAAACCGGGCACGGCTGGGTCTGGGCCCATGCCTACCAGTTCGACGACACGACCGCGACATTCATTGTGGAATGTGCGCAGGACACGTTCGACAAATGGGGCTTTGGGGAGATGTCCCAGGCCGAATCCATCGCCGCCTGCGAAGAGATCTTCAAGGATCACCTTGGTGGCCATGCCCTGATGACCAACGCGCGCCACATTCGCGGCTCCGCCTGGCTGCGGTTTCCGCGCGTGCTGTGCGAGAAGTGGAGCCATGAGAATGTCGTCCTGATGGGGGACGCGGCGGCGACGGCGCATTTCTCGATCGGCTCGGGCTCGAAACTGGCACTGGAAAGTGCCGTGTCGCTGGCCGACCTGCTGCACAGCGAACCGGATGTTCAAACCGCCTTTGCCCGCTACGAAGACGAGCGGCGGCTCGAAGTGTTGCGCCTTCAATCAGCGGCGCGCAATTCGCTGGAGTGGTTCGAAACGGTGGAGCGGTACATGGGCCTCGACCCGGTTCAACTCAATTTTTCGTTGCTGACACGAAGTCAAAGGATCAGCCACGAGAATCTCCGCGAACGGGACAAGGACTGGCTGGAAGGCGCCGAGCGTTGGTTCATGGATCAGGCGGGCTGTGCGCAGGAGGCCCCTTTGCGCGCGCCGATGTTCACGCCTTTCCGCCTGCGTGAAATGGCGTTGAAGAACCGCATCGTCGTCTCGCCCATGGCGCAGTACAAGGCGGTGGAGGGCTGCCCGACCGCCTGGCACCTGATCCACTATGGCGAACGTGCGAAGGGCGGCGCCGGGCTGGTCTGTACCGAAATGACCTGCGTCAGTGCGGAGGGTCGGATCACGCCTGGCTGCCCGGGTCTTTATGCGCCTGAGCATGATGCGGCTTGGTCGCGGTTGACGGCGTTTGTTCATGCCGAGACCGATGCGAAGATCTGCAGCCAGATCGGGCATTCGGGGCGCAAGGGCTCGACCCAACTGGGGTGGGAGACAATGGACGCACCGCTTCCTCGCCATAACTGGGAGTTGGTGAGCGCTTCGCCGATCCCCTGGTCGCCGGAGAACGCCGCACCGCGCGAGATCACAGTCGAAGAGATGGCGGCGATCAAGGCAGAGTTTGTCGCCGCCGCAGAAATGGCAGAGCGCGCAGGCTTTGACATGATCGAGCTGCACGCTGCCCATGGCTACCTGATCTCGTCCTTTCTCTCGCCGGTGTCGAACATCCGCACGGACGCCTATGGCGGGTCGCTGGAAAATCGCCTGCGCTGGCCTTTGGAGGTCTTCAATGCCATGCGCGCGGTCTGGCCTGACGAAAGACCGATGTCGGTGCGGATTTCGGCCAATGACTGGGTAGGGGACGTCGGCGTCACGCCCCACGAGGCGGTCGAGATCGCGCAGGCGTTCCATGCCGCCGGCGCTGACCTGATCGACGTCTCGGCGGGGCAGACCAGCATCGAGGCCAGGCCGGTTTACGGGCGCATGTTCCAGACGCCGTTCTCAGACCGTATCCGCAACGAGGCAGGCATTGCGACCATGGCGGTCGGCAACATCTACGAGGCGGATCACGCCAACTCGATCCTGATAGCGGGCCGCGCGGATCTGGTGGCGGTCGGGCGGCCTCACCTGGCTGATCCCTATTGGAGCTTGCGCGAAGCCGCCAAGATCGGGGACCGGAGGGCAACGGACTGGCCGCTGCCCTATCTCGCGGGGCGGGATCAGGCCTGGCGGCTCGCGGATCGAGAAGCGGAGATGCTGAGGGCATGAGGCGGGTTCTGGTCATAGGCGGGGGAACAGGCATCGGGCGCGCCATTGCGCATGCGTTCGACGATGCGGGCGATCACGTCATCATTGCGGGGCGCCGGACGGGCCCGTTGGACGAGACAGCAGGCGGACGCGACATCGCCAAGGCGACTGCCGATGTGGCAGACGAGGCAAGTGTCGCTGCGCTGTTCGACAAGGGAGCTTTTGACGTCGTGGTGGCCAACGCGGGTGCGGGCAAGCCCGCGCCCGTGCGCGACATGACGCTGGACGATTGGCGTGCCGCTTTGGATGTGAACCTGACGGGGACGTTCCTGACCTTCCGGGAGGCCTTGCGCGCAGGCATGGGACCGGGGGGGCGGCTGATTGCAACGGCGTCCACCGCAAGCCTGCAAGGAGGGGCGGACATCGCGTCCTATGTCGCGGCGAAACACGGTGTTTTGGGCTTGGTGCGATCCTTGGCCAAGGAGGTCGCGCGGGCCACGATCACCTGCAAAGCGGTCTGCCCCGGCTTCGTGGACACCGACATGGCTGAAGCCGCGATCACGGGCGTGATGGAGCGTCTTTCCGTGCCCCGTGAGCAAGCCGAAAAGATGATCGTGAGCGACAACCCGATGAAGCGGCTCATTGACCCGAGCGAGGTGGCAGCGGCTGTCATCTACCTGGCCTCCCCCGAGGCGGCATCGGTCAATGGCCACGCGCTCACCGTTTCAGGAGGCGAGATATGACACCTGGTGCAGACCGCGCAGTTGAGCCCGCCTCAAAGACACGGTTGCGTCTTTGGTTGAAGCTCCTGAAGGTCACAAGCCAGACCGAAGCCGCGCTTCGACGCAGGCTGCGGGATGATCATGGCACCACCTTGCCACGTTTCGACGTCATGGCAGCGCTCGCGCGCTATCCCAAGGGGATCAAGATGAGCGAATTGTCCAGCTACCTCCGTGTCTCAAACGGGAATGTCACCGGGATCGTGGACCGACTCACCAAGGAAGGGCTGGCCCTGCGCGTTGCCGTCGAGGGCGACCGCCGGTCACAGCTCGCGCGCCTGACGCCAATGGGGGCTGTCGCCTTCAAAGACCTTGCGACCCGTCATGAAGCATGGATCGATGGTCAACTGGGCGGCTTGAGCGAAGAGGAAGCGGAAACCGTGCTCGCCATCCTCAGCCGTGTCGGGGATGCAGGGGATGGCCAATGAACCTGCCGGTGCCCGAACATTTCCGATGTGAGGCCAAGGACGGCATTGCGCGCATCGCCCATGACCGGCCCGAGCGGAAGAACCCCTTTACCTTCGACAGTTACGCGGAAATGCGCGACTGGTTCCGCGCGCTGGCCGTTTCGGTTGACGTGCATGCGGTGGTGATCCTGCCCAATGGCGGCAACTTCTCCTCGGGCGGCGATGTGCATGAAATCATCGGGCCGCTGACCAGGATGTCGATGAAGGAGCTTCTGGCATTCACCCGCATGACGGGCGATCTGGTGAAGGCGATGGTGCATTGTGGCAAGCCCGTCATCGCTGCCGTCGACGGAGTCTGTGCAGGCGCAGGCGCGATCATGGCGATGGCAAGCGACATGCGGATCGCCGGACCAGAGGCGAGGGTGGCGTTTCTGTTCAACCGCGTGGGCCTGGCGGGCTGCGACATGGGGGCCTGTGCGATGCTGCCTCGCATCATCGGTCAGGGCCGGGCGGCAGAGTTGCTTTGCACAGGCCGGACGCTTCGCGCCGAGGAAGGCGAGCGTTGGGGGTTCTTCAACCGGGTGACCTCGACGGAAGAGCTCGAAGCCGAAGCGTTGGCGCTGGCCGAAAGCATTGTCGCAGGCCCGACCTTCGCCAATTCGATGACCAAGACCATGCTGGCGCAGGAATGGAACATGAGCCTTGATCAGGCGATCGAAGCCGAGGCCCAGGCCCAGGCCATTTGCATGCAGGGACGTGACTTCACCCGTGCCTATGAGGCCTTTGCCGCCAAGCAGAAACCGGTGTTTGAGGGGGATTGATGGCGGATCGCAGTTTCCTCAACTGGCCCTTCTTCAATGAATGCCACCGCGCCTGGGCGGCGGAGGTGGAGGCGTTTGCGCTTGGCCTTGAGGTTGATCACGCCGATGCAGACGCTGCCTGCAAGGCGCTTGTAGCTGCAATGGGCGACGCCGGGCTGTTGCGTGCCACGGCCAGCAGCAACCAGCCGCTGAGCGTCCGCCACCTGTGCCTCGCCCGCGAAATGCTGGCGCGTCTCGACGGTCTGGCCGATTTTGCCTTTGCCATGCAGGGCCTGGGCACCGGGGCGATCTCGCTCTTCGGCACCGACGCTCAAAAGACGGCATGGCTGCCCAAGACGACGGCCGGTGAGGCCATCGCGGCCTTTGCGCTGACCGAACCGCAGTCCGGCTCTGACGTTGCGAATTCCGCCATGACGGCAACGCGCGATGGCGGTGACTTTGTGCTGAACGGAGACAAGGCCTGGATCTCCAACGGTGGCATTGCCGATCTCTACACGCTCTTTGCCCGAAGCGAAGACCTGCCTGGCGCGCGCGGCCTCTCCGCATTCCTCGTCACGCCTGACCTGACCGGGTTTGAGGTGGTGGAACGTCTGGACACGATCGCGCCCCACCCGCTGGCCACGCTGCGTTTCACCGATTGCCGCATCCCGGCCTCGGCCATGGTGGGCGCCCCGGGCGCAGGCTTCAAGATTGCAATGTCGGTTCTGGATGTCTTCCGCTCCACTGTCGCGGCGGCGGCCCTCGGCTTTGCCCGTCGCGCGCTGGACGAGGCTCTTGGACGTGTGACCTCCCGACAGGTCCAAGGGTCTCCCCTGGCCGATCTGCAGAGATGTTGCATGCAACATCTCTGCAGATATGTTGCGGCCCGAGATATGTTGCGGAACTTTCGCATCGGCCTGCCACGCT
>JAPPCV010000043.1 GCA_028824715.1 Boseongicola sp. | reverse complement strand
CGCCCGACATCGCGCGCCTCGCCCTCCACGGCATCGGACAGGATGAAGGCACGAATGCCGTGCTGCTCCGCGCGGGCAGCCGCTGCTTCAAGGGAGATTCTTGCCGAAGCAATGATCGAGATCGAGTTGCGGGCAAACCGCTCGTCGTCCGGGGACGGGGCATCCGTCGCGGAATCAAGATAGTCGCGGATCCGGTCGGGCAAATTGATCTGATGGGCGTCGACAAGTCCCCGCGCTGCGTCCAGCCCCGTTCGGTCCGGCACGGTCGGCCCCGACGCAACCTGGGCCGGATCGTCGCCCGGCACGTCGGACACGATCAGGCTGACGACGCGTGCGGGATGTGCCGCCAGCGCCAGCCGACCGCCCTTGATCGTGCTGACATGCTTTCGGACGGCATTCATGGCCGAAATCGGAGCGCCTGAATTCAAGAGCGCGCGGTTGAGTGCCTGGTCGTCCAGAAGCGTCAATCCGTCCGGAGGTGCCGGCAGCAGCGCCGACCCGCCACCGCAGATGAGCGCGACAACCAGGTCTTCTTCCGTCAATCCTGCCACGGCTTCGAACAACGCCTTGCCGGCAACGACTCCCGCTTCGTCCGGCACCGGATGGGAGGCGGTCAGCACGCGAACGTTGCGGGTCGGAACCGCAAATCCGTACCGGGTCACGACCACGCCTTCGAGCGGGGCGTCCCATAGAGTCTCGATGGCTGCGGCCATCTGCGCCGCGCCCTTCCCGGCACCTACAACCACGGTGCGGCCTCTTGGCTTGCCTGGAAGATTCCGGGCCAGCACCTTGCCGGGATCGGCGGCAGCAACGGCGGCATCGAACAGGCCGGTCAGGAATGCCTTGTCGTCAGGGGCGATCATGCGTGGGCAACATCATTTCGGGTCGGTCCGGGGCAGGAAAATGCGTCCGTGCAGTTCGCGCGGGAATGCAACACTGATCGCGGGCCGAAGCCCGAACCGAGGTTCATCCGGCGAAGGATTTGCCCCGGCATCGTTGCCACGATGCCGGAACCTTGATTCAGAGGAGCCCGAGAACGGCCCCGATGACGCCGCAACCGAACGTGGCGTATCCGCCGTCGATCAGCGTCAGGTTGAACGGTCTGTCCCCATATGCGTTGTTGATCATTATCCACGGCGAAATGAAGAACAGTCCGACACCCAGACCACCGACAAGGCCGGTCGCAAGCGTGTCGATCCCGGACATGACAAACGTATGCCGCATCATGCCCGCCACCAAGAGCATCGCCACGCCTGCCAGAATGAATGGAGTCTTGCTCTGGTTGGCTGGCTGCCCGCTTTCGTCCACCTCGATGCCCGAGGCGGCAACCCATTGCTTGGACAGCGCCATGTACCATGCGGCGCCAAATGCAAATCCGGCGACCGCCGCCGCGATTACGCTGATGAATTCCATTTTAGCCTCCTTCTCGGACGTGGCGGCAGCCTATGCGCAAAACGGTCGTCTGGCCAGAATTTCTCAGGGACTTATTCCGCCCATCCTGCATATGAGCTCCCATTCCGCATCCCGCACGGGCTGCACCGACAGGCGGGAGTTCTTGACGAGCACCATTTCTGCAAGGCGCGGTTCCTGCTTGACGCGCTCGAGCGACACCGGAGTCTTGAGCGGCACGAGCGCCTTGACGTCCACACATTCCCATCGGGCATCATCGGTGGTGCTGTCGGGATGGGCCTCGGCGACGACCTCGACGGTTCCGACAATCTCCCGGTCCTTTTGTGAGTGATAGAAGAACCCCCGGTCCCCGACCATCATTTGACGCATGTAGTTCCGCGCTTGGTAGTTGCGGACCCCGTCCCATTCCTCTCCGGCGTCGCCCTTTGCCACCTGTTCGTCCCAGCTCCAGGCGGAAGGTTCCGATTTGAACAGCCAGTATGCCATTGCCTACTCCTTTCCCACGGGTCGCGACAAAAGAGCTTCGACTGCCCGGGCAATGTCAAGTCGCCCCTCGATGACATCGGCAGTGGCCTGCATGAGAGGAAGACCCAGGCCTGCGGCGGCCGCGCTTGCCGCGACGGCCGGCGCGGTGCCAAGCCCCTCGACAGTCGTGTCCCGGTCGACATCCTTGCCCTGACCCAGAGCTACGCCTGCGCTGAAGTTGCGGGACTTCTCGGACGTGCAGGTCAGCACGAGATCTCCGAGTCCCGACAGGCCGTGAAGCGTTCCTTTCCTGGCTCCCTGCAGGGCCGCATAGCGCACAAGCTCGCCGAACCCGCGAGCGACCACAGAGGCGCGCGCACTGTCGCCGAGTCCGGCACCAACGGCGATTCCGGCAGCAAGAGCGACCACGTTCTTGAGAGCACCGCCCAGCTCCGCGCCGCGAACGTCCGTAGAGCGATAGAGGCGCAGGGCCGGGCGCGTGAGCAGCGATTGCAGCTCTCTGGATTCCTTCGCGCGTTCAGTTGCAAGGACAATTGCCGTGGGAAGCCCTTTTGCAATGTCGACGGCGAAGCTGGGACCAGTCACTATTGCAGCCGTGTGCGAAGGGTGGGCCGAGCGGATCGTCGCTACCGGACCCAAGCCCGTGACTCGATCGACTCCCTTGCAGCATGCAATGAGCGCTCCGCCGTTTCCAAAGTCATGATCTTGCAAGAAGGACGCAAGATTCTGGGTGGGCACGGCGACAAGGCTGATTGCGGCATCGAAGGCAGTCCTGTCGGTCGTGACGGTCAGGCTGTCGGGCAGAAGATGGCCCGGCAGGCGAACGCCCGATCGCCTGGATTCCTGCATGCGTGCCGCGTCGTCAGGGTCACGGGACCAGAGGGTGACCCGTGTTCCGTCTCGTGAAAGGGCGATCGCAAGGGCGGTTCCAAACGCGCCAGCCCCCAAGACGGAAATGCTCATGCTTTCGCACCTTTCCCGCCCGACCCCAGAAGGGCTGGCTGGCTCGTGTCCAGTGGCCAGCGTGGGCGCGCGACGAGGGGAACGAGTCCGGGATTCGCGATCCGGTCAAGCTCGATTCCAGCCCAGGAGATCATTGCGGCATTGTCCGTGCACAGGGCGGCGGGAGGCGCAACGAATCCGACGCCGTTTCGTTCTGCGACGGCGTCGAGCCCGGCACGAACCTCGGCGTTTGCCGCAACGCCACCTGCAACGGCGATGATTGCCGTACGGGGGTTCAGCGAGAGGTAGGTTTCGATCGCGCGCGCCGTCTTTTCGGTCAGAATCTCAGTTACTGCAGCCTGGAAGCCGGCGCACAGGTCGGCGCGATCTGTCGTGGAGAGGCCGCCCGACTCGGAAACCAACGCATCACGCGCGCGGATCAATGCGGTTTTCAGTCCTGAAAAGCTCATGTTGCAGTCGGAGCGGTCGAGCAACGGTCTCGGAAAGCGAAATCGCTCCGGGTCGCCGCTTGCAGCCTCGCCCTCGACGGCCGGGCCGCCAGGTCCGGGCAGGCCAAGGGCGCGCGCCGTCTTGTCAAACGCCTCGCCGGGAGAGTCATCCAGGGTTCCGCCGAGGCGCTGAAAGTCGTCCGGGCCGGAGACAATCAGCAGCTGGCAATGTCCGCCCGAGACCAGAAGCAGCAGGTAAGGAAAAGCAACATCGTCAGTCAGTCGTGGTGTCAACGCGTGGCCGGCGAGATGGTTGACCCCCAGGAGCGGCTTGCCGAGCCCGGTGGCAATCCCTCTCGCGCACATCACGCCGGAAAGAACGCCGCCTATCAGGCCTGGACCTGCGGTGACGGCGACCGCGTCAACGTCCGAGACGCAGATGCCTGCCTCGTTCAAGGCGGCCTCCACGGTGATGTCGAGCATTTCGGCATGCGCCCGCGCGGCGATTTCGGGAACGATCCCGCCAAAGGCCATGTGCAGGGAGGCCTGGTTTGCAACGACGGAGGACAGGATCCTTCTGTCGTCCGACACAATGGCGGCCGCCGTGTCGTCGCAGCTGGATTCGATCCCGAGGAAGAGGCGTGCCATGGCTGTTCGGCTTGCGTGGCTTCCACACCGCAGGTATCACCGGGTCATGCCTCGCACAAGAAGGCGCCGAAATGGACGATCCCGGGCCCACGCTTCTTCTTACCAGGCCTGAGGCGCAATCAACGAGTTTTCTGGCCAGTTGCGAGAGGCGGCTGGGGCGGCGCATTCCGGCCGTGATCTCTCCGGTCATCGACATCATTCCCGTTGCCGAACCGCCAGACCTGAATGAATTTGCCACGATCGTCGCGGCGTCTGGAAACGCCGTTCGCCTGCTCGGCGACAATCTGGAAGGCCGCAACGTCCTCACGGTGGGCGACGCCACTGCAACCCTTGCACGCGGATTCGGGGCGCGGGCAAAGGCGCTAGGAGAAACGGCCGGGACTTTTCTGGAACGCATCGAGGAAGTAGCCTTTCCTGCAATTGTCTGTCGGGGAAGGCATGCCCGATGCAATCTTGCCGACCGGTTATCCGCACAGGGTGTCACGACGGTTGACGCAGTGCTCTATGACCAGGTCCCGCGTCCTCTTTCGCGGGCAGCACATGCCCTTCTTGCAGGCAGCTCTCCAGTTGTCGCTCCCGTGTTCTCGCCGAGAAGCGCAGAGCTTCTATCGTGTTATGCAGCCACGGCTCCTGTAGTCGTCCTTGCCATAAGCAAGGCCGCAAAAGCTGCCTGGCGGGGAGATGCAGAGTTCAGGGTGGCCAAGCATCCAACCGCGGGATCCATGTGCGACCTGGTCGTCGAGGTGCTTTGAGTCCTCACCTTGTTGCAGGACGCGCTCGGCATTAACTTCAGGCACGCGATGACGCACGCGCGTGCAACGGAAAGGTGACGGAGTGGCTGACCCTGCAGTACCCACAAGGACCTCTGAGGAATCAGGATCTGCCGGGGAGCCGAAATCGGACCCTGCATCGCGGGAACCTTCGGACGCGACCGCAGCGACAGGCGGCGGCGCTGCTGACGCCGGTCCGGACGGCGTGCAGACAGAAGAGCCTTTGGTGTCCAATCGAACTGCACGGGGTTTCCTTGGGACGAATCGGAAGCGGCTTTTCGTTGCGTCGGGTCTTGTCGGCGGTCTGGTGGCGGGTGCCGTTGGCTTCCTTGTCGGAGTCTCATTGCCACAGCTGACGGGCCAGTCGGACAAGGCGGAGCAAGCGCTTTCCGGAGTCGAGGCCGTGGCGGCGGAAACGGCGGGGCTGAAAGAGCAATTGAACGAGCTCCGGAGATCGATACAGCCGCCGCCGGATCTGTCAGGGCTTGAAGGCGATATCGCCGCGCTTGAAGACAAGGTGAGCGAACTGGGCCCGGAGATCGGCGAGATGCAGGCGACGACGTCGGCCGAGCTTTCGGAGCTTGGCACCAGGCTTGCCACGCTGTTGCGGCGCGTTGAGGCGCTGGAGGCATCGAGCGGAGACGCGTTACTGTCCCAGGCCGTCCAGACCGAAGAACAGCTCACGCGATTCAAGGGCCAGCTGGAGCAACTCGTTGCTGACGCGGAAGCCAGGGTTGCTGAGGCAGAAGCGAAGATTGTCGATGTTGAAGCGAGGGCGCTGGAGGCAGGCGAGGCATCGGATGCGGGAATTCAGTTCGCGATCGCTAGGTTGCGCGCGGCAGTCGAAACCGGCGCACCGTATTCGGATGTCATTTCGACGATGGAGGATGTTCCCACCGAACTGGCCGACCATGCACGAACCGGAATACCGACGCTCCACGCGCTTCAACAGGATTTTCCTGTTGCAGCGAGAGCCGCGCTGGCTGCCTCGCGGAACATTTCGGGCGAAGGAACGGTCGGAGACAGGATTGTCGCGTTTTTGCGACATGCGACGAACGCACGGTCGTTGACGCCACGGGAGGGAGACAGTGCCGACGCAATCCTGTCACGGGCCGAGGCGCGTGTGGCCGAAGGTGATCTGCCTGCGGCACTTGCGGAGCTTGAATCCCTGACGCGCGCTTCGCGGTCCGCAATGGCGGGCTGGGTTGCCAATGCGGAATTTCGGCTGGCGGTGCTGGGGGCAATTGACGCGCTTGCCGGCGGGATGAATTGAGACTCCGATGCTCTGGCCACTTCTGAAAATCGTTCTCTTCGTCGTGCTGATCACGGCGGCTGCCTGGGGCGCGGAACTGCTGATCGAAACGGACGTCGGGATTCGATTGTCGGTTGCGGACACGGAGTACTTCTTCGGCCCGTTTGAGGCTGTCATTGCGTTGATGGCATTCGTGTTTGCGGTCTGGGTCGGGCTCAAGATCGCGGGACTGGTTGTCGCGTTCGCGCGCTTTGTCGCCGGCGACAGGACTTCGATTGACCGCTTTTTCGACCGCCGGCGCGAACGCAAGGGCTTTGATGCCCTTGCCGAGGGGATGATCGCGCTCGCATCGGGCGAGTCGGGGGCGGCGCTCTCCAAGGCGTCTCGGGCCGAAAAGCTGCTCTGGCGACGGGAGCTCACGGCTCTCCTGACCGCACAGGCCGCCGAGCAGTCCGGCGATGCGGTTCAGGCCGAGGCGGCCTACAGGCGCCTTCTCGAAGACGATCGGACACGATTTGTCGGAATCAGGGGGTTGATGAAGCAGCAGCTGGCAACAGGCAATGCCGACACAGCGCTGAAGCTGGCCGAGAAGGCGTTTGCACTGAGGCCTGCGCATGTGGAGACCCAGGACGTGCTGCTCAAGCTTCAGGCTGGCGCGCATGACTGGACCGGCGCCCGCAGGACGCTAGGCACCAAGCTCAGGCAGGGAGCGCTTCCGCGCGATGTTCATCGGCGCCGTGACGCAGTGCTTGCGCTTGGCGAGGCCCAAGACATCCTGCGCGAAGACAGGTCCGTTGAGGCGCGCGAAAAGGCGATCGAAGCAAACCGGCTCTCTCCTGATCTTGTCCCGGCGGCAGTCATGGCCGCTGAAGGGTACATGGTCCGCAACAAGCCGAAGAACGCGTCTCGCATTCTGAAGAAGGCGTGGGCAGCGCAACCTCATCCAGACCTTGCAGCCGCCTTTGCCCGTCTTGATCCCGAGGAAACGCCGGAGGCGCGCATCAAGCGGTTCGCGGCGTTGACGGGCGTGCAACCGACTCATCCCGAAACGCGAATGCTTGAGGCGGAACTGCAGATTGCGGCGGAAAACTTTCCGGCTGCACGCGACGCGATCGGGGAATTGGCCGAGACCGATCCCACTGCACGGGTCCTGACCATCATGGCAGCGATCGAGCGTGGCTTTGGTGCCGACGATGCCGTTGTGAAGGGGTGGCTGGCGCGCGCGCTTGCAGCACCGCGTGATCCGCAATGGGTGTGCGAAAACTGCCATTTCGCACATGCGCGCTGGGAACCCGTCTGCGAGCGCTGCAAGAGCGTCGACACGTTGACCTGGAAGAGGCCGAGCGACGGCGCTGCATCGCTTTCCGCAGGAGGTGAAATGTTGCCGCTTATCGTCGGCGCAATCGACACGCCGGACAGCTCCGAGGGCAAGCAAGACGACGATGCCGGCGTCGACCAAGGCGATTCGACGGGTGATGCGGAAGCGCCGGATCCAAAGGTGACCGCAGGTGCGCAGGCGGACATCGAGCTCGAGTCCGCCTCGACGGTGGTGCCACCGGCAGACTATGTCGTCGGAGGCAACGGACAGAATCGTTCCGCCGGCGGCGGCGTGAGCTGACGCCGCAAGGATGCCTGGTATCTGGCGGAGGAAGCCTGGTGCCGCATGAGGGACTTGAACCCCCGACCCATCGCTTACGAAGCGATTGCTCTACCAGCTGAGCTAATGCGGCAACGCGAACCCGCCTTTAGACTGCTGGCTTCCCGAGTGCAAGCGGTCTGCGGGCTCTGGCAGCATGGGCATTGCTGCATGCCCGCCATCATCGTTCGGTGAGCTTGAGCTCGATGCGGCGGTTCTGCGCCCTTGCGGCGTCGGAGTTCTCCGGGTTGACCGGCCGGTACTCGCCGAAGCCCGCGGCGGCCAGCCGCTCCGGCGGGAAGTCCAGCTCCTCGGTCATGTACTTCACCACCGACAGCGCCCGCCCCG
>JAPPCV010000064.1 GCA_028824715.1 Boseongicola sp. | reverse complement strand
GGATCGAATCCCGGGGATTCAACATCGTGTCGCTCGGGTCCTGCGCGGTCTCCCTTCTCTTCGTCGCGCTCGGCCGGCTGTCGGGATACCTGGAGATCGGCTGCGCCGGCATCTGGGACTCCGCCGGCGGAATCGCGCTTTGCCGCGCGAACGGGATTCGGGCTGAATTCCGGATTGCACGGGATTCGACCGTCGACGTGGAGGCGGGACTCTCCACGGAATGTCCTGCCGATGCCTGAGCTCCTCCCGTTCAACTGTCACTGCATTCGCCTGTACCGAAGGCTCGCGGCAAGCTTGCGGGATGCCAGAGCGGAAGCGCCGGACAGCTGCGAAGTCCTCGTCAGCCGACCGAATCGAGCCCGGAACACTTTGCACGACGGCATCTTCGCGGTCCAGCGGACCAAACGCTCCCGGGACCGAAACCGTCGGCTTCAGGAAAGTCTTCAAGTGCAACGGGGCGTTCAGCGAAACGATTGCCGGGTTCGCCGTCCTCCAACGGATCGCCGATGCGGCCGGGACGGTCGCTCCTCGGGTCGTTGGCACGTACTTGGCATTTCTCCAGGCATCCCGGAGAAATGACGTGACCATGCCGGGGCACAAGCCCGCCCGTGCGTTGACCGTGCCTTGGAGACCGGTCGTGGCTCGCCAGGAAACGTGGACGCGCTCCAAACGGCTGGTCGACGGGAAAGCACGGCCTGAAAGTGACCCGTCGGGCACTTGCCCCCGACAACACTGCCCGGAAGTCGCTGAATGCCGGTGACCCAGACTAGGCTCCTCAACGATCGGACGTCCCGGCCGGTCGAGCTCAGCGTCCTGGGCTTCGGCGGCGCGCCGATAGGAAACCTCTATCGCGAAGTCTCGGATGACGATGCCGGGGCCGCACTGTCGGCCGCTTTCGACGCGGGCGTTCGCTACTTCGACACGGCGCCCCTGTACGGGCTCGGGCTTTCCGAGCTGCGGTTCTCTCGTGCAATACGAGAGTTCGGTCGCGACAACCTTGTTCTTTCGACCAAGGTCGGACGAAGGCTTCTCGATTGCGGACCTGACGAAGTCACGCCGGAGGCGTATGTCAAGGTTTCCCGGAAGAGGATCGTCTTCGACTACTCCTACGACGGGGTGATGCGATCCTATGACGACAGCAAGGCGCGTCTCGACATTGCATGCGCCGACATCCTCTTCGTTCATGACGTCTGCGCATTTTCCCAAGGCAGCCAGGACGCCAGCGACCGGCGGGTCCGTGAACTGCTCGACAAGGGCGGCTACCGGGCGCTTGGGGAACTCCGGGATGCTGGAGAGATTTCCGCAATCGGCGCCGGCGTCAACGAATGGCAGGTCTGCGAAAGACTGCTGGGCCTTGCCGACTTCGACTGCTTCCTGCTGGCCGGCCGGTACACGCTGCTCGAACAGGATGCCCTCGAGACGTTCCTGCCTCTCTGCCAGAGGCGGGATGTCGGCATCATTCTCGGCGGCCCCTTCAACTCCGGAATTCTGGCGACGGGAGCCGTTCCAAGCGCCAGGTACAACTACGCCGCCGCGCCTCCGGAGATCCTTGGAAGAGTCAGCCGCATGAACGAAGTCTGCAAGGCGCACGGAACGCGGCTCATCGCGGCGGCCCTCCAGTTCGTCCTGGGGCATCCCTGCGTGAAGTCGGTGATTCCCGGCGCGTCAAGCGCCGCGGAGGTCAGGTCGATCGTGTCGTGCCTTGCAGAGCCGATTCCGGACGCATTGTGGCTGGACATGCGGCAAAGAGGACTCATTCGCAGCGACGCCCCGGTTCCTGCCTCAGGCCAAGATTCGGTTCAGACATGACGCCCTTCCTCCACCTGGTCGCGCACACGCGCATCGACACACGAGTCGCAGGTACGACAACGAGTAAGACTGGAAGTTTCACGTTATCGACAATTCCATGGCGCGGTCAGGTGCCATGTGGTTGCATCTGTCCCTTGCCAGGAATCTCGTTGCAAACATGCTGCTTCGCCTCGAAAGAGGCCGAGCGCGTGCCTGGTGCATCGTTGCAACCCTTGAGACTTCTCAACGACGCCGAGCCCTTCATGCGCCGCGTGCCACATGACAAGTCCGCCCAGCGGGAAAGTCGGGCCTAGCTGTCAGGCTGCCGATTGCCGCCAAAGGAGCCCACGACGTTGCTGCGTTCGAAGATGCCCACGACCCCAGCGTGATCCTCTCCGACGAAACGGCCCTGGACATAGTCGTCGCTCCCGGCCGGTTTGCTGCCGAACGAACCGCCGGCGAGTGGAATGTCCTGCCATGGCGCGATCGTCCGTCCGGCCAGCCTTGCGCCCGTTTCCAGGTCCCGGAGATCGCTGAAGACGACATCGACGTCAGGACTGGCGAGATCGTCGATGACAAGCCTGGCTTCGCCACGGAGAAACTGGCCGCGGGTCACGGTGTCGCTGACGTCCGCACCGATCATCATGCCCGTCCAGGTTGCCGACATGCCTTGCAGGGGCGCAGGCGCCGCGTCGTTCGCCATGCCGAAGGCGCTGGCATCGAAGACGGTGCCCAGCCCGTCCGGCTGGCCGCTCTCGTCACGGACCGTCAAGGTGGTCTCGTTGACGAAGAACGCGCCATCTTCGAGCCAGCCACCGTAGAACTTCGCGCGGAATGCCCGGTCCCCGGAGCGCAGCCCGAAACCTTCGACGAGCGTGACGCCGTTCACGGCCCGGGTCTCCGGCTTGAGCTCCAGGGAATCCTCGAGCCGCGCCGCGAAGTGGCTGCTTCCGAAGTCGAGCCGGGGATCGGCGGAAGCGCGGGCAACGGCAGCCTGCAAGCCCTCGGAAGCCTGACTCACGCCGCAGACCGTTCCGTCGCACGCCGAAAAGGTGCGAGACGAGCGGCCGTCGTACCGGAACACGTGCTGATCGCTGGCAAGCACGACCGTGGCGGATTGCACGCGTGTCAGCGTCGCCTGCCTGACCTGCTCCGCAGTCGGGACGGAACCGGACATCCCGTTGCCGCCGCAGCCCGCAAGCAAGGACGCCGCCAACCCAAGACTTGCAAGAGGCGCCGACCGGCAATTGCCTCGCATCACGTTCTCCGAAGTCAATTGCCCATGGCCGCGAACTTCCGCCTCGGCTCCACCGTAGCCTCTGCCTGCGTCCGAGCGCGCGCAGCGTCGGGCAGCAGACGGAACTTGCGGGTTCGCTACTGCGCGACCATGTCGCTGTCAAGTTGATGCCGCCTTCCGGGCGCAACCTGCCTCGACTCATGCCCGTCAACGCCGGCCCAACCTGGCTCCTCCCTGACGCTCGACCGCAACTGGCACTTCAGGTGGCGTCCTTGGATCAAGGCTGCGTCAAGGTCTCACCCGCTGACCGAAGGACAACCGACAGTCGTGCAATTCGGGGCTGACGAAGCCCCGGAGACCCAAACGCAATGCCGTTGAACGGCGCTGAAACTGGAAGTTTCAGCGCTCAAGCCACTGCGAGGATCCTACAGAGCCCGCTTGGTCCCGCTTTTCCCTTGCCACGAGTCTCCATGTGAATCTGCCCATGCCGATCCACTCTCAGGAACGGGCAGATGGGCCCCGGTTGGACACCTGCGTTGACCACATCGTGTTGACATCCTGTTGAGAATCAGGGCTGCCGCGCGTGAGTCCGGAACCCCAACACCACAGGCAAGAATGCCCACTGTAACCTTGCAGCCAGTAATGGCCCGGGCAACCCATTGAAGCCGGTGGATTCTAGACCTTATCCGGAGCAACCGTCGGGAACACCGGTGATCGTCCAAAGCGGCACGTCGTGCAGACAGCAACGACCGGGACCGAACGGCCAGGGCGGTCTCCAGGATGGCCTCACCCGCCATGGTCTGATAGCTGTGAAGCCAAGAGACCAATCGTTCCCGTCAACTCTAACCCGACTTCCGCAACTCGCGGGTCATGAGGTCCGTAACGCATTGATATTCCTGAATCCGACCCTCAAAGGTCGGCACTACACGGCGGCCGACGGACAGCGGGTGGCACACCGTCACGAAGAGAGCCGCGACGCGCCTTGTGCTGGCAGGGTCATGCCGAGCTGGTGCAGGAGAAGCTCGTGCTCCTTCCATGGCTGGGTGCAGCGCGGAAGGACAAGACGCCGGCCGTCGGTTGTGGGCAGATGCACGTCCACCATCTGGATCGTGCCGAACGCCTCGATGATGGCGCGCGGCGTCAGTCTAGAACGCGACAAACTGGGTGAGACTCCGGAAGGCGGATTGACACCCGTTCGCGCGAACAGCCATGACCGTTCGCCGGGAAGGGAGCGCCGTCAGTGGTCGCCGTCGGGAAGCGGGGAGGATTGCCCGTCCTGCAGGAAGGTGTCGCTAAGGCCCAGGAGCGAACCCCAGAAATCACCTTCGCTTCCGTCGCTCTCCTCGAACCCGACGCTGCTGAATCCGGCGACCAGACGGGGGTTCCCGTCGGTGTCCTGGCGGCTGGACAGGGCGCCGCCCCAGCCTCCCTCGAATGAGGTGATAGTCCGTTCCGGGTGCCTCACCGTCACCCTGTCGCGCTCAAACAGGCCGTCTTCCCTCAGGATCGCGCTGGCGAGGTGAAGCTCGTAGTCCCTGGCCAGGCCCTGCGCGTCTATCGGCTCCCGTCCCAGGAACGCGCCGAAATGCGCACGCCTCGTGACGAGGTCGCCAACGCAGCCGATGCAGCCCCTGACCGTGCCGTCCGCGAAGTCAGCGGTCAGGGTGAGCACGCCCTGGTACTCGTCGATCACGAATTCGCCCTCGTCCTCGCCCCAGTCGCTTCCGAACGTGTAGGCGTAGAGCCCGCCGGCCTGGCCCGTGTAGGAGGCCG
Source organism: Boseongicola sp. (assembly GCA_028824715.1). Classification (GTDB taxonomy): domain Bacteria; phylum Pseudomonadota; class Alphaproteobacteria; order Rhodobacterales; family Rhodobacteraceae; genus JAJEFO01. Next base: position 57,962 of record JAPPCV010000064.1, on the reverse strand, counting down.
CCCCGTCGACCGGCACCTGCGGCACGATGCCATGGTCGATTTCCGGACCGTCGATGATCGCGTACTGCTCCGACTCCGCGAACGAAAGATCAGGGGCATGCTGATCGGGGAACTGGGTCCACCAGCCGAACGCCAGGTAGTCGGCGGGGTTTTCCGGATCCCAGCTCAGAAGGGCATGGGCCACCGACGTTCCCGCCTCCGTTTCCTTGAAGAACGTCAGGGCATGCGCCCTATGGCCGCGCATGGGCGTCGGGGCACGCGTGTTCCCGACCAGGTCATCGTCCGTGTGGACGGAAGCCTCTGCTCCGTCGTCCAGTTTCACGAAGAACCGAAGCGCCGCGCCATCGAACTCCGTATTTCTCTCAAGTTCAAGAGTGCCGCCCGGCTCCTTGTCGGCAGTGCAAGCGGCCAGCGCCAGCATTGCGAATATGAGGCTCGAGATGGCTTTCATGGCGGCTCTCCCTGGCTGGCGCCAGATTCCGGACATCTTGCCTCCCTGGTGCCCAGATGCGCCGCCGCCTTCAACCCGTGCGCGGCGCTGCCGGTCATTCCGGCAAGTTCACATGCCAGGCAGACGCTTGTTGCGTTTACTGGCATTTCTGTATGCTGGCGGCAAGCCTGCCCCGGCATCTCCCAGACTGCGCGCATGGGGATCGCACGGGAAAAAAACAGTCACAAGCGCGACGAGAGAATCCGTTTCGGAGGCAGATCGGCGCGGGATCGAGGCCAAACAGGCCCCGTCGGATATAATGGGAACCGAATTTCTATGGGAAGCCGTAGTCTCAAGTGCCGATCATGACACGCCTATTGCCCTGATCAGGTTCCCATAATTCTCTGCCCCACTCCTGGAGGGTGCCGCCTATCTCGTGCACGAGATAGTGAATAGGCCCTAATTTGTTGTGCGCAGCACGGCCAATAAGGGCCTGTTCAGAATGTTGAGCTCAACATTCTGCCTGCCTATTGACGGTCCTCGGGAAACAGCGCCACCTGACGCGATCCCGACCGGCCTTCCAGCACCTCGATCGCGCGGCACCACGCCGCGGGCTGGCTGTCGTTGATCTCGCCGAGATACAGGATATGACGCTGGACGACCTGGCCGCCGCGCACGCGGCAGTTCTCCACCACGCTCCAGGAGCGGTGCTCCTTGCCGTCCTTGAATCGCTTCTTGCGACGCACGAACATGGGCGGAGACTTCGCCGTCGCGACCTCCGGATCAGGGGGACAGGTCGGCACTACACGCGACTTCTGGGGGTCGGGTCCTTGAAATCAAGGCATATCCCGGGCCGAAATCCGCCAAATTCGTCAAAACACGCGCCGAGCAATGCAAGCCATGAACGAAAGCGTGCGCAATTGGCTCTTCGCACCGGCATTTTTTGGCACGCCTCCCGTGCTGGCGTGCCGCGATGGTCGCATCGAGAAGCACCCAACCGAAGGCTGCCATCTGCCTCGCCCTTGCCTGCATCCTTTATGTGTTGGGTGCCATGCTTCCGACGTTCATGGTCAATGTGCCATTGAACGAGGATCTGGCCCTGCTGTCAGTGCCGCTCGACACCGCAGCCGCGCGCGACGCTTGGCAAAGCTTCTCCGGACCTTGGCAAGACTGGAACATGGTCCTGACCGTAGCTGCAGGCTTCGTCCTTGCGCTGACTGGCTGGGGTCTCGTCAACCTTTCATGAAGAGCCGATATCGGCATTGCATGTGCAGAAAGGCTCGGGAGCGCCCTCGACTTTGGAAGTGACGTCCAAGGAACCAGATCCAGGTGCTCAAACCTGACCCAATGTGTGTCGCTTGCGCGCTATCCACCAGCAATCATGTCATCGCTCGACGATCTTGGTAAAGGTTCACCCACAACGACGTCCCTAGCTGTGCTCCTCCTCTGCCGTGGATGCCAGCGCGCGATTGAAGGCGTGAAGAGCGTCAACATGAAACAGTGCCCCGTGGACCTTGGGCGGCTTCCCCTCCCCGCCAAAGCTGAGCACGGGCAGGAATGGCAGCCCGGTCCTTTCGAAGACCGGCATTGCCTGCTCAAGAGTTCCGTCGACGTCGACCCACACGCCATCCGCTATGGCGGCCCAGACCGCCTCTTCCGACGCGGCCCCGGGATCCCCAGGTCTCCGCATCAAGGTCGCAACGCCGCAAAGCGACAGCAGGTAACCCTGCGGCCCCTTGGCCAGGTGCACGTCACGTCGCTCAAGCTGCGTGAGAAAGAACGACCGGTCGACAAGGCGCGAGGCAACTGCGGTGGACATCGAGACCGCGACCATGACGGCGAGCCCGGTCTGCCAGTCGCCGGTCAGTTCAAACACGATGAGCGTCGTCGAAATCGGCGCGCCCAGAACCGCCGCCGCGACCGCGCCCATCCCCGCTAGCGCATACAACGTTTCGGACCCGGACACGTTCGGAAAGGTCGCTGTCGCCGTCAGCCCGAAGGCAAGGCCCAACAAGGCGCCTACCATGATCGAAGGCGAAAATATGCCGCCGCCCATCCGCCCGCCCATGGTGATCGCGACCGCGGCCACCTTGACGGCGCAAAACACGACGGCTTCGTGCCACAGGATCTGGCCGGTCAAGGCGGCCGACGTGGTCTCGTAGCCCACCCCGATAATGTGCGGAAAGCCGAGTGCCAGGACGCCTAGCAGCAATCCGGCAACCGCCGGGCGAATGAAGCGAGGAATGCCGATGCGCTTGCACGTGTGGTTGCCGAAGTCATCCGCAAGAAAGATCGAGCGCATCATCACAACCGCAATCAGCCCGGACAGCAATCCGAGAAGCAGGAATGCCGGAAGTTCCACGTAGAATGCCAGGATTCCCTCCTCGATCAGGACGAATTCGGTGACGTCTCCGAATGCAAGGCGCGAAATCACCGTCCCTGCCGCGCTTGCGATCACGATTGGCGCGAATGCATGCACGGCAAAGTGCCGAAGAACCACTTCCAGCGCGAACAGCGCGCCTGCAATTGGCGCGTTGAACGACGCCGAGACGGCTGCGGCAACAGCGCAACCCATGAGGTCGCGACCGGTGATGCCGTCGGCATTGATTCGGTCCAGCACCCAGGATGACAGGACCGCCGCGAGATGCACGACCGGACCCTCTCGACCGGACGAGCCCCCTGACCCGAGCGTGATCAAGGACGCCGCCGCCGAAGCCATGCCTTCCTTCGTCTCGACACGGCCATTGTGAAGCGCGGCGCCCTCGATCACCTCCGCGACGGACCTGGCCCTGCCGTCAGCCGTGAACCGGTCCAGAATGATGCCGACAACCAATCCACCGCACACGGGGATCAGGACAATCATGTACCACGGGAGAGTCTCGGCAAAGGAATGCATGAGCCTTGGATCTTCCGTGCCATAGAGCGTCGTCTGCAGCAGGCTGATGCCGAGACGAAACAGTACGGCGGCACCGCCTGCGGCAGTTCCGACCAGAAGCGCAATGAACCAGAACTGGACCTGCCCCGGGCCGTTTTGCCTTATGACGTGCAACGCTCCGCGGGCATTGACCGCAAGACGCGCGAATAGATCCCTGATTGTGCTTGGTCTGGGCGCGTCCATAAGACACTTGGCTACGCGGGCGAGAACGCAACGATGCCCTGTACCGCCCGATGGCACCCAGGCAAGGATCCGCAATCCTGCCGCTTGCGAATGGAAACATTCCTAAGGCAGGGATTTTGCAACGGAAAGGGCGGATCGGAAAAATTCGAACTCGCGCCAAGATTTGTCAATCAGGGCCTTGCGGTCCTCCCGTGCAGGATGTCATCTGACCCCATGGCTCTCAGCGTAGACTTGAACTCTGACATGGGGGAAGGCTTCGGCCCGTGGAAAATGGGCGATGACGCCAATCTCCTGCGAGTCGTGACTTCCGCCAATGTCGCTTGCGGGTTCCATGCGGGTGATGCTGACACCATGGCCGCAACCATGCGAACCGCCGTCGAGAACGGCGTCGGCATCGGTGCCCATCCCGGCTTTCCGGATCTCCAGGGATTCGGTCGGCGCCAGATGCAGGTGCCGCAGACTACTTTGGCCAACATGATCCGCTATCAGGTCGGGGCCGCACAGGCGATGGCGCATGCCGCTGGCGGAGAGGTTCGGCACATGAAGCTTCACGGCGCCCTCTCGAACATGGCATGCGTCGACGCAAACATGGCCCGCGCCTGCTACGAAGCAGCACTCGATGTGGCACCTGACATCATCATAGTCGGACTGGCGGCGACACGGATGGAGGAGGTTTGCCGCGAACTGGGTTGCAATTGGGCAGGCGAAGTTTTCGCCGACCGGGCCTACAATCCCGACGGCACCCTTGTCGACCGCCGCTTGCCGGGAGCGATGATCAGCGACGGTGACGAAGCTGCGCGACGCGTAGCAGGAATGGTCCGGGAGAGCGCGATCATGACCTGCGACGGTCAGAAGCTGCCGACACGCATCGACACAGTCTGCGTCCACGGTGACAGCGCCGAAGCCGTCGCGCTAGCCACGCGCGTGCGGGAAGGTGTTGAATCGGCGGGAATCAGGCTGGAACTGTTTGCAGGGTCGCCGCTTGCCTGACGGCGACCTTCTTCCTGTCTTGCTGTCGCCGCAGGGCTCGGCAATCGGCCCCGGCAAAGGCTGCTGCCTCACTCGTCGTCCAGCGCTTCAAACGCCTTGAGCAGCTCGTCCTTGGAGACTTTCCTTTCCTTGATCGTCACCATGTCGAAGACGTAGTCCACGAGCTTTTCCTCGAAAATCGAAGCATGGATCTGGTTGCGCAAGACCGGTGATTTCTGCACGAGGTCAAAGTAGTCCCGCTCCCGCCCCGGAATGGCCCTTGCCTGGCTGATGACGGCCTGGTTCATCTCGGCATCCGTGACCGTGACATCTGACCGTTCGCCAAGGTCAGACAGGAGAAGTCCGAGGCGCACCCTACGCTCGGCCAAACGGTTGTGCTCGTCGTCAGGCTCAATTTCCTCGTCGTCGGGGTGTTCATCATCCCCATGCTCATCGCGCCAGAGCTGATACGCGATCTGCTCGGCTTCCCGTTCGACAAGCGAAGGCGGCAGGTCAAATTCCAGGACCTTGTCGAGCTCATCGAAGAGCGTGCGCTTCAAGATCGATCGCGCAACGGACTCGCCCTCGTTCTTGATGGCTTCCGCTGCCCTTTCCTTGAGCCCCTCGAGATCCTCCGCGCCGAATCTCCTGGCCAGTTCGTCGTCGATCGCCGCAGGCCTGGGCTCCTGAACCGCCGTGACGGTCACCTGGAACGTGGCGAGCTTGCCCGCCAGCTTCTTGCTTGCGTGGTCTTGAGGAAACTTGACCTCGACTCGCCTGGTCTCGCCTTCCACTGCCCCGAAAAGCGGCGCCTCGAAACCAGGGACAAACTGATCCAGGCCAAGAACCAAGGGAACACTGGACCCGGCAGCTTCTTGCAGGACCTCGCCATCGACCATGCAGGTGAAGTCGACAATCAGCTGGTCGCCCTCTGCGGCCTCCGAGCTCTTGGGGCGATCAACGTAGTCAGGCGAACGTGACGCGAAGTCATCGAGAACCTCGTTGACCGCAGCCTCGTCTGCATTGACGACGAACCTTTCCAGCTCCAAGCTGGCAAAGTCGACTTCCGGAATCTCGGGCAACGTCTCGTAAGTCAGGGCCAGTTCGACGTCATCGCCTTCCTTCCAGTCCTGGTTCTGCATCTCGACCTTCGGCTCCATGGCCGGCTTTTCGCCGGAGTCCTTGAAGTGCTCGGAGACAGCTGCATCAACGCTTTCCTGCATCGCCTCGCCCAAGAGGCGCTTTCCGAACTGCTTCTTGAGCAGGGCAGTCGGGACCTTCCCCTTGCGGAAGCCCTTCATCTGGACCTCGGGAGCCGCCTCGGCCAGCTTGCCGTTGACCTTTTCGTCCAGTTCGCTCGCGGTCACGGTGATCCTGTAGCCGCGCTTGAAACCCTCGTTCAGCGTTTCGGTGACCTGCATGGGCATCCTCTCTCAATCCCGCGACGATCACGTCCTGCACGGGCCAGAAAAATCCGCGCTCCTTCTATGGAAGCAGGAATTTGTCCGCAAGACGAAAGCTGAGGGAATCGCGCAGGCTCCTGGTCGCACCGGACCCGGTGCCTCGGGCGACAGTCGCTTGCGGCGCCAGACACCCGCCTTGTCGAAGTCCCGAGTCCTCGCAGCTGGTGCGGGTGGAGGGACTTGAACCCCCACGCCTTGCGGCGCCAGATCCTAAATCTGGTGCGTCTACCAATTCCGCCACACCCGCATTGCCCCGCCTGATACCAAAGCCGAATGCATCCTGCGAGTGGATTTTGCCTGATGGCCACTCGCGCTTGCCAATCAATGTTCATATAAGGCGGCCCACGAACCTGGAGCCATGAATGACCACAACCCTGTCACCCTTAGACCGTGCAAAGCTTGCCGTTGCGGAACGGGCCAGCACGCTCATCGCGTCCGGAATGAAGGTCGGACTGGGCACTGGCTCCACCGCGACATTTCTGGTCAGGCGCTTGGGCGAAAGGGTCCGATCGGAAGGCCTGGACATTGTCTGCGTGCCGACATCGTCGGCGACGGCCGCCCTGGCCCGTGAAGAAGGCATCCGGCTCGCGTCCCTCGACGAAGCCGGCTGGCTTGACCTGACGGTCGACGGCGCGGACGAATTCGATCCGGACTTCACCCTGATCAAGGGCGCGGGTGGCGCGCTCTTGCAGGAGAAGATCGTGGCGACCGCATCCAACCGGATGGTCGTGATCGTCGACGTTTCCAAACAGGTCAAGGCACTTGGCGCGTTTCCGCTTCCGGTCGAAGTGCTGGGCTTCGGAATGGAAGCCACAAGGGCACTGCTGGAGAAGGTCCTTGAGACCCAGGACGTGGATGGTCGCCGAATCGAGCCTCGCCGCAGGGACGGCAAGCTCTTCACGACTGACGAAGGCAATCACATCTTGGATCTTCATCTGAAGCGAATTGGCAACGCTCTCGATCTTGCGCAGGCTCTCAACCAGATCCCCGGCATTGTCGAAAACGGGCTGTTCATCGGCATGTGCGACACGATCATTCTCGGCAATGTCGATGGCACGGTCGAAACCATCATGTCATCCAAGGACCAGACGGAAACTGGCAGCAGCAATCGTGCGAGCAGTTTTCGCATGGCAGGTGCCGAATGATGCCCCGCGACGTCGACCTGTTCGTCATCGGCGGCGGATCGGGCGGGGTCCGCGCGGCGCGAACCGCCGCCGCCACCGGCGCCCGCGTCGCGCTTGCGGAAGACCGGCGCATGGGCGGAACGTGCGTGATTCGGGGCTGTGTGCCAAAGAAGCTCATGGTGTTCGCGTCCGAGTTCCGGGAACAGGCTGCACTCGCGCGCGGCTACGGTTGGCATGCTGATGCCGGCGCTTTCGAGTGGCGGACGTTTCGTAAACGGCTCGACGCCGAGCTTGATCGTCTCGAAGGCGTCTACCGAAACCTGCTGACGTCTTCCGGCGTCACCATTCACGACATGCGCGCGCTGGTGTGCGACCCGAACACGGTCGAACTCGAGGACGGCACTCGTGTCACGGCGAGACACATCCTGGTTGCCACGGGCGGCCGCCCCGTGCGCCCCGATGTTCCAAACGCCACGCTCGCGATGGTTTCGGACGACATCTTCGAGATGGAGGCACTGCCAGATTCCATGCTGGTCGTCGGCGGCGGATACATTGCGTGCGAGTTCGCCTGCATCATGAACGGGATGGGTGTCGAGGTGACGCAGTTCTACCGTGGACCCCAAATACTCCGCGGCTTTGATGACGAAGCTCGGGACATCGTCGCCAGAAGGATGCGGGAGCAAGGGATAGATCTGCAGGTCAACACGAATGTCGTTGACCTGCGTCCGGCAGGGGTCGACGGGTCCGAAGGACGGACGTCGAAGCCGGATGACGACGGCAGGTCGGCATCCGCGACAGGTCCGGTCGTTGCCAAGGCCACCAACGGCGCCGAACGACGCTTTGAGAGTCTCCTGTTCGCCACCGGTCGCGCGCCCAACTCCAGGGACATCGGGCTTGAGAAGGTCGGCGTCGCATTGGATCAACGCGGCGCAATTGCAGTCGATGCCTACAGCCAGACTGCGGTGCCCTCGATCTACGCAATCGGTGACGTGACGGACCGCATCAACCTCACACCCGTCGCTATTCGCGAGGGACAGGCCTTCACCGAGACGGTGTTCAAGGGCAACCCAACTGCACCTGACCACGACCTGGTGGCCTCGACCGTCTTCACGCAACCGGAACTTGGCACCGTGGGCCTGACGGAGGAAGCGGCGCGTGAGCAGGAAGAGGTCGAGATCTACTCGACGTCGTTCAATCCGATGCGGACCGCCTTTGGCGACCGGCCGAATCAGGTGCTCATGAAACTTGTCGTTTCACGGGCCAGCAGGAAGGTGCTCGGATGCCATATCGTGTCCGACGGCGCGGGTGAACTGATCCAGATGGTGGGGATTGCCGTGAAGGCCGGCCTGACAAAAGAGGACTTTGACCGAACGGTCGCCGTCCATCCGACAATGTCGGAAGAGCTGGTGACAATGCAGACTCCGACAAGGGCGACTTGAAAAACCGCGCCAAACACTACAGTTAGCACCCTGAGCGATTCAGATTCATCAAGAGGACCACGCATGGCCAACAAGAGCGGCGGACCCTGGGGCGGCGGCCCGCAAGGTGGCGGCAACGGAGATGCCCGCAGGCCGAGTCGGCCCGGGCAGCAGGGACCCAACATACCCGACATCGACGACATTGTGAGAAAGGGTCAGGAGCGGCTCTCCTCTCTCATGGGCGGCAGAGGAGGATCCGGCCGTCGCGGCGGCGGCGGCGGCGGCGGAGAGCGACCGAGGCTCTCACGCGGTTCCATTGTCATCGGCGTACTGGTCATTCTGGGCCTCTGGGCCTATTCCTCGCTGTATTCGGTCAGGCCGGAAGAGCAGTCAGTCGAACTGTTCCTTGGGGAATTCTCCTCGATCGGCCAGCCTGGCCTCAACTTCGCACCTTGGCCGGTAATGACCTACGAGGTCATCCCGGTGACTCGGGAACAGTCGGAAGACATAGGAGTCGGACGTCAGGGCGACAACGGCCTGATGTTGACCACGGACGAGAACATCGTCGACATAGACTTCCAGGTCGTCTGGAACATCTCCAGGCCCGACGACTTCCTGTTCAACCTGCGAGACGGACCGGAGACCGTGCGAGCGGTCTCTGAATCGGCGATGCGCGAGATCGTGGCGGGCAGCGAACTTGCGCCCCTTCTCAACCGTGATCGCGCGATCGTGGCGCAGCGGGCCAAGGAATTGATCCAGACGACGCTCGACAACTACGAAGCGGGCATCAACATCGTCCGCGTGAACCTGAACAAGGCGGACCCGCCGCGCGAGGTGATCGACGCCTTCCGCGACGTTCAGGCAGCGGAACAGGAGCGTGACCGTCTCGAGCGCCAAGCCGACGCGTACGCCAACCGTGTGCTTGCGGGCGCACGCGGCGAAGCGGCACAGGTCCTTGAAGTGGCCGAGTCCTACCGCGCCCAGGTCGTGAACGAGGCCAAGGGCGAGGCCAGCCGCTTTTCCGCGGTCCTGACCGAATATCGCCTCGCGCCGGAAGTCACCCGGCGACGGCTGTACATCGAAACGCTGGAGAAGGTTCTTGGAAGCATTGACAAGATCATTCTTGACGAGGGCGTCAATAACGGACCGGGCCAGGGCGTCGTGCCCTACTTGCCGCTGAACGAGCTCCGTCGCGGAACAACCACTCCACAAGGAGGAAACTGACATGTTACGAGGTGGAGTCCTTCTGACGGCAATCCTGGCCATTGCGATCGCCATTGCCCTTTCGTCCATCTTCATCGTGGATGAGCGCGAGAAGGCGCTGGTTCTCCAGTTCGGCCAGATCAAGCAGGTCAAGACAGAACCCGGCCTGGGATTCAAGATCCCCCTCATCCAGGAAGTCGTGCGCTATGATGGTCGAATCCTGTCTCTTGACACGCCAGAAATCGAGATCACGCCTTCCGACGACAGGCGCCTGGTTGTCGACGCCTTCACACGCTATCGCATCGGCCATCAGGACGAGGACATCGTCCAGTTCCGCCAGGCCGTCGGACCGGGTGGCGTGCGATTCGCCGAGGACCGGCTGTCATCGATCCTCATCGACGAAATCCGAGCGGTCCTGGGTGCGGCAGGCGTTACCTCGAACACGATCCTGTCCCCCGAACGGGCAGAGCTCATGAACCGAATCCGGGCCAATGCCGACGCGGAGGCGTCGGCGCTGGGGCTTGATGTTGTTGACGTGCGGCTCAAGCAGACGAACCTCCCCGAGCAGAACCTCGCGGCCACGTTCGACCGCATGCGCGCGGAACGCGAGCGGGAGGCGACTGACGAGCGGGCTCGAGGGGCGGAAGCTGCCCAAAGAGTCCAGGCCCAGGCCGACAGGACGGTGGTCGAAATCGTATCCGAAGCCAACCGCGAAGCCGAAATCGTCCGCGGCGAGGCGGATGCAGAACGCAACTCGATCTTCGCCGATGCCTACGGTGCAGACGAGGACTTCTTCCGGTTCTACCGCTCGCTTGCGGCCTACGAGCGGGCCCTCCAGGGACAGAACTCGACGTTCGTGATTACGCCTGACAGCGAGTTCTTCGAGTTCCTGGACGGTGCCGGCATGGAACCTGCCGGCACTGCGGCAAATTAAGGGGCATGGAACTCGCGCTGCTCGGGATCGGCCTGGTGCTTGTCATCGAAGGCCTTGTTCTCGCCTTGCTGCCGAACCGGCTGGACGAACTGGTAAGGGCAATCGCGTCCTGGCCGTTGGAAACCCGTCGGGCATGCGGTCTGGGGGCTCTTGCCGTAGGCGTGTTTCTGGTTTGGCTTGCAAGAACATGAGACTGCCTGCGCGGATCAACTGGCGGAGTCCTTGCAGGCTGCCCGCTCCAATGGCGGCCTGAATAGCGACCGCAGGACGCCTTTTCCGCCAGGAACGTCGCGTCGAGACGCCCGAATGCTCCAGGCTTCGGGCAAGATCAGCTCATGTTCCTGAGCGTCTTTGACATGTTCAAGGTGGGAATCGGCCCATCGTCCTCTCACACAATGGGACCGATGGTGGCTGCCGGAAGGTTTCTCGACGGCCTCCGGAATTCCGCCTTCAAGCCGCATGGCCTGCGTGCGTCCCTGCATGGTTCGCTCGCATTTACCGGTGTGGGTCACGCGACTGATCGCGCCGTGATCCTCGGGCTCGCGGGCTTCGAGCCCGACACCTATGACATGGTCGAAGCCGAGGCAGCCCTCGCGAAGATTCGACAGGGAAAGCGCGTCACGCCGGACGGACTCGACCCGCTCTCCTTTGATCCGGAAACTGATCTCCGGTTTGACTATGACCTGCCTTTGCCAGGCCACGCCAACGGGCTCAGGCTCTATGCCACCGACGCCGAAGGCGACGTGATCCGACAGGAAACCTACTATTCCATCGGTGGCGGATTCGTCCTGACCGAAGCGGAACTTGCCGAAGGCGGGAGCGAGGACGACGGTCCACCCGTGCCCTACCCGTTCCGGTCGGCTGCCGAAATGCTGGAGATGGCGCGAAACGGCGGGACGAGCATTGCGGCGTTGAAGCGGGCAAACGAGCTGACCCGAACGAGCGCGGCAGAGCTTGACACCGGGCTGAAGCGAATCTGGGACGTCATGAAGGAATGCATGGAACGCGGCCTGCGCACTGAAGGCACGCTTCCCGGTGGCATGAACGTGCGACGCCGCGCCGCCGCGATACGCGCGGGCCTGGAGGCCGAGCGCGGAACGAACCTGACTGCCCCGCATGTCGTGAATGACTGGATCAGCGCCTACGCCATGGCCGTCAACGAGGAAAACGCGGCCGGCGGCCAGGTCGTTACCGCGCCGACCAATGGCGCTGCCGGAGTTGTCCCTGCAACCATCAGGTACTGGATCGATCATGTGCCGGGCGCGCATTCATCGCGCATCGGCGAATTCCTTTTGACCGCCTCCGCCATTGGCGCACTCATCAAGCACAACGCATCGATCTCCGGCGCCGAATGCGGGTGCCAGGCCGAAGTCGGTTCGGCCTCGGCCATGGCTGCCAGCGGATTGGCCGCCGTTCTGGACGGCACGCCCGAGCAGGTCGAGAACGCCGCCGAAATCGCACTTGAGCATCATCTCGGAATGACTTGCGACCCCGTGAAGGGCCTGGTGCAGGTGCCGTGCATCGAAAGAAACGGGCTCGGCGCGATCAAGGCGGTTTCGGCAGCGTCGCTGGCGCTTCGCGGCGACGGAAAGCACTTCGTGCCACTAGATGCGGCCATTGAGACCATGCGCCAGACAGGCGAGGACATGAGCAAGAAATACAAGGAAACCGCTCTTGGCGGCCTCGCCGTCAACGTCCCGAACTGCTAACCCCGGGCCCGCTCCCGGAACGCCTCAGGCTGCGCTTCGCGCGCCATGTGGTTCAGCACCGCATTCACGAAGCCCCTCTCCCGCCCCTCGGGGAAAAACGCCTTCGCCACGTCCACGAATTCGGAAATTACCACCCTTGGCGGCACCTCGCCCTCGACCAGTTCGGCACCCGCCGCGCGAAACAGCGCCCGCAGAACAGGATCGATCCGGTCAATCGGCCACTTGGCCACAAGCGCCCTTTCCGTCATCTGGTCAATCCGCGCCTGCCAGGTCACGGCATGATCGACAAGCTTCCGAAACAGGTCCCTGTCGCCCTCCGCCAGTTCCTGGCCATCGAGCCCTTCAACGAACCGGAATTCCTCGAACTCTCTCTGAACGGTCGTTGCCGACTGTCCGCTCGCCTCCATCTGGAACAGCGCTTGCACGGCATGGAGCCGTGCGACGCTTCGCATCTGCTGCTCGGGGGTCATGCGGACTCGGAGACCCGACTGTTCCCGACCTCACTCATTGATGAACCGAATCGTCGATCGAGCGCAATGAGATGGAGCGCAGCGGCCGCAGCGCCCCCGCCCTTGTTCTCGTTGCCGGGATCCGCGCGCACTGCCGCCTGTTCGAGGTTTTCCACCGTCAGAATCCCGTTGCCGATGCAGGCACCTTCCACACCCAGGAGCTGCAGGGCCCGGTTTGAATTGTCACAGACGGTCTCGTAGTGCGTGGTCTCGCCCCGAATCACGCAGCCCAGCGCGATGAATCCGTCGTAATCGGCCTGCCTGAATGCGAGGCCAATGGCCGTCGGCACCTCCAGTGCCCCCGGCACCTCGACCAGGCTGACCCGTGCCGAGACCATTTCAAGCACGGCCTGGGCACCGTCCACGAGATCAGCCGCGATATCGACGTAGTAGGGAGCGACGACAATCAGCACCTTCGGCGGAACTTCAAATGCCGGCAGTTCGAGTGCATGGTGGGACTGGCCGGCCATCAGCCAAGATCCGAGATCTTGCGGGTGCCGACGATTTCCAGGCCATAGGCCTCGAGCCCCACGATCCTTGGCTGCGGCGAATTCGTCAATAGAACCAGTTCGGACAGTCCGAGAGAAGACAGGATCTGGGCTCCCAAGCCGTACTGCCTGAGCGTCTGCGGCGAAACGCTGTCTCCACCCTTCAGCTTCATTGTCGTGTCCCTGAGCAGCACGAGGACCCCTCGCCCTTCGTCCGCGATGAGTTGCATGGCATCGCCAAACTCGTTCCTGCGTCCGGCTTGCCCAAGCCCAAGCACGTCAAGCATCGGATCCAATGCATGCATTCTGACAAGGCAAGGTTCCGGCGAAGAGATGTCGCCCTTGACCAAAACGATGTGCTCGTCGCCATGGGCGGTATCCGAATAGATTCGCATCTCCCATTCGCCGCCGAACTCGGACGTGACCGTCTTGCGGCTTGTTACGGCGACGAGGTTGTCATGGCGCCGGCGGTAGGCAATGAGATCACTGATCGTGCCGATTTTCAGGCCGTGCCGTTGCGCAAACGCGACCAGATCCGGCAAGCGGCTCATCGTGCCGTCCTCGTTCATGATCTCGCAGATCACGGCAGACGGGTTCAGGCCAGCCAGACGCGACACGTCAACCGCAGCCTCCGTATGGCCCGCACGCACGAGCACCCCGCCGTCGCGCGCACGCAAGGGGAAAATGTGCCCTGGCGAAGCGATGCCGGCGGCGGTCGTGGTCTGGTCGATCGCCGCCGCGACCGTGCGCGCGCGATCATGGGCGGATATGCCGGTCGTGACTCCTTCCCGTGCCTCTATGGACACAGTGAACGCCGTCTCGTGCCGCGAAGAGTTGTGGGACGCCATCAGGGGCAGGCCAAGCGCGTCGCAGCGCTCGCCGGTAAGCGAAAGGCAGATCAGTCCCCGTCCGTGGGTCGCCATGAAGTTGATCGCCTCGGGCGTCGCCATCTGGGCAGGAATGACCAGGTCACCCTCGTTCTCGCGATCCTCGTGATCGACGAGAATGAACATGCGACCGTTCCGAGCATCATCGGTGATTTCCTCGATGGAGGAAATGGCGTCTCGCCAATGGTCCTCATCCTCTTTGGCGGCTTCAAGTGACATCGGCAGAACCCGAAAATTCCCGTTGAGCCTCGCCAATATCCCAGCGAAAGAACTAAAGCCAGAGGCAACGCGCCGCCTTCCCGATGCCGTGCAGATGTTCGCGTAAGCCTCCGCTCATTCGGCGAAACCATGTTGATCCATGCGCGCCTTTTGCCGTGCCAATCAAGCGCGCCACGCAGCGGCCAAGCGTATGGACCGGAGAATCACCTTGTCACGCGACTTTGCTTCACCCATCACCGCAACATCACGCGCGCGAAGGTCGATCAATGAGCAATTGCGCTGCAGTCTCTTTCTGGCGACAACCACCGGCTGGCCGGGCAGCGCAGCGGCGCCGGCGCAGGCCTTCCCGATCCTTTCCGGAAGACCTCCCGTGTCGGCCGGCGCCAGCTTGTGCAACCCGACCACTTCCGACTGCCACGGGTCGTCGATCCCGACCGCCCGTGACAACGGGACCCAAAAGGTCATGGGACACTGTGTCCCAGGCACTTGTCGTGACACGCCCTTTCCGCTGATCAAGTCCCGTCAAGGTTCCGGCTCAGACGCTCGCGAGCATCGCCATCAGCTCGTCCTTCATGCCCTTGAACATCCCTTGCCGAGGCCTGGAGAACGCCACTCCGAGATGGTGCCCAGCTTTTCGGCGGGATCCGTGCCGAGGTACAGCTCAGTGGCCTGGAGGCTCTGGTGCCCCTGTCACAGCGAGATCTTGCGGATGTCGCCGGTCGCATCGAGGATGTTCGGGGCGCAGGCGTGTCTCCTGTCCTGAGCTACCGTTCATCTCGGGCAAATTCAGCTGAGCCATGCATGCCGGGCAAGGTCTCGACGATTGCACGACACAATCCGAACTCCAATCGTCACCCTTTTTCCAGGAGAGGGGGGGCAGAATGGCACTTTCCACCGGCAAGCGGCTTGTTCGTCCAAAATGGCAGGGAGGTCCCATGAAGGCTTGGCCCGATGCGCTCGCGGATCGGGTGAACGCGCAGGGCCATGCCCCGCACACGGCCTATCGCAAGATCTTGCTGGCTTCCTGATTCTGCACTCGCAGCGAACGCACGCCTTGTCCCGCTTCCCAACTCTGCGTGCCGCCAGGGCTTCGGATGCTGCCTGGCCCCTGCAGAACGTCCAACTAGGGTGCAGACTGTGAGTCTGCACGAGAGTCAAAGCGTTAAACTACCCTCATTTTACATTCCCGGCGTTCGCCGCTAAGGTGTCTTCAAGATCTGGGGGACACGCGATTTTTCGAGTTTTGCCTAACATTTCGAGTTACTTTGGCTGCCCTCGGGTCACAACAAGCGCGCAGGCGCGCAGAATGATACGGAGATTCAGGTCAGCGACCTCTCCCTGAAGGGAGAGGCCTGTGGGGCGAAAGTCCCGAAGACCCATGCTGACCAGCACGAGAAAGGAGACCATCATCCAATCTTCCTTGAACCATGCGACAAAGACCCACCTTGGGAAGCCTTCCAGGTCCCAAGCTCAGGAAGATTCGTTCGCAGATGCGCCGGGTCCGGCGCGAAGCGGAACGAATCGGAATGCGGCTGGTCAAGTTGCGCGTGGGGCATCCGCCTACGGGCCACGTTGCCGTGGAAGGCTTTGCAACCCAGCGAGCGGCGCAAGCCGCATGGCAGCGAAAGCTGCATCACGGTCATTCTGTCCAGACGGGGCGACCCGTCGTCGGGACGGGTGGTGGTCTGCCCGACCCATTTCAACACAAACAGCAAAGAGGCGCGCTTTCCTCCCCGGCCTGAACGCCGGGGTTGCCAGCGCGAGATCCAAATGAAACACATGAAATTCACTGCCGGCCTGCTGACAGCGGCGACACTTGCCCTTGCCGGTCCTGCCGCAGCGCAGGATCAGCAATTTATCTCGATCGGCACGGGCGGAGTGACTGGCGTCTACTATCCGACCGGCGGCGCGATTTGCCGGCTCGTGAACCGCGACCGCAAGGAGCATGGCCTTCGCTGCGCCGTGGAGTCGACCGGCGGCTCGGTGTACAACATCAACACGATCAAGGCTGGCGAGCTGGAGTTCGGCGTGGCCCAGTCCGACTGGCAGTTTCACGCCTACCACGGCACATCAAAGTTCGCCGACAACCCTTTCCCCAATATCCGGGCAATGTTCTCGGTCCACCCCGAGCCCTTCACTCTGCTGGTGCGCAGCGAAAGCGGCATCGACTCCTTTGAGGGCCTCAAGGGCCATCGCGTGAACGTGGGCAATCCGGGTTCCGGCCAGCGTGCCACGATGGAAGTGGTGATGGACGCCTTCGGAATTTCCATGGACGACTTCGCCCTCGCCACCGAATACAAGGGCTCTGAAATGGCCAAGCAGATCTGCGACAACAACATTGACGCGATGATCTACACCATCGGTCACCCGGCCGCGGCCATCAAGGAGGCCACCACCACCTGTGACGTCAAGCTGGTTTCCGTGACCGGTGCGCCAATCGACAAGCTGGTTGCGGACAACCCGTTTTATCGCGTGGCCACGATTCCGGGCGGCATGTACGCTGGCACCGATACCGACACAACCACCTTCGGTGTGGGCGCGACCTTCGTAACCTCGGCGGATGTGCCGGAAGAGGTGGCCTATGTGGTCGCAAAGGCGGTGTTGGCCAATCTCGATGACTTCCGTGGCTTGCACCCGGCCTTTGCCAATCTCGACGCCATGCAGATGGTCAGCGACGGCCTTTCCGCTCCGCTGCATCCGGGAGCCGAGAGAGCGTACAAGGAACTGGGCTTGCTTGAATAAGGACATCACCAAGATTTCCTGAAACCTGCGCCAGCGCATCTCCGATGCGCTGGCGTTCCTCCCTGTAGAACAAGAGACAGAGACTGGCACGTGGGATGACAGACGCCACGAACAAGACTGCCGAGGACATGGTGGCAGAGGCCGACACCGGTGGCCGAGATGCCGGACCTTTTGCCAAGAGACTGATCTTTGCGCTCTGTATCATCTGGTCGCTCTTTCAACTCTACATCGCTTCGAAGGTGCCCGGGGTTCTGGCCCAGATCACGGGCATTGGCGACTTTGCCAACATTGTGGCCCAGGCGCGCTACGTCCACCTGGCCTTCGCGCTGAGCCTGGCGACGCTGGCCTTTCCCATGTTCGGTCACAGAAACCGCATTCCGGCCTACGACTGGATCTTGCTGGTCCTGGGCATTGCCTCTTGCCTCTACCTTGTCATCTTCCGCTACGACATTGCCGACCGGCCAGGCTTGTGGACCACGACGGACATCGTCGTCTCCGGCATCGGCATGTGCGTATTGATGGTGGCCGTCTTCCGCTCGCTCGGACTGCCGCTTGTGGTCATCGCCTCGGCCTTCCTCGCGCTGACGTTCTTCGGCGGCCACTCCGAATGGGTGGGCAGCGTCACCAACTATGGCGGCGCGTCCTTTGCCAAGGCCATGGGTCACTACTGGATGCAGACCGAGGGCGTCTTCGGCGTCGCGCTTGGCGTGTCCACGACAATGATATTCCTCTTCGTGTTGTTCGGGGGACTCCTGGAAAGGGCTGGCGGCGGCAACTGGTTCATCAAGGTGGCCATTGCGCTGCTCGGCGCGCTGCGAGGCGGCCCCGCAAAGGCGGCAGTGCTGTCGTCGATGATGACCGGCATGATCTCCGGCTCGTCCATCGCCAACACGGTCACCACTGGAACCTTCACCATCCCGTTGATGAAGCGCATCGGCTTTGCGCCGGAAAAGGCTGGCGCGGTCGAGGTGGCCTCGTCAACCAATGGCCAGCTCACCCCGCCAGTGATGGGGGCCGCGGCCTTCCTGATGGTGGAATACGTCAACATTCCCTACATCGATGTAATCAAGCACGCCTTCCTGCCGGCGATAATCTCCTACATCGCGTTGCTCTACATCGTGCATCTGGAAAGCCTGAAGTTGGGCCTGAAGGGCCTGAAGAAGCCAGGGCGGCAAATTGGCGTGATCATGATCCTGTTGCTTTTCCTGACCGGTTTCCTGGGCATGGCGTTGATCACCTTCCTTGTGATTGGCTTCCGTGGCCTGTTGGAGACGGTGACGCCCGGTGCCTCGATCTATCCGGCGCTCGTGCTCCTGCTGATGGCCTACCTGGCGCTTGTGTACGTGGCCTCGAGGTTTCCCGATGTCGTCGTCGATGACCCCAACAGCAAGGTGGTCGAGGCGCCGCGGTTGACGCCTACGTTCCTGGGCGGTGCGTACTATGCTCTGCCGATCTTCGTCCTGGTCTGGAACCTGATGGTGCGCACGGAGGATCTGGATCGCCTTTCGCCGGCGCTCTCGGCCTTCTGGGCGACTATCGCCATGATCATCGTGGCACTTACCCACCGGCCCTTGAAAGCGATGTTCCGGGGCAGTGCCGACAGCGTCTCGGTTCAGGCGCGAACCAGCTGGCACGACTTTGTCGCCGGGCTTGAAAGCGGCGCGCGCAACATGATCGGGATCGGCGTTGCGACCGGTGCCGCAGGCATCATCGTGGGAACCATTTCTCTCACTGGTGCTCATCAGATCATCGGCCAGGTCATCGAGACCATTGCCGGCGACAACCTGATGATCCTGCTGATACTGGTGGCGGTGCTTTCGTTGATCCTGGGCATGGGCCTGCCGACCACGGCCAACTACATCGTGGTCTCGTCGCTCATGGCGCCCGTCATCGTTTCGGTGGGCGCACAGTCGGGCCTACTCGTGCCGCTCATTGCCGTGCATCTCTTCGTTTTCTATTTCGGGATCTTGGCGGATGACACGCCCCCGGTGGGCCTCGCCGCCTACGCGGCGGCGGCCATATCACGCGGTGATCCCATCAAGACAGGCATCGTGGGGTTCAGTTATGACATTCGTACCGCGCTCTTGCCCTTCATGTTCATTTTCAACACGGACATCCTGCTGATCGACGTGGGACTGGCCAAGGCGGTGCTGGTGTTCCTTGTCTCTCTCGTCGCCATGCTGGTCTTTGCCGCGGCCACACAAGGATATTTCATCGCCAAGTCGCGCAAGTGGGAAACCGTGATCCTGCTGCTCGTGGTGTTCATGCTTTTCCGACCGGATTTCTTCCTCGATCAATGGCAGGAAAGGTATGCTGAGACCACAGGCCCCGCCGCGCTTGCCGCGCTCGAAGAACTGCCGGTCGGCTCTACGGCAAGGTTGCGTGTATCGGCCCCAGACTTCGACACGGGTGAGGTGGGCACGATCACCTTGGCCTTCACGGCCGAAGCCGAGGGTACCGGACTGGAAAGGCTGAGAGCTGTTGGACTGACGGTGCTGGACGGCGACGGGACCCTCACGTTGGAAGAACCCTTCCCGGGCACGCGCTACTTCGAGCAACTGGCCAATGACTATGATTTCTACGGCGACACCCCGGCCCAGATCGAGGCGGTTGCGGTCGAAAACGACCGGATGCCGAAGGAGATTTTCTTCATTCCGGCGCTGTTGATCCTGTTGGTCGTTGTCGCAATTCAGCGCCCGCGTGCCATGCAGCCCGCATTTTGAGCAACTGTCGGCGCTTGTGTTTCCTCGCTTGCCGCGAGGTCGCAAGCCGGTGCCTGGATCTCGCCTCACAGAACTCGTGGACATGCAGATGCAGCGGGAAACCCCTGCGGAGCTCGATTGCAATGTCGAGGCAGGCAATGCACGGCTTCGCACGACTTGCCTGAAACACGTGCGGACCTCTCCGTCGCAGCCGGCGCTGATCTCGAAACCACGCCAGTCTTGCGCGGCGCGCTCGATGATCTGCCTTTCGGTTCGCGCTCTCGAATGGCCCAATCAGTCAGCTTGCCACGTGGATCCCGGGAAAGGGCGTCCCTGAGGCCGCGCTCGCGGGTGATGATACGAACGAACGGTCCTCAGCTCGACGAGAAAGGCCGTTTCACGCGCCGATCCAGGCCTGATAGGCTGGAAATCCGGGGTCTGCGCCTTGGAACATGGTCAATCCTTCACGGTTCGCTTGTTCCACTCGAAGCGGTGCGTTTCTCGTCGACCTGATCATTCGGCGTCAAGGGCGGTTTTGACGATTGTGTGGTGACGGCCATCTTCATGGCCACCAATCTCTCCGCCCTCCTCGTTTCCTCGTGATCGAAGGCCGGCCGATAGGCCGCGATCTCCCGGGAGGACATCCCGGCGGCCCTGCAACGAACGCTCCACTGTTGCGCGATCACGTCGAGCATCCGTCGCAGGTTCGCGCATGCCCTTTCTTCCGTCAGGTCGAAATAGGGGGCCGCCTCGATGGCGGCCTCGATCGACGCTGCCCGACCGAACTCCTCGCTGATCCCTGTCGCGAGCATCCGGTGTCGCTCCGGCTGCGGATTGATGTCGAAGGCCGGCGCGAGCACCCACAGCCCCCCGGTTTGGTACAGGAACCCGTGGTTCTTCAGGTGATCGTCATTGTTCGACACCAGGATGGTGAACATGAGCCGGTTGTGCAGTTCCTCCGTCTGACGGACCGGATCCGCGCCATGGGCGGCAATCGCGTCGAGCATGTCCGTGTAGAACCCGCCCTTGGCTTCGTCCCGTCCGAGGAAGGACTGTGCTGACAGGTACGGTACTCGTCCCCCTTTCCTGCGGTCGAAGCGCCTGATGATCGCGACGGGCCGTTGCGCTTCCGGAATCTCGAGGCGCGCTTCCGCGGCGTGCAGGCCGGCGGCCCGCGCCAGATTGAGCGTCGCCACCTCCACGCGTTCCACGGGCCGAGTGTCCCGGTCCGAGGTGAACTTCGCGATCGCCAGCGTTCCGTTGTCGTCGAAATCGGATTTTGGCCTGGCGCCGCCCAGGGATCCCGCATGGCCCGCCAGTTCTCGCAATTGGCGAGCGCCCATGGCGGGGTCGGTTTCATAGGCACGAACCAGAGCCAGCAGCCTGGCAAGATCGTTCCGGCGCGGGACCGGTGGCCAGTCCCGGGACTGAGGGGTTCCGGACTCGTCGATGAACCGCAGGGCCCCCTGGCGGGTCTCGTCGCTGGCCGAAAGCAGGATCTCCAGTTCATTGGGCGGCCGGCCCAGGTCCCTCTCGATGAGGCCCCTGCCCCAGCTGTCCGGGGTCGCGTCCGAAATCGGCCCAGGCAAGGCCGAGCGCGTCGCGCCACGACGCCCGGACTGCACATGCGGACCCTCGACGAGCGGCAGGTCGGGCGCGAGCGCGAAGGCGCCGGCCCGTTCGAGCCAGGACGAGGAGTAATGAAAGGCGCTGACCTGGCGGGTTCCGTCGTCCTCGAAGCGAAGGTCGCCGACGTCCAGCAGGCGCCGCCCGATGGCGACGCGGACATGCCTGCGCCTCGGGGTCACAGGGCGGCTCCCGCCATCGGATCCCCGTCGGGGGCGGCAACGGCTTCGCCCTCGGCCACATGATCGTTCGAGGCGCGCCTGCGCCGGATGCGCTGCGGCAGCTCCGCCACCTCCAGCATCAGCCCCGCGTTATCGTCCGCCATGTCGAGAAGCTCCTCGAGACGGTGCAGTTCGCCCAGGGCCCGGAGGGCTTGCGCCAGGCAGCCGACCGAAACGCCGGGTTCGCCCCTTTCGAGGCGCAGCACGGTCGGGCTGGACACGCCGAGCCGGGCCGCGAAATCCGCGACCGGGATGCGGCGCCTCTTGCGCGCGATCCTGATGTTGCGGCCCATGCAGCGAAGCGCATGCATGACGGCAGGCGTGTGCTTTCTTTTCATAAGGCAATTATATGG
The DNA here is from genome assembly GCA_028824715.1 of Boseongicola sp. Classification (GTDB taxonomy): domain Bacteria; phylum Pseudomonadota; class Alphaproteobacteria; order Rhodobacterales; family Rhodobacteraceae; genus JAJEFO01. Next base: position 35,847 of record JAPPCV010000064.1, on the reverse strand, counting down.
TATTGAAAATGCCTTTCAATAAAAAATATATTCCTTTATAGACATTCTGCAAGGCTTCAGGAGACCTTTGATCACAGGGGAGCGTCATGAGAGCCGCGCTCGCGGGTGATGACATGCCTGGACGGTCCTCAGCGGCCCTGGCCATCTATGGCTGTTGCGCTCTCGGACAACCCGTCAGGGAGAAGGGCGCACGTGCACGGGAAGCCGTGCCGGCCCGACTTGCCAGGACAGTCCTGAGCAATCGTGATTGCAGGTTGCCGCACATTGTGTTAGGTCTTCAAGAGAATTCCGGCAGACAATCCCCGGACAATGGCGAACCGGACAGTCGGTGGATTCGGGAAGACTCTCGCGACGAGTCGGCGGCAGCCAATCAGCTTTCGTGGAGCGCGGCTGCCATGGCGAATGGCCAGCGTCCCTGCCCGCAACCAGACTTTGAGCGGGTCCGCCTTGAATCGCGAGCGCCTCAAGCTGCCTCGCTCAGGCGCGCCACGTAGCGGGCAAGCGTGTCAATTTCGAGATTCACCTTGTCGCCCGACCTTGCCTCGCCCCAAGTCGTGACAGCCTTGGTGTGAGGGATGAGATTTATATCGAAGCGCGCGCCGTCGACCTCGTTCACCGTCAATGACGTGCCGTTCAATGCAACCGACCCCTTGGGAGCGATGAACCGGGCGAGTTCTTCCGGGGCGTCAAGAACCATCCTCGTGCAATCGCCCTCATCCTGGATGTCCCCGACCACAGCTACTCCGTCGACGTGCCCCGAAACGATATGCCCTCCGATCTCGTCACCAACCCTTAGGGCGCGTTCCAGGTTGATTCGCCAGCCCGGTTCCCATTGGCTCAGATTCGTCCTGGAGAGCGTTTCCTCGCTCGCCTGCACGGCAAACCACGTGCGCGGGTCGCGCCCCACATCAGTCACGGTCAGGCAGACCCCGTCGCAGGCAACCGATGCACCGATATCGAGGTTGCCGGCTTCGTAGGAAGTTCCAATCCTGACATCGAGGACGCCTGCGCGCTCGATGCTGAAGATTTCGCCGATATCGGTCACAATGCCAGTGAACATGCCTTCGCCTTTCGCTGCGTCGGTTCAGGTAGGCCCGTTGAGCCGCTTGCACAAGAGTCCCGGCTGTCGGCCTTGGCTCTCGATCCGCCACCATGGTGCTCTGCCCTAGCCGACCACGACCTGCAATTCAACGAACACCTCTTCACGCTCATCCAATGCGAGCAAGACGTCGTCCAAAGCACGGCTGGCAATGAGATCACTGTTGCTGCGCCCGCAATGGAACTCGAACTCGGCGCCTGGGAGAATTTGGGGAGCAGGAACTCTCCTCTGCAGCTCGATTGTCTCGATCGAAGGGAACCCTGTGTCCTGCTTCTGCGAATCTTCTTCGTTTCGTACCTTTCACGCGGAAGAATTGCGAAGTCTCAAGCGGCTTCATGACCGAGTGCAGCTGCACGATCGTACGGTTCCCACGCGAAGGGCCAATTCACCCTGCATTGTCTCGGCGCCAGACATGCATGACGTCCGCCCCGACCCGACGCTGTTCCGTCAACTGGAACTCTGGCGCGTTTGCAAGTTGACCGATGCCGACGGCGCCGACCGACGGCTTGCCCTCCGCGCCCAAGACCTTGCCCGCCGAAAAGACCACCAGTTGATCAACCAACTTTCCTGCCAGGAGCGACGCCGCAAGCGTCCCGCCACCTTCACACAAGACCCGTGTCAAGCCGCGTGTTCCCAGAACCTGCATCAGGCTTGCCACATCGACCCGTCCTTCGGACACCGGCACCGGCACGAGGTCCGCGCCTGCCAGTTTCCACCACACGGCGTCCTCGCTCTCTCCCTGCCCATGAACTAGCCAGACCGGTCCTTCGTCTTCAATCTTCTCCGTGAGCCGTCGCTGGGAAGGGAGGGCTCGGCTTCCGCTCACGACGATTCGAACAGGTTGGCGAAGGGCACCCATGCCACGCACCGTCAATTTCGGATCGTCGATTCTGACGGTCCCAGCGCCGACCATCACCGCGTCATGGGTCATTCGCAGAGCATGGGCGACGCGGCGGGCCTCCCTGCCCGTGATCCACCGGCTTTCGCCCGTAGCTGTCGCGATCCGTCCGTCAAGGGTCACAGCCAGTTTCAATGTGACAAACGGGCGGCCCTTCGCAACCCGCATCAGGAATCCTGCATGGGCTTCACGTGCAGCACCCGCCAAGAGGCCGACGTCCACAGTGATTCCGGCTCCGCGAAGGCGCTCGATGCCGCGCCCCGCCACCCTGCCGTCCGGATCCTCCATTGGAATGACCACGCGGGTCAATCCGGCCTCAATCAGCGCGTCGGCACAGGGCGGGGTCTTTCCGTCGTGGGCGCAGGGCTCCAGCGAAACATACGCCGTCGCTCCCTTGGCGGCGTGTCCCGCCTGCGCCAGCGCAAGCGCCTCCGCATGCGGCTTGCCACGATCACCGGTCCATCCACGCCCTCTGACGCGGCCGTCCGATACGATCACGCACCCAACTGCCGGGTTTGGCCACACGCGCCCAAGCCCGCGACGTCCGAGCGTCAGCGCATGCGCCAAGTGGCGGGCGTCTGCTGAAGTCACTCGTTCCTTTGGGCGGGCCGAAGCTCGCTCACGAACTTGTCGAAATCATCGGCAGCCTGGAAATTCTTGTAAACGCTTGCAAATCTCACATAGGCCACCGTGTCGATCCGATCCAGGCTCTCCATCACGATCTCGCCGATGGTCGTCGAAGGAACGTCCGTCTCGCCCATGCTTTCCAGCCTGCGGACGATGCCGCTGATCATCTGGTCGATTCGATCAGGTTCGATCGGGCGCTTCTGCATGGCGATGCGAATGGAGCGCTCCAGCTTGTCACGGTCGAAATTCTCCCGCTTGCCGCTTGACTTGATTACCACGAGATCGCGCAGTTGAACGCGCTCATAAGTCGTGAACCGTCCGCCACATGCCGGGCAGAACCGTCGTCTTCGGATCACCACATGATCTTCTGCCGGACGCGAGTCCTTGACCTGCGTGTCGGTGCTTCCGCAAAACGGGCAGCGCATAATACGTCCCTCCTGACTGTGTCTAGGGGAACCTGCCCCTCTTCTACACAGGCACTATAGGGTAACGCCATCATTTTGGGTAGTGGCCAAATCAACGCGCCATATGCGCCGATGCTTCATCATCTTCGGCGACCACGGGTTCAAGCACCAGAAACCGCGTTCCAGCCGCGTTGAGCCGTTCCTCCGAGGCGACTCTGAAGCCCCGGCCTGTGAACTCCTCGACAGGATCGGCGCTCCGCGCGTCCGAGAACACGGACAGCCCGGAGCCGAACCGGACCGGCTCGACCGTCAGGTGCACGCGATTGATGGCGCGATGGGCAAGAAACCAGTCATGGACGCGCGTGCCGCCCAGAATCAATCCGCGGGCAAGGGCATGAACCTCGCACACTTGCTCAGGGAGCATCCGCGGGGTCAGGCGCTCGGGATCCAACCAAAGTTGAGAGGGCCTTCTCCAGCCACTCACCTTGCTTGAGAACACGATCCGCCGCCGGTCGGGCCTGTCGGCCGCTTCGTGCGTGTGCCGCCCCATGATCGACCAGTCGGCGGCCTCCACGTCGAGAAAGAAGAGCTCCTGCTCTTCCGCGCTGGCCCAGGCTTGGGGAGGCTCGCCGACCGAACGTGCAATGAATCCATCTTCGGAGACGACGACCGTTAGGAGATACTCGCTCATTCCGACTTGAGAAAGGCCTCGAAGGCGGCAGCGTGGTCCGCATGCCAGCGCGAAAGTGCCGGCCGGTTCTCTATGATGTCACCGATCGCCCAAGCCATGCGCTTTTCGTCCGTGGCCCGGTCCACGTCATTGTCCGGACAGAGGATGTAGAAATCACCCCTGTTCAGGCTCTCGAGCATGAAACATGCGGTCTGTTCCGGGGTCCAGGCACCGTCCGGCTTCTCGGTCCGGCCATGGCGCGTCAGGTCGGTGAACACGAACCCCGGAATGAGAAGATGCACTGTCACGCGACATGCCTCCGTGGTTCGCAGCTCATGGGCAAGCGCCTCGGTAAAGGCTTTCACGCCCGCCTTGGAAACGTTGTAGGCCGGATCTCCCGGTGGTGTCGTAATGCCCTGCTTGGAACCGGTGTTGATGATCGCGCCGGGCCGGGCGCGCTCAATCATTCTCGGCGCAAAGACACGGCTTCCATTGATGACGCCCCAGAGATTCACGTCCAGGATTCTCCGCCAGTCCCCCCCATCCGCAAACATCGAGGACCCCGGCTGAATTCCGGCATTGTTCATCAAGATGTCCGTTCCGCCGAAACGGTCGGCAATCCGTGCCTCAAGCGCCTGCATTGCGCCCAAGTCCGATACGTCGACCGCTTCAGTCATGACCTCCGGTGCGCCCGCAGCTTTCAGCCGCTCGGCGGCTGGCTCCAGCAGGGCCTCGCGATTGTCCACGATGGCAAGTTTCATGCCCGCCGTGGCAAAGAGCTCGGCCGAGGCAAGGCCGATGCCGGATGCGCCTCCGGCGATCATGGCAACGGATCCTGAAGTTATCGCAGCATGCGGCATGTCGGCCAACCCTTCCAGTTTTGCGCAAATTTCGGCGAGTGCATTCCGTTTGGCAAGTCCGCGTTCGTGCTTGCTATCCGCCCAGTCACCCAAGATCGACCCCAGGAAGCGCTTGAAGAAATGCCTTCTGAAACCTGTCTGCGCCGAAGAAGGTCTCAAATGTCGTGCAGAGCACGCAACGGACAGACTCGAAAGCCCTGGCGCACCGCCCCGAGGCCCAGGAATGCCGCCTATTGGTCCAGGAAGCTCCTGAGCTTTCGGGACCTGCTCGGATGCTTCAGCTTCCTCAGCGCCTTGGCCTCGATCTGCCGAATGCGCTCCCGGGTCACGCTGAACTGCTGGCCCACCTCCTCCAGCGTGTGATCGGTGTTCATCCCGATGCCGAACCGCATTCTCAGCACACGCTCCTCCCTGGGCGTGAGAGATGCCAGAACGCGGGTCGTCGTCTCCTTGAGGTTTTCCTGGATGGCGCTGTCCAATGGCAGGATCGCGTTCTTGTCTTCGATGAAGTCGCCGAGCTGGGAATCTTCCTCGTCCCCGATCGGCGTTTCAAGCGAGATCGGTTCCTTGGCGATCTTCATGACCTTGCGGACCTTTTCGAGCGGCATCTGCAGCTTTTCCGCAAGTTCCTCCGGCGTTGCCTCGCGACCGATCTCGTGCAGCATCTGGCGACCGGTGCGCACGAGCTTGTTGATCGTCTCGATCATGTGCACCGGAATCCGGATCGTGCGTGCCTGGTCGGCGATGCTGCGCGTGATCGCCTGCCGAATCCACCAGGTCGCGTAGGTGGAGAACTTGTATCCCCGCCGGTACTCGAACTTGTCCACCGCCTTCATAAGGCCAATGTTGCCTTCTTGAATGAGATCAAGGAATTGCAGGCCCCTGTTCGTGTATTTCTTGGCAATCGAAATCACTAGGCGAAGGTTCGCCTCGACCATCTCCTTCTTGGCCTGCCGGGCCTCCTTCTCACCCTTCTGGACCTGCGAGACGATGCGTCGGAACTCGGAGATGTCGACACCCACGTACTGGCCCACCTGCGCCATGTCGCCGCGCAGGTCCTCGATCTTTTCCGGCGACCGTTCTACGAACGTCTGCCAAGCCCGCCCGGACTTCTCGCCCATACGGTCCAGCCAGTTCGGATCGAGTTCATGACCGCGGTATTCGTCGATGAATTCGCGGCGGTTGATGCGCGCCTGGTCGGCAAGCTTCACCATCGCTGAATCAATCGACATGATTCGACGGTTGATGCCGTAGAGCTGGTCCATCAACGCCTCGATGCGGTTGTTGTGCAGATCCAGCCCGTTCACCATGCCGACGATTTCCAGGCGTAGTTTCTGATACCTGTTCTCCTGCCGCGCGGAGAAGCTGCCATCTTCCTTCAAGGTTGCCGCGATGCGGCTGTCCTGCAGCTTGGACAGTCTTGCGTAGTCCCTTGCGATCTGTGTCAGGGTTTCGAGAACGCGAGGCTTGAGTGCCGCCTCCATGGCCGCAAGCGACATGTTCGCCGCCTCGTCGTCGTCCTCGTCATCGTCCTTCTGGATCGGGTTTCCGTCAGCATCGAGCTCCGGCTGCTCTTCGCCTTTCTTCGACTGCTTCGCGGTTGCGTCATCGACGGCGGAATCCTCGCCCTCGTCGTCCGACACGTCCATGGAATTCCCGAAGGTGGCTTCCAGGTCAATGACGTCCCTAAGGAGAATCTCCTCGTCCAGGAGCTCCTGTCGCCAGATCGTGATTGCCTGGAAGGTAAGCGGGCTTTCGCACAGCCCTGCGATCATCGTGTTGCGGCCAGCCTCGATCCGCTTTGCGATCGCGATCTCGCCCTCCCGAGAGAGGAGTTCGACCGAACCCATTTCGCGCAGGTACATCCGTACGGGGTCATCCGTGCGGTCCAGCTTCTCGGTCTCTGTCTGGGAAACCGCCAGTTCGCGGGAGCTCGACGTCTCAACAACTTCGGTGGAGGCCTGCGGTTTCTTGCCGTCGTCGTCCGTGTCGGCGTCCTCTTCGTCCTCGATGATGTTGATTCCCATTTCGGAGAGCATCGACATCACGTCCTCGATCTGCTCGGACGCAACTTGATCGGGCGGCAAGACCCGGTTCAACTGATCGTAGGTGATATAACCCTTCTCACGAGCCTCGACGATCATTTTCTTGACGGCCGCCTGACTCATGTCCAGAACGACTTCGCCTTCCTGATCGTCCGTCTTCTGCTCGTCGCTGGTATCCTTGGCAGCCATTCGCCACTCCCGGGAATCTGCGGTGATTCGGCACCTTGCGAATCACTTGGCGCGAATCAGTGACTCTCTATCCGCACATCAAGACTTTTGCCACATCGTGAAGGTCCCTCTATGTCCTGCCGCGCGACTTCTCGTAGTTCAGTCCCTCAATCAAGGCGTCGAGCTCGCTTCTTTCTTTCCGATTCATGCGCGCACCGTTCGGACCGACTTCGTATTCCGTCTCGTCTTCCGCGGCCGCTCGGTCGGAGCCGGTCAACGTCTGGGCCGCCTCGCTGAGTCGGTAGGTCAGCGATTCATCGGCGTCACCCTTGATGTCCTGCATCGCCTCCTGAATGTCCTTGCGCGCACCACGCTTGGCGGCAAGGTTCTCGAACTCCTTTGTCACGGCCAAGGCGACGAATTCCTCGTCTGCACCTGGCCGCATGGCGGGCGCGATGCGCACATGGCGGGAGCGGAACAGTTTTTCAAGGGCTTGGGACCCACAACTTGCCTCGACAGCCTCACGGCCCGAATCTTCGACCTCCAGGAGCGCCCTGCGCACGGCCTCATGTTCGGGCCTGGTCGTGTCAAGCTGCTCAAGATCGGCCACAAAGCGGGGCACGATTCCAGGGTGCGTCACGAGGCTGGCCAGAATCACCGCCTCTTTCAGGTGCTCGTGAGCCCGGGCATCCGCGGAAACAAGTGCGCTTGTCTTGGTCGCGGCCATCGGTCCTGCCACCTGGCCAGGCCACCCCGCACCGTGCCTAAAGCCTTTGCGGCGTGCCGGACGACGCGCATCGGACAACGACCTCATCAAGTGAAAGATCTCGTCGTTGTAGTGCCGCCTCAGCGACGGATCCTGGACACGCGCGATCGCGGCCCGTAACGTGCGGTCCAGGGTTGCCCTCCGTTCCGGGCCGTCAAAGCTCTTTCCCTCGGTCTCGCGCCGCCACAGCAGTTGCAACAAGGGAAGGCTCTCCTTGACCCGTCGCTGCATGGCAGCCGATCCGCCGGCGCGGATCAGGTCGTCGGGATCCATGCCCTCGGGCATCATGCAAAACCTCAACGACTTGCCGGCTTCCAGGAGCGGCAAAGACAGCTCCGCAAGGCGCCCTGCCGCGCGAAACCCGGCTTCATCTCCGTCCAGGGCGATTACGGGTTCATCATGCATCTGCCAGACGAGCCTCAACTGCTGCTCGGTGACGGCCGTTCCCATCGGCGCAACCGTCGCTTCGAACCCGGCCTCAACGAGAGCGATCACGTCCATGTACCCTTCGGCAACGATCAGCGGCGCCTTGCCGGCCGCCCTCCGCGCCGGTCCATGATTGTAGAGGCACCTGCCCTTGTCGAAGAGCTCGGTCTCCGGCGAGTTCAGGTACTTGGCGTATGCGTTCGGATCCATTGCACGCCCTGCAAGCGCAACGGCAACTCCCCTCGGATCGCGTATGGGAAAGATGATTCGATCGCGGAAGCGATCATAAGGCGTGCCGCCGTCATCGGGCCGCACCGCCAGTCCTGCATCGATCACGAGATCGGCCCCAACGCCCTTGCCAGTGAGATGCGTGAAGAGATTCCGCCGCTCGTTGGGCGCAAAGCCGATCTCCCAGCGGGTCACGGCCTCCTCGGACAGCCCTCGTCCTGACAGGTAGTCCCGCGCGGCGGCACCCGCGCCGGCTTTCAGCTTCAAGCGGTAATGCTGAACCGCCTGGTCCATGACTTCTGCGAGCTGGGTTCTCCGGTCCGCCTTCTGCTGAGCCTCCGGGTCCCGCTTCGGCACCTGCATGCCCGCTTCGCGAGACAGGATCTCGACCGCTTCCATGAAGGAGACGTTTTCGGTGTCCTGAAGGAACGTGAAGACATTGCCTTTCGCGTGACAGCCGAAGCAGTAGTAAACGCCTTTCCGGTCGTCCACATGGAAGGATGCGGTCTTTTCCTGGTGGAAAGGGCAAGGCGCCCACATGTCCCCTTTGCTCTGTTTCGATTTGCGGGCGTCCCACGAGACCTTCCTGCCCACGATCTGGCTGAGCGAGGTGCGGGAGGTCAGTTCATCCAGGAAGCCGGGCGGAAGACTCATGGTGCAAATGTCCGTGTCATGGGCGGCCTTGTCCAGAACTGCGGCGTGTCAGCCAATCCGAAGTCCGGCCGCCGAGCAACGCCGCCTCCCAGACGCTGCGTCCGGGACCGCGCGGACATTGACTTGAACCTTGCCGCGGACCCCGACCTGAAGCTCAAGCGGTCAGAGGCCCTTGGCCTCATAACTGGCAGCCACGCGCTCGATCGCGACAATGTACGCAGCAGTCCGCAGGTCGGTCACGTCATTCCGGGATCGCCAGGTTTCGCGCATCGCCTGGTAGGCGCCGCGCATCGTGTCGTCGAGCCCCGAACGAACCAGTTCCAGTTCGCCAGCGCCCCTCAGGTACTTTTCCTTGAAATCGCCCGTGAGGGACCAGGCATCGCCCAGATGGTCGCTCAACCGTTCCAGTTCGTCGACGATGAGCAAGTGTCGCGCCTCCTCCTGGCGACGCTGCATGCGGCCAAAGCGGATATGGCTGAGATTCTTGACCCACTCGAAATACGAAACGGTTACGCCTCCCGCATTGGCGTACATGTCCGGGATTATGGGCACACCCTTCGACCGCAGGATCTCGTCCGCCCCGGCCGTCACCGGTCCATTCGCGGCCTCGATGATCAAGGCCGCATCGATCCGGTCGGCATTGGAAAGATTGATCACGCCCTCAAGTGCTGCAGGAATGAGGATGTCGCATTTCTTCTCGAGAACCTTGCTGCCGTTCTTGACGTGGATTGCATCGGCGTATCCCGTGACGCCGCCATGGCGCTGGATCCAGCTGCCCACGGCCTCGACATCCAGTCCGTCGTCACAAACCAGGGCGCCGTCGTGCTCGATGACGGCGACGACAATGGCACCGTCCTCCTGGCTCAGGAACTTCGCGGCATGGAAGCCCACGTTGCCGAGGCCCTGAACGATGACGCGCTTGCCATCTAGCGTGCCAGAAAGGCGCGCCTCGGCCACGTCTTCCGGATGGCGGAAGAATTCCCGCAGCGCGTACTGGATGCCGCGGCCGGTCGCCTCGACCCGGCCCTGGATTCCGCCGGCATGGGGCGGCTTTCCGGTCACGCAGGCACGCGCATTGATGTCCGTGGTGTTCATCCGCGCGTACTGGTCCGCGATCCAGGCCATTTCGCGCTCGCCCGTGCCCATGTCCGGGGCCGGCACGTTCTGGCTGGGATGTATCAGGTCCCGCTTGGCAAGTTCGTAGGCGAACCGACGCGTGATCCGTTCCATTTCATCCACATCGTACTCCCGGGGATCGATGCGGAGCCCGCCCTTCGAGCCGCCGAACGGCGTTTCGACCAAGGCGCATTTGTACGTCATCAGTGCGGCCAGCGCCTCCGCCTCGTCCTGGTTGACGCTAAGCGAATAGCGAATCCCTCCCTTGCACGGCTCCAAGTGCTCGGAGTGCACGGAGCGGTAACCGGTAAAGGTGTGAATGCTTCCCCTCATCTTCACGCCGAACCGCACCGTATAGGTGGAATTGCAAACGCGTATCTTGTCCTCAAGGCCCGGCGCGAGATCCATCAGCGCCACGGCACGGTTGAACATCAGGTCCACGCTTTCGCGAAACGTCGTCTCTGTCCTTGAAGCATCCATCTGGTCTCTCCAATGGTTCGCCGCCAGATCGTGCCCTCAGCTTAGCAACAGCATCGTGCCCTTGCATCCCGAATCTTCTTGCAATTGACCCGCCATGTCCCGAAGTGATCCTGACTGAACCATGGACGGCCCTGGAGGAGTGCATGCGCGCCATCACGTACGAGAACTTCGGCCCGGCAGGCGACGTTCTGACACTTGAGGAAGTCCCCGCGCCCACGCCAGCCAGCGGCGAAGTGCTGGTCCGGCTCAACACGTCGGGAGCCAACCCGTCCGACGTCAAGATGCGCGCCGGCGGACGCCCGGGCGTGACCCGGCCACCCTTTCCGAAGATCATCCCGCACAGCGACGGGGCAGGCGTGATCGAGGCCGTGGGCGATGATGTCTCCAAGGACAGAATTGGCGAACGCGTCTGGATATGGAACGGGCAATGGCGGCGCGCCTTCGGAACGGCGGCAGAGTACATTGCGCTGCCCGGAATCCAGGCAGTCTCCCTGCCCGACAACGTGTGCTTCGAAGCCGGCGCAGTTCTGGGCATACCCGGCCTTACGGCCTGCCATGCGGTTCTCGGTGGCGGGCCGGTCGAGGGCAAGACGGTTCTTGTCAGCGGCGGTGCGGGGACGGTCGGCCACCTGGCCATTCAGGTCGCGTCCGCGTCCGATGCTCATGTGCTAGCCACGGCACGCGGAAAGGCCGGCCTTGCGGCTGCGCGTTCAGCTGGCGCGGCCCATGTCTTCGACTATGCCAGCGAATCGTTGGCCGACGAGATTCTTGAGTGCGTGCAGGGTGATCTCGTCGACCGCATCGTTGAAGTCGAGTTCGGGAAGAACGCGGATACCAACGCCCGGATCATCGCGGAGCGCGGCACGATTGCGGCCTTCGGCTCGGCGCTCGACATGACGCCGACGCTGCCCTTCTATCCGCTGATGTTCAAGTCAGTGACAATCGAACTCCTGCTGGTCTATCTCCTGTCGCCCAAGCGACGCGAACGGACCATCAAGGACCTGACAGTCCTCCTTCGCCGGGACGCGCTGAAATTCCGCATTTCCGACCGGTTTGAACTCGCGGATTGCGCGAAGGCGCACGATGTCATCTCTGCGGGAGGGCGCGCGGGGTCAGTCATCTTGACGATCTGAAGCCGACGGACCCGTCGCGACAGCGGCCAGTCAATCCCGGTCCGTCCCCTGCTCTTCCCGTTCCGCGACCATGTCCGCCAGCAAGTCGGCCATCGCCTTTGCCTGGCCGCCCGACAAGGTTCCTCCCACCCCCAGACGCCGGCCAATCTGCCACCAAAGACCCGGCGCCCACCCCGCGGCCCCTGGCCGCTTCAAGCGCACCATGAATCCATTCGAGGGCCGGAAAGCCAGGGCGCCGCGGTCGACTCTTGCGACGTTTTCCACGCCGACCAAGGCTCTGCCGCTGATGGTCCTCAGACCGGCGCGGGTCAGGACGAGGCCATCCATGGTCGCCAAGCGAAGCCGGTATGCAGCCCAGAGGATCCCTGCCCCAAGCAGCACGAAGAACAGCCGCCAGAGATCCGGCATCTCCCCGAACGCCAGCTTGATCATCAGGATGCCGAGCAGCGCCAATGCCAGAATCGCCATCCACCGACGCATCGGCGAAGGGGTGATTTCGAGCACGACCTCTTCCTCGTCATTCATCGCGAAACCTTCCGTTTCACCACGTTCCCGCAATCCGGCCTGGCCCAGTTCATGTGACTGCCACCCGCATCTGCGGGACCGCAACGCGCACCTGAACGTCAGTGCACAATGGACGTTTCGCTTGTATGTGAACGGACGCCCGATTCAATCGGCTTTTCTGCCTGCTGGTTTTTTGCCTCGTCCGCAAATAGTGTCCAGTTCATGCGCATCGCTCTCGTGTCTACTGTCTTGCTGGCTGGCTGCGTCGACTGGCCGGACACGGGCAGCGCGCCCAGCCTGGACAAAAGCGCACCCTGGCCGATACTCAAGCCAATCGACGAAGTCATCGAACCGCAACCCGCAGCGAATGCGGGCGGTGGCAACCAGTTGAACGCCTTGAATGCCCGTGCAGCCAGATTGAAAAGCCAAGCCAGGGCGATGAGGCGCGAGATCGCCGATCCGGGCGACATCGAGGCGCTCCGCCGCGAGTTGGCCCGATAGCCGCATTGCGTCTTCCCCGCCAAGCGGCTAACGCGCACGGGAGCACTGTGGAGTCACTTCAATGTCCAGCCCGCTACGTCTCGGAATTGCAGGTCTCGGCACTGTCGGTGTCGGAACTGTCCGCATCGTCCAGAATCAGGCCGAGCTCCTGAAGGCTCGCACGGGCAGGGAAATCGCGATCTCGGCGGTCACGGCCAGAAGCAGGGAACTGGATCGGGGGATCCGGATCGCCGACTACGATTGGGCAGACGATCCGGTCGCTCTGGCAAGCCGTGACGACGTGGACGTGTTCGTCGAGCTAATCGGCGGAGCCGAAGGCGTTGCAAGGCGGGCAATCGATGCTGCCATCGCGGCGGGCAAGCACGTTGTCACCGCCAACAAGGCTCTTCTGGCCGTCCACGGGCAGGCACTCGGCGAAGCAGCGGAAAAGGCCGGGGTCTCCATCCGCTACGAGGCGGCCGTGGCGGGCGGGATCCCTTGCATAAAGGCGCTGTCCGAGGGTCTTGCAGGCAACGAGATCACCCGTGTCATGGGCGTCATGAACGGCACCTGCAACTACATCCTGACCCGAATGCAGTCGGCCAGCCTTGACTATCAGACGGTATTTTCGGAATGTGAACAGCTTGGCTACCTGGAAGCGGACCCGAGTCTCGACGTCGGCGGAATTGATGCGGGCCACAAGCTCGCGATTCTCGTCGCACTGGCCTTTGGCACCAGGGTGAGCTTCGACGCGGTCCACATTGAAGGCATTGAGCGAATCTCGATTGAAGACATCGAGCAGGCAGCCGACATGGGATTTCGAATCAAGCTCCTCGGCGTTGCACAAAGGACAGGGAGCGGGATTGAAGCAAGGATGTCGCCCTGCCTCGTGCCTGCGGATTCACCACTTGGCCAGCTTGAAGGTGCATCGAACATGATCGTGCTGGAAGGCGACAGCGTCGGGCAGGTCGCGCTGCAAGGCGCCGGTGCCGGCGAAGGCCCGACGGCGAGCGCGATCATCGGTGACGTCTGCGACCTGGCCCGTGGTTCGGCACGACCGGTCTTTGGAAAGCCGGCGGGCCAACTGGCGGTGGCAGTGCGCACCAACGGAGTTGCTCCTGCAGCCTACTACCTGCGCATGCAACTCGTCGACAGGCCTGGCGCGCTTGCCAAGATTGCTGCCGTCCTTGGAGATGCAGGGATCTCGATCAACCGCATGCGCCAGTACAGGCACACGGATGCCACGGCGCCAGTCCTGATCGTCACCCACGAGGCGCAGCAGGAGGCGCTGGACACGGCCATAGCGAACATGGACGGCACCGGCGTGCTCGCGTCTTCGCCTGTGGCGATACGGATCGAGAAGGTCTGACTCGGCAACGGCCACGGGTCCGCATCGTGCATGGCACCCTGGAAGCGAGCACTTCGCTCCTGCGTCCGACGGGCCGGCACGAGGCTCGACCCGAGATAGCCCGGTTGCCTTTCCCAATCCGCAAAGTGGCCGCTGACGAGGCGAACCACACTCACAGCCTGAACATTCGATGCGTACGCCGGCACGAACGGTATCGCCAATGCCGTCCCGGCGCCTCGCTTCGCGGCATCCGGAACGCCGCAAGATCTGCCATCAGAGGAACTGCCAGACACTTGAACTGAAAAGCTCGGCGCCGAGCAACACGGTGACCACACCCCGGACGATCCAGCTTCGAAACCGCACCAGAAGGAATATCGACAGCGCCACCGACAGGGCCACTTCGAACGTGCCGACGATTCCCGCATGGGCATGGCGATCCCAGTAGCTGATGGAGCTTTCGAAAACCCAGTCCGAGATCGGCCAGAAATGTTGGCGCGCATCGTGGGTGTGAAACGGGAAGTCCAGCGCGAGATGCAGAAGGGCGGCGCTTGCAAAGACCAATGCAAGCGGCCTTTGCAGCAAGAGGACGACCACCCAAAACACGCCCCAGAGAACGAAGCTGTTGTCGACGGCGAACACCGACTGCCAGGCGTCGGAGTAGTAGTAGTCTCGAAATACGACATTGGGTGAGATGCCCAGGACAAAGATCGAAACCGACGCCATGAGATAAAGCGAGACGTCGGGAGCGAGCGCTCCGAGAATTGCAGCCCAGAAGCTTCGCCTTCGGTTTGGACTGGAAAACGCGGCTGCTCCAAGGATCAGGTGAGCGGGAGTATTCACGAGGCCGGCACCGCCAGCCGCCATCTGCCGGCTGCGGAACCTAGCGCACTCCTGACCTCATCCTGAATCAGGCTGCGACCATGGTTAGGGAGCGGTTCGTCGAGATCACTCCCGGCCTCTTCACACATCCGGTGCACCGCCCCGCGGCGCAAGGAGTCCTCGTTTGCAATGGTCGTTCCTGCCGTCTCGATCCTCTCTGGAATGACAGGACCGATTTCCCTCGAAGTTTCCTCCTCATGGCTGGCACCAAGCCGGCGCCGAAACACATTGGAGCCCCGCGACGTCTCCCACTCCAATTGTCTGGATGAAGTTTCCGATGCAACATGCTGACGTAAAAAGAAACTTGTCCCGCATACGGCGGCCTGGGCAGGCAGCGCCCGCTGCGCATCCGCGACACCGCGCCTCTCAAGCTCTGCGGACTCGATCATGCGGCGGCTTCGTCACCCGCAGAACGGGGGGCTTCGCCCGACATGTGAATTTCCTGCGCGGACGTCCTGATCCGACTTGAATCCAGGCAAGCGCTACTGGCGGTCCTGCCGCCATGCCAGGAATGGCGGCTCCCCTGTCCGCCGCCAAGCCGGACGGCCTGGCTGCGCCGGCTACTCTTGACCGACGGCACGCAGGACACGGTCGAGCTTCTCTCCTTGCGGGCTTGCGTAGCGGGCAGGTGCGCCCTTTACGGCGTCATAATAGGCTTCCGGGTCATAGATCGGAACGTCCAGGCCCAATGACTCGGCTGTGAGGACACCGATTGCGTCCAGGACCTGGTAGGCGGCAATGTGGCGATCTATTTCGACCGAAACACGGTTTGTTTGAGCGTCCAGGAGTTCCTGTTCCTGGTCCAGCACCTCCAGCGATGCGCGTGCGCCCAACCGGAATTCTTCACGAACACCTTGCAGTGCCAGTTGCGCCGCGCTGACCTGCTGCTCCGATGCCTCGATCCCGGCCTCCGCCACTGCCAAGCCGGAATATGCGTTGCTCACCTGCTGGTCCACGATGAATCCGGTCGTATGGAGTTGCCCCCTCACTTGGTCGCGCTGCGCCTGCGCCTTTCGCATCATCGAAGGAATCGCGCCACGCTGATAGATCGGACCGCTCAGCTGGATGCCGACACTGGCTGTCCCTTCCCCATCGTCGTTGAATTCCATTCCGGCTGTTCCAGAGATGGCTGGAAGCCTTCGGCGGGCGGCACGTTCGACGCCAATTTCCACGGCCTTTGCCTGGTGCTGAACCTGCCTGAGCTGGGGGTTGTGCTGCCGTGCCATCGCACGCGCATCTTCCTCGGACTCCGGCACCCTTGGTGGATCGGGGGGAGCCGAAAGTGTTTCCGGGTAACTCCCAATTATGGCCCTGTATTGTTCCCTTGCCCTTGCGAGACTGCCCTCCTCGACCGCAAGGCCGCTTCTTGCCGCGGCCAGCCGGGCCTCGGCGACCGACACGTCCGTTCGGCTCAATTCCCCCACTTCGAAACGATCCCGAGTGGCGCGTAGATGCTCAGTCAACAGCCGCACGTTGTTCTTCCGAAGCTCGACAAAGGCCTCCGAACGGCGCACGCCAAGATAGGCCGTGACCGCGTTCAGCAGGACCGAGTTCTCCACGTCCACCAACGCGGCCCGGGTCGCCAAAACGGTCTCCTTCGCCGCATCGACTCCAAGCTGTCGTCGATTGGCATCGTACAGTTCCAGGCCCACCGACAGGGAGGCCGAAAGCGACGTGCGGTCGTTCTGCATCCGATCCGAATAGTTCGCTCCAAGCGCGTAATTCACCACAGGCCGGAGTGCCGCGACAGCGTGCGCCACGTCCTCGTCAGCGGCACGCAGAACAGCCCTGTTCTGCTCGATGAGTCCGCTAGTCCGATAAGCCATGGCCAGGGCGTCTGACAGGGTTTGCGCCATCAGGGGCTGCACCGTCAGCGCTGCGCCAATTGCCGCCAATCCCGCTCTTCTCCCCCAGCCCAGCATCTCGCGTCTCCAACTCCTACAGCGCGAACTCGCGCTGTTTCTCGAATCCCGGCAGAACCGGCGCTGTTGCATTGAAGGCAAACCGCCAGCTCACGCCATGCCCATCCTTGTAGCCCACGCGCGCCGTGCCAAGTGCGCCTTCCAGAAAAATCGCCACGACGCGACCGCCCACTTTCAACTGGTCGATGAGGGCGTCCGGGATGTCCTGCACGGCACCCTCGATGAGCATCACGTCATATGGTCCGTGCTTCGAGGCACCGTCTGCCAGTGCGCCATTTATGACGGCCACGTTGTCAGCCGATGCTTCGCTCAGGACGCGTTCCGCTTCGCGGGCCAGATCTGCATCTTCCTCCAAGGCTATCACCGCCTCGGCCATGCACGCAGCAAGTGCCGACGAATACCCAAGGCCCGCTCCCACATCGAGCACGAGTTCGTCAGGCTGGACATCTGCAGCCTGAAGCAGCTTTGCCATCGTGCGTGGAGCAAGCACCACACGCCCATGCCCCAGTCCCACGTGCGTACCCGCATATGCCGCATCCTTCTGCTCAGACGGCACGAACAATTCGCGCGGAACCGAGAGCATGGCATCGAGGATCCGAAAGCTCGTGACATCCGAGGGGCGTACCTGGGTATCAACCATGGTTATGCGACGCTGAGCAAAATCGGCCATTCAACAAGATCTTTCGGCTGGTGGCACAACTTCCTTTCAAGCACAGATGCAAGGGGTCGGCAAGGTCTCCCCGGAGCCTTCTGGCTTCACGGCCAGCACGTCCTGACCAGATTCGCAGCGCGAGACGTTTCGGGCAATCGCACGTCGGGTTCGCGACTTGCGTTCGCAAAAAATTCGGCCTACGTCAGTCGGACCCGTCGGCGAGTTGGCGGAGTGGTTACGCAGCGGATTGCAAATCCGTGTACACCGGTTCGATTCCGGTACTCGCCTCCACACTTTCCCTGGTCCGTCCCTGTCTCCTCATGTCATGACGGTCGGCCGGCAGAACCCCCATGAAACTGCGTGACCACTCCGTCGCCTGAAGACGACGGCTCTTCCAGGCCAAGCCGGCCGCCATTGCAATGGGCGCGCATTCACCTGTCGCCTGAAGGCGACAGTACCCTGCGCGAGTTCCAAGGCGAAACGCGAGGCCGCGTGTTGGGACCGATTTCAGCCATCTGCAGTCACCCTTTCCCATTCCCAAGCACAATTGATTGAGTTTGCCCACGTACATTGCGCCGATCTTTCATCGAGGTCCGTCCCATGCAATTCGGCCAGCTTGATGACTTTCCGCAGGACCTGCCGTTCACGAAGACCCAGACAGGCCAATGCCGCTTCCCGCCGATTCTTCGAGTCCTTCGCACTCCGTTCGTTCAGGTGCCGCACAGAATGCCGTGATGCAGAACTCCACGCCCGGATTGACGGACCAATGATGCAAATTTGCCGCACTCGAAAGGAATGTACGGCCTCGGTCTTCATCTCCACCAGCGGACAGGCTAACGGCATCAACCGGGCGCCCATGCACAGCATGCAACGCGACCACCAACACCGCCCTCGCCCCTTCCTGGCCACAGCCGCCCGCCCTTCGGGAATCGCCGACTCCGTTCGCAAGAGGCCGCGTTCCTCTCGCAACAAGGCGACGCCGCGAGCGCGGGCCGACACAGAGGAGAGTACGGATGGCCCACTGGTACACGGCCGATCTTCACTTCGGCCACGGAAACATCATTCGGCTCTGCAACCGGCCGTTTCGCGACGCCGACCAAATGGACGCGATCCTGATGGAGAACCTCAAGTGTTGCGTGGGGCAGGGCGACCATCTCTGGATTGTCGGCGACTTCGCGTTCGGCAGAAGGTCGAAAGACACGGTCTGGTTGCGCGAACTCTTCGACCAACTGCCGGGTGCTCGCAAGCACCTGCTCATCGGCAATCACGACAATGTCCATACACAAGCGCTGCCTTGGGACAGCCTGTCGCATCTGGTCGAGATCAAGGATGGCCCCAGGAACAGCCGGGCCAACACGTTGTGCCACTACCCCATGGTGACGTGGAACCATTCGCGGCGCGGCGCGTTGCAGCTCTTTGGCCATGTCCATGACAATTGGGCAGGCACACGGAACTCGATCAATGTCGGCGTCGACCTCTGGGACTTCATGCCCGTGCGGATCGAAGAGGTTCGGGCGCGTGCGAAGGCGCTTCCGGTGAACTTGCACTGGGAAGACGCGGAACCGGGAGCAGACCTGGGGTAGACGGCCCCGGCGGCTTCCGGCGTGCCCAAAGAGCGCCGGAAACATCGCCGAGAAGCGCAGCCTGCCCCCTTGGGCGACCCCTGCCAATCTTGTCGGTCGCCGTTTGGAAGGCGGACTGCTCGGCACGCGTTGCGCCGCACCAACAGACGGGGCAAAAGGGCATCTGCGTCCGTCGGTGCTTGCCAGAGCGCCGGGCTGTCAATGGCCCCGGATCCCGTCGCGTCGGCAGACCGCCCGTGACGTCTTCGACGACCGTTCTTGTTGGATGCTGTCGCCTCGTTGAGTGCAGCAGTGCAACTCGAAGTGGCACGCAAGGTGACAACAAGAGTGCGATGTTTCGGCCCAGACGAGGTTCGACACGCTGCGTCGGTGCAATTCTGCTGGCGGCAGGCAGCGAGCTTCCGGAAGCCCTCAACGTCGTGCATGTGGCGGCAGGCTACGGCCGTCCGACTCGAGCTCCGCCCGATCCCGGTACCCGATCAGGATTCCGGGCGGTTCCCGGGCGTCCGTCATGGCTTCAACTTCTTCCGCCGTCCTGGTGATCCGGTTGTGGTGCTGCCGAGTCCATGCGAAGTGCAGTCCGCGCATCCTGTCGACCTGTTCGGCGAACGCCGGGTCACCTCCCAGGTCGACCAATTCGTTCGGATCGGATTCCAGGTCGAACAGCAAGGGGCGCATCTCTTCGACATGCACATATTTCCAGCGCCCGTCGAAGATCATCGTCAGCCGGGCGTTGCCCTGATCGACTCCAACCACCCTGCGAGCATCGCGCGTGGCATAGTCGTATTCGGAAACGCAGAAATCTCGCCACGGGATCTTCTGGCCATGAAGCAGTGACTGCAATGACAATCCCTCGATGATGTTCGGCTTGGGCTGGCCGCCAAAGAACTCGACAAAGGTCGGCGTCAGATCGACGCCTTCAACAAGCCGTTCCACGGCCGTTCCCCGCGTTGCATCCGCTTCCCGTCGCGGATCGTACACGATCAAGGGGACGCGGGCCGAACAGTCGTAGAACAGATCCTTCTCGCCCATCCAGTGATCGCCCATGTTGTCGCCGTGATCCGAGCAAAACACGATCATCGTGTCGTCCAGTCGACCGCATTCCCCAAGATAGCCGAAGAGGCGGCCCAAATTGTCGTCCAGTTCCCGGATCAGCCCCATGTAGACCGGCGCAACAAAATTGCGCACTTCATCGCGAGAGAAGTTCTTGCTCACGCGCATGTCCATCCACGCCTGCATGAGCGGATGATCGGACCGACGCTCGCCATCGCTTCGATTCACCGGTGGCACGTCGGCGGCCGAAAACATGTCGTTGTACGGGGCTGGCGCCAAATAAGGCCAGTGCGGCTTGATATAGCTAAGGTGGCACAGCCAAGGCTGGTCGCCCTGACCCTCCATGAACTCGATGCCACGTGTCGTGAGCCAGGCCGTTTCCGAATGCTCCCTTGGCACGCGTGCAGCAAATGGCGCGTTTTCCAGCACCCAACCGGAACGCAGCTCTCCGTCCGGGCCAATCGCCGTGTTGGCCCATTCCTCCCAGGGGTTGTCCCCGTCCATGCCGTGTTCACGCAGATACCGGTCATAGTCCTCGGCGTGCCGAGACGGGTAATCGGAATGATTGGTTCCGTCGTCACGCACAAACACCTCGAACCCGCATTCGCTGACGCGCGCGCCAATGGTCCCTTCCGGCTCGATCCCGAGCCGCTTCATTCCTTCCAGGTCTGGCGTCATGTGTGTCTTGCCAACCAGAGTGCACTTGACCCCGATCTCGCGGAGATGCTCCCCCAGAGTCGGCTCCCCGACCCGCAGCGGGAATCCGTTCCAGGTGGAACCGTGGCTGCGGACATAGCGACCGGTGTAGTAGCTCATCCGGCTCGGGCCGCAGATCGGGGACTGCACATACGCCCTGTTGAAACGCACGCCCCGGGTCGCCAGCCAGTCAAGGTTGGGCGTCTCGATATGCGTGGCTCCGTAGCAACTGAGATAGTCCCACCGCAGCTGGTCCGCCATGATCCAGAGAACATTCATTTCAACGTCCCACCCTCGCCGCCTTCTTGGTGAACACGATAGCCCAGCGGGAAGAGCTCAAGATCAATTCGGTCACGAATCAATCCCCAGATGCCCTTCGGGGCCTTCAGCATCACGACGATGGCCACGGCGCCGAGGATCATCAGGTAGGTCGTGCCAAAGTCCGCCAGGGTTTCCCGAATCGCGAAGAAGACAAGCGTGCCGATGATTGGCCCTTCCAGCGTTCCGATCCCGCCGATGACGACTATGAAAATCACGAACGCGGTCCAGTCGTTGACCGAAAACGCGGCATCGGGCGAGATTCGAAGCTTCTGGAGGAAAATCAGCCCGCCGATTATCGCGGTCAACGCGGAGGTCACGACGTAGACTTCCAGCTTCGTCCTCCAGATATCGATGCCCAGGCCAGATGCCGCAGCTTCGCTGTCCCGGATCGCGGTAAGGGCCAGCCCCCTGCGAGACCTCAGAAAGAGATAGACAGTGCCAATGACCAGGACGGCGGCCCCCAGCGCCAGCCAGTAGCTGAGGGCTTCGCGGCCCGACCTGGAGGACGAAAGCGACCTGACGATGCCTACCGGCAACGACGACCCCGAGCCGCCGCCCAGGGCGGATACCTGCGCGAATGACAGACGAAACACCTCTGCCACCACCCATGTCCCAATGGCGAAGTAGGCTCCCTTGAGTCGAAAGATGAGCGTGGCGACTGGGACAGAGACCGCTGCCGCAAGGCCTCCGGCCGCGACAATTGCCGCAATCGGGTGCAACCCGCCAAACACTGTCAAGGCAAAGAGCATGTAGCCCCCAAATCCGACATACGCCTGCTGCCCGACCGACACCAGGCCCGCATAGCCAGCCATCAAGTTCCACAGGCAGGCCAGCGAAAGGTACAGGTAGATCTCTCCCATGAGCCGCATGTCGGCCCGCCCCGCCCACCAAGGCGCAAGCATGAGCACGACCAACCCAAGCGCCGCAACGACCGTCGCGATGCGCGAAGCCCGTGTCGCGCGCGTGACGGCAGGGACGCTCAATGCTCCACCCTCGGAAACAGGCCGTTGGGGCGTAGGGCCAGAACGACGAGAAACGCGACATGCCCCGCCAGCAATTGCCACCCCGGATCAATCTTTGCCCCCAGTGTCTGGGCGACGCCGAGAATCACGCCTCCTGCCAAGGTGCCCCAAAGACTGCCAAGCCCGCCGATGATGACGGCTTCGAAACCGAATATCAGGCGGCCGCCCCCAATTGCCGGATCAAAGCTCGTCCTGACTCCGAGGAGGATGCCGGCAATTGCCGTCACCCCAAGCGCCAGGGCCATTGCCAGCCCGAAGACATGGGCCTTGTTCAGCCCCATAAGCTGGGCAATTTCCTGATTGTCCGAGACGGCACGGAAGCCACGTCCCAGACCGGTGCTGTAGAAGACCCACTGCAGGACCGCGATGACGGCAACCGCGATGGCGAAGGTCAGGAGCGGCAGGATTCCGACCGCCAGCCCCCCAAGGGAGATGCTGGCCGTCTCGATCGCGCCGCCATTGAGCTTCTGCGGATCGGCGGAATAGCCTTCCAGCAGGGCGTTCTGGATGATGACGGACAGTCCGAATGTCACGAGAAGCGGCGGCAGGATATCGTCCCCGAGCGCGTGGTTGAGCAGCCCGCGCTGCAACGCGTAACCGATCGTCGCCATCACGGGCATAACGATCAGAAGGGCGATGAACGGATGCACGCCCAGGATCATGGTCGTGCTGAGGCCGATATAGGCGGCCAGCACGATCAGGTCGCCATGGGCTATGTTGACCAGCCGCATCACCCCGAAGATCAGCGACAACCCGGCGGCGAAGAGCGCGTAGAGGCCGCCCAGCAAGATGCCCTGAACCAGCGCATTGACCCACTCGATCATGCCGCCGCCGCTCCGAAATATGCCTCGGTGATGTCCTCGCGGCTGACCTGATCCGTCCGACCCTCCAGCGAGACCCGTCCTTCCTGAAGGCAATAGACGCGTGAAGAAACCGCCAGCGCCCGGGATATGTCCTGCTCGACCAGAAGCGCTGTCATTCCCTCGCCGATGATGCCGGGCAACACGTCGTAGATCGTTCCGATCACGACCGGGGCAAGCCCGAGACTGATCTCGTCGAACAGGATCAGTTCGGGGTTGGCCATCAACGCCCGACCGATCGCCACCATTTGCTGCTGCCCGCCCGAAAGCGATGTGGAGGCCTGGCCGCGCCGTTCGCCGAGAATCGGAAACAGGTCGTAGACCTTCTCAAGCGACCACGGTCCTGGCCGCTTGGTCTTGCCGCCAAGCACGAGGTTCTCCTCGACCGAAAGCGACGGGAAAAGTTGCCGTCCTTCGGGCACCAGCGCAATCCCCAGGCCGGCAATCAGGTCGGCCCTCAGGTCGCCGATCGGCCGGCCATCGAAGACCACTTGGGCCGGATCATTCCGCGTCAACCCGGAAATTGACCGCATCAAGGTTGTCTTCCCTGCGCCGTTCGCTCCAATGATCGAGACGACCTCGCCCCGCTCGATGGACATGTCCACGCCGTAAAGCGCCTGGAAATCCCCGTAGTGGGCGTCGAGCGCATTCAGGGCCAGAAGCGGATCAGGCATCCGGGTCCACTCCCAGGTAGATCTCCTTGACCTCGGCACTGCCCATGATCTCCCGTGGCTCGCCTTCGGCGATCTTCTTGCCGAAATCAATCACGATGAGCTTCTGGACGACGGCCAGAAGCGCGTGAACGACGTGCTCGATCCAGATGATTGTCGTGCCCTTCGCATGCACCCGGTTGATCGTGTCGATCAGCTCTCCACACTCTGCGTCCGTCAGGCCGCCCGCGATCTCGTCCAGCAGCAGAAGCCTTGGCCTTGCGGACAGCGCGCGGGCCATCTCCAGGCGCTTTCGCTCCAGAAGGGTGAGCGCGCCGGCACGCACGTTGGCCTTTGGCAGCAGGCCCGTCGCTTCCAGAACCTCGATGGCCTGAACTTCCGCCGAGCTGCCGCTCAACCCGGCCCCTTGGGTCGCACCCACGAGGGCGTTCTCAAAGACCGTCATGCCGCCAAAGGGCTGCGGGACCTGAAAGGAACGGCAAATCCCCATCCTGCAGCGCTCGGCGGCCGACACGTTGGTGATGTCGGCCCCACCGAACACGATCTGCCCGGCGTCAGGTCGCAGGGCACCGGTGATCAGGTTGAACAGCGAGGTCTTGCCGGCACCGTTCGGTCCGAGAATGCCCATTGCGGCGCCGTGCTCCACGTCAAAGCTCGTCTGGTCGGCCACGACGACTGCGCCGAACGACTTGCTGAGACCCGCGACCGACAGCAAGGCCGACACCACCCCTGCCCCTTCAGCCCAACAGCTTCAACTCACCGCCGACCGGAATCTGCGGCGCATGGGCATTGGTGGTCACGACAAGGTTGAAGGCGTCCCCCATCTTCTGCCACTGGCCCGCAACAAGCGGGGTCTTGGTGACGTTCGGGACCGGCCCGCTCGCCCAGTTCACGTCGCCCACGATGGTCGAGAGGTTCGTCGACTTGATCGATTCCACCATGGCCATCGGATCATCCAGGTCAGCAGAGCGGGAAATCACGTCCCGCACGACTTCGAACAGGGCGTGCTTGAACCCGATGGGCTGGGTCCATGGACGCCCGCTGGCGGCCGTGTATCCGTCGGCCAGCGCCTTCGCGCTCTCGCCGGTCAGCGACGAGTTGAAGGGATGCGTCGGCGTCCACCAGATCTCCGAGGTCAACCCGTCGCCGCGGTCGCCGAGCGACTCGATGACGGACGGGAACAGCAGGGCCTTCCCGATCGTCACGACCTTCGGCCGGAAGTCCTGCTGCGCGGCCTGCGCCCAGAAGGTCGCGAAGTCCGGCGGGATCATGTTGCCCGTGACGATCTCGCAACCGGTTTCCTTGAAGGCGGCGATGTAGTTGGAGAAATCGTCATTGAGCGGTTGGTAGCGGCCTGGATCGACCAGCGTGAATCCGGCCTCCGCCAGCGGCCTTGGAAACCCAAGTTCAGGATGGCCCCAGGCATTGCCGTCCGCGTCATTGGGGAAGAGCCCCGCCACGGTCCTGGCAACGCCGGAACCGCCCCAGAGGTCCAGGAAATTCGCGATCACGTCCTCGAGACCCCAGAAGAAGTGGTACGTGTACAGGAACCCTTCCGCCGGGTTGCCGTTGCGACCGAAGAAATAGGGCTGCCACGGGCAGTCGGTCGTAATGCAGGGAACCTCGTTGATCTCGGCCTGGTCAGCGACCGGATTGGTCGTGTCAGGGGTTGATGCGGCCACGATGAGGTCCACTTCCTCGCCGAGGATCAGGTCGGCAGCGACCTCGGCCGCCCGGTTCGGGTTCGACTGGCTGTCCTTCGAGATGATCTCGACCCCGTAAGACTTGCCGTTGTTGGAAACTCCGTCGGCGAAGGCGGCGTCAATGCCTGTCAGCACGTGTTCGTCCGCCTCGGCGAATCCAGCCAACGGTCCGGTGCGAGGGCTGACATGACCAACCCGGATGGTCGGATTCGCCGCATATGCGCGCGTGGATGTCACCAGTGCGGGTGCCGCCACCGTCGTGGCAAGTCCCCGAAGAACCTGTCTTCTCGTTGTCGCAAGTGTCATTTCCCTTTCCTCCCTGGATTCGAGTCAGTTGGGCAGAATTGCCTCGAGTTTCGTCAAGTGTTCGGCCACCCTCGCCTTCGTCGCGGCAAGGTCTCCGTCACGCCAGTCGCGAAAACCCGCGCCTGCCGCCATGCCGGTGCGGCCCTCGTCAAGAAGCTCCTGCAGATACGGGGATGGAGCGGGCGCGGCTTCGAGGTCGAACAGGACCTGCCGGTGGATGTCCTGGGTCAGCTCGATGCCCACAAGGTCCGCGTTCTCGAGCGGTCCGAGCACGGCCATGCGGCGGCCGAAGCTGGCCTTGACCACCTCGTCCACGGTTTCGGCGGTGCACACGCCCTTCTCCACGAGCGAAATCGCTTCGCGCCACAATGCGTGCTGCAAGCGATTGCCTATGAAACCCGGCACGTCCCGCTCTACCATGACAGGGGCCTTGCCGGCCTCCGAGAGCATCACGTGCATGGCCTCGGCGCAGTCCGGATCTGTCCATTCGGTCTTCACGATCTCGACCAGCGGAATCATGTGCGGAGGATTCCACCAGTGCGTGCCCAGTGCGCGATGCCGCGACTTCAGGTCCGCCATGATCGTCGTGATCTGGATGACGGACGTGTTCGAAGCCAGCGTCGCATCCGCGGGCGCGAATTCCTCAACCTCCGCAAAGATCGCCTTCTTGAGCGCGAGCCTTTCCGGTGCGGCCTCAAATACGCAAGCGGCGCCATCGACGGCTGCACGAACCGAATCGCATGGTTCGATCCTGTCGACGGCCTTGGAGACTTCTGGTTCGCTCGCGCCCAGAAGTCGCAGGCTTTCGGCAATCCTGTCGGAAGCGGATCGCAGCATCTCGTCCGAGGGATCGGTGATCGTGACTTGCCAGCCAGCCTTCGCGAAGGTCAGGGCAATCCCGTGACCCATCAAGCCGACACCGATCACGGCGATCTGACGATCCGCGAACATCCCCCTACCCTGCCGTATAGCCGCCATCGGCATAAAGGATGTGCCCGGTATAGAAATCGGATGCCTTCGAGGCCAGGAACAGAAGCGGTCCGGCCAGGTCCTCGGGCTCCCCGAGCCGCCCCTTCGGAACGCGGGCCAGGAATCCCTTGCGAACGGCCTGCGCGTCTTCGGTGTCCTCGAACATCCAGGCGGTCAGCGGCGAGCGGAAGACCGTCGGCGCGATCGCATTCACGGTGATTCCCGTTGCCCCGAGTTCGCAGCCCAAAGCCTTGGTGATTCCGTCCACCGCGGCCTTGGAGGCGCAGTATGCGGTGTACCCGGCCGGGTGGCCCAGCAATCCCCGTGCTGAGGACATCAGCACGATCTTGCCGCCATCTCCCTGGGCCAGCATCCGGCCGGCTGCCGCACGGGCCATCAGCCAGCTCTGCGTGACATTTGCGTCCATGACCGCATCGAATGTCGATGGTTCCATCTCGCCGATCTTGGCCACCCTGTTCATGCCTGACGCGACAACGAGAATGTCGAGGCGGCCGAACGCCTTGACAGTTTCCGCCACGAGAATCCCGCAAGCCGCTTCGCTGTCGGGACGGGCGTTGACCTCGTGAGTCTCGCCCTTGCAGGTTGCCGCCACATCCTTCAGGGCCTCGGCGTTCCCGGCTGCAAGGACGACCTTGCAACCGGCGCCGGACAGACATTGCGCGGCGACCCCGCCGAATGCACCTGAGGCGCCCGTGACCAATGCAACCTTTCCGGATACGTCGAACAGGGAGAGGGGATCGTCCAGTGACACCGGCCTACTCCGGCCTCTTGCCGTCGGGATACGGGATCACGACAATCATCTTGCAGACATGGTTGCTGCGGTTCTCGATCTTGCGAACCTCGTCCGGCGCGATCCTGCAACTGTCCATGGGCTTCAACACCGTTTCCTCGCCGTCGACGATCACGGTCATCTCGCCTTCGAGCACGACGTAGACCTTCTCGAACGGCGTTGAATCCGGTCCGGCTCCGCCCCCCGGCAGGAACTGGGACAGGCCGACCCACTGGTTTTCAGGGCCCCCGTCCTCGAAGCCCTGAAGCCTGAGCCCGGTGACGCCCCAGTGGTTCGGGGCATCATAGGGTTCGGCATCGGCAAATCGCTTGACGAGCATCAGAATTCCTCCCCGGCCTCGATGCGATAGTTCTGTCCGGGATCCATCATCGCGACGAGGCGAATGATGCAGCCGTCTCCGCGATCCCAGTTCCACGGAAAGAACGCGAACGTGCAGCGCCTGCCGGTCACCCGGTCAAGGTCGCCGCCGACGTTCTCGATGCCTAGGATGCCGTTCGAGAACAGCTTGTTGTGCACCGGCTCCCATTCCGGAAAGTCGTCACTCCAGTCGCGGCCGCCGGACCATTCGCGGTATTCCGCCTCGAGGTGCGGCAGGATCGGGCCGTTCCGTTGCGGACCGATGGCGGTGGCCAGCGGGTGGTCGTTGGCCTGAGTGTCGTGGCCGACGACCTTGATTCCCTTGTCAACCATCCAGTCAGCCGCCGAGGGCACCAGGCCCGGACAGTATGCAAAGTAGTCGCCGTCCTCGTACTGCTTGTGCCAACCGGTGTTGATGATCAGGACGTCGTTCTTGCGGATTGCGTGTCCGCACGCTTTCTCGAGATCGTCTCCGGAGATCGACTCCCACATCTTCTTGGGCAGGCTCACCACCAGCCCGGAGCCGAAGAAATGCGGCAGCGGCACCTCGTCGATGAACGGCGTGCCCTGGACCACGTGGGCCGGAGCGTCGATATGGGTCGTCACGTGCATCGTGGTCGTGACGGTCTGGCTGAGCACGCCGGACTTCGCCATGTAATGCTGGCGATCGATCTGCACGTCCTTGAAGTACGGCCAGTTCGGACACTGAAAGCCGTAGCGATGGCTGAGGTTCACGAACTCCAGCCCCATGTCGTTGTCGTCGTTTGCCTGGAAATCAATTCCGCGAATGGTGACGCTCATCGTTCCTCCCCGAAAGCAACATCTTCTTCCCGCATTATGGTACATATGTATCGCATTGCAGTCAAGTGTTGCCTTGCCGTCCCTGCACCGATAGGCTGGTTGGGACCGGATTCAGAAACAGGCAGCAAGGACGGCTGGGCATTGGACGGAGAAGCATCGCACAGGAATCAGGGCATTCAGGTCATTTCCCGGGCCGCTGACATTCTCCGTCTTCTGGGCCGCGAGACCGACGGACTCAGCCTGGGCCAGATCGCGAAGAGCGTGGCCCTGCCCCGTTCCACGGTGCAGCGTGTTGTCGCAGCGCTCGCGGTAGAGGGATTCATCTCGACCGAAAAGGGTTACGGGGGGATCCGGCTGGGTCCGGAGATCCTGAGCCTTGCCCAGGCCACCGCGTCGGACATGAAGGAACGGCTTCGCCCGGTCATGAAGCGAATTTCGGAAGAGACCGGCGAAACCGTCGACCTTGCCGTCCTTGACGGCGACAAGATGCTCTTCATCGACCAGATCGTGGGAAGCCAGCGGCTTCGTGCGGTATCAAGAATCGGGGAGACGTTCCCGTTGACGACAACGGCAAACGGCAAGGCGGCACTGGCCTGCCTGCAACGGGAACACGCCGAAAGGCTGATCGTCGCGGAAGTCGGTGAGCGGGATTCGAGTTTGAGGACGCCGGGCGAGATCCTGGATGAAATCGAGCAGATCAAGAACGGCGCACTGGCCAAGGACGAGAACGAGCATTCAGACGGAATTTGCGCCCTCGGATTCGCGATCAAGGACTCTAACGGCGACATATTTGCCCTGTCTACGCCGGTCCCGAGCACCCGCTACGAGCGGCTGAAGGACTCCCTTGCCGAAGTGTTGGGCCGAAGCCTGGAGAGCATGCAGTGAAGCGGAACCTGCAGTGTCCTGGCGCTCGACCCCCGACCAGAAGTTCCATCGGGTCTTGCGAGAAGCCCGGCCCCGCCGCCCGTTCGCATTGACTTGACAGGCGATCCTGCATTGGAGAACACGATTGCGAAACTTGCTGGCTGGATGCTTGCCATCAAGAACGAGCCGACCTGATGACGCAACAACCTGACGAGGACGTGAAATGAGCGGACAACCAGAACCCGAAGCGCAAGAACAGAACTACACGATGGGCTACAACGAGGAGTTTCAGGTACTCCTGCGTCGCCGGAGCGCGACCAGCAACGCAGTTCATCTGCTGCCGAGACTCAGTTCGGGCATGCGTCTCCTCGACGTAGGTTGCGGCCCGGGAACGATCTCGATGGGCCTGGCAGACGCGGTCGCCCCCGGGGAGTTCATTGGCATCGACATCGAAGAGTCCCAGATCGAAATGGCCAAGGCTGCGGCATCGGCTGGCGGCCACAAGAACGCGGCATTCCAGGTCGCAGACGCCCTGAATCTTCCGTTCGAGAGCAATTCCTTTGACGTGGTTCACTCCCATGCGACCATAATGCACGTGCCTGACACTGGCGGCGCCGTGGCCGAAATGCTGCGCGTCCTGAAACCTAGCGGGACAATATCGTGTCGGGACATGATCCTGTCTTCATGCTTCACCGAACCGAGATACGGTGACTTCGACGATGCCTGGACGGTGTTTGGCAAGCTCCTCTCCGCAAACGGCGGACATCCGGAAATGGGCAAGGAGATCAAGGGAGTGCTTCATGCCGCGGGTTTCTCCGAAATTTCGGCGAGCGCGTCCTTCGAGTGTTTCGGGGCCAGAGAGGATGTCGATTTCTTCCACGGGTTCGCGAGTGGATGGTTCTTTTCGGACCAAACGGCGGCAGCTGCCAAAAAGCTTGGCCTGGCCAGCGCCGAAGATCTTGATCGTTGGCGCGGCCTCCTCGACCAATGGCAAGCTGACCCGGCCGCAATTTCAGCGATCGCGTGGGGTGAAGCGCTCGGAAAGAAGCCCGGATGACGGCGCAATGAATGCTGCCGTCTGACCAGTTCCACACGGCGGAGATGACGGGCCATCTTCTTGACTGACCCGGACGCTTGGGATTGCGGCGGCATCTTGGCGAACCCGCGGCCTGTGATGTCGGGAACCGGACTCTTTCCTTCGAACGGCACAAGTCGCTTGGGACTGCGTCGGGCCTGTCCCCGGGGCGGATTGCATTCCCGTCCTGCATCGCCAAAGATGGCGAACAGAATGGACAAGGAAGACATCCCCTTCGACGAAATGTTCTTGGCCGGTGGCGGGATCCGCACGCCGTACTCCGAATATCATCAATGGCTTGAAGATCAGCACGCCAGGCGCCTTCAGCAGAAATCCTCGGAGGCCGATGCGCTGTTCCGAAGCGTTGGCGTCACTTTCAACGTGTACGGCAACAAGGACGCCGACGAGCGGCTGATTCCGTTCGACATCGTTCCCCGAATAATTTCGGCAGCCGAATGGTCGAAGC
Source organism: Boseongicola sp. (assembly GCA_028824715.1). Lineage (GTDB taxonomy): Bacteria > Pseudomonadota > Alphaproteobacteria > Rhodobacterales > Rhodobacteraceae > JAJEFO01. The sequence goes on along the minus strand of JAPPCV010000064.1, from coordinate 4,930 downwards.
TTACGCGCGGGATCGAACAGCGGATCAGGGCAATCAATTCATTCCTGCACGACATCTACCACCGGCAGGAAATCATCCGGGCCGGAACGCTTCCTGCCAATCTCGTCACCGGGAACTCAGCCTTCTTGCCGCAAATGATCGGAGTCACACCGCCGGGCAACGTCTATACGCACATCGTCGGGACTGACATCATCCGAACGGGCGAGAGTGAATTCCTCGTTCTCGAAGACAACGCCCGGACGCCCTCTGGCGTCTCATACATGCTGCAAAACCGGGAAACGATGCTGCAGATGTTTCCCGACCTTTTTTCGGCCGTGAACGTGCGACCGGTCAGCGACTACCCAAGACACCTTCGAAGGTGCCTGTCCGATTGCCCGCCGGCGCAATGTCAAGGCAGGCCGGTCATCGGCGTGTTGACGCCCGGCATTCACAACTCGGCCTATTTCGAACACGCGTTTCTTGCCGACCAGATGGGAGCGGAACTCCTCGAAGGTCAGGATCTCCGCGTTGCCGACGGGCGAATCGCCATGCGGACGATCCGCGGCTATGTGCCCGTTGATGTACTGTACCGGCGTGTCGACGACGATTTTCTCGATCCATTGAACTTCCGCCCCGATTCCCTTCTTGGTGTTGCGGGAATCCTTGACGTCTACCGCGCGGGCGGCGTGACCCTGGTGAATGCCCCGGGCACAGGGATTGCCGACGACAAGGCCATTTATTCCTACATTCCGGACATCATCCGGTTTTACACCGGCGAAGCTCCGCTCCTTGGCAACGTGCCAACCTGGAGATGCTCTGAACCGGACCATCTGGCCTACGCGCTCGATAATCTTCCCGAACTGGTCGTGAAGGAGATTCACGGATCGGGCGGCTATGGAATGCTCGTCGGGCCTGCTGCCAGCAAGCGGGAACTCGCGGATTTCCGGCAGCTTTTGTCATCCAGGCCTGAAAACTACATCGCGCAGCCGACCATGTGCCTTTCGACGGTTCCGATCTTCGCCCGAAGCGGGCTTGCGCCGAGGCATGTCGATCTTCGACCCTTCGTTCTTGTCTCTCCCAACAGGATCCACATCTCGCCAGGCGGGCTTACACGCGTTGCGCTCAAGGAAGGCTCGCTGGTCGTCAATTCCAGCCAGGGCGGCGGGACAAAGGACACCTGGGTGCTGGAGGATTGACATGGTCCTGGGTCGAACCGCCGATGGTCTCTTCTGGATGTTTCGCTATCTCGAACGGAGCGAAAACACGGCCAGGCTGGTCGGGGCCGGCCTTCGGATCGCCCTAACCCGCTCGCAGTCCGGCGCAGAGGAATGGTCTTCGATCATCAGCACCGCCGGCGCGACGGACGCGTTTCTTGCCCGCCACCCGGGCTATGAATTCGACGCCGTCGTTGACTTCATGCTTCGCGACAGGAGTAACCCGTCAAGTGTCATGTCGCTGGTCGAAGCCGCCCGGAACAATGCAAGGTCCGTTCGAACTGCCCTGACGAGCGAGGTGTGGGAAGCCACGAACGAAACCTGGATGTTGCTCCGGAGTGCCTTGAAGGCACCGGTCCAGCACCACAGCCTGCCTGAAGTCCTGAGCCTCATACGCAAGCAAAGCGCCTACGTACGGGGCGCCCTGCACGGCACGATGCTCAGGAACGAGATGTTCAATTTCGCCAGGTTAGGCACCTTCCTTGAACGGGCCGACAACACCGCCAGAATCCTTGATGTCAAATACTATGTCCTGTTGCCGTCAGTCGTCCACGTTGGCGCACCCATCGACAACGTGCAATGGGAGACTATTCTTCGATCCGTTTCCGCCGAGCATTCCTATGACTGGCTTAACGAAGGCGACCCGAATCCGGCCGGAATTGCCAGGTTCCTGCTTCTGGACGGACGCATGCCTCGGTCGATGGCATTCTGCTGCGGCCAGATCCTCGAGAATCTCCGCTATCTTGAATCGGGCCAGCCAGACCCTGCCCCGAGCCTGAGCCTGGCGCAAGAGCTCACCGACAGCCTGCGAAACCGGAACGTCAATGACGTCCTTGACGAGGGGTTGCACGACTTCATTCAGGAAATCATCTCGAAGATTGGCAAGCTCGGTGGCCAAATCGAAACCGATTTCCGGTTCCACACGTGAAAGGGCTCGGAGCCAGTTAGATGTTGCTCAAGATATTCCACCAGACGTCCTATCGATATGACCAGCCAATTCGCCATGGGCTCTTTCAGCTTCGACTCCATCCGAAGTCTGGCCGGGGACAAGAAGTCCGATCCTGGTCCGCGCGAATCGAAGGCGGAACAAGGGAAGTCACCTTCATGGACCAGTTCGACAACCAGGTTGATCTCGTAAGCGCCCACGCTCACGCAAATGAGGTTGTCGTAACTGGCGAAGGCGTGGTCGAAGTCACGGACTCCAGTGGAATCTTTGGCGACCATCGCGGGAACGTTCCGTTGTGGCTGTATAGGCGGGAGACGGAAACAACCAAGCCCGGTTCCGGAATTCGCCAATTGGCCGAGGCCTTTTCCGCGGAGTGGCAAGAGAGAGATCCTGAAAGCGGTGACATCACGTTTCTGCATGCGATGTCGGCGCAAGTCTTGTCCAGGATATCCTACCAGCCCGGCACAACCGACACGACGACCCGCGCCGAAGACGCATTGGCGGCTGGCAAAGGCGTCTGTCAGGATCACGCGCATGTATTCCTTGCCGCATCAAGGTGCCTCGGTTTTCCCGCCCGTTACGTAAGCGGCTATCTCGAGTCCGGCGACAACGGCGGCGAGCAGGCCGGACATGCGTGGACAGAGGTGCATGTCAAGGATTTGGGTTGGGTCGGGTTCGACGTCTCGAACGGGATTTCGCCCGACGACCGGTATGTGAGGGTTGCGACAGGACTTGACTATCAGGATGCCGCGCCCGTCCGGGGAATGCGGCTCGGGAACGCGGCCGAATCCATGACCGTTTCGTTGCAGGTGACGCAGCAATGAACATGTTCGGGCAAAGGGGCGGCCAGGCTCACCCCGGACGGCGAGGGTCCGCACGATGACCTATTGCGTCGGCATGCGCCTGAATCAGGGGCTGGTGTTCATGTCTGACACCCGAACCAACGCGGGCGTCGACAACGTATCCGTCAACCAGAAGCTCTTTCGCTGGGAAGTGCCCCAAGAGAGGGTCGTGACGGTAATGACGGCGGGAAATCTCGCAACCACCCAAACGGTCATCAACCTCGTCGAGGAGCAAGCCCAGTCAGGTGACGGCAGCCAATCCATTCTAAATGCGCCCTCGATGTTCCGGGTCGCCCGATTGATCGGAAAGATCCTGCGCGAGACAATCCAAGAAATCGGTTCTGAAGGGAGCGAAGAGTCGTCGGCATTTCGGGCAAGCATAGTCGTGGGTGGCCAGATTCGGGGCGAATCTCCGAGAATGTTCATGATCTATCCGGAAGGAAACTTCATTGAGTCCGGGCCGGACACGCCCTACTTCCAGCTCGGCGAGACCAAGTACGGCAAGCCGATTCTGGCAAGGGCCTATCGTCCGGACCTGACCTTTGAACATGCAATAAAGCTTCTCATTGTCTCGTTTGATTCAACCATCAAGTCCAACCTGTTGGTCGGGCTTCCGCTCGACCTTAGCGTCTATGAGGCAGAAACGCTTGTCCCAGGCCCGACTCGGCGCTTTGCGGAGAGCGACGCGTATTACAGGACGATTTCGAAGGGATGGAGCCAGGCCATTCAATTGGCCTTTGATTCGCTCCCTGACTTTTCGTTTGGCGACATCTGACCTCAGGCCGCGATCACGAAGTGACCGCAGCTCGACATCGGCCGAGAATTGGCATCGCAGCCGCCAAAGGCCCCAGTTTCCGGATCCGGCCGAGTTCGGCATCCTGTCTCATGGCTGGAGCGACGGTTTCACAATATCCCCTCACGAGTTGTGCGCCGGCAGTTCGGTAGGCCAGGATTTCCGCACAAGGCCTTGCTCGCAAATCTGGGTGGGTGATCGAATCGCGCGACATCAGCAGGAAGTTCTGCGTGGCTGTCAGTGAACGCGAGGCGGGCAAGGGAGGCGAGCCGCACCTTCGCCCGCAAGCGACTGCATTGCGCTTCCCCGCAGCCACGTTCATGCAGTTCCCCTGACCGGACGATCGTTCTCGATGTTGAATTTCATGCCATCCAAGAGCTCTTCCAGGTCAGGGCGCGCAGCAGGTCCGTTGGAAATGTCGGCAAGCATCAGCGTTCCGTCCGGACGAATCGCGAAGGAACCCGGTTCGGCGAACAGGTCCGTGGTCTCCGCTGCGGAAAGCGGTTCAGAGACATAGAGACCGAGCGACCGCATTTGCGCTTCCGTCAACCCGTAGCAGAGATCGAAGCCCCAGCCGAACTCCTCCTTGTCCGCCAAGGCCTTTTCCTGGCTGTCGGCCGAGACCACCACGACATCCATAGCGGCGACCCACTCGGGCAATGCGTCGTTCAGCTTGTTCAGGAAGCGTTTGCACCGCGGGCAATGGCGGCCACGATAGACGAACAGCATCGTCCAGCGATCCTTGGTCCGGCCGACCGAGATCGATCCCTCATGTCCGACGGTCGGAAAGTCGAGTCTCCCAATGGCCGCACCGACGCGCGGTTTGCTTGAGGTCATGTTGAACTCCTTCGAATGCTCACGGGCGTCGTTTGGGCGCCCGCCGAGCGTGCCTGTTTTCGTTCCGCGCGACAACCACGCCGTCCCGGCGCCGCCAAATGCATCCTGCAGCCGCCCAGCAACAACTGACGTCCAGGCAGCGAAATCGCGCGTCCGCCTTGCAGACCAGCCAACTCGCCATCCCTGCACAATCCGGTGCGGTGTTCCGGTGCCATAGAACTCGCGCAGGGGACTGTCGCGTTCAGGCGACAGGTGAATGCGCGACTTTTGTTGCAATAGGCGTCTGCCGTCTGTATGTCGCCCTCATGGTCGGCAGGTA
>JAPPCV010000095.1 GCA_028824715.1 Boseongicola sp. | reverse complement strand
CGCGCGACTCAACGGTTGCGAAGGCGCTGCCGGCTCCAGTCGATCCAGGAACCGTCATAGAGGCGCAGGCGCTCGGTCGGATAGCCCATGAGATAGAGCGCAAGCAACGGAGTGGCCGCTCGCACGCCGGAGTGGCAATAGAAGATGTGGTCGCTCTCGGGATCGAAGCCCGCCGCGGCAAGAACGGCGGAGGTCTCGGCGGCGGTCCGGAACTCGGACGGCCGTCCCTCGCCGGCCCTGCGGAACGCCTTCCAGCCGATGAAGCGCGCCTGGTCTATGCGACCGGGAGGAAGTCCGCCGATCGACGCCCCGTTCCATTCGGCCAGGTCTCGCGTGTCCCAGATCGGAGAGCCGTCTGCCGCGGCCTCGGCAACGTCCTCGATGCCGGCAACCCAGCCGACACGCGCTGGGGAAGCTACGAAACGCCCTCCGCCCGGTGGCGACCTCCCGAACCCGCGGTCGACGCCATGGCCGGCTGCCCGCCATGCGGCCATGCCGCCGTCAAGCAGCCGGACGTCGGTTTTGCCGTACAGGAAGAACAGCCACCAAAGCCGGGCCGCGTCGTATTTCTCGTCGTACACGACGACCTGGGAACTGTCGTCGATACCGTGCCTGCGCGCGAAGCGCTGGAACTGCTTTCGGCTGACCGCCATGCCTTCCCGGTCGGTATAGGAACGCCGCGGGGCATGGTAGGAGCCAGGGATGCGTCCGGCCAGCCAGGACAGTTTCCCGACCGCGGCAAGCACCACGGGCCTCGGGCCCGGGCCTTCCAGCATGGATTTCAGTTCGGAAGCGGTGATCAGTGCGTGTCCGCGCGGGAAGCCCTTGTAGCGTTCTGCCAGCGCGGGCCCGGACAGGAACGCGAGAACGAGCGTCAGGGCCGCAATCCGCTTGAGCGTTGCCCGCACCATGATCGAATCGGCCCCCTTCCTCGGGCGAACGCCTCGCGAATGCACGGCTTTCATCCGTCAAGCCTGCAGGAATCCCCGCGCCAAAGAAACACGCCGAGAGTTCGGCCTCGCTCCTGATCGCCAGTCCCGAGCCTGGACGGAACAGGGGCGTGCTGCCAAGGGATTGACGAAACCAGTATGGTCGCCCATCGAACCAGGCTCAACACACGATTGCGTGTCACGAGAATCTGCCGGTTTCCGCCTTGTTCACGCCCGCCCGACAAGGCGGTTCGCGACCTGAAAGTCCCGAGCCGCAAGACTCGGGCCAGGGGCCGGCTTGGGTCCATGCAGCACGGGCGCCGCGGGATCTGCCACAATACGGCATTCCGGAACGACGCCTCCGATGTCTGTCGCCTGGCCACATTGCCGCGCCGTTCTCCGCCCTGTTCGCCGGCGAGGCAGCTCCGAGAGCCTCGCATGGTGCTTAGTGTCCGACCCCGATCCACGCCGCCGGCCAAGTGCTGTCCATGGAACCGCTTGGGGCCCGACTCTTGCAGGATGGCACAGCAGACGGTCGTCGTCCGCGTCAACGAAAAGGGACTCGGCCGGGCGGACGGCGACATCATGGCAGCGCATTCTCGAATGTTGGCGGCCTTGCGCGGTCTCGCGGCGCTCATGTCGTGCAGAGCGCTATCGATTTCTGCGATCGACGGCCATAAGCAGGGCGGGGAGAAGGAAGAGATCGGCGACAAGCGCGAAAGAGATCGTGACCGCCACCAGGACGCCGAGAGTCCAGCTCGGCTCGTAACCCGACGAGGCGAACACCAGAAAGCCGGCTGTCAGAATGGCGGTCGTGGCCCATAACGCCGGCCCCACGGCGCGAAACGTTGCACGAACCGCCTCCGGCGACGACAGGCCCTGCTGCCGGCCGCTCATGTACTTGGAGACAAAGTGAATGGTGTCGTCGACGATGATGCCGATGGCGACCGCGACCACCACGGATGCGCCGAGACCGATCACGCCGGAAAGGTATCCCCACAGGCCGAACGTCATTGCCGCCGGAACGAAGTTGGGCACCAGGCAGATCAGCCCGACACGGATGTTTCGGAAGACCAGGAGCAGGATCAGCGAAATTAGGCCCGTGGCAAGAATCGTGCCCCTCAGCATGCTTTCGACGTTCCGGTCCGACAGATGGGCGGAGATCATCGTGAAGCCCGAGGCGGGGCTCGCGAGATCGGGCGCGTTGGCCTGCAGCCAGGCCTGGGCGCGCGCGTCGATGTCGAGATGGTCCTTGGTGGACGTGTTGTCCAGCGCCACCGTCATTCGCGTCGCCGACTTGCCGATGTCAATGCGGTCGTTCAGGTCGGCGCCAAAAGGCAGCGAAAACTCGTAGAGCAACAGCAGCTGGGCGGCAAGATCGGGCTCCTCCGGTATTCGGTAAAACGCTGGATCATCCCCGTGCAAGGTCTTGTTGACGCGCTTCATGATGTCCGGAAAAGCCTGAACGTGACGCACTTCGGGCTGGGTGCGGTACCAGTCCGCGAAGGCGTCGACCTTGCGCAGGTATTCGGGATCGGTGATGCCGCCCTCGGCCCCGGAACTCAACGAATAGTCGAGCCGGTCCAGCCCGGTCAGGTTCTCGACGATGAACTCCGTATCTGTGCGAAAGGCGTAGCGTTCGTCGAAATGGTGCAGCCAGTTGTCGCTCGCCTCGTTTCGGGGAAGGCCTGACGCCAGCGCCACGACCACGAGAAGCCCGGACCAAAGAAGGGTCTTGCGACGGGCGACGACGAAGTCTCCCAGTCGGTCAAAGAAGCCCGCGCGCCCGGCGCGGGAGCGGGGAGCGCGCAGCGGCAGGATCGAAAGAAGCGCCGGCAGAAGCGTTACGGAATAGATGAACGTGAACAGCACGCCAAGCGCCACCAGGTTGCCGAGAACGTGAAACGGCGGCGAATTCGACGTATTCAGGCTGAGGAACCCGATCGCGGTCGTGGCGGATGTCAGGAACACCGGATACATGTTTTCGCGAAGCGAGGCCGAGAGCGCCGCGTTCCGCTCCAGTCCTTCGCGCATGCCGGCCTGCGCCGTGGTCACGATGTGAATTGAATGGGCGACGCTCACGGCCATGACTATGATCGGCACGCTCGCGCTGATTGGCGTGAGCATCGTGTGGAACCACCCCGCGACCCCGACGGCAGTCAGGACGACGAACACGACAACAACGGCTACGGCTGCGGCCGCGTATGTGGAACGCAGCAGAAGGGCCGCGATGGTCATGACGACCAAAAACACGACGGGGATGAGGCTCTCCGCATCCTCTCCGGCGTCGGCGAAGGTCTGGTTCAGTATCACGTTGCCGGTCAGGTAAAACGACAGGTCCGGATGCGCCGCCCTGGCCTCGTCGAGCAGCTCGCCGAGAAAGCCCGAGATCTCAGCCCACGCGGGCTCCTCCGGCTCGGAGAGGATGAAGTCGACGACCAGCGCCGCCACATGTCCGTCCTCGGCAACCAGCTGCCCAACCAGTTCCGGCTCGTTCAGGGCGATTGTCCGGATCCGGTCGAGGTCGGCGTCGCTCAAGGACGCCGCGCCTTCGACCAAGGGTGCGATCGTGAGATCGTCCTCGATCGCTTCGCTGTGGAAATAGTTGGTCAGCGAAGCGACCCGGACCGAATGCGGCGTCTGCCATGCGGCCTCCGTCAACTCCTCGACAGCACTGAGCGCCTCATGGGAGAAAACCGATCCTTCCTTGGGCGCGACGGCAATCAGCGCCGACCGTGACGCGGAATAGGTGTCCTGCACCTTGTCGAATTCGAGAAGGTGGGGGTTGTCCGCGCCGAAAAGCACGCGATAGCTGCCGGATACGGTCAGGCCGGGCAAGCCCGCCGACGCCGCGAGCATGAACAGCACGGCAATCGCGAGAACCAGCCATCGGAAGCGCAGGACGAAGGCGATGTAACGGTCCAGAAGATGGCGCGTCATCGCCTCGGCTCACGCGGATGCACAGGTGGCCTGAAATCGGCCTGTGCGGTTGTTCCTGGTCCAGTTTGCCTAGGGTGCATTCCGAGTTCGTCGTTCATGTTGCCGCATTCATCGCATTTGGTTGGTTGAAGTCTGCCCGACGACGGTACGCGAGACCGCCCTGACGTCGGCGATGGCGTCGGCGCCTATGGCGATCCAGTGACTTGGGAGCCGTTTCCGGTTCACGGATATGTTCCAACGACTCCGCCAAGACTCAATCCTTCCGAAATCTCGTATCCGGCTTGCGAAACAACGGCAACCCGTTTCGCACGGCAGGTTGCCCGGCCCGTGGGTCCACGCCGCGAAACCCACGCCGCCGAGACGGTCGCCCGTCGTGGACCAGGCAGCGGCGCGTCAGGACCGTCGCGCGGCATGGCGCCGGAACTCCCTTCCCGGGTCGCGGATTGCATGGCGGAGCGGCGGAGTCCGGAAAAACCGCTTGCAACGCGCGCCACGCTCTGCAAGTTCGTGATGCAGCAGGGTTTGCGTCGTGTCCGGGCCGCAGGATTGACCGGAAGACAGGAATCCGATCTTCCTCGCTGCCCTCACTGCCAGGAATTGCCCTCGCTGCAGGGAAAGGGGCAGGCGTGCGATTCAGAACGGAATTGGGGATGTGACAATGGCGAACCGGTTGATTCATTCCGCCGCATTGCTGTGGGCGCTGCTTTCCCTCGTGCCGGAGACGGCAGACGCCGAATCCTGGCTTTCCGACCGGAAGGACGTGTTCGGGAAGGTTTCAGCGGAAACGCGGATTTTCCCGGAATCCGGGGCTCATCCCGGACAGCGGTCCCATGCAAGCGGCCTCAGCCTTGAAACCACCGCCTATATCGAGGGAGACGGCGGCGGCAGCTTCACGATAACGCCCTTCCTGCGCTTCGATGCCGGGGACCCGGAACGCACGCATGCCGACCTGCGGGAAGCCTACTATCTCACATACGGCGATGCAGGCGATGGCGAATGGGAATTGCGCCTGGGCATCGATCGGGTCTTCTGGGGCGTCGCCGAGGCGCGGTCGCTTGTGGACATCATCAACCAGACCGACCTGGTCGAGCATCCAAACGCCAAGACCAAGCTTGGTCAACCGATGGCGCATTTGACATTGTCCGGGGACTGGGGGGTGCTTGAACTGTTCGGGCTGACCGGACATCGAGAGCGCACCTTTCCAGGCGAACAGGGCCGGTTTCGTGGGCCGCTGGTCGTCGACAGCAGCCGCGCCACGTACGAATCCGCGGACGAGGAATGGCACGTCGACCTCGCGGGCCGCTACAGCAACAGTTTCGGACCGCTGGACATCGGGCTGAGCGTGTTCGACGGCACCAGCCGCGAGCCCACCTTCGCGCCTCCCGTCATGAACCATGTGCCGCCCCTCGCGGTCCTGGCGCCGCACTACGAGCAAATTCGCCAGTTCGGGCTGGATGCCCAGATCACGACGGGGCCGGTGCTGCTCAAGCTGGAAGCGATCCGTCGTACCGGCGGGCGGAACCGGTTGCTGCAGGAGGAGGACTACACGGCTTCGATCCTGGGGGGCGAGTACATCATCAACGGACCATTGGACACCAATTCCGACTTGAGCCTTTTTGCCGAGTGGCTCCGCGACGGGCGGGGGCGAAACGCAACCGATGCGCTCGCAAATTCCGTCTTCCTGGGCGCACGCCTCGGCTTGAACGACGAGCACGGGACGGATTTCTTTCTCGGTGTCCTCGACTCCCGTGAAACCGACAGCCGCGTCTTCAATGCCGAGTTCAATCGACGGCTCTCGGACAACCTGTCGCTGCAATTGGAATCGATCGCTCACATCGGGTTTGAAACCGACGGGACTGTCCGCGACACGAGTCGTGACAGCTTCATCGGGATAAGCCTGGAGTACAATTTCTGAAGGCGTGACAGTCGCTGGCGGGATTGCTGAAGCTGTTGCAGCTCTCAAGGCACCTGCCGGTTCTTCAAGAAACCATGCGACACCGCTGGCAGGGTCGGCTCGTGTCATGCAATCTGGCAAACTCCGGCACGGCTTGAAGTTCGGCAATTATTACGCTATATCCCGTGAAAGCATTTGACGAGACCGAGAAAGTGCACATCTTGCAGTTTGCAGAAAGCGGACAATTCGAGCCCCGCAGGATCGCCGCCGCCCTGCGCACGTCCTCTGAAGAAGTGGCCCAGACGGTGGGGCTGAGCAAGGATGCCCTGCAGCGCCGCACCAGGATCAATTCGGCCAAGACACAACGCCGCCTGCGGGAACTGGTGGAAGTCCTGAACAAGGTCGAGCCCCGCTTCGGCTCGGAACTCATGGCGTACGCCTGGTTCCGGTCAGAACCCTTGGCCGGCTTTGATGGACGTACCGCAATGCAGTTGGTGCAGGAAGGCAAGGCACGACAGGTCCTGGAATACATAGACGCTATGGACGCGGGTGTCTTTGCCTGATGCCGCTGATCGATGGGCGCTTCAGCGGGCCACTATATCGCGCGCTGAACCCGGTCTACGCGCGCGATCCCCTGTCAGGCCGCGGCGCCGAGCTCTTCGGCGGACGATTCAACGCAAAGGGAACGCCTGCGCTCTACACCGCACTGGACCCAGCAACCGCCTTGCGTGAAGCGAACCGGGCCGGCAGCCTTCAACCCACCGTCCTGGTGTCCTGCCGCGCCGATCTCGGGCCGGTTTTCGACTCCCGCAACTCATCTCAGCTTGAAGGGCGCGGAATGTCAGAAAGCGCGCTGGCGGATCCCGGCTGGCGTACCAAGATGATCGAGGGGAAAGCGGTTCCGACCCAAGACTTCGCCAATGACCTAATGGCTGATGGCTTCGCGGGTCTCCTGATCCGAAGCTACGCGAAGGGCGCGTCCGGCGCGGACCTCAGCATCGTCTTGTGGCGATGGGCAGGCGCAGACTGTGAGCTTGAAATCGTGGACGACGAAGGCCGATTGGGAAGGATGTGAACGCGGCGCGGCAGCGAGTCTGCTCCATGCATATGAGGATCGGTCAACCTGACAGCTGTTGTCGGTCTCTCAGTACCGGTAGTGCTCGGGCTTGAACGGGCCGTCCTGTCTTACGCCTATGTAGCTTGCCTGTTCGCTGTCAAGCATCGTGAGCTTTGCGCCAATCCGGCCTAGGTGAAGTCGCGCGACCTTTTCGTCGAGATGCTTGGGCAGAATGCAGACCTCGTTGCCATAGTTGCCGCCCTTCGTGAACAGCTCGATCTGTGCCAGGACCTGGTTGGTGAAGCTCGCCGACATGACGAAGCTGGGATGTCCCGTGGCGTTGCCAAGATTCAGCAGCCGGCCCTCGGACAGCAGGATGATCCGGTTGCCCGAAGGCATTTCGATCATGTCGACCTGTTCCTTGATGTTGGTCCACTTGTGGTTCCTCAGGCTGGCAACCTGGATCTCGTTGTCGAAGTGCCCGATGTTGCCGACGATCGCCATGTCCTTCATCTCGCGCATGTGCTCAATGCGAATGACGTCCTTGTTGCCGGTCGTCGTTACGAAGATGTCCGCGTCAAGACTTTCTTCCAGCAGGACCACCTCGAAACCGTCCATCGCCGCCTGCAGCGCGCAGATCGGATCGATTTCGGTCACCTTGACCCTCGCGCCTGCGCCGCGAAGCGATGCCGCGGATCCCTTCCCGACGTCGCCATAGCCGCAAACCACGGCGACCTTTCCGGCCATCATCGTGTCCGTCGCGCGCCGGATGCCGTCAACGAGGCTTTCCCGGCAGCCGTACTTGTTGTCAAACTTGGACTTCGTAACGCTGTCGTTGACGTTGATCGCGGGAAACGGCAGCTGCCCGTCCTCCACCATCTTGTACAGGCGGTTTACGCCCGTCGTGGTCTCTTCCGTGACACCCTGGATCATGTCGCGCTGGTTCAAGAACCAGCCAGGGCTCTCCGCCAGGCGTTTCCTGATCTGGGCATGGAGGACTTCCTCCTCCTCGCTGGCGGAGACCGCGATGAGGCCGCTGTCGCCCTCCTCGACGCGCGCGCCGGTAAGGACGTAGAGCGTCGCGTCTCCGCCATCATCCAGTATCATGTTCGCCCCGCCTTCCGGGAACTGGAAGATCCGGTCGGTGTAGGACCAGTACTCTTCGAGCGTTTCGCCCTTCACGGCGAATACCGGGGTGCCGCCGGCGGCGATCACCGCCGCCGCGTGATCCTGCGTCGAGAATATGTTGCACGACGCCCAGCGAACATCGGCCCCAAGCGCCTTGAGCGTCTCGATCAGGACGGCCGTCTGGATCGTCATGTGCAGGGAGCCGGCTATTCTTGCGCCCGACAGGGGTTGCTGCTTTCCGTATTCCTCCCGGATCGCCATCAGGCCAGGCATTTCCGTCTCGGCGATGTCCAGCTCCTTGCGCCCGAAATCGGCCAGCGAAATGTCCTTCACGACGTAATCCTTGGGCATGGTCTCCCGCTCCACTCGACCGCGTTTCGCGGTCACTTAGCACCGGCGTATTCCCCCGACAACCAAGCATCCATGATTTGAGGCAAGCCCGAATTCGGCCTTTTTCGGCGGTTTCCGGGAGTCAGGAACCGGGTTTTC
>JAPPCV010000085.1 GCA_028824715.1 Boseongicola sp. | reverse complement strand
CTGATCGAGACCTGCAAGATGAACGGCGTCGAGCCGTACGCCTGGCTCAGGCACGTGCTGGAGAGGATCGCCGCCGGACACCCGATGTCGAGGATCCACGAGCTTCTGCCCTGGAACTTCGCAGCCGGCGCAGGGAATCGCTGAAAGCGGCCTTCAGCCCGAATCCCGAAACCTGCCTGCCGTCAAGCAAATCCCGGTATGGGCTTAAAATGACGCTTACCGACTTACTGGAATCGCGCTTCATTTAGCAACCAATAAACTTTGGTGCCCAGGAGCCTCTCGTTGTTCTTTGCGAAATCAAAGGGAATACTGCCAAATTGGTCGCGCGCCTTGGCATTCGCACCCGCACCCAGCAAGGTACCTACAATCTCGGCGCTACCGGAAAGCGCCGCCGAGTGAAGGGGTGTCCAGCCAAATTTCTCTCGGGCACCGACGTCAGCTCCGCTGGCCAGCAAGGTGCCCACAATTTCGGCACCGCAGAACGCGGCCATGCCGTTTGACGCCGCCAAATGAAGTGGTGCCTTGCCATTCTTTCCTCGGGCATCGACGTTGGCACCGCCGGCCAGCAACGCGCCCAAAGTTTCGGCGTCGTCGAACTCGGCCAAGCAGAACTTCGCAGCCACGTGAAGGGGCGTCCAGCCATCATTGTCACGGGCCTCGATGTCCGCGCCTCCGTCCAGGAGCGACGCTACTGTCTCGGCACTGCCCCACATCGCCGCCAAGTGAAGGGGAGTCATGCCGTCGTCATCTTGGGCATCCACGTTGGCACCGCTGGCCAGCAGTGCGCGTATGGTTCCTGCCCTGCCGTTCGCCGCCGCCAAGTGAAGGGGTGTCACGCCATGCCTGGCGCGCGCCGTAACCGCGGCTCCGCCAGTCAGCAAGGCAACCACTGTCTCGGCAGTGCCGAACTTTGCGGCCGTGTGAAGCGGGGTATAGCCATGCGTGGCGGCACGGGCTCCGATGTCAGTGCCGTGAAGCAGACACCGCCTTACGTCAGACGCCGTGGCTGCCTCAAAGAACGGCTGGCCATTCCAATCCGCACAATCGGCTTGGGCGTAGCAAGTGCCGGGGAGAAGCGCCCAAGCAAGCGCCATCAGAAGCGTTTCATGCGGTCTTGCCCGTTCCCGCAACCTTTCCCGCATCGGCATGTCAATTTCCTGTTTCGGCGGGGCAAGCCCTGTGGCTGGATCCTGGGTTACGGTCGCGGTCAGCATCTTCATCAGCGAATCTCCTTCTGTAAATCGTGTGATGCCGATCATTTCCCTGCTTTCGCATTCAGTCGCGGAGGAGGCCAGATATCTGATGTCATTTGCAGCCCACTCAGGCGGCGTGTGTTGCCTTGTCCTTTTGCTGGAGCACTTCAAGCCCGCTTGGGTCCCGATCCAGCAAGAGAAGTGCACTGGTCACCGCATGGCTGACCAGAATGTCGCCGCTCTCGTACTTCTGAAACGCATTCGGACCCCCGCCGATCAGCCTTCCGGCATCTTTCTGCGTCAGCTTCAGGCGCTTACGGATGCGACGAACCGCCTTCGGAGCCAACCGGCCTTCGACCTTCGCCTTGAGTTCGGTGAGTGCCCGGTCCGACACTTTCATGTCCGAGCCGTCATGAATGCTTTCATCGCTTTCATCACAATACCAGCCAGGCATGTCGAACGTGGCTGTTTCGCCTTTGTAGGCGATCGTCATCGGTCTTGTGTCGCGATGCATCGGTGCCCCGGTCTCAGGGCAGGTCGGATGACTTTCAACTGCATCAGCCATTGTCTTTCTCCTTAAAGGACAACAACAAAAACTCACTCACGACGTCCGCCGTAAACTTCACATAGAGGTCGCCCACCTCGGACGGCACATAGTAGACGTCCTGCCAGACACGATGATCCGCGTAGGAGGTCATTGATTTCTGAAAGTCGCGCCGGTCCATGGACTGGATAACAGCGACAATCTCAGCGCTTCCGAATCCAAGCGCGGCTGCCGAGCGAATGGCAGAACCCGTTGCATTGAGGTTCTTCGCTGTGTTGAAGGTCGATTTAATGGCATCCAGATCATAGGTCGGCTTGCGTCTTTCAGTCACGAGACCTCACATAGCACCATTATGGTGTTTTTTCAAGGGGCACCACTATGGTGTTTTCTTGGCGATGGCAACTGTCCGTCGTCAGAATTTTTTCGGAGAGCTGCGGTTGTTCAGGTTCCAATCTCATGCTGGAGGGACTCATGGCTGCCTGACCTTCGGTTGCGACGGCTCAGGGCGATTGGCCATTGATTGGATGAAGTCGTGAAGAACATCGACCTCCCTTGCGAGATCGTCGTGGCCAACTTCGGCAGGGTTGAGCGCTTCAGCCACATCGTGCAGATCCTCCGACAATCTGCTTCGCGCGGCACTTGCGGTTCGGACATCAGCCTCTGAAAGCTTCAGGAGTTTGAAAAGACTGCTTCCTTTGATCTTGTTGTCGAAGCGTCCAAGCACCGGCGCGATGAAGTCCGCGATCACTTGGTCCCAGGCTTCGCGAAGCTGCTCAATCACGCCTTTGGTGAAGATGACCCGGTCGATTTCGGACATCGTGTCGAAACGGCCCTTGTTCTGTTTCAGCGTCGTGCGCAATGCGGCGACAAGCGTCGGCGCCGTTTTTGCCTTCATCGGCAATTCCGCCAGAACAAAGCCCGGTGTTTCGCCCCGGCGCTTCACATGCTGGTAGTGCAGGGGAACCGACAAGGCCTCCGCCTCGCGAATGACCTCGAACAGAAAACCGAGATCGTGGGTGAAGATCACGACCTGCCGATGCTTGGCCTCTTCGGCCAGGCGCCCTGCAACCCGCTCCCGGTAGATGTGATCAAGCGAAGACATCGGATCGTCGAAGACAATCCCGGAATAGTCCCTTGATGTCACGAGCTCGGCCAAGAATGCCGCAAGGGCAACGCAACGATGCTCGCCCTCGCTCAGAATCTCGCCAAGTGGCTGGCCGGGAAAACCGACGAACTCGACCTGGAAGAACGATTGGGCCTTTCGGTCCCGTGTCTTCCGCAACTCCATCGGAGTGGCGTTGAGCTCAAGCTTCGTGATCTCGCGTGCGAAGCGATTCCTGAGAGCGCCCGTCACAAGTTGCTCTGAGAGCTCCTTGTTCTTGTTGGTGACAGAAAGCCGAGCAGTCGTCTTGGCGACTTTCTTCAGTTTCGCCACCTGTTTCAGGCGCTCGATCTGAGCCAGAATATCGCTCTTGATCGCGCCAAGGCGGCCGCGTTCCTCAAGCTCACGCTTTTCCTGTTCGAGCTTGGCCCGGGCCTCGGGATCCTGGATGGACTGGACCAGAGTAATACGCTCCTGGAACTCCTGTCGCAACTGCGTCAGCGCTTCGAGCGGAACCGGCGCATCCGTCGCAGGATCGTCCTTGCCCTCCAAGAGCGCCGTCAATCGGCCGTTGGCGGCATCCACCCATTCCTTGAGCGATGCGGCCAGGTCCGGCAAACCCAGCTCCTCGCCAAGAAGCGTTGTTGCAGCAGCAAGCGCATCATCTGCTATCCCGCATTGCTCGAGTGCGGCCCGGTTCGTTTCAAGGGTTGAGCGGCATTCTTCCTCCTGCGCCTTGGTTGATCCCTTCACGAAGCTCTCAAACGTCAGCCTGCGAGCGACAGCCTCATCGCCGAGGGGCTGCTGGCAAAGCACACACAGGTCTTCATCGGGCGTGGCCTCCGGGAAGCTCTTGTCCGGATAGGCGACGTCATCGGAAAACGATCTGGCTGCTTCCCAAAGTGCCTTCCAGGTGTCAGAGCCGATATCCGGGAGCGGTGAGGCCTTGAACAGGCTGTCAGAGGCCGCTTTCGATGCGGCTTGGGCATCCGCCAGGGCCTTTGACAGCTCACGGTGTTTGCTCCGCTTCTCCACGGAGACAGCGGAGCGCAAGCCGTTGACCGAGTTGATGACACCGTTGACCCGTTGCGCCTGGGCGCCGAGTGTCTTGATCGTCTTTTGAGGGTCCTGCGAAAGGTCCGTGCGAAGGGTCTCAAGCTTGCGTTTTTCCTCTTCCGTCAGTCTGCAAAGCAGGTCCAGGACCTCCGGATTGGATTTCGCCGAGAGCTCATTCAGGAATTTGCCCGAGGCTGTCTCGGCAGCGAATTGATGCTCCGAAATTGCCAATGGAGTTTGCGCCTCGATCTGTGCGATATGACCGTCAATCCGTTCTTTCAACGTGTCACAAAGATCACCTAGCGCTTCCAGAATCCGCATTGGGAAGGGCGTATAAGCCACGTTGTTTTCCGCTTGCACATGCGTGTTCGCGCTTCGGCAATCAAAGATGCTGACCTGGCTGAGTTCGGCAATTTGTTGACCTTCCGGGGTCCAGGGTTCGGCTCTTGCCCTATCGCCAACCGTGAACTCGATCGTCGCGGACTGAACGGCGTCGTCAGGTCCATCGATGTTGGGATGAATTTGGAACTTGTCGTCACGGGAACGGCAGGCGTGTTTGAGCACGCGGCAATAGCCGGACTTGCCCGAGCCGTTGTCGCCATAGATGATGGTGATACCATTCTGTGCGACGTCAAGCTCCTGGCCAGGCACCAGTGCATTGACACCCTCAAGTGAGTGCAGTTTCGAGATGGCAACAGCCTTCCCGGGTGTCGACTCAGGCGCGACATCGGTCTCGCTCAAATAGGAGGCATCGGTACGTTCGCCGATGCAAATCGCTTCCAGCCTGTCGATATCGATGGTTGATGCGTCTGCGGACGATATCAATTGCCGAAGTGCGTCGCGCTGCCAATCGGGCCGCGTTTGAGACCACGTGACGACATCCTTCAGCGCGGTCGCTTGTGTGTACCGGCCAGTGCCGGTGGCTTCGTCTGCCGTGGACATTCCAGTTGATCTCATTGTCGGCCTGAATCCAACATAGGTACCGAATCCGCCATAGGGAACTCCGTTTCGCCAAGCAATGGTTGGCGCATCATCGAACTGGCGGCTCCCAATTTTCCGGGATTATCCTGTGCGGTATTGGGAGGCAGGACGCCGGTGTTGTCCTGCAGCCGGTCCCGCGTGAGATCGTACTCGCCGAGCAGGTTTATGTACCCCCATGTCAAGGGCGAATGGAGCGCGACCATCTTCAGGATCCTGTCTTGCTCTTCCGGCGTCTTGTCGGTTTCCACGAAACGGCTCAGGTAGAGGTAGTTCCAGCAGATGATGCTGTTCTTGATCAGACGGTTGCAGCCCTCGGTGATCTCCTGGTCTTCCTTGTCGGAATGTTCGAAACCGCGCGGCTTCCCGACTGCGACAGCCCGGGTGAAGCCGTTCGCGAACTCGACCTTGTTGAGCTGCTTCTCGATCGCCTGCCGCAGCTCGACCTGATCGATGAAGCGCAGGATGAACATCGACTTGATGATCTGGCCGAAGGCCTTCATCGCCGCGTAGAGCCTGTGCTGCCGGGAGTACGAGTTCAGGCGGCGGAAGATCTCGGAGGCCGTCGCCTCCTTCAGCCTGATGGTGGCCAAAAGGCGCAGCAGGTCGTCCCATGAGACGCGAACGGCATTCTCGTCAACGTGCTTCGTCGGCACGATCGGCCATTCGGCCTCCTGGTCGCTGCCGCTTCGGAACCGGTAGAGCTTGTGCTTCTTGAGGTCCTTGCATCTCGGTGCGTAGGAGATGCCCAGCAGGTGCGTGACGCAGAAGACTGCCTCCATGAAGCCATGCTCATCGGTGGAATGGATGTCGCTCCTGACCACGTCGTTGTGCATCAGCCCGTCTATCACATTGGTGCTCTCGCGCTCGGCGGCGCTGAACACCAGCGAGTGCCAGAGAGAGCTGCGCTCGTCGATGAAGGGAACCACCAAAATCTCCGGGGTCATTCTGCTGCTGGCATTGTGGAGCGCCTCCTGCAACCTTGTTGCATGACGGATGCCCGGACAGCGCCGGAGACGGGATAGGTTCTTCTGCAGCTGTAGGTCAGGCTGCTTGGGATCAGCCCCATGATCTGGCGGCGCGTTCTTGTGCCGGACGCCATGTCGCTGCACGAACTTCACGGCGTGCTTCAGGTGGCGATGGGATGGGAAGCGATCCACCTCTTTCAGTTTAGCCGGATCTTCATTTGGGGGTCGGGCAGGAATCCTTCGCAATTCAAGGGGCCAGCGGCCGGTTCCGGCGGATCCAGCCTGTCGCTTACATGGCAACATCACTGGCTGGGTCGATCTCCAGCAGCCCAAAGGTCCGGCGCTGCAGTTCCGTCGATGTCGCCAGCAGCGGGAAGGCATGGTCCGGACTGCCCGGCAGCGTCACCTCGTTCAAGGTCAGCATGGCCAGGTCGGCGAGAAGCGTCGTGAGGCTGTGGACCGGCAGCCCGTCGGGGGTCCTCTTGTCCGCCGCCTTGGCCCTGCTCTCCGAGACCTTGGCCGGCTCAACAGGTGAGCTGCGCTGCGCACGGGCGCCCTCGCGATCGTCGTCCTCGAACAAGATCGGCGCGAGGCACCGCGCATGTGCCACTCCACGTGGCAGGCAAGCATGCACAGGAACACGTGAGCGCGGACGTGACACTCGGAGTACACGTGCGCCGGCCGGATCCGCAAGGGTCGACGAGGTGCTGTTCAGGGACCTGTCCCTTCTGCGCGACCGGGGAGAGGGACAGGATCTCGAGTTCATGGAGCGCAGTCCAAAAAACGGCAACGAACTCAGCAAGGAAGTCGCGGCGTTTGCCTCGTCGAATCACGGCACGATCCTGATCGCCGTTGCGGACGACGGGCCGATTGCAGGCCTCGGTGAAGCCGGGACACCAGAAGGGCGCGATCGCCTGTGCAGTTGGATTGCAAGCGTGTGCTCCGACAATGTCCGACCTGCCATCACGCCCGTGTTCAGGTTTGCCTACTTTCCGCGCGCTCGATCAACTTCCGATTGAATCCAAGCGTCCAGTTCGCTGGCGGCGTTTGTGATTGCTTCCTCAAGATATGCCATGTCGTGGCGTAGGGCTTGGTAGAGCGTCATAGCCTTAAGGGGATCTGGTTCGTTCTTGATTGCCGCAGCTCTCTTGTGCCATTTGGCCGACGGGAGGGATATATGACGCTGTCGCCAATTGGATTCGAGAGCCGTACGGACGCGATTTACCTCGTCGACGTAACCAGGCACCATCCAAGACCCCTCCACTCCTTCGCGCTCAAGCGCACGGACAAAGTCGTGGAACCATTGGACATTGCGAAGCACGCTACGCTTGTTGTCCCCAGCCGGATTGTTCTGCACGACAAATTCGAGTGCTTCCTTTAATTCTTCGACGTGAGACTCTGCGCTAGTCCAGATTGAAGATTGCAACGCTTCGGCATCATCCGGGAGATTGGAGAGTAGCGCCTTCGATAGGTCTGCATTGTCGACTGCCATGAAATCGAACCGACCGTCGCGCTTTGGCAAGTAGCGTTCCGCGACATCGGAAAATCTGTCCGTCGAAGACCAAGCTCGCCAGGCGGGTCGCAGTCGATCAAACAACTCGCAACTAAGTTTGTAGTACTGGAAGGATATGGGCCGGACAATGTCGTCGTGCGTAAGGCCAACGTGATACACCTCGTTTCGGTATTGATGTACGGAGTAGATGAACCGTCGCTCTTGATGGGAGATGTCGTCAAGCGATTCCAATATTTTCAACTTGCCCTCAAGGAATTTCCCTCGAGCGAGAGCTCGGTGCGATGCATTGAGACGCCGGAGAGTACGGTCCATTTGGACGTGGTCGGTGCACCTCCGATGGAGAACTAGTTCTGTCGCGTTGTCGATTAGAATGAGGGCAAGGCGATTGTTTATTGGATGATCGACAGCCAGTTCGCGTGCGGCGCGGTCCAACTGCTCCACTACCGTCAGTGTGTAACGCAAGCTACTTCTCTCTTGTCTGTGATGCGTGGCAGCAATGATGCTTATTCGTACGAGGAGAACAATTGAAGGAAAGGGTCAAGAATTGAGGGTAGTGGCCAGGTTCGTGTTGAAATACACGTCAACGACCGGGTTTCAGTCCCCGCGTGGCCAGATCGAAGCTCACTTTCGTCTTGGGCTCGGCAATCCACGAACGGAGCGTCTCGACGCCTCGCGTGGTCCTGAGCAGATCCGCGATGCGGGACGGAAAGTCGGGTGCCGCACCCAGCCAAAAAGGGCGCGCTTTCCTTCGCGATGCTTCCGTCCTTCCATTGGCCCTCGGACTTCGGCGGCGCATGCGAATGCCTTTCCGCCAGCGTCATCAACCGCCGTCCGTTCTTCTCGAACACGCCGTCGCCTCCCTTGCCCCATCGGGCCCCATCCATGGTCGCCGATGCCCAGTCGTCGAAGCCTGCCGGAATGCGGAAACGTTGTCCATGGAGGTGCGCACCGCCCCGAACGCGCCGCCTACGATCGCCGGCCGTTCCGCCCAAAGAGCTTGTCCGCTGATCGGCTCGATGGCTTCGCTCGGAGCGGTTCTCATTGTCACGTACCCGCTCGGCTGCCCTTCCCCTGCCCTCCCAGTCACCTGCCTGCCACGCTGCGTGCGACAGCCTGATCGCTGTCGCCGAGAAAGGTTGCCAAAGACCCCTAGGCGGACCTTCAGGGAGAACAAAACGGGATCGAACGTGCGCAAGCCCTTGTCCCTGC
>JAPPCV010000173.1 GCA_028824715.1 Boseongicola sp. | reverse complement strand
GTTTGCGGGCAACGGGCTTTGTTGATTTGGCCGATGCCCGGCGCTTTTGCTCTGTGCTGCAGGCGGATGGTGCGGACTGCATTCCGGTCGTGCAGCAGTAAGTGCCGAAGGGCGCGTATATATTCGCACCCTCCGGGCCAGAGCTTGGCTCCCGGGAAGCCAAGTTCTTCTCCGAGGCACAGCCATTCGGGTTCATCATGTTTCAACGGAACTGCAAGTCGCCAGGCCAGCTTCGCCGGCTGACAGCGGCGCTTCGCGAGTCCGTCGGGCGTGATGCACCGATCTTGATCGATCAGGAGGGCGGTCGCGTTCAGCGGATGCGGGCACCCCATTGGCGCGAGTGGATGCCTCCACTCGAGCAAGTTGAAGCGCTTGCCGGCAGTGGTGGCGTGACGCCGGAGGCCGAAAGGGCAGTGTATCTGCGCGGGTTCCTGATTGGCACCGAGCTTCTCGCACACGGGATAGACGTGAACTGCGCTCCATGCGCGGACGTTGCCAGGTCCGAAACTCATCCCTTCCTCAGGAATCGTTGTCTCGGCTCCACTGCTTCCGTGGTGACGGTCATGGCGCGTGCACTGGCCACCGGCCTGACGGACGCGGGCTGCCTGCCTGTCACTAAGCATGCGCCCGGCCACGGACGTGCAACACGCGACAGCCATGAGGCCTTGCCTCGCATCAAGGCGACGCTTGCTGAGCTTTTGGAGACCGACTTCTTGCCGTTTCGCGAACTCTCGGACCTGCCAATGACGATGACGGCTCACGTTGTCCTTCCAGAAATCGACCCGGAAAGGCCCATAACGCTTTCCGAAGCCGGCGTGACGTATCTGCGCGAAGAACTCGGGCTGTCGGGGCTGTTGCTTACGGACGACATCTCGATGGGGGCGTTGTCCGGGAACGTCGAATCCCGCGCAGTTTCGGCTCGTGAAGCCGGATGTGATCTGGTTCTCCATTGCAGCGGCGATCTTTCCGAGATGTCGGCGATTGCGGCAGCTGTGGGTGAAATGTCGTCATCGGCTCGGCAATTGGCAGATATTGCGTTTTCTGGACGAAAGAACCCACTAGATGTTGACATTTGCGATTTTGAAGCCGAGTTTGCGGCACTGACGCAGGAGGCGGAGAGAAATGCCGGACGGTGACGCGGAATTTGTCGAGGTCGAGGCTCGCGTCGAGCCCGATGCTCTGTTCGTCGACGTGGATGGGTTCGAAGGGCCGCTCGACCTTCTGCTCCAGCTTGCGCGAAACCAGAAAGTGGATCTTCGCAAGATCAGCGTGCTAGCGCTGGCAGAGCAGTACCTCCTTTTCATCGCACGTGCGAAGACCCTCAGAATCGAGCTCGCGGCCGACTATCTGGTCCTTGCGGCCTGGTTGACCTTTCTGAAGTCGCGATTGCTCTTGCCGCGAGACCCGGATGACGAAGGACAATCGGGCGAGGAACTGGCAGCGCATCTTGCGTTCCAGCTCGAGCGTCTGGCCGCGATGCGGGACTCCGCGGCCAGGCTCATGGCACGGGATCAGAAGGGCAGGGATTTCTTTGTGCGAGGCATTCCGGAAGACGTGAATCGCGTGCGCCGCGTTCGCTACACCGCGTCTCTCCTGGATCTCATGCAGGGCTATGCCCGCGTTCGCACCCGGGACGAGTTTCGCCCGTTCACCTTCATCCGTGAACACGTGATGACGCTCGAGCACGCGCTTGAGCGAATGCGGGGCCTGATCGGATATGCGGGCGAATGGACCGATCTCATGTCCTACTTGCCTCAAGGCTGGGAGACGGACCCGAAACGGCGTCGTTCGGCCACCGCATCGCATTTTGCCGCATCTCTGGAACTCGCGAAGGGTGGCGCAATTCAGATTCGGCAAAGCGAGATATTTGCACCGATCCAGATCAAGGTTGTTCAGAGTGGTTGACGTCGACGAGGACCTTGGGGCGCTGGACAGCCTGTTCGAAGCTCCCCCGCTGGAAGAGCAGGAGCGGATGGTCGAGGCCATACTGTTCGCGTCGGCAGAGCCGATTTCCGTTGTCGACCTCAATGCCCGCATGCCCCATGGGAGCGATGCGGCCAAGGCACTTGAATTGCTGAAGGCACGATACGAGGGGCGAGGCGTGAACGTGCGAAAGTCAGGTGACGGCTGGGCCATCCGGACGTCGCCTGATCTCGGATTCCTGATGACGAAGGAGACCGTTGAGACGCGCAGGCTGAGTCGCGCCGCGATCGAGACGCTGACGATCATTGCCTATCACCAGCCTGCGACCCGGGCGGAGATCGAGGAGATTCGGGGCGTGAGCGTCAGCCGGGGAACGCTTGACCAGCTCTTCGAGCTCGAATGGATAAGGTTGGGTCGCCGGAGGATGACTCCCGGGCGACCGGTGACCTACGTGGTGACCCAGACTTTTCTGGACCATTTTGGGCTTGAGAGCACGAAGGACCTTCCCGGTTTGAAGGAGCTTCGATCGGCGGGCCTTCTGGATGGCCGTCCTCCTCCCGGTGCCGCGCCCGTCGAAGGCGGCGAGGAGACTGACTGCCAAGCGGAGATGTTTGTCGAGGACGAAGAGGCGGACGCGAGGGATGCGTGAGGCAGGTCACGTTCGCTTGCAGATGCCCCGGTGGGCACGCCTGAACCATTGGGAGAGACGGTGCGCTTGGGCATCCCTCATGTTCGACTGCAAGTTCAGAGATGAAGGGAATCGCCCACCGCGCACCTAGGCCTAGCGCAGCACACCTGCTCCTCCTGAGGAAAACCTCTCTTCTGGGGCGTGACAGGCGTGGACAACAAGTCGGGCTCAAGCCAGGGACTTGGATACGGATAGCGTCCAGCATCGGTGCTGAAGATCGGCAGAGACTCGCGGAATGGGTCGCAACTGTCCGGCAACCGAAATTGCGGCCTGCCAGGAAGGGTCAGAAAGCCTTGCAGACCTCTTCCTCGAATCCTGTCTTGCGGTGGAAGTGACGGAAACCCGTCTCCATCGCGATTGTCCGCGCGAATTGCACTCGGACATTCAGGCCAATGTTTTTCTCTGTCCGGATCGGGGTCGCTCCGCGAAGCGGTGCAGTTCCGGACATTCCGCTACGCCGCATCCTTTTGGCTGAATTGCCGCAGGTCGACCCGTTCAAACGCGCCACACGTCAGCGTGTGCATCGGCCCAAGGAGAGTTCAGTTGGTCTCTGGCACCGTGCCGCGAGGAGATGCGCTGCACGAACCCGTCATTGGCGATGGCTGGGAAAGGCTACGCATTAGCGCCTACTGGCCGAACCGGTAGAAAACCATCAGGCGCGCCATGCCGCCCCGGTTGTCGAGGGAATAGGTGCAGGGCCTGGACTCACCGCCCCGACCACAGCGATTGTTGCCGGAAGTGTTCACCTGATAGTTCTCCTGCCCGAAGTCAAAGCGCGTACCATCGAGCCGCACTGTCCACCCGGAGGAGAGCGGAAACTCGAGACCCGCCCCAAGCGCCCATCCGACCCGGGTTTCGTCGCTTCGGAACGAGTCGTCGCCGTCAAAGACCAGGTTTCCCTCAAGGCAGCCAGGCCCCGCATAGTCAATGTCGGTAACGGAATTGACGATCCGTGCCAGCGCAGGCCCGCCGGCGAGAAAGACCCGGGTGTCCCCGACTTCCGTGTCGAGGCCCATTCGCGCCGTGGCCATCCAGCGGATGCGAGCTGACGCGGTCTCGTCGCCACATGTCGGGTCCAGTTGGTCCGTGTCCGCAGACATTCTGCCCGCCAAAGCGTCGATCTCGATGCGCAGCCCCGTGCGACCCATGTCGAAGCGGCGGCCTGCCAGCACTCCGACAGCCGCGGCCGGCCCGTTGAGCTTGTTGGTTGATCCCGGATTGCCCCAATCGGCAAATCCATCGACATCAACGATCTTGTTCGCCACCTTTCCGGTGCCGATGAACAGTCCAGCGTAATTCCCATTGCCACCACCGTCGGCAGCCCGTGTTGCCGCCGCACCGAAAGCCAGCATGACAAGGGCGCCCACGGTGACGGCCCGCCACCGCCAAAGAAAGTTCAGTCTCATGATAATATGCAGCCTCCTATGTACATGATACGCGACGGCAGAGTGTGTGCGCGAACCAAGGTGCCCTCAGCAGCAAGAATGATTCCGGCACCAAACAGGCGATCCCATGCGATGTCTTCTAACATCGCACAATTCCTCGGTCGAGCACCAGCAGTCAAGAATGCCGGTGCACAGTAGCTGTTTGCAAGCGGATCGACTGACGTAAAACGGACAGACGGAGAAGGCCAGTACTTGGCAGGCAGCGCATCCCGTGCAGCGAATTCGGTCCCCCACCATGTCTGTTGGCGGCAATGGCACGTCCAAGACTTGTGGCAATCCAATATCCAGCACTTGATTCATTCCGCACCGAGCGCAACATCTACGCCCGCCGCCCGAAGACGCCCAAGTTGCCGTGGAACGTGCATGGCGTGAAGCCGAACACGCAGACGTCAATCAACGCGATGATCCGACTTGGATTTCGTCTTCGGCGCGCGTCGCCAAGCCCATGCCCGAGTCATCGAAACAAAACAGGAATATTCTCGATCCTTGTCCAAGAATTGTCGCGATTGTTGCTTGATCGTGAGGCAGTCTTGCCTTTTTTGGGGCACCCCGGCCGCCGTAGTGACGGAGTCACCACGGATGGATCACGGATGTACGGGTGGGAGGCCAATGAGAGTGTTCACGATTTCTGACGGGAGCCCGGCCGATGCCGCGCGCACTGGCTGAGGGTCTGGGTTCGGCGTCCCTCGACCGACTTGCAGGAAGTCGATCCTGGGCTTGTCTCGGTGACGGTGAATCAGCTGGGACGGGACAATGCCGCACATTGCGTTTCTGGGTCCCATAATTTCCCGCGCCCGGACCTGGGCTCTCTCAAGCACGTCGATCCACCGAAAGCCGAACGGTGCCGCCCTGACGGAAGCCGCCATGCTGCTCGCCCGCCTTGCCCGACGAAGGGACGGGAGTATGTGCCACGCGCCGACAAGTCGGCAGCGACGCCAGGAAGCGCCTCACCGGAGCCACCCGAAATAGACGTAGGCCGCGGCGAGCACGACCGTCAGCCCGATTCCGATGTTGCCATAGAGGGTATCCACTTGGAGCCCGAGGAACAGCGCGAACGAAAAGACGAGCCAGAGCGCGACGATCGCTGCGACATGGGCAAGTTTCCTGAGCATTCGGCCACCCTAATTCTTGCGCCGACCCGTGTCCACCTCGCTATGACGGGTGGAGGCTGGCGCCATCTCTGCAGATCGCAGCGGCGGCTTCCGGGCTCTAACGTCGCGCTGGAGAACCTGGAGGACGCTGATGCGCGCCGGCACTGAAGCGCGTGTCCGCCCCGAAAGACTAGGTGGATGAGGTGCTAGCAACGGGAAATGGCCGCAGGCAACGAGCGTCGCGGCGCCTGGCCTTCGCCGGCCATGATCCGGCGCCGGGACGACCGACACATCGAGGAGGTCTGCGGCCCGCCGCTCGAACCCTTGGCCCAGCGACTCGAACTTCTTCAACTGCGTCTCGCAGTCCGGAGGAGCATGGAACCGGTCGCTGGAGGTCGCCCGTGGCGCGGGCCGAGGCGAAGGCATTGTTGGAAGCCCCGACGCTCGTGCGGGCGGGAGCAATGGCCAGCCGCTGGCGACCGGATCGAGCCGGAAGCGGTCCATGCCTCGGACTCCCGCGTCGATCTCTGGGCCGGGGCCGGAACGGGCGTCGACGGCCACGGAGAACGGGCGGAGCAGCAGTGGTGCTTGTAGCGGGCTGCCGGAGGCGGGCCCCGCGTGTTCGAACGACGGGCGTGGGCGGACCCGATGCGGGCGAAGAACACGCTGCTGGCCGGTCCCGTTTCCCGGTTGCCGGAGGCACAGCGCCGATGCGTCTCATCGACGTCTTCCCTGACACTGACACATTCTGTGGATTCGGACTCCCGGCCGTCGCATGCGGCGGCATATTGCAGTTCGACGCCAAGCGTCGCGGGAGTCACCGTCATGTGCGGCCGTATCCGCCCTTAGGCATCGTCGGAAATCTGCTCAAGCGTCGCCAGATCGTCGGTCAAATGCGATCAGGCCCTTGGTCAAGTGCCTTCAGACCCTGCAATTCTGGCAGGTTCCGAGAATGAGCGGACAGTTCATCCCATCCGGAACTGCTTCGAGAGCTTGAGTCCCTGGCCCTGGTAGTTCGACGAGATCTCGCTGCCATACAGCGCTGCAGGCCGTTCCGACATCCGTTCGTACACCAGGCGTCCGACAATCTGGCCATGCTCAAGAACGAAAGGTGCCTCGTGGCAGCGCACTTCCAACACGCCGCGAGAGCCGGTGCCACCTGCGTCGGCCCATCCGAACCCCGGGTCGAAGAATCCCGCGTAGTGGACGCGAAACTCTCCGGCCATGGCAAGGTATGGCGCCATTTCCGCAGCGTGAGTCGGTGGGATCGTCACGGCCTCCCGGCTTACCAGGATGTAGAAGGCTCCGGGGTCCAGGATGATCCTTCCTTCGTCGGTGTGGATTTCTTCCCAGAATTCGTCGGGTTCGTATCCGGCGACATTGTCGAGGTCGATCACCCCACCATGCGGCTTTGCGCGGTAGCCTACGAGCGTTCCGTCGCCCGGATCCAGATCGACCGAGAATCCGAGACCTTCGGAGATCATCGCCTTGCCGGAGACCAGGCCGACTTCATCGTGGAGTGCGGCAAGGGTGACGTCATCAAGGGCGACGTGTCCTTCCCGAAACCGGATCTGGTTGAGCCGCATGCCCGGCCGAACCAGGACGGAGAACGACCGCGGGCAAATCTCGGCGTAGAGCGGTCCGTGATAGCCTGCCGGGATGCGGTCGAACTCGGTCGCGCCGTCCGTGATGGTCCGGGTCAGGAGGTCAAGTCTGCCAGTCGAGCTCTTTGCATTCGCGACCGCTGAAACGGTCTTGGGCAGGGCAAGTCGCTCCATCAACGGCACGACATAGACGCATCCCCTTTCGAGCACCGCACCGTCGCCGAGATCGAATCGATGCATTTCAAACTTTTTGAGCCGATGCTCGACGCAGACACCGCCGGTTGCGAGGAAGGATGCGCGGACACGAAAGGCCACTTTCCCGAGTCGCAGGTCCAGTGACGCCGGCTGGACTTGTGCGTCCGCGAACGGCACGTCAGCGTCGATCGAACCCTTCCCGATCATGGCCCGGATTTCGGTGTCAGGCAGAACGCCGGTCACAGACAGCACTCCGGCAGGGGCGGCGAATCCACGTGCAGGGCGTCTTGACGACGTCGGCAGGCGCGAAGAGCGGCCAGACGCCCTGCGTCACGGAGCGCATGCACCCTGCTGCCTTTGCAACTCGTCCGGTAAGATGGTCTCGTCATCGGATGCCCGGGACTTTCAGGTGATGGTCGGGCTAGCAGGATTTGAACCTGCGACCTTCCGTCCCCCAGACGGACGCGCTAACCAAGCTGCGCCATAGCCCGACTTTCGGCCTTCTGTCGGAAAAGAGGGCCTGTGGCAATAGTTGATCCGGCAGCATGTCACGAATTCCCGGACCTGCGCATTGACTGCGCTCTTAGTTGTTCGGCAACCTTCAACAGGTCGTCGCGATGCGCCTTCAACTTGGCCGGATCGGCCAGAATCACGCGTGCAGCGATGCCTGGCCCCCGAGCAAATTCCTCCGCATCGTCCTCGGGGTCTGTTTCAGCGGCATCGGATGGATCGATCTCGAGGTCGGCTTCTGGTACGGGCTGCAAGCCTGCATCCGCCTGTCCGGTGGCTTCGGATGCCGGCTCACCGGAGTCTTCCCTGTCAGTTGCCGCTTCGGCATCCGCCGATTGGAATTCTGCCGCGCCAGCATCCTCTTGGGGCTGGCTGTCTGCCGTGTCGGGATCGGTGTCGGTGAGTCCCGCCTCCTCTTCGGTCTTGACGGGTGCGGAGGGGGATGGACTCTGTCGCACGTCCTTTGCAACGGACTCAATCTGGTCTTGGGCATCCCGTTCCGTCGGTTCTGAATCAAGCGGAATCGAATAGGAGGAGACGTGACTCACTCCCTGTTCCCGAAGCAGCTTCTGCACCCCGCGAATCGTCATGCCCTTGTCACGCAAAAGCGTCTTTATCCCTCCAATGACCAACATGTCGGCAGGTCGATAGTAGCGGCGTCCACCAGCACGTTTTGTCGGCTTGATTTGCGCAAACCGTGTTTCCCAGAAGCGAAGGACGTGTGCGGGCACATCCAGCCAGTCAGCTACTTCAGAAATGGTTCGGAACGCCTCGCGGGACTTTTGCACCGTGGATCAAGCCTTGTTGCCGGCAGCTACTCGCTCTTTCATCAGATGAGAGGGACGAAATGTAAGAACTTTGCGTGGATGGATCGGAACCTCTTCGCCGGTCTTGGGATTGCGGCCAACGCGTGGTCCCTTTTCGCGGATGGAGAATGTTCCGAAGGAAGAGACTTTCACCTGTTCACCTCTGGCGAGCGTGTCCGAAATGTGTTCAATGACGCTTTCGACCAATTGTGCGGATTCGTTGCGGCTAAGACCGACTTCCTGGTAGACGGCATCCCTGAGGTCCATCCGTGTCAATGTCTGTTCGCCCATAAATTCCCCCCTGTACGAATTAGTTTTGTGGCGGCAGAATGGGCGGGGAGAGTTGCCGAGTCAATAACGGGACGCCCCAAAAGCGGGCTGGTCCGGACTACCAGCGGAGAATGACGGATCCCCACGCCAGGCCGCCGCCGATCGCCTCGGTCAGAAGCAGGTCGCCGGGCTTGATCTGGCCGCGCTCGA
>JAPPCV010000068.1 GCA_028824715.1 Boseongicola sp. | reverse complement strand
CGCGCTCGGCGCAAGCGAAGAAGTTTGATACGAACTTAAGATTCGGGAGACTAGCTCGTTGCGGACGCTTATCGGGATGGAGATCTGCCTGATTTCCCGATCAAGCGTGTCTTCGTCGCTCTGCAGTTCGAGAAAGGGACTGGGTACAATGTAGAAAAATACATTCAATAGGAGAGCAACTGCTCCTATTCCAGTCCCGACCGCGGTCAACTTGCTAGGCAGTGACCACGATCTCCACTTTGCTTTTGAAGGAAACAACACTGACGCCTACCGTCTCAGGTTCGCTGAGCGTCCTTCTATGTAGGCTGCACATGAATGCTTGTCTACGGATCCAGCGATTTGCACTCCAGCGCGGCTGCGGCGGGGAAGAAAGGACTGCCATGACTCCGCCCGAAGAAGAGAATTCGCAGGAGAAAGCGACGTGATGTCGGCAGCGCGGATTCTGGCCAGCGCGAACAGCGCAGTGGGGGACTGGCACCATTCCCTCGGCGCGGATGTTGGTTCGCCGCTGGCATGGAGGCGGCACGGCACGATCTCCGCTGCGGTGTCTTGAGATGCCGGCTTCGAATTGGGCAATGGTCACGAGACAGCATTGTCCGGCGGCACTGCACGGTGCACGACCGCGTGTTGCCTCCGCAGGTACTGTACGGCCACGTTTGCAAAACTGACCCGGGATCCATTTTGGGAAACATGGAGAAAACTCTCGATCAGGTCGCAATATGGTAGGCCTTCGTTGAGCTCCTCATCCAGTTCCTCGATCAGTGCCATACGCTCGGCAACCAGTTCACGGTGATTGAGGTTGAGTATCGTGATCATCCGGTCCGCTTCAGGCGAACCGTCTCCGAGAATTCCACCACCGGAAGCGAATTCGAAACGTTGCTGGCAGTCGCCCTCGGGCGAGGGTTCGACATGGCAGCTTTCGTCGAACCATGAATCCTTCTTGTTGCCGCAGGTGGGTTGGGTTCCGCCGTCCTCGCGCTTCGGACCGCAACTCAGGAAAAGATTCCGGTAGGCAAGTTCGAGATGCCTGTAATTTCGTCCCCGAGGCCGGAAATGCTCGATGTGATGCCTGTCGCTGCCGGGTTCGAGTTCGATCCCTCGACCGCAATAGACACATTGACCGGTCTGCTCGATGAACAGCGCGTGTCTCGTCGCCCGCTTTTCCGCTCCTCTGAGATCGGGGTAGCGCGGCTCGATGCAGGCGGCGTCCTGACACGCCTTCCATGCCTGCAACGCTTCCGGCTCGTCGCCCTTCTGAGACCCTCTCATCCGAGCGTGCGGCGCAGTCGGCTGCATTTGGCCCGGCGCAGAGAGACCCGGGACGATTGGCCTTCGACGAGGTGATCCAGTTCATCAAGCACCTCGCCCGCTTCGTCAAGAAGGCCCTCATCGACCAACCGGTCGAACTTTTCGAACAGGTCGTCGACGCGCGGGTCCTGCTCGGGCGTGTCCATGATTCCTGCCAGCACGTAGTTGGAGTCGCGGCCCAGTGACGCGATCGGCTCGGTGACGCTTACGTTGCCTGCGTCGTCAGACGACAGCAACCGCACGTGCCGCGCGGCAACGCTGCCGATGACCTGAGGGGAATGAGTGGTGACGACAAACTGGCATCGCGGAAACAGGTCAATCAGGGCGGTCAGGATCTCGCGCTGCCATGCCGGATGCAAATGGAGCTCAATCTCGTCGATGCAGACGAAACCCGGAGCTTCGGCGAGGTTGCTTCCCGGAAACTCCAGAAGCAGGCGTCGTGCCAGGTCGACCGCAAGCAGGAAGTACGCCGTTTCGCCGCCGGAAAGCGCTTCGAACGGAATGTCAGACTGGCCTTCCTTGGTCAGGAAGAGCATTCGGTCCATGCTGCCGTCAGGTTTCCTGGACCTAAGTGAAATCGAATCCCCGGCAATGCTCTTCAAGACTTCCTGAACGGCACGTACCTCGGGATCGGCGTACCCAAGATCGTTGCGCGCGATTGCCTCTCGCGCCTCGTCGCTTTCCTTTTCGAAATACCAGTTCTTGAAATCGGACAATGCGCCGGGCGTGGTATCGAGCGCTGCCTCGCGATTGGTTTGGGAAGTCCATCGAAACGTGCCAGAATGCATGCCGCCGATCCGATTCTGGTCGTAACGTACAATCAAGGGTAAAGGCGACATCTCTCCAAGGTGCCGGCTCAACACGTCGTTTTCGGAGTAGTTCACGTGTCCCAGTTCTTCTGCATTGACATGAATGGTCACGTCGGCAGTGGCATCTGCTTCGACGGCCAGCTCTATCGCAATCAGCCCTTCACGAGCGCCGTGGCGCAGCAACTCTCCTGAGGGCCTGAACCAGGCTTCCTCGACATCCGAGGCGAGCCAGCTCCAGACATCCGTGACCGCTCCGAGCAGAGCCTCGATCGCCGAAGTCTTGCCCACGCCGTTGACGCCAGCCAAAAGGGTCAAGGTGTCGTCGAGCCTGATGTCCAGCCTGGCAATGCCCTTGTAGTTCCGAATCCCAAGCGACCGGACGAGTGGATACGGTTTCATTGCAGTCGTTCCCAGTGCTTGCCTCTCGCGGCGTTAGAGCACGATTCGCCTTGCAAGAATATCAACGGTGAATACATGAATTTGCAACCAGCCTGTCATGGCTACTGCATTTCCTCCCTGGCAGGGCCATCGACGATGTCCCGCATTTTTGAACCAGTCTCCGGCGCTGTCCAAGCATCCGTCATGCACCAAGATTGCAGGACGCCTTCCTCAATGCCAGCGTCAGCTTGGACGCCGGAGACTTTGGTGGTTCCCAACCTGCCACGAAAGGCCGCCCACCGGACTTTCCGCAAGCACCAGCCTTGATTCGGAAGAGCCGGCAACGCTCATGAAGCTCCAATTGCGTCTACGCCTTCCAAGACCCCAGCAAGAAAACCGGACACCAATTCACAGATGTCCGAGTCCTTCCAATAGGCGTTGTGCGACGCCGGATTCCAGCTGGTCCACCACCCGCCAGCATTGACCTGCACGTCACGGATGCCGCCTGCTTTGGCGATTGCCGCATATTTCGGACCGATATCCTTGAGTGGATAGCCCAGAACGTCGTCGCGATCATAGGCGTTGTACCACCAGGTCTTGAACCGGAGCCTTTCGTCGAGTTCCCCGTTGGGTGGCATTATCGGAACGACCTCATCTTCCGGATAGGCGAAGGTGAATACCGGGATGTTGCAGCCAAGCGTGATGAGGCCCGCGACCGTCCGCATTTCGCTCAAGGGACTCGCGTTGCGTTTCGCTCCTGGTCGAGGCTTTTGCTGATCGTAGATGTAGTTTGACATGATGTGCCCGCCCAAGGAATGCGCGATGATGACGATCGGCGCTTCTGGGGTGAGATCCTTTTCCAACGCCCGAGCGACCTTCTTGACCTCCCTGTGGATGGCCTCGTAGGTGCTGTCATCAGAACCGCTTGTCTTGCGGTAGGACGCCGCGTCCGACAGGCTGCACATCACGAACCGGCGCAAGTTGTCGAAATCGGTACGTCCCTTGATCGATCTCAAATACGCTTCCTGCCGCTTCTGCAGAACATGGGCGAAGAACACCTCGCGCCAGGCCACGCGGTCCATTTTTTCGCCAAGCTCGCGCTTCACGAGCCTGTGCAGTTCCTTCGAATAGGTTGGTTTCGAGCTGTACCGCGGCTTCGTTCGTCCCTGGCTGCCCATGCCGTGAATGAGCAACGCTCCGATTGATTTCTGTGCCATTTGATTGCGACCTCTCCTAGCTCTGCATCGCGAACCTGGTGGGCAGAACAGTGCCACGCCGCGAGAGACCAGGGAAGTCAATGTCAATGGCAAGCGATCTTGTTGAGATCAACATTCTGCTTTGGGCTTGACGTGGTCCCGTCCAGGTTCGTCCGACCCGTCTTCGACAGCAAGTCCGCGATCCCGAGGTTCTTCGGAGGCAGATCCCAATGAAGTCGCCGCCTTGGATCTTCGGTTCCGGGACGGCGCACAAATTTGCAGAGCCATATGATCGCATGAATCGGCCTTTCATGCCGCGATTTTCCCGTTGCATGACGGGTGTAGCCCAATTTAGTTGCCAGTTTTGATTTGCCCTTGCTACGCTGCGGCGGCTGCGTGCCCGACAACGGCCGGAGGAACCGGCCGGCGGCGCGCCGTTGCAGGCAACTGGCAGGAGCACGAACCATGGCGCATGGCGAGGGGAATCACGGTCATCGGCATCCGGACGCGGTGGCGTATCTGGAAGGCTTGGGAGAGGAAGGTGCGGCGGTGGTCCGGCCGCATGATGGCGGGCACACCCGGTACTGGCTGGAGGACGGCGAGGTGCGGAGCCTGGACATCGCCGGGGACGGGCCGCTTCCGGCGCTGCTGGAGGCGGTTTCGGCGGAGTTTGGCCCGCGGATGCCGAAGCTGGCGGCGGACCTCGCGTCGGGCGCCCCGGACCTCGACGGCGTGGAGCGTGCGCTCCGGGACGCCTCCCTCGGCGGCGGCGCGGCGGCGCTGAAGCATCTGTTCGAGCAGCTTGACGGAGCGCTGCCGGCGCCGAGGTGCGAGGGCTGCGGCAGGCCGATGGTCCGGCACGGGACGGGCAGGAGGAAATCGTGGCTCACGCGGCTGGGCAGGGTGGAGGTGAAGCGCAGCCACTACCGCTGCCGGTCGTGCGGCAAGGGCTGCTTCCCGCTGGACCAGGTGCTGGGCCTGGAGGGCAGCGCCTTCACGCCGGGGATGGCGAGCGTCATGGCCGAGACGGTGCCGATGATGAGCTTCGAGGCGGCGAGCGGGCACATCGCGAACCTTGCGGGCCTGGACGCCTCGTCGAGCTCGCTGCAGCGCTGGTCGCTGGCGCTCGGCGAGGAGGCGCTGCGGTTCGAGCGCGGGGAGGTGGTGGACGGCAGGCCCCCGGAAACGCGCATGTATCTCTCGATCGACGGGACCGGGATCCCGATGCGGAAGGAGGAGACCGAGGGCGTCGCCGGCAAGCAGGAGGACGGGAGCGCGAAGACGCGCGAGGCGAAACTGGCCGTCATGTACACCGCCGAGGGGCGCGACCCCGAGACCGGCGCGGCGCTCAAGGACCGGGGCAGCGAGAGCTCCAGCTGCCTCATCGACAGCGCGGCGGCGGCGTCGGGAAGCAGGGACCCCTCGGACTTCGCCATGCGCCTCGGCCGCGAGGCGCGGCGGCGCGGGCTGCACGACGCCGGGGAGGTCATCGTGATCTCCGACGGAGCCGAATGGATCAGGAACACCTGCGACGAGGTCCTCGGGGGCGGGAAGGTCACCTTCGTGCTCGACCAGTTCCACGCGCTGGAATACGCGTCCGACGCCGTGAAGGCGATCCTCCCGGAGGGGCCGGAGCGGGACCGGCGCTTCGCGAAGGTGAAGGCGGACATCGAGGCGGGGCGGGCCGACAGGGTGGTCCGGGAGCTGGAACCCTTCAGCGGCCGGCACAAGGCGGTGGAGGACTGCTGTCGGTACTTCTGCAAGAACATCGAGAGGATGCGGTACGACAGGTGCCGCGACCTGGGCATGCAGGTCGGAAGCGGTGTCGTGGAGGGTGGCTGTCGCCAGTTCGGGCTGCGCCTCAAGCGCTCGGGAACACGCTGGTCGGAGAGGGGCGCGAACGCGATGCTCGCTCTCAAGAGCTGCGCCATGAACCTCAGGGTGCCCGACTTCCTCGACTGGCGGGCGAATCAGGCCATCGCGGCATGAGCAACTAATCTGGGCTACACCCTTGCATGACTGACTTCTTGCATTTGGGACGCGCGGTGCGACGAAGGGAGTGCCGCCATGTTCGTCCGCGTGAGGAGCGTCGGTCCGCTCGAATGACTCCAGATCGTCCAAAAGCGCCCCGAAGGCAAAATGGCCAGGAAGACGGTCGTCGCCACGCTCAGGCACGCGCTTCGCCGAGCGCCTGGTGGTCCTTGCCGACGGTGCCGGCACGGAGCCGGACGCCAGGGTCGCCTCCATCGGCCCGGCCCCGGTCTTCGAGCGGCTGTGCTGGGGGACCGGATGCCGGGACTCGATCCGGTCTCTGCTCGCCTGCCGTCGGCACCGGTTCGACGTCGAGCTGGCCGTGTTCATGACCGTGCACCGCGGGCTGACGGTCTCCGGATCGGAACCGCAGCGCGATGCGCTGGCGACGCGATCAGGCCATCGAGGGCGTCGACGGCCAGGACCTGCATCACATGTACCGCGCGATGGGCTGGCTCGGCGAGCCTCTCGACGCTTCGGAGCCCTGCGGCCCCGCGCCGCGGCGGACCAAGGGCCTTGTCGAGAAGGTGCTGTTCGCCCGCCGCCGGGACCTGTTCACCAACCTCGGCCTAGCGTTCTTCGACACCGCCTCGCTGCACTTCACCGGACATGCCGACAACCGGAGCGTGCCGCGTTTGCGTCCCGGGGCATTGAATTCTCGGGCCTTTCTGCCGCCGTCGTCGGCATGGTCACAGCGACTTCAGGAAGCCCGGCAAAATGTCACCGGGCCTTAACCGGGCGAGCGGGTCCTCTCCATGGCCTTTGCCTTGAGGTGGAGATCCGCATGCAGGCAGACCTGCGTCGTCTTGGCCGATTCATGGGAACCACCAAAGTCCGTGGGGGCAGAACGAACTGGTGGTTGCCCCGAGACCGCTTCGGGAGTCCGAAGAAGTGATGACCGTCCCAGCCAGGCATTGCGCAGTCTTGCATGTATGCGAAGGGGTGTCCGGCCGCTGATGCAATCCATCGTGCAACGCGAGGGTCCGCCAATTCCTCTTCATGGCTGGGCTCATCTGAATTCCGCCGCTCCCGGGCGTGTGGCCGTGATTGCCATTTCAGCAACAGATCAAGATCAGCCAATCCCGGCTTGCGAAAGGTGCATCGGCCGGTTGGTGAGCGGTGGATCAATTCATGATCTCCAAACCAGTCTTTCCGAGGGCACCCGCTTCGAAACCGACGGCACCGCACCCGCCGGGCACCACCGCGCACTCCGAATCCATGTCAGGCCTGATAGTCAGTTACGCAATTTGGTGTTATGCCCAATGCCAGAATTGGGCACCCGCCGTTTCTGCCAGCGTCAAGACGGTAGAGGAGCTTGCCCATGAACGTGGTCGACGCGCCGAACTTCCTGTAGACATCGGCAGTGCCTTCGTCGCCGTCCTTGTCGAGCACCTTGCCCAGGCTGCGCATGAATTCCATGCCAAGACTGTTGCCTCTCGTTAGCAGGATGCCAACATCGATCGCGCCGGCCGCGTGGAACGCGGAGAACGCATACAAGTCGCGGTCGTACGTCTGGTCCTTGCTGTTCCATTCCTGGTCGAATGCCACCTTCCCGTTCACGAAGTCGATGCGATGGCCGTCAAGGTAACCTTCCCGAATGTAATCTCGCAGAATGTCGTTTCCCTGCGGGGACAGGAGCTTGACGTGCAGATCGGCAGTGATCCGGGTTTCCCGCCAGTCCGACTCCGCGAACAGTTCGTCGACATATTTTGCAATCAACCCCTTGCTGCCACCCGGCATCCGGATCATCGTGGTATCGATCTCGAGCGCTTCCAGGACCGCGAGCACCTGCCTGAATTGCTCTGAGAAGTTCTGGGCCAATATCGCCGCCGCGCCCCTATAACAGTAAATCTCGAATTTCTCCCGGACGGCCGACGGAAAGAAACCGTCGACCATAGATCCTTCGTAGGCAGTGCTGCTCGCCTTCATTGCGCGGCAACCGCACTTGCAGAGTTGTACGGATAGGTAGGCCAGTCTGGCCTGTAGTGCGGGTCCGCCTGATTGCCCCACACCGTCCAGTCACTGCGCTGGCCGCGCCCGAACGGTTCGAGATCAGGTCCCCAGCTGCATGATTCGATGATTTCGTACTGCTCGTCGGACTTGCGGGAATGCTCGCGCTTTCTGGTCGCGATGAAGTTGACCTGGCTGCGACCCGGATCGAGGGTCCTTGCCTTCTTGCCACGCACTCCGAACAGAACCATTTCCGTAACGTTGCGGAAGCAAAAGCCGACGCCGCGTCCGTCCGGTCCCCCGTCCTTCCTGACTTTGTGCCAAATCAGGTTGGTCTTGTACTCGAAGCCCCAGGCATCAAGGATGGGGAGACCGTCTGGCAACATGGCATTCGGGCACCACAAGTAGCAATGCGCCGTCTGCTTCGTGAATGGCTCGACCGGAAGGGCGCCAAGTCGTTTGCGGCGATGCGCCCAATGCTCTTCTTGGCCTTGCGCTGGGCGTCGCCCTTGTTCCGACGCTTGCACCGAATGGAGGTTTCACCGGAAGGCGCAGGACCGGACCGCGGTACTCCGCCAGTCTCGGCCACGACGCTAGGCATCTGCCCGGAGTTCTCCAATTGGCTGATCTGGTTCGCTTCGCTCATGCCGTTGCACGTTTCTCGGCGATTCCCGTCTCCGTCCCCATCATATTGAGGCGAACGTGCCGGCACAGTCAAAGCGTGGTGGAATTCAGGATCATCCCATTGTCGAGTCCAAGACGCCGGCTTGAATGAGGAGAGATGTTCTTGGGCCGGTTTGGTCGGACCGGTTACGGCCTTGCGACTGCGGAAGGCGGCCCAGAACTGGCTGAACACAGGTTTCGGGCGGCTTGAGCTCTGACCCCGTCCTGCGCACTCGGGAGAGCGTCACCTGCTGGCCCACATCACGTTCCGCCCGGCCTGGTTGGCACGCCTTGAACCGCGGCCGAACAGGACCGGAGGCCCAACGAAGACTCGCCGGATCATGGCGCGGAGTCAGATCCCATTCGCCCTGCCCAGATCGGCAGGGCGGATCCGTTCCAGCGTAGTTTCGCGTTCCCGGCCAAGGGATTGACCCTG
>JAPPCV010000139.1 GCA_028824715.1 Boseongicola sp. | reverse complement strand
CCGTTCACCCGGCTCGCGACAAGCCAGTCACGCTACGCATGGGGTGAGCAGTTACGCTCAGGCTACAGGTCCTTTCCAAACTTAGCGCGCAGATCTGCTAACAGGTCTCTGCCTTCCGCATTATTAGCATCAAACCGCAAAATTTGGCGAACCATGTTTGCACAATCATCAACCAAATCGCGATACCCGTCCTGCCCATCCGTCCATAGCTCCACCGCGAGTTCAAACAAAGTCCTAGCCTGCTTCATCATAACAAAAACATTTTGGCGGTCGGCCTTAAGTGAGTGTGAAAACTCCCGACTAGCAGACTCCTTATCTCCAATTCCCAGATAAAATATGCCACAAAACAAATGGTACTGACACCGATCCTGTCGATTTCTAATTTTCGCCTTTTCCAATTGCTTAAGCGCCTTATGTGCTTCGCCAATTCCCTCTCGTTTAATGGTAAGCGCTGCATACGCACGCCCAACCTCCGGGCTACCAGCTTCATCGCGGGCCAAAGACTCGATTATTGGCGCCGCCAAATCTACTTCATCAAGAAGCAAATATACAACAGCCAATTGTGTTCTGATTGCGCTTAGTGCTCTGCGACTACGCGAATTCGAATCGTAGCAAAAGGTTTCGCCCTCAAAAAGCACCTCCACTGCCTCATCCAATCGTCCCAGCTGCCAATACGTACGGCCGAGATAGAAAAAAGGCCACGGGTTGCGTCTAGTAAGTTGCTTCGCTCGAAGAAAAGCCGCCTCAGCCCCATCCAAATCACGGCGTCGCAAATGCATTCTTCCCTCAACAATCAAAATAGACACGTCTTCCACTCTAGCAGATCTGGCAATAGATATAAGCTTTTCGGCAATCCTATCTTGCGATTGCGTGAGTGCAATTTTCGCCAATTCAGCAAGCAAGTGAGTATCCCTTCGGTTCCTCGTGAAAACTTCCTGCGCGAATCCAAGAGCCTCATCCAATCTGCTTCTTCGTGCAGAAACCAATGCAGCCAATCGCAAGACATCCAACTGCCGAGACCGGGACAGAAGACGATCAAGGACCATACCGGCCTCTTCATATTTCTGCTGCTCGTACAGCATCTGTACGGTTGCCAACGCTCCGTCAATCAACCTTGTCTTAACTGGAGTCTCAATACCTCCCAGGCCCGCATGATATTCAGACTCTATCGCCATTGATAGGTCATCTCTGTTGAAACGGCTCCCTTCTGCAAATCTCATGCTTGCTGCAATGTGGAACCTCTCAACTTGCTTGGGAGGAAGATCACTCCCATCGAAATAATCCCGAAGGATCGGTGCCAATCTCAAGATCCCGTACCGCATTGGTTCAAGTACACCTAAGCCCAAGAGATTCCTTATTGAAGAGCTTGCCCCGCTTCCTGCGACTTCAACAACGACCTCCCTAAAAATCCCGTCACGCGAAAGAGAGAATAACTTTAGCACACTCTCCTCGTCATCTGTCAAACTGAGCACGCGAATGAGCCTTTCCAAAAACTTCCAAAAAAATCCTTGCTGTTGCATAACTGCCCTTACGGCTTCCCTACCTCCCGCCTCGTGTACTGCATCGGCAGCAACAATGATGGCTACTGGATGACCGCCCAATCTCTTGATGATTGCCTCCTTGTCCCGCATCGTTAGAGCCGTTCCTGGTACGCCTATGTGCCGCAAATGCGTATCAAACAATGCCCGCCCGAATTCTACGTCCAGGCCCCGAATTCGTAGACGCCGTCTCACTGCTGGATTGTCAAATTCAAACGGAATTTCTCGTTGAGACTCGAAGACCAGTTTTGTATCTGTTTCACAGGCCAATTCGACTAACCCTTGAACGGTGTCTTCTAGAGATTCATCTCTCCAAACCCCATGATCTAAGAAGAAGTGGCTATTGCTAATGCACAGAACGGAAATGCTTCGCAGCGCTCTTTTCAAGGCCTGCAATTTAAGAAATTCGGCCTCACTTGGGTAGG
This sequence comes from Boseongicola sp., assembly GCA_028824715.1. Lineage (GTDB taxonomy): Bacteria > Pseudomonadota > Alphaproteobacteria > Rhodobacterales > Rhodobacteraceae > JAJEFO01. The sequence continues at coordinate 6,824 of JAPPCV010000139.1, read as the reverse complement.
GTGCTTCGAGCCTTTCTCCCGCCAATTTAAGGATTTCCAAAAGCAAAAAGTACGCCGACGATGTCGCTGACAGGTTGATGGATTCTATCCTATGAAGTCCCGACTGCCCCAATGCTCTTTTGATAACTTCGGATTTTCCAACTTGAGGAAGTCCCGTAACCTCCAAGACCTGTGGCCCCTCACTTTCGAAAAACGCGCAAATCTCTTGCGTATCTCGTTCCCGATCAATGATCAGTGGCTCTCGTACACTGTTCGCTACTATCTCGAAAGGTTTCGTGCTTCCTGCCTTTTTCTGGCATTCAGCCACAAAGCTCAAAAGTGCCTGCGATACTTCAGGATTGCGAGATGCTGCATCTGTCGCCCCCTTGAAAAGGAACTCAACGCATGAGGCTGCTAACTCTCCTTCCAGCTGTCGAAGAGGCGAGATGTCCCTAAGAACAAAGTCCGAACCCAACGCGTCCCAAATATCTGTTGCAGCAAGGCCGCGCCGCTCTTGATCGTACAAGTGATTGAAACGGAGTTGCTGAAGGGGAGTTAAGGGTCCGGACTTTAGGAGGTCTCCCAGTTCACGCGTCCGAACATCTGCCGAATCGTACCTCCCAATTTCTTTAATCGCTTTAGCCAACGCGAATTGCTCGCTGGTCTCTGAGACGAGGGAACCAAGGGTTATCAAGTGCATAGGAAACTGGGGACTCGCAGTGCCGACCTCGACAGCAGTCGTTTCAAAATCAAGATCAAAGACCAAAAGACTATCGCCAGGAGGAAGTCCCTCTGGCAACGCATCGCGGATCCAATTTGGCCTACGCTTGTCGTCAACGGCAAATACCATTGACCCTCCAAATTTCCCATCATTACAGTATGCCACGAATTTTCTATTGTTTACTTGGTGGCTTATGAATGGCAAGAATTTTGACGGATCTGAATCGTAAGATAGAATGATCGCCGCGTCGTACTCCTTTGGAAGTCTAGGCTGCTGCAAGGCTTCAGCACAGATCATTGGAAGAATTAGAAATTTTCGACCACATATTTTCAATTCAAACGCTCTAAGTCCGGGTGCTTTTAATGAATTCTGTGTCGCGATGATTGAGCGCTCAAAGGGCGAAAAGAGTTTCTTTTCGACAAGTTGAACTTTCCCGCTCGACACGATGGGAAGTGCATTTCTCACTCCTCTACTGATTAGTTTCTTAATGCGGTTATCCTTTACTCCCGCCTTGCGGTATGTTCGCATTGCATCTGTTGTGCCTTGGGGGCTATGCGTTCCCGCAAGAACTGTGCAGTCTTGATTCTCACTGAATTCCTTGATGATTTCGAGTGCTTTGATCGGCACCGCACCTTCAGGAAACACAATTAGATCCGGGACCCGGTTCATTGTTGCCAATTCGTCCAAGATTCTTTGGATTCTCGTGGTCGCCCAAGCACTATACTTTTCCAAGCACAGAGTTTGCAGGGGTTCGACAAGAATACCTTTAGTCGAAAGCACACTAAGAGAGGATGAGTCATTTGCAGGGACAAAAGGCTCTTCCAAGTACGAGATGTGACTTGCGTAAAGCGCAGGATGGCATTCGAGCTGACAGATTGCTAGCCTTAGGTGATGCACAGTATAATCTAGCCTCCAGTAGTACTTTAGTTACACTTCACATATCCATGCATAGTCACGACGTATTGATAATTGTGCATTCCACATTTCCTGATGAAGATTTGAAGCGCTGAGCGTCATGGCCAAAAGTTGGCAATAGCGGGCACTTTCGCGTCGTTCCTTGTATAGATCCGCAGGCGATTGGTCGGTCCAGTTTTTCTTTCACCTTCGGGTTCTGCACAACCTTCTTGCCATTTTCGTGACGTCACCGCCAAGACGCCTGGCTCCACGACGCTAGTTGCCTGCATTTGTTGATCTTTCCCCGAACCCGGCGTTCGACGCTCGTCGCCGCCGTAATCGCATCGTAACCAACTGGATTCAACCCCTCGTGTCCTGTTGACCCCCCCCCTCGTCTCTCCAGTCCGCCCGCAATCCCTGAACCGACGCACAGGATGCCCTGCGGCGCTACTCACGGATGCATGCGACCTGCAGTCCGGGACTATTCGATCGTTTCCGTCGCCAACCGGTTTTCCAGGAGCTCCTCTTCGACCAGGACATAGATCTCGTCCGGCGGCGTGTTCAGGGAATGCAGCATCACGCTGGGTTCGACGCCCATCTCGATCAGGAACTCCATCACCCGGCCCTGGCCATGCTGGATGTCCTCAACGGCCCAGAAGGCCGGAAGGTAAGCGGGCGTCTCGTAATAATGCTGGTGCATGCCGACTGCGCCCCGCTTCGAAACCTGACGGTCGGTGCCGCCGGCCAGAATGTAGGGACAGGCGGAAACGCAGATCATGCCTGGCAGAATCACGGTGCCTGCATCCCGCGCCCGAAGCTCCCGCCCGATCTCCAGGGCTTCGGCCACGATGCCGCCGGGACTGTTCAAGGCGACCGGGACGTCCAGGTCGCCCAGGCTCGCCAGATACGCTGCGAACCGGTCCGCATCTCCGCTTTCGATGGCGCCGTGCAGGAGCAGGACGGTTCCGAACTCCCCGGCGTCCTGCATCGCGAATTCCAGCCTTTCGGGAAGGTCGGCAGGCAGGTCCATGTCCGGAAGCGTGGATGGATCCGTGTAGGCCGGACGCGTCTCTCGCGGCTCGTACCTGCGCACCTGGTCGCCCGGAGAGACCGGTCCTCCGGGACCGCCCGGCTCCGGCGACAGTCTCGGGTCCAGTCTCGCCTCAAGGTCGCCGAGGACCAGAAGGGCCGCGATCCCGCACTGGACGGCCAGGACCAGCGTGAGGCCGCGACGCATCGTCATTTCGCGCAACGGTGCCACCGTCTTCTACTCGGCCGCCTCCAGCAGGTCTTTCGACTTCGGTTCCGGGGACGTGGCCGCGGAGCGGCGACGGATCTCGGCGTCGGCGGCCCCCATGGACGATTCAACCTCCCGCATCGCGTTCATGGCGGCCTTGAGATCCGCCAGCGTCAGCGTGTCCTCGATGCTGGTGCCGTCCCGGCCGCTGCGGATCGCGGCCTGCGTGATCGCCAGGACGAAGACCAGGACAGCCGGCAGCAGGTCGATGGCGATCGCGCCCGCCCAGGAGGGGACGAAGTGCCCGGCGTACCTGATCACCGCATCCGCGGCGGAGATCGGGTTGTACGCCGTCTCCAGCGGCGGATCCATCGCGAGCACCTCGTCCGCCGCGCGCCTGAGAGTCTGGCTCCGCTGGTCCAGGGCATCCAGGACCGAGGCGATCGTCGAGGACTGCGCGTCCCGGATGCTTGCGTTGCGCCCGTCGAGCTCGGGCAGGACGACCGAGGCCGGGAGGTCCTCTGCAGCCCGGGCCACGAGCGGCGCCACCGAATGCTGGTTCAGGATCGAGATCACGCCCGCAAGCCGGACGCTTTCCTCCGAGAACGTCACCGAGCGCTGGTCGACCGGCCCCGGCGCCACCGTCAAGGCACGCATGCGGCCGAGAATGGCGTTCCCGTCCTCGAAGGCCTGCTCGATCAGGGGCTGCTGATCCCTGATCTGCCCTTCAAGATTGCCAAGCTCCTCCGTCTTCTGCGTCAGGACCCGGAACACCGCGCCTTCGCCTGCGGTGCCCGAGAGCTGTCCGGAACGCTCCTGGTCCGCAAGGGCGTCGAAGGCCTCTCTTGCGCGTCGCACCTCCCTTCCGAGCGCCTGGCCGGAAAGGGCGATGTCATGCGCCTGCTCCAGCGCGGACTGGTAGTCGCGAACGGTCCTGTCGAGGTGCAGTTCCACCGCCGCCGAACCTGCCAGAGCCGCGGCGTTCAGCCAGCTCGACATGGCGACGATTGCCAGGGATCCCACCATCGTGGACACCGTCAGCCCCATGAACCCGACCGCACTCCGCATCGAAGGCAGAAGCCGGAGCATGTAGCTCCAGAAGACGAAGATTCCGACGGAGACCGCGATCGAGTAGGCGACCGCAGCCAGGAAGGTCATGGCCCCGTTGTCCTCCAGCAGGGTGGAAACACCGAGGTACGTGTAGATGCCGGACGCGGTCGCGAGGACGCCGAGCGCGGCGGGAGTGAACGTGTCGAGCCAGGACACATGGGCCTCAAGCTCCTTGGCGGTCCGCAGGCTCCTGGCTTCCTCTGCTGTCGTCTTCCGATCTGCTTCAGACATGGCAATGCCCCGAAAGTTGCTGGAGTCCCGCCCGGCGTTCGCCAAGCGTCCTGATTTGCGACGGTTCGGGAAGCGAGGTCAAGGGTTCCGGTCCGGCCGCACGAACCGTGCCGTGCCGCGAGCCGCTGCAGTGATGGCGGCGGACCTGTTTCGCAAACGAGACTCGCGTCCCTGACCGGCGTGCATGCCCTGTGCCCGATCCGCAGCTGCCCCCGGTCCGCGACAACATTCGGGCAGCTCATCCCGTTCCTGACGGCACGCCTCCAGGAGGCGGCGGCCAGCGGTCGCCGGGGCGAAGCCGGAGCCATGGAGCGATCCCGGCGCCGCAGACCGGGAGGCACCGCCATGACGACCAGGTTCACCAGCATCCACGTCCCCCACGAATGCCGGGAGATGATCCGGGCCGGCGCCCTCGTCTCGATCTCGACGTCAGGGGGCAAGGACAGCCAGACAATGACGATCCTGCTGTCCCGCATCGTTCCCCGCGACCAGCTGGTCGCCGTCCACGCGCCGCTCGGAGAGGTCGAATGGCCCCAGACCATCGAGCACATCCAGGCCACCCTTCCGGACGGCGTGCCCCTGATCCTCGCCCACGTCACTTCCGGCAAGACCCTCCTGGACAGCATCGAGGATCGGGGACGGTTTCCTTCTCCTGCAGTACGATGGTGCACGAGCTCGACGAAGCGCGGACCGATCGAGCGGGAATTGCGGCGCTACCTCAAGGCACATCCCCGTTTCGGTGGCCGCATCGTCAGCGCCATGGGAATGCGAGCAGAGGAGAGCCCAGCACGAGCCCGGAAACCCGCCTGGTGGCTCAACGAGCGCAACTCCCGCGCGGGCCGGACGTGGTGCGACTGGCTGCCGTTGCACGACCTCTCAGAGGGCCAGGTCTTCGACGTCATCCGGGACGCGGGACAGGCGCCGCATCCCGCCTACGCCATGGGCATGTCCCGGCTCTCCTGCGTCTTCTGCATCATGGCCTCGCGCGCCGATCTCCGCACGGCGGCGCAGCTCCAGCCACGGCTCTATGCAACCTACGTCGAACTGGAACGCCGCATCGGCCACACGCTGTCGCCGTCCGGCGTCCCGCTCCCCGACCTCACCGGCATCCCCGTGAATGCCGACGCCGCGCGACGGCCCCGACGTCGCCGCGCCCAGCCTCGCTGACCGGTTCCAAAATCCACGAACACCCGCGATCCCCGACCCGAACCGCGCCCGACACCCGTTCTCCTTGTCGCGCCGCCCCTTCGCCTCAGACGCCCGCCAAGCGCCTCGCGCCACGAAAAGCGGAGCGGCGCTGCCGGCCGGCGAACGGTCCGGAGCCTGAGGCGTCCGGGCCGCGCCCGACTTCCGCCATCCAGGAGCCTGCCCATGACCGACACCTCCACGATCTCCGCCGACTACGCCCTGCGCCCGAGCGAGCTCGCCCCGACGCTGGCGCTGCTCGTCGAGGCCCGCCAGCCCGCGATCCTCTGGGGCGCGCCGGGCTGCGCCAAGAGCGCCCTCGCGCGGCAGGTCGCCGCCGACGCGGCGCGCGCCTATGTCGACGTCCGCGCCCTCCTCCTCGATCCCGTCGACCTGCGCGGCATCCCCTGGCGCGACGGCGACGGCCGCACACGCTGGGCGCCGCCGGCCTTCCTGCCGCCCGCCGACGATCCCGGGCGCTGGCTCATCAACCTCGAGGAGCTGCCCTCGGCGGTGCCGATGGTGCAGGCGGCCCTGTACCAGCTCGTCCTCGACCGCAAGGTCGGCGAGTACGAGCTCCCCGAGGGCGCGTCGCTCATCGCCTGCGGCAACCGCGAATCCGACCGCGGCGTGGTCCACCGCATGCCGACGCCTCTCGCCTCGCGCTTCGTGCACCTGGAGATCCTGGTCGATGCCGACGACTGGCTGGCCTGGGGCGCCGCCAACGGCATCGCGCCCGAGGTGCTGTTCTTCGTCTCCATGCGCCCGGAGCTGCTGCACGACTTCGATGACCGGTCGAAGGAGAAGGCGTTCTGCTGTCCCCGCACGTGGGAGATGGTCTCCACCATCGTCAGCCGGCGCGCCGACCTCGACCCGGGCGTCGAGCGCGCGCTGTTCCGGGGCACGGTCGGCGAGGCGGCGGCGGTGGAGTTCTCCGCCTTCCTCCGGGTCTGGCGCGAGCTGCCCCACCCGAAGGCCGTGCTCGACGACCCCGGCAACGCGGCGGTGCCCGAGAACGCGAGCGCGCTGATCGCGCTCTGCGGCTCGCTCTACCGCATGGCCGACGACGTCACGCTCGACGCCATCGTCACCTACGCACGGCGCCTCCGGCGCGAGGTGGGCGAGTTCCTGGTCGGCTCCTGCGTCCGGCGGGACCCGGACCTCCAGCGCTCGCCCGCCTTCATCCGCTGGGCCGCCGCAAGCACGCAGTGAGGGAGGAATCCATGCACTGGAGAATCATCCACTATCCGCCGCGCAACGCGCCGTCGCGCAGCCATGTCGTCCGGGCGGCGAGCCGGGAGGCCGCGAAGCGCAAGCTCGCCGCCGTCCTCGGCGTCCCCGACTGGACCCTCAGATAGCACAGAGAAGGAGATCGCACGATGAACCTCACCCACGACGCCATGCTGGTCAGCCGTAAGCGGTTAAAGCACGACGTTACGCCCGCGCCTTGATTTTGTCCGCCCTCGC
>JAPPCV010000135.1 GCA_028824715.1 Boseongicola sp. | reverse complement strand
GAATTCACGGGAGAAGCCTGGGCGGCCGACGGCATACGTGTCGGATACCTGCCGCAGGAGCCTCAGCTGGACGACTCCCTCAACGTTCGCGAGAACGTGATGCTGGGCGTTGCGGAGAACAAGGCCAGGCTTGATCGCTTCAACGAACTCGCGATGAACTACTCGGAAGACACCGCCGAGGAAATGGCGCGGCTTCAGGACGAGATCGACTCGCGGAACCTCTGGGACCTCGACGCCCAGATCGACGTCGCCATGGAGGCCCTGCGCTGTCCTGCAGACGACGCGAAAGCCGACTCGCTCTCAGGCGGCGAGAGGCGTCGCGTCGCGATTTGCAAGCTTCTCCTCGAAGCGCCGGACATGCTCCTGCTTGACGAGCCGACCAACCATCTCGATGCCGAAACCGTCGCGTGGCTCCAGCAGCACCTCATCAACTACAAGGGCACCTGCCTCATCGTCACGCACGACCGCTACTTCCTGGACGACATCACGGGATGGATTCTCGAGCTCGACCGCGGTCGCGGCATTCCCTACGAGGGCAACTACTCGGCCTGGCTCGAACAAAAGGCCAGGCGCCTCGCACATGAGGCCCGGGAAGATCGTGCGCGCCAGAAGACGCTTGAACGCGAACTCGAATGGATCCGTCAGGGCGCGAAGGCACGCCAGGCAAAGCAGAAAGCGCGGATCAACGCCTATAACGAACTCGCGGCTCGCTCCGAGAGTGAGAAGCTCTCGCGCGCCCAGATCATCATCCCGAACGGACCGCGCCTCGGTTCCAAGGTGATAGAGGTGAACGGTCTCAGGAAGGCCATGGGCGAGAAGCTCCTGATCGAGGACCTGTCCTTCAGCCTGCCGCCCGGAGGAATCGTCGGCGTCATCGGTCCTAACGGCGCCGGAAAGACCACCCTGTTCCGGCTGCTTGCCGGTCAGGAACAGCCCGATGGCGGCGGCATCGAGTTCGGCGACACGGTGCAGCTTGCCTATGTCGACCAGTCCCGCGACGACCTGGACGCCAACGCGACCGTCTGGGAGGAAGTCTCGGCAGGTGCGGAGATCATCGAGCTCGGTGATGCCCGGCTGAACAGCCGTGCCTACTGTTCGGCATTCAATTTCCGGGGCGGGGACCAGCAAAAGAAGATCGGGATGCTGTCGGGAGGCGAACGCAATCGCGTCCACATGGCAAAGCTCCTGAAGGCCGGAGGCAACGTCCTGCTTCTGGACGAACCGACCAACGACCTCGACGTGGAAACATTGAGAGCCTTGGAGGACGCCCTCGTCGACTTTGCGGGATGCGCGGTGGTCATCTCGCATGACCGCTTCTTCCTCGACAGAATCTGCACGCATATGCTCGCCTTTGAGGACGAAGCCCACGTGGAATGGTTTGAAGGCAATTTCGAGGACTACGAGGAAGACAAGAAGCGGCGACTCGGCCCGGGCGCCGTGGAACCGAAGCGCATCAAGTACAAGAAATTCACGCGGTAATGGCCAGCCCGACATATGCTCCCGAAAGCCCACGACGATCCTTGGAGGGCATTGCGTGGATGGTCCTGACCGGCGTCCTCTTCGTTGGGATGACGGCAGCGGTCAAGCAGGGTGCGGCGGACCTTCCTGCCGCCGTATCCGCATTCCTGCGGTTCGCCCTGGGGCTGGTCTTCCTGGCGCCAATGACGGGCACGCTGCTCAGAACGCGCATTAGCCCGCGGCAGTGGCGGCTGGTCGGGCTGCGCGGAGCCGTGCATACGCTCGGCGTCTGCCTCTGGTTCCACGCCATGACCCGGATAACGCTTGCCGAGGTCACGGCAATGAACAACCTGGTACCCGTCTACGTGACCCTTGGCGCAGTGCTGTTTCTGGGCGAGACCCTGGCAGTCCGCCGGCTGGTCGCGGTCGGGATCGCGTTCTTCGGCGCACTGCTCATTCTCAGGCCCGGGCTGCGGGAACTCTCGGACGGGCATCTTGCGATGATATTCGTGGCCATGTGCCTTGCTGGCAGCTACCTGTTCGCAAAGCGAATGACGGCCGAGCTTCCGGCCTCGGTGATCGTGGCAATGATGTCGATCGTCGTGACGATCCTTCTTCTCCCGCTTGCGATTGCAGTCTGGCGCTGGCCGACCCCCATTGAAGTTGCCTGGATCATGCTGATTGCCTGCCTCGCGACCTGCGGCCATTACACGATGACGAGGTCGTTTGCCGCAGCTCCGTTGAGCGTGACCCAACCGGTTGCCTTCCTGCCTCTCGTCTGGTCGGTGCTCATCGGATTCTTCGTGTTCCACGAAGCCATCGACATCTGGGTCATCCTGGGAGGCAGCCTGATCATCGCCGCGGCAACCTTCATTGCCATTCGCGAGTCCTTCCTGAACCGGGATCGCAGGGTCAACGACGGTTCCGGACCGCTGTGAAGCCGGAGACTACGGCGCATTCCAGTCCACGTCTTCGGCAGGTTCAACGATCAGGCGTCCTTCCGGAAACGGCCGCATCAGGGTCCGCGCAAGGGTTTCCTCCCCGTGCAACCAGGTCGCCAGCGCGTCCGCCTCAATCAGCACGCCCATCCGGTGATGGACGTCGCGCACGTCCGCAGACGGCTCGCAGGTCACGGTCGCGACCTGGTGCACTGACCGACCGCCGGGCGCTTCCCAGACGTCCGTGATCGCCGCAAAGAGGAGCAGGCAGCCCGATCTTGGGCGGATGCGCCAAGCCTTCTTGCGGCGTGCCTTGCCAGTCCACTCGTACCAGCCGTCGGCGGGAACCACGGCCCGTCCGACCCCTTCAAACGCGGTCTTGTCAAACACCGTTTCGCTCCGCGCGTTGATGATCGTTTCCAGCACCGGACGACCACGCGCATTGACGCGACCTACGGGAATCATCCCCCATCTCATCCGTACGAGCCGGTTGCCGGGCGTGCACACGATCACGTCCTCGCCAGGAGCGATGTTGCGGCGCGGAGGCTCGCCCTTCGGGACATCATCGATGCCGACGACCGATGCCACTTCCGTCAGCGGCCTCTCCAGAAACATTCGTCCAGGCATCGCATCCTCGAACTTGCTGCCGCCACAGGCCCAGAGTACCCGATTCGCGGTCGAACCGTCACGGCAACAGCCTGACGGAATCGGCGCTACATTCACCGCGCCGGCAAATTCTCGCGGCCAGCGCCCGGAAAGTGCCGAATCTCGCGCAATTGGTGTCGCCTCTGCCCTGTGCGAATCAAGCAAGTGCGACTAATGGTTCAGCAGCCGTGCGCGGGCGGGCCTGCGCCCATCCTGAACGGACGGCGTTCCCCGTCCCGCCGGACCGGGAAACACGAACCAGAACCTGGAGACGATGATGTCCAAAATGTCACTAGCGTGCGCGACGGCCTTCCTGGCGTCGTCCGGTGCCGCCTTTGCGGGCAGCCACCTCACCGAAGTCAGCTTCGGCACCAACTGGGTAGCCCAGGCCGAGCATGGAGGCTTCTACCAAGCCGTTGCAGACGGCACCTATGAAGAGTGCGGACTCAAGGTCACGATCGTGCCGGGAGGTCCGCAAGTCAACAACCGTGCGCTGATGCTTGCGGGCAGAATCGACTTCCACATGGGCGGCGACCTGCTGCAGGCGTTCGCGGCCGCGAAGGAAAATGTGCCTGTGGTTGCGGTGGCGGCCATCTTCCAGAAGCATCCGCAAGTCATCCTTGCCCATCCCGGCGAGGCGGAAAGCTGGGACGATCTCAAGAATCTCACGCTCCTGATCGGCGACAACGGGTTTCAGAGCTACTACCAGTGGATGATGGCGGCCCACGGCTTCACCGCTGAGCAGCGCGAGCCCTACACCTTCAATCCGGCGCCGTTCTTGGCCGACAGTCGCAAGGGAATGCAAGGGTACCTCTCGTCCGAGCCCTATCTTGTCGAGAAGACGGGCGGCTTCACGCCGAACGTGTTCCTGATCGCGGACGCAGGATATTCCACATACGCCACGACCATCGAGACCATGGCCCACGACATCGCCGAACGGCCTGAAGTGGTGCAATGTTTTGTCGATGGCTCCATCAAGGGGTGGTACTCGTATCTTTACGGCGACGCGTCCGCCGCGAATGCGTTGATCCAGGAAGCGAACCCCGAAATGTCGTCGGACAAGATCGCTTACGCAATTGCGAAGATGAAGGAGCACGGCATCGTGGATTCAGGGGATGCCGAGACCATGGGAATTGGTGTCATCACGGATGCCAAGGTCGAGGACTTCTTCAACAAGGTGGTCACGGCCGGCGTGATTGACGGCAACGTCAACTGGTCGGCAGCATATGACACGAGCTTCACGGGCAAGGGTGTCGGCATCGACCTGAAGCAGTGACCTTGGCGCGGAGAGCCGCATGACAGCCAGGCACGGGCGCAAGCCCCTCCTGACCATGTCCCGCATCGAGAAGACTTTCCGCGGCGAGACCGTGGCGCTGAAGGACCTGAACCTGACGGTGAACGGAGGTGACTTCCTGTCGCTGCTCGGCCCTTCGGGCTGTGGCAAGTCAACCGCCCTCAGGCTGATTGCCGGGCTCATTCACCCCACCAGCGGCCGGCTCGAATGGAGCGGCGAGAGAGGCGTTGGCGATCTCGGCATCGTGTTCCAGGAACCGACGCTCATGCCCTGGCTGACCGTCGCGCAAAATGTCTGGCTGCCGTATCGCCTTCGCGGAAGGAGCTTCGCGGAGGCGCAACGCGACATCGAATCCGCGCTCGAACTCGTGGGCCTCTCGGAATTCAGCGATGCGCACCCGCGCGAACTCTCCGGCGGGATGAAGATGCGTGTCTCCATCGCCCGCGCCATGGTCACGCGACCGCGGCTGATCCTGCTGGACGAGCCATTCGCCGCGCTCGACGAAATCACCCGCTTCAAGCTGAACAACGACCTGCTGGAGATGAAGGCGGCATTGGGCTGCACGGTGATATTCGTCACTCATTCGGTCTTTGAAAGCGTCTTCCTGTCGGACCGCGTCATCGTCATGGCCGCGCGGCCCGGACGGGTCATCAGCGAACTCGGCATAGACACGCCCTATCCCCGCCACGCCGACTTCCGGACCTCGAACGAGTATGCAGCCCACACAAGGGACGTGTCGAATGCGTTGGGAGAAGCCATGGAAGCGGTGGCATGACCCTGCCCGACGACGCGGCTCCGACCCTGGACAAGGAGGAGGAAATCCGGGCAAGACGCGACCGGATCAATCGCGTTGCCAAGTGGACGCTTCCAAGCCTCGTCATGGCGCTCAGCCTGCTCGCCTGGCATCTCTACGTGACGCTGAAAGGCGTTCCGCACTACGTGCTGCCGGGGCCCGTTCCTGTCGGCAAGTCGATCATCGAGGACTGGGCATTGCTGTGGCCGGCGATGCTGACCACTTCGCGCCTGACGATCCTCGCGCTCTTCCTCGCCGTGACGGGCGGCGCTGCCCTTGCAGTGGCCTTCACACAGTCGCGATGGGCGGAGATGAGCTTCTTTCCCTATGCCGTAATCCTTCAGGTCACGCCCGTTGTCGCCATTGCCCCCCTGCTGCAGATTTACGTGGACAGCGCCTTTGTCGCGGCGCTGCTCTGCGCCTGGATCGTGGCCTTCTTCCCGATCCTCTCCAACACGACAACCGGCCTCAAGTCCGCCGACCACAACCTGCACGACCTGTTCACGATCTACGGAGCCACGCGTTGGCAAAGGCTCCGTTACCTGGCCGCCCCGTCCGCGTTGCCCTATTTCCTCGGCGGGCTGAGAATCGCCGGAGGCCTGGCGCTCATCGGCGCGGTCGTTGCCGAGTTCGTCATCGGCCGGGCCGGCACCGGCCTCGGTCTCGCGTCGACTTTGCTCGAAGCGTCATACCGCTTCAACTTCGGACGCCTCTATGCAGCGCTCATCCTGATTTCGATCCTTGGCATCGGAATCTTCGCGATCACCTCGCTGATAAGCCACCTGATGCTTCGCAAATGGCACGAGAGCGCATTGAATCGCGAAGTGTGACCGCACCCCGTCCTGCAAGACCTGCCATCCCCGCACGTTCGGCCTTCATGCCGGATGCGGGCATCATTGTGCAGGGCAGGCAGGGCAGCCCGCCGACTTCGCACCTACATCTGATTGACATGGGGTGGCCGCTCGCATGATCTCTTGGGGATGCATGAGCCAGCAGTCCCGGGAGAGAACAACATGAAGAACGCACTCAAGGAAATCTGGGGCCGTGGCGTCCCGGTCCTGAACGGATGGTGCTCGATCGGCAGCCCTTTCACTGCGGAGATCATGGCTGCGCAGGGTTTTGACTCGCTCACGGTAGACGGGCAGCACGGAGTGCTTGGCTATTCGGAAGCGCTGCCGATGCTCCAGGCCATGCGCGCGTCACGCAAGACGCTGCTGGCACGAGTGCCCTGGCGCGAACCCGGCGTAATCATGAAGTACCTTGATGCGGGTGCGATGGGCATAATCTGCCCGATGATCAATTCGCGAGAGGAAGCGACCGAATTCGTCAGCTTTCTCAGATACCCGCCCAAGGGACAGCGAAGCTTCGGTCCAACCCGTGCCGCATTCGCCTGCCCAGGCTACTCGATTGAGGCAGCGAACGAGGAAATCCTGGCAATCGCCATGATCGAGACCGCCGACGGCGTCAGGAATCTCAACGAGATCGCCGCAACGCCCGGGCTCGACGGGCTGTATGTCGGACCGATTGACCTGACGCTTGGCGTCTCGGGCGGTCGCCTGCCGCCCGGATTCGACCGGGAAGAGCCGGAAATGATTGACGTGCAGAAGAAGATTGCCGAAGCAGCGAGGAATGCAGGCATACATGCAGCGCTTCATTGCGGATCGCCCGACTACGCGATGCGCGGGATCGAGTGGGGTTACGACATGGTCACCATTCTGGGCGACGTGCGGTACCTTGCTTCGGCGGCCAGTGCCTCGGTCGACGCCTTCCGCAGGTTGAGCGGCACAACCGCCTCGGAAGGCGACTTGGGCGCGTATTGACATTGCGGAGTGCGAGCGTTCCGTCCGTCCCGGCTCCAAGTTCCGCCTTGCCGAGGCCGGGTCGCCGTGTTCAAGACGGCGCCTCGGCGAGTTGCCGGAGAAACCAGCTTGCGGCCAGAGAGTTGATTCATGAACAATCGGCCGAATGCACCGACGACCGTGCAAGTGTGACTTCCATGTCGATGAACCGACGCGAATTCCTGATCCAGCGCTCTGCTGGACCGGCTGGAAGGGCGCCGGTCGTGACGCAAGCCTGTCAGGGCTTGCACTTTGCGCATTGACCCGGTCAAAGTTCTGCCACCTGACTGGAGTCAATTGATGAAACTCACCGGCAACTGGTCCTTTCCAGCACCCGTCCGCTTCGGTGTGGGACGAATCTCCGAAATCGGCGAGGCCTGCATAGGCGTCGGCATCAAGAAGCCTCTTCTGGTCACCGACCGAGGCCTCGAGGAAATGGCGATCACCGGCGGAACACTTGATCTTCTGCAAGACGCGGGGCTGGGACGCGCGCTCTTTGCCGCCGTCGATCCGAATCCGAGCGAGCGCAATCTCGAGGACGGATTGCGGCTCTTCCGGGACGGCGGGTTCGACGGCGTCGTGGCGTTCGGCGGCGGATCCGGCCTTGACCTGGGCAAGACGCTCGCCTTCATGGCCGGTCAGTCACGCCCGGTCTGGGACTTCGAGGACGTCGGCGACTGGTGGACCCGGGCCGACCCGGCCGGCATCCACCCCATCGTCGCGGTGCCTACGACTGCGGGCACCGGGTCGGAAGTCGGGCGCGCAAGCGTCATCACCAACTCAGCCACGAATGAGAAGAAGATCATCTTTCATCCGAAGATGCTCCCTTCTGCGGTCATATGCGATCCCGAACTCACCATCGGTCTGCCGAAGGCCATCACGGCCGGCACCGGGCTTGACGCCTTTGCACATTGCGTTGAAGCGTTCTCGAGCCCTCACTACCACCCGCTCTGCCAAGGAATTGCACTCGAAGGCATGCGGCTGGTGAAGGAGTACCTGCCGCGGGCGCATGACGACGGCTTCGACATCGAGGCCCGCGCGCAGATGATGAGCGCTGCCGCAATGGGGGCGAGCGCCTTCCAAAAAGGACTGGGAGCGGTTCACGCGCTTTCCCATCCGATTGGCGCGCATCATGGCACGCATCACGGCACCACGAACGCCGTCTTCTTGCCGGCAGTTCTGGAATTCAACGCGGAGGCCATTCGGACCCGCTTTGATCGGGTCGCCGCCTATCTAGGAATTGACGGTGGCTTCGACGGGTTCCGGGCTTTCGTTGACACGTTGAACGAACGCCTTGGCATACCGAAGACCCTCGCCGACCTGGGCGTAAGAAACCCCGATATCGACCGGCTCGTGGCCGACGCCCTTCGTGACCCGTCAACGGGCGGCAATCCCGTTGAGATGACGGAATCCAACACCAGGGCGCTGTATGAACGGCTGCTCTGAGCGAAGGCCGGCAAAGACGGGTCGGGATCTGCCGGGACCATGCGCGCTCGCCACAAGCGAATCTCGCCCGCTGCACGTTGCGACGGCTGGAAATGAGCCGCACTTCGTGCAGTTTCCTGCATGTCGCCTTCTCGACAATCGTGGAGGCTGCATTCAGTGGCTGGTGGAGCCGAGGGGAATCGAACCCCTGACCTCGTCATTGCGAACGACGCGCTCTCCCGACTGAGCTACGACCCCGCCGAGAGAGCATGTGACGGACGCGGGATGTCTTGTCAAGATGCCGCGCCATTGGTCCCAGGGCAATCGCGTTTGAAGGAGTTCTCTGAAGAGTCCCCCTTGGCTTTTTCGTGACTGCGTGATTCGCTGTTGGAAAACAA
>JAPPCV010000168.1 GCA_028824715.1 Boseongicola sp. | reverse complement strand
TCGTAACAAGGTAGCCGTAGGGGAACCTGCGGCTGGATCACCTCCTTTCTAAGGAAGATCCTGGCAGCCCCGGACCTGTCCGGGGTTCGTGGATCAACTTGGCAGTCCTTCGGGACAAGACTCGGTCCGGGCCGTCCTCATATCTCTTCAGGATCAAAAAAACGGGTCGCCGCCCGTGTTGGGGTCGGTAGCTCAGGTGGTTAGAGCGCACGCCTGATAAGCGTGAGGTCGGAGGTTCAAGTCCTCCTCGACCCACCATCCCTTGGTCTGGGGGGCGTTAGCTCAGCTGGGAGAGCACCTGCTTTGCAAGCAGGGGGTCATCGGTTCGATCCCGATACGCTCCACCAAGCGGTTTCACGGACTTGATCGCAAAGCTGACGGCTTTGCCATCCAGTCCTGGATGAATTGACATCGTGCATAGAGATACACATCAGTGTCGTGCGCATCTTCCCCGGTGGGGGAAGGTCGGCAGGTCCGGCCTGCAGCGCAAGACACTATCCAAGTCAAGTACACTAACCACACCGCCTCATCGCAGGCGGTGAAGCTTGTCCGGACGTTCGTCCGGGCAGGCGGGATAGCATGCTCTTGATCCGTGCTTCCGTCTTCGGGCGGAGGCCTGCGGAAGAAGCCTGTCTTCTTCTGGATCAAGTCAAGCGCGAGAAGGGCGTTTGGTGGATGCCTTGGCAGTAAGAGGCGATGAAGGACGTGATACTCTGCGATAAGCTTGGGGGAGCCGAGAATAGGCCTTGATCCCGAGATCTCCGAATGGGGCAACCCACCTGACAGTTTGCTATTGAGAGCCCATGGTTCTCGATAGCGGGCTGAAACAGGTACTAAAGACCTGAACACATAGGGTTTTTAGAGCGAACCCGGGGAACTGAAACATCTCAGTACCCGGAGGAAAGGAAATCAACAGATACTCCCCTAGTAGTGGCGAGCGAACGGGGACCAGCCGAGCCTTGAATGTGACCAGAACAAGCTGGAAAGCTTGACCATAGCGGGTGACAGTCCCGTATGGGAAGCATGAAAGGACGCATTAAGTAGGGCGGGACACGTGAAATCCTGTCTGAAGATCGGGGGACCACCCTCGAAGGCTAAGTACTCCTTACTGACCGATAGCGAACCAGTACCGTGAGGGAAAGGTGAAAAGCACCCCGACGAGGGGAGTGAAACAGTACCTGAAACCGGATGCCTACAAGCAGTCGGAGGGACCTCGAGTCCTGACGGCGTACCTTTTGTATAATGGGTCATCGACTTGGTCTTGCGAGCAAGCTTAAGCCGTTAGGTGAAGGCGTAGCGAAAGCGAGTCTTAATAGGGCGAACGAGTTCGTGGGATCAGACCCGAAACCGAGTGATCTAGGCATGGCCAGGCTGAAGGCAAGGTAACACTTGCTGAAGGGCCGAACCCACATCTGTTGAAAAAGGTCGGGACGAGCTGTGCCTAGGGGTGAAAGGCCAATCAAACTCGGAGATAGCTGGTTCTCCGCGAAATCTATTTAGGTAGAGCGTCGACTGAATACCCCCGGGGGTAGAGCACTGGATGGGTAATGGGGCCCCACAGGCTTACTGATCCTAACCAAACTCCGAATACCGGGGAGTACTGGTCGGCAGACACACGGCGGGTGCTAACGTCCGTCGTGGAAAGGGAAACAACCCTGACCTACAGCTAAGGCCCCCAATTCGTGGCTAAGTGGGAAAGCATGTGGGACGACCAAGACAACCAGGAGGTTGGCTTAGAAGCAGCCATCCTTTAAAGATAGCGTAACAGCTCACTGGTCTAATCAAGTTGTCCTGCGGCGAAGATGTAACGGGGCTCAAGCCACGAGCCGAAGCTTAGGGCAGCGCAAGCTGCGGTAGCGGAGCGTAGTGTGACATGACTCCTTTCCTCCTGACCGGGTGCGCCCGGATTGGAGGAACCGAGTCTTCTGTGAAGCCGGGGCGCGAGCCATCCGGTGGAGAGATCACTAGCGAGACTGATGACATGAGTAGCGACAAACAGGGTGAGAGACCCTGTCGCCGAAAGTCCAAGGGTTCCTGCTTAAAGCTAATCTGAGCAGGGTAAGCCGGCCCCTAAGGCGAGGCCGAAAGGCGTAGTCGATGGGAACCAGGTTAACATTCCTGGGCCAGGAGGACGTGACGGATCGTGGAAGTTGTCAGCCCTTATCGGATTGGGTTGGCAGCCAAGCGGTTCCTGGAAATAGCCCTCCATCAGACCGTACCCCAAACCGACACAGGTGGACTGGTAGAGAATACCAAGGCGCTTGAGAGAACGATGTTGAAGGAACTCGGCAAAATGCCTCCGTAAGTTCGCGAGAAGGAGGCCCGGTCAGTGGGCAACCATTGGCCGGGGGCACAAACCAGGGGGTGGCGACTGTTTACTAAAAACACAGGGCTCTGCGAAGTCGCAAGACGACGTATAGGGTCTGACGCCTGCCCGGTGCCGGAAGGTTAAGGGGAGAGGTGCAAGCTTTGAACCGAAGCCCCGGTAAACGGCGGCCGTAACTATAACGGTCCTAAGGTAGCGAAATTCCTTGTCGGGTAAGTTCCGACCTGCACGAATGGCGTAACGACTTCCCCGCTGTCTCCAACATCGACTCAGCGAAATTGAATTGCCTGTCAAGATGCAGGCTTCCCGCGGTTAGACGGAAAGACCCCGTGCACCTTTACTACAGCTTCAGACTGGCATCAGGCATGCGATGTGCAGGATAGGTGGTAGGCTTTGAAGCGGGGACGTCAGTCCCCGTGGAGCCACCCTTGAGATACCACCCTTCGCCTGCTTGATGTCTAACCGCGGTCCGTGATCCGGATCCGGGACCCTCTGTGGCGGGTAGTTTGACTGGGGCGGTCGCCTCCCAAAGAGTAACGGAGGCGCGCGAAGGTTGGCTCAAGCTGGTCGGAAATCAGCTGTGGAGTGCAATGGCATAAGCCTGCCTGACTGCGAGACCGACAGGTCGAGCAGAGACGAAAGTCGGCCATAGTGATCCGGTGGTCCCGCGTGGAAGGGCCATCGCTCAACGGATAAAAGGTACGCCGGGGATAACAGGCTGATGGTGCCCAAGAGTCCATATCGACGGCACCGTTTGGCACCTCGATGTCGGCTCATCTCATCCTGGGGCTGAAGCAGGTCCCAAGGGTACGGCTGTTCGCCGTTTAAAGAGGTACGTGAGCTGGGTTTAGAACGTCGTGAGACAGTTCGGTCCCTATCTGCCGTGGGTGCAGGATACTTGAGAGGAGTTGCCCCTAGTACGAGAGGACCGGGGTGAACGATCCACTGGTGGACCTGTTGTGGCGCCAGCCGCAGTGCAGGGTAGCTATGATCGGAAAGGATAACCGCTGAAGGCATCTAAGCGGGAAGCCCCCCTCGAAACAAGGTATCCCTGAGGGCCGTGCAAGACCAGCACGTCGATAGGCCGGATGTGCAAGCGCAGCAATGCGTTCAGCTGACCGGTAC
The DNA here is from genome assembly GCA_028824715.1 of Boseongicola sp. Lineage (GTDB taxonomy): Bacteria > Pseudomonadota > Alphaproteobacteria > Rhodobacterales > Rhodobacteraceae > JAJEFO01. Next base: position 5,529 of record JAPPCV010000168.1, on the reverse strand, counting down.
TAATTGCCCGATAGGCTTGACTTGATCCAGAAGCAGACTGGTTCAATCAGGAGCATGCCCCCTGACTTGGATGCTGAAAGTTCCTCTGGCTTGGTGGTCATAGCGCATGCAAAACACCCGATTCCATCCCGAACTCGGCCGTTAAGTGCTGCAGCGCCGATGGTACTGCGTCTTAAGGCGTGGGAGAGTAGGTCACTGCCAGGCCTGACGAGCTTTCAGCGTATCTCTATGGCGATGGCGCGGCGAACCCGTCGCGCAGTTCAACAATCCCCTGCGGGTACAGTGAATTGGGAGCGCGCGTCCTCGGGACGCCGTCTGCGCCCTGTGTCGCCGCGGCGCCCGTAGCCGCGTGTCACGCCCGCTTCCGGCACGGCCAACTCCCGGGCGACATCCGGGTGGGCAGAAACCGGGCTTGCATGTCGTTCGGCCGTGGATTTCAAGTTGAACCTGCTTCCGGTGGCAGGCCGGACGGATTCCTCTTCTGGTGGAGGGCAAGCTTGGCGAAGAGATCAGAGACCCGGATCGCCGTGGTCGGTGCCGGCCTCGTCGGAAGGGCGCATGCCGAGATCGTGTCCGGAACCGCCCGGCTGGATGCGATCATCGACCCCGACCCGGACGCGGGCCGCATCGCCGGGAGACATGGCGCGGAATGGCATCCGGACTTGGCCGATTACCTGCGGTCGCGGCGCCCGGATGGCGCCATTGTCTCCGCCCCCAATCACCTGCATCTGCCGCTGGCCAAGGCTTGCCTGGATGCCGAAATCCCGATCTTGGTCGAAAAGCCGTTGGCCGATGGCATCGCAGAGGCGCGATCGCTGGTGCAGGCGGCTCGGGCGACGGGAGTGCCCGTGCTGGTCGGCCACCATCGTCGCCATTCGCCAATTGCCGAATTGGCGCGGGACATGATCGAGGGCGGCCGCATCGGCCGCGTGGTTGCCGTCCATGCCATGTTCTGGCTGAACAAGCACGATGACTACTTCAATGTCGAATGGCGTGTCAGGACAGGGGGCGGGCCAATCTGCATAAACCTGATTCATGACATCGATCTGCTGCAGCATTTCTGCGGACCGATCACGTCCGTTCAGGCCAGGAGTGCGCACAATGTGCGCGGCCGTGAGGTCGAGGATACGGGCGCGATGATCTTCGAATTCGCCTCCGGGGCGCTTGGCACCGCGTCAGTCTGCGATGCCACGTCGGCACCATGGAGCTGGGAGCTGACGGCCGGCGAAAACCCGATCTACCCTCACACGGACCAGTTCTGCTACCAGATCGCCGGAACCGCGGGCGCCCTTTCGGTTCCGGACCTCACTGTATGGACCCACGCCGGACCGGAGGGTTGGTGGTCACCGATCTCGCAGGAGCGGATCGACGTGGCGCATGAGGATCCGATGGCTCGTCAATTCACGCATTTCCTCGACGTCATCCTTTCAGGCGAGCCACCGCTGGTTACGGTCGAGGACGGCCTCCGCAACATCGAGGTGATTGAAGCCATTCAGGCGGCCGCGAAGAGTGGCAGCACCAAGGAGATTGTTCGCTCGCGTCAGGGCACCTGATGACCGACAGCCGCCGTTTCCGGTCTGGCCAGTCCAGGCGTGCCCGGACCGGACAGGCAGCATTCCCGAAGGAATTGAAACGGTGGGCTGCTTCGACTGCCAGGGAACGGACGGATGCAAAGTGCGCCTATATGGCCTCGCCCTCGACCCTTCGTTCAAGGCGCAAGATCGCGTCCGAGAGCCCTTCACGGTGCGGGCTCAGTTCCTTGACGGCGCGCAATGCCTCGAGCGCATCTTCCGGGCGGCCAATCTGCTCAAGAATGGCCGCCAGCCCGCTTATCGCCCCGAAATGCCTTGGGTTGAGCATCAGGGTCTGCTGGATGTCGGCCAGCGACTGGCCGAACCGGCCAGTCTGAAAGTACGCCGTGGCCCGTGCATTGTATCCTTCGGCAAATTCCGGTGCGTGATCCACCAAGGCGGAGTAGTGCTCGATTGCAAGCCCGAAGTCGCCTTCTGCATGCGCCTTGCGCCCCCGCTCCAGCAGCAGGTCCATTGCCGGCGAACCCGACTGCGACCAGATACGATATATCTGCTTTTCGATCTGCTGGACGGCTTCAGGGCTTGCACTCTGCAAGCTCTCGAAGAGCGCGTCCAATTCCGCATCATCCGCAAATGCCGGCGACAGCAGAGCGAAGCATGTGGCGACGGTCGCGACCAGGGGTTTGAGGTATTGGCGAATAAAGCGCATATGTTGATCCTAACCTATCGGCGGGCAGATTCGAGCCCCAACACATTGAAGTGAGGAAAGACCCATGAGCGACGTAGTCGATGAGGCGGTCACGATGCTGAATTCCAAGCTGGACGGTGGATTTGATGGAACGGCGAAGTTCGTAATCGAGGACGAGGGCTCGATCTTGCTGGACGAGGAAGGTGCACGAGCCAGTGACGACGAGGCGGAAGTGACAATGACTGCCGATTCCGGCACGTTTCGCGACATTCTCGAAGGCGACCTGGATCCAACGGTGGCCTTCGCGTCCGGCAGGCTGAAGGTCGACGGAGACATCGGCGTTGCGATGAGGCTGGTCCCGGCACTGGCCTGACCATGGATAGTGCACCGTTTCGTGCCGACCTCGCCGACGGTCCCGAAGACGTTCGGGCCTTCTGGCGACGTTGCAGGGACGGCCGCCGCATACGTGTCGTCCTGTGGCCCGCCGAAGGGGCGAAAGGCTCAGTTCTCCTGTTTCCGGGACGGACAGAATATGCCGAAAAGTACGGCCGGGTCGCGCGTGACCTGAACGAGGCTGGCTACGCGGTCGCCACGGTCGACTGGCGAGGGCAGGGCTTCTCGGACCGGCTGACCGACGATGCGCGGCTCGGACATGTGGCATCCTTCCGGGACTATCAGATGGACGTGGCCGAACTGGTCTCGACGGCGCGAGCCGACGGCCTGCCCGAACCCTGGTTCCTCGTCGCCCACTCCATGGGCGGTTGCATCGGGTTGAGGGCCCTGATCGAGGGATTGCCGGTCAGGAAGGCCGTGTTCTCCGCCCCGATGTGGGGATTTAGGATGCCGTTCTTCATCTGGCCGGTGGCCATCTTCCTGCCGCACTTCCTGGGACCTCTCGGCGTTGAACGCAGGTATGTCCCGGGTTCCGGGCCCGGCAACTATGTCACCGAGGCGGGATTTGACTCGAACCTGCTTACTCGCGACCGGGAGACATTCGCACACATGGCGCGTCAGTTGGCGGAAGAGCCGGGTCTGGTGCTTGGCGGCCCTTCGACCGGATGGCTCGGCAGCGCCATCGCCGAACATCGCTGGCTTGCACGGATGCCTCGGCCTGAACTCCCGGTCTTGACCACCTTGGGCAGCGACGAGCGGGTCGTGTCGACGAGCGCCATTCGCAGGATGCACGTCAAATGGCCATCCGCGCGGCTCTGCGTCATTGAGGGCGCAAGGCATGAGGTCATGATGGAAATGGCCGCGGTGCGAACGCGCTTCATGACGGATGCGCTTCAGTTTCTTGAAGCGCGCCAGATGGCGGGCGCCGCAGACCGTGGAGCTAGGCAAGCCTCTTCCTGAAGCGTCTCGTCCAGGGGCGTCATCCAGTGACCCGGTACGACACTTGCTTCACATCCGCATCGGGGCCGGCCCTCTGCCGCCGGACCAGGAGCCGGTTGAGCGCGTTCACATATGCCTTTGCACTTGCCACGACAGTGTCCGTGTCCGCGGACTGGCCGGTGGCGATCAGGCCGTCCTCTTCCATTCTCACGCTGACGGTTGCCTGGGCGTCCGTGCCTTCCGTCACTGCCTGCACCTGATAGAGCTGGAGCCGCGCCTTGTGGGGAAAGAGCTTCTTTACCGCGTTGAACGTCGCGTCGACCGGCCCGTCGCCTTGGGCAGTGCCCCGCGTCTCCTCACCGTCGATTTCGAGAATCAGGTCGGCGGATTGTGGCGCTTCGGTCCCGCAAATGACTCGAAGAAACTTGACCTTGATTCGGTCATTCACTTCGCCAGTCTCCTGGTCCCTGATCAGTGCGACAAGGTCATCATCGAAGACTTCCTTCTTGCGGTCGGCGAGTGCCTTGAAGCGAACGAAAATGTCATTCAGCTGATTGTCCCCGGGATCAAAGCCCAGTTCCCTCAACTTTGATCTCAGCGCCGCGCGGCCCGAATGCTTGCCCATCACGATGCTGGTTTCCGAGAGCCCGACATCCTCCGGGCGCATGATCTCGAACGTCTTGGCGTTCTTCAGCATTCCGTCCTGGTGAATGCCGCTCTCGTGGGCGAATGCATTCTTGCCGACGATGGCCTTGTTGTACTGCACGGCAAAGCCGGACACGGTTGCCACGCGCCGCGAAACATGGATCAGCTTCGTGGTGTCGACGCCGGTCTTGAAGGGCATGATGTCGCTGCGCACGCGCATCGCCATCACGACTTCCTCGAGGGCGGTGTTGCCGGCACGCTCGCCTAGCCCGTTGATCGTGCATTCGATCTGCCGTGCGCCACCTTCGACCGCAGCCAGGGCGTTCGCCGTCGCCATGCCAAGGTCATTGTGGCAGTGGGTCGCGAAAACGACTTCGTCTGCCCCAGGGACTTCCTGAATCAGGCGCTTGATCAATCCGGCGCTCTCGCGCGGTGCCGTGTAGCCGACCGTGTCAGGTATGTTGATCGTTGTGGCACCTGCCTTGATCGCGATCTCGACGACACGCGCGAGATAGTCCCATTCGGTCCGCGTTGCGTCCATCGGCGACCACTGGACATTGTCGCAGAGGTTGCGCGCATGGGTCACGGTATCGTGGATTCGTTTCGCCATCTCGTCCTTCGAAAGCTTCGGGATGTCGCGATGCAGCGGGGACGTGCCGATGAAGGTGTGAATTCGCGGCCGTCTGGCCTTCCGCACGGCCTCCCAGCAGCGGTCGATGTCCTGGAAATTCGCCCGCGCCAGCCCGCAGATCACTGCGCTTTTCGCAAGCCTGGAAATCTCGCTCACGGCCTCGAAATCCCCCTCCGAGGCAATCGGAAACCCTGCCTCGATGATGTCCACGGCCATCTCGTCAAGTAGTTCGGCGATTTCGAGCTTTTCAGTATGGCTCATGGTTGCGCCGGGGCTTTGCTCTCCGTCCCGCAACGTGGTGTCGAAAATCAGTACGTGTTCGCCGTCAGCCATCTTCCTGTCCTCGAATTGCTGGCATGTCGCTGGGTGCTGGCCCGTATCGCCAGGGCCCCCGTCGCTCTGGCCCCCTGCTTGCAGGACCTGGCGGCATCGCGCGCACGGGCCACCTTGATGTCGCCATGGCCTTGATGCGGGGCGTGGCGCTTGAGGGCCCCTTCGCCAGATTTGTCGTTTGCAAGATTGTCTCCCTAGTCTGTTTCCCGGCGCGAGGACATCCTCTGAGCGGTCGCGCCGAAAGGCGCGCTCAGAGGCGGCTAAGGAGAAGAAGCAGGCCGAAACGATCGGCGATCGAATGTGCGATATGGCTTGCCTGTTTCATGGAAGGGGACGTTAGTCGTTGCGGGAGCGGGTGTCAAAGGCTC
>JAPPCV010000157.1 GCA_028824715.1 Boseongicola sp. | reverse complement strand
CCCGGAACTGCTGGCCCATTGCCTGATCGGGCATCGCAGCTCCGAACCCGGGCACCGCAAGCTGGTTGACGCCCTCGGGAAGGACCCGGTCCTCGACTTCTCCATGAGGCTCGGGGAGGGAACGGGGGCGGCATTGGCTCTCGGCATTCTCAGGGGCGCGCTGGCCTGCCACAACGGAATGGCGACTTTCTCGGAGGCTGGGGTGGCCGAGGCGTGAACATGGCCCGGGCAAGATGGCTTGAGGTCAGGCTTGCATTCGCCTTCCTGACCCGATTGCCGTGCAGGCCGGAACCTGGCGCGCAAGTCGCGATCGGAAACGCCGCATGGGCCTTCCCGCTGGTCGGCATCGTCGTCGGGCTTGTCTCCGGGTCGGTCTATCTTGCCGCGGTCCTGGCGCTCCCTAGCCTGCCATCGGCAATTCTCGCGATGATCGCGGCGATTCTGGCAACCGGTGCACTTCACGAAGACGGGCTTGCCGACGTGGCCGACGGGTTCGGCGGCGGCACGTCGCGGGACGACAAGCTCCGGATCATGCGCGACAGCCAGGTTGGCAGCTTCGGCGTGGTCGCGTTGATTGCTGCATTCGGCCTTACGGCCGTTTCCATGGCAACCGCGCCGGCAGACATGCGCACGCTTGCCTGGTTCGCGGCCATCGGCGCCTGCAGCCGTGCCGCAATGGTCATTCCCATGGCACTTCTGCGGCCCGCCCGCTCGGCCGGACTCGGGCATGCCGCGGTGCTGACCTTGGGCTGGCGATTCTGGCTTGCGATCGCATTTGCCGCCTGTGCCGCGCTCGCGACGGTGCCAGCGCTCATTCTCGCGTCCGCCTTGATTGCGGTGTTCATGCTCCTGCTCGCGAAACGGCAGGTCGACGGCCAGACTGGCGACGTGCTCGGCGCGACCCAGAAAGTCGTCGAATGCGCTTGCTGGCTTGTCCTTGCAATCCAAGTGAACGCGTCCTAGCCCGACTTCCGAAACTCGTCGTGCTTCTTGACTGAATTGACGTGATTCGGTGCGGAGAGCGTCTTGTTTTCAAGGGCCCGACCTCGTGAAATTGCGTGTAGTGCCGACCTACACCCTTGATCTGGGGGTCGCCGCGGCAAATTCCCTGCCCAGGTTCGTGCCTTGGCAAAAGGCGCGCCGCGACACTCTTCGTGCCGGCGAGCCGCCCGCTGCCCATCGAGCACCGTGTCGTGCCGATCTTTGGGGGTCGGGTTCTGGAATATCAAGGAGTTACGGGCCTCGTGACCCGCGAGTTGCGGAAGTCGGGCTACGCCCCCAAGGGACGACTGCATTGACGTTGCACCCGCGGTTCGGCACTTTGATTGCACCGCAATCGCGAATGGCCGATTGCCCGGAAAAGAGTGGAACGCAAGCACATGGCAAGCATCACGATTCGGAATCTGGACGACGATGTAAAGACTCGCCTCCGGGTTCGGGCGGCGGACCGTGGACGATCCATGGAAGAGGAGGCACGGCAGATCCTGCGGAATGCGGTTGGCCGAAGACCGAGTTCCCGGAACCTCGTGAGCATCATCCGTTCACACTTCGGGCCGAACAACGGTGTGGATCTGGAGTTGCCTGCGCGCGAGCCTGGACGTGAGCATCCGTCCTTCGATTGAACGGGCAAGTGGCCATGAACGTGCTCCTTGACAGCGTCTCTCAATCCGATGTCTCCGGCCACAGGTCCGCCAGACCGAAGGTGATGGCTTCAAACGGCCGCACGCTCACCTGGTCGTCCTCCTTCAGGGCGGCAATCAGCAGCCATTGGCCGTCCCTAAGCTCGAAAGCTTCGAGTTCCCGTTCGACCGGATCGACAAGCCAGAGATGTCCGACATTCTCGCTGGCATAGAATGGCCGCTTCTCGTAGAGGTCGAACTTGCGCGTTGTCGGAGAAAGCACCTCGCAGACCCAGTCGGGAGCGATCGTGCAGTACGCGGCATCAGGGTACTCTGGCATCGTCTCCCGCCGCCACCCTGCCAGATCGGGCACCACGATCTCGCTGCCCAGATGCAGCTCAGGTTCGTCGATGATCCACCAGCCACCGGGTCCGCCGCGGCCGAACTGAAACGGGCCCGACAGGTCATATCCCAGAGACGACCCTGCATAAGCGTGCCGCATCGCGGGTCGAGGATGCGTGTGGAGCGTTCCCTCGATGATTTCGGCGACCATTCCGGGCGGTGCGTCGAGCACGTCTCTGTAGGTGGCGAGTGGAGTTTTCTTCAATGACCGGGCAGGCATGAGCGCGCGTTCCTTCAGTTTACCGCTTTTTCCTTTGAGCGCTGACGATCTTTCCTTTCAACGAGTTCCGCCGTGGCGGGATCAGACAGGAATCGGGTGATCGTCCCGTCCCGGATCTTGTCCACCGCAGAGTCCCAGCCCTTCGTGCCGCGGCAGGCCGTGCACGCGAAGCCGTCGCCCCAGCGCGGCTCCGCCAGGTGGCGGGCGCAGGCCCCGTCGTCCGGGAAGAGCTCCTCGAACTGTTGGCGGGACATCGGGCGGTCGTCTTCCAGTCGGCTGCGCATGACTGGAACATAAAGCGAACAAGGCGTGACGTCAACCCACTCAGGCACAAAATGCGGAGCCACCTGTGCCAAGGGGATAAGCCTCTCTCATTGCATTCAGCAGCTCTTATGGACCAAGCGGAGACGTAGTCAACCGCAGCAGACTTGCTTTTGAATCTCCTGAAGACCTGGGCAAGGTCCGCCTTTTGTTTTGCACTTTGCCAAGCTTGGCCGAAGTATGGTGGGTTTCCGCTCCTGAGCGGTCCCGTTCCGGGCCATGCGGCCTTCCCCTGCCTGGCCTGCAAGTGGACGAGGAAATGCCGAACCAGGGGCCGGTCGCTCAACACTTGGGCCGAGCTGTGCGAGACCTGGAACCGGAGGCTACGGGGCTCCGGCACGAGCCGCGCCCGATGTTCCCGGCATCGGGTATTCCAAGGTCCCGGTGACTTCCGCTATCATGTTGTCGGGAAACTCCGGCAACGGGAGGCTTCCGGCCGCACGCCATTCACCCACGGTCGCTTCGGCCGAAGCCGTGCGCTCCTCGTCGCGGCCCGGATCACGTCCAAGGTAGAGCGTCTGCGACGGATACGCGAAACAGGCGCCGCTCTCCGCAACGATGTCGATGATTCGCAGGTAGATGTCCTCGCGAATGCCGGTGAACTCGTTCCAGTCCGTGGACGCAATGAACACGAAAACCTCTATGTCGAGCGAATGTGCGCCAAAATTCACGAACCGGACCCGGCATGGATCCGGCAGGGTCTTTGGATGCGCATACAGCATGCGCCGAAGCTCGACGAGAAGGTATCGCATCTGGTCCGGAGAGGTGTCGTACCCCACCTGGAGCACGGTGTGGAGACGCAGCATGTCACGTACGCCGTAGTTCTCGATCCGTATCGTCGACAGCTCGGCGTTCGGGACGGTCACGAGCGTGCGGTCAAGCGTCCTGATTCTTGTGGACCGAATGCCTATGTCCTCGACCGTTCCGAGATGGTCTCCGGCACGGCAGAACTCGCCGATCCTGACCGGGCGATCGGCCACCAGGACGAATCCTCCGAAGAGGTTCTCGAGCGTCTTCTGTGCCGCAAGGGCGACTGCAAGGCCTCCGATCCCGAGACCGGCCAGCAGTCCCCCGATGTTGAAACCGAGGTTCTGCAGCACGCTCAGGACCGCCAGAATGCCTATGAACGCCTTTGCAGCCCTGCGGCCAAGCGGGACGAGCGTGGCGGTCGCGGCGTTCTTGCTGGCGGCCAGCCGGGACTCGACGTAACCCGATGCCAGGTCGACCAGGCGGGAAAGCAGCCATGCAACCGACACGAAGATCAGGACCTTACAGACGACCGAGAGCACCGCGGCCGCGTGCTCCGGCAGTTGAAGCGTGAACGCGCCGCCATAGAAGACGGCCACCGTTGCCGCAAGCCGGGTCGGTGCGACGACCCGGTCAAGCAAGGACCTGTTCCAAGCGGTCGTGCTGCGATCGGCAAGGGATCTCAGCACGCGAAAGGCAGTCCGGACGGCGAGTGCGCTGGCAAGCCACGCAAGTGCGAGCAATGTCGCGAGAGTGAGCCATTGCCATGGGTCAAGTTCGAGCAGGCGCAGCCCCGCGATCCCGGTCCATCGCAGCGGGTCGCCGCCCGCGCTTTCCGCCGTTCCGGCGGCGGTCTGAGCGAAGGACGCCGGTGCGCACGAAAGCACGGAAAGGCATGTCAGCAGAGCCCGTGCTTGCCAGGCTTTGCCTGGAGCCTGTTTCCCGTCGGGGGTTGAGAGGAGTATGTTCATCGTTCGTGTGTCCTTTCTGTTGATCGTTGTCGGGAACGGCGCCTGCTCGCCCTACGTCATCAGCTCGTCCGCCCGGTCCTGGCTTCGGCACGTTAGATGTCTCAAATCCGTTCAGCCAGAGCCGCCAGGGCCGCGCGGACGATCCGGCCCTTTTCCGGGTCGGAAAGGAACGGCGCCCTCGACAACTCGAGCTGCAGCCAGGGCATTTCCGTCGAATGGTGGCGCGTGATGTATCCGCCGCTGAACGGATCGTTGATCGTCACGTTCCGGCCGATCAGTTCCTCGAAGCAGGACTTCAGCGCCGTGATCCAGTCCTGCGGACAGGTTCCGTCACCGTAGCCAAGGCAAATCCACGGCCGCTCCTTGCCTGGGTCCGGTCCCACCGGCGGCCCCGTCGCAGCCATCGTGTGGCAGTCGATGGCGAAACGAGCAGCATTCCCTGCGGCCAATTCGGCGAGCCGACGGTGATAGGGACGGTGGTAACGCTCGATCAGCCGCTCGGCGACGTCGTCGGACAGGGGCGTGCGGTAGACGGGAACATTCCAGCACGTATGGGTCTTGATGGCGCCGTCGCGGCTCCGGTCGTCCTCGGAACGGTTCATGTCGACGAAGGCGCGGGCGATGTCCGTCGCGTGAAATGCCGCGACGAGCGGCTTCATGCCCAGATAGATTTCCACCGCGCCTTCGTCGCCGTCGACCGCGATCTCGGGCGGCGTGAGCGCGCAGCAAGGAGCTACCTCGGGTGGAACCGTCAGCCCGGCATGGGGCACGGACAGCAGGAACGGCAGGGTCACCTCGTCGGCCCGCAGGCGGCTCCGTCCCTGCGCGGATCGGCGACTCCGGTCAATTGTCCGGACCTGTGGTCGCGAACCACCATCTGGACGCATCCCATGTAGAAGCTGAAGGCTTCACGGAGGACGACCTCGAACCCGTGCCTGAGGAGCCTCGACGGCACGTCGTCGCGTATCCGGGACGCTTCCAGCGAAACCTTGCCGTCGAGCGAACAGTGAATGCGCGGCGCCTCGACGGCGGCAAAGGGCGAGGAATGCCGCATCCTGAGCAGAACCTGCAGGATCGACGGCGCGATCCGTTCGCTGCCCGGCGATCCGATGGCGATCCAAGGCTTGCGACCGCGGAATATCACGGTCGGAGCAACGCTGGCCCACGGTACGGCATTTGGCCTCATGTAGTAGGGGTGGGAGGGGTCGCTGAACTCGAAGGCGTTCATGTAGTTGTTGTAGAGGAAACCAAGTCCGGGCGTGGCGCAGCAGGAGCCGTAGACGTTCTCGATCGACTGGGTCAGGGCAACAACGTTGCCGGCCTCGTCCATGACGCTCAGGTGCGTTGTCTCGCCGCGGGTCTGGATCCGCCTGCCGATCTGTCGTGCAACGCGCTTGGCGTATTCGGTGCCGACCATTTCGCGGCTCGACACCTGGGAATAGAAATTCGGGTCGTAGGGCCGGTCCTGCCGGTCGAGGGAGGCCCTGCGGATCGTCTCCGCAAGGAACACGGCGCCGAGCGGCGTGTCCGGATCGGCGGCGCGGCCGGACAGGTTCTGGTAGACGTTCAGCATTTCGACCAGCGTCCGCCCGGCGCCGGGAGGCGGCATGGTAAACAGCCGGCCTGCGTCGAAACGGCCGGTCAGCGGACGCCGCTCGATCGGGTGAGGAATCTGGGCCAGGTCGTCCTTCCGGATCAGCCCGTCATTCGCCTCCATGTCCCGGTGGATCATCTCGGCCGTTTCGCCCAGGTAGAACTCTTCCATTCCCTGGCGAGCGATGCGGTCGAGCGTCACCGCCAGCGTCGGCTGCCGGAAAGTTCGCCCTGGACGGAGCGCCCTGCCTTCGTCGAGAAAGAACGGCGCTGCCGTGCCCTCCAGCAGTCGCCGGCGCTCGCGCCGGGTCAGCGAATGTTGCAGCGTGCTGACCGGGTAGCCGTCCCGCGCCAGTTCGATGGCGGGTTCGAATACCGTTGACCATCCGAGCCGGCCGTAGCTGCTGAGCACGTAATGGTAGGTCGCCAGGGTGCTTGGCACCGTCGCAGCGCGATAGCCCCGCCGGACCTCGCTCCGGCGATCGGAAAACACTTCGGAAACCGCCCGGTACGGCGCCCGGGACGAGCCGTCCAGGGCGAAGGTGCGCCTCGGCTCGGTCAGATGGACGAGCATCATGGCCTGGCCGCCGATTCCAGAGGCCGCGGGCTCGCAGACGCCCAGCGCAAGCGCCGCGGCGACGGCGGCGTCGACCGCGTTGCCACCTTCCTCCAGCATCCGGACGCCCGCCCGGGTCGCGCAATGATGCTGGGTCGAGACCATGCCCTTCCGAGAGACGGCGATCCGTTGCGGTTCCACGTCCCTCTCCGCCTGCGCCCGCCGGCCGGCGCCGCTCCCGCCGCGCCGCACGGCACCCACGCGGTCTCCGGAACCGTCTCTCATTTTGACTTCGCCGGACGAGGCCTGCTCAGGAATGTCGCCAGCAACAGGGCCCTCTGGACCAGGCTGACCCTCTGCACCGCTTCCCGGGATGTGCCGCGGTCGCGGCAAACCGGGCCGAGACCGCAGATTGCGGCGACCCGTGCGGGAACGAGGCCGGCAACCGACGGCCAAACCGACGCATGGCGTCCCGCAGCCAGTTCGAGCTTGCCCGCCACCTCTTCGAAAGCTCTCGCAAGCCGCAGGCCGGCGGCGCGTTCCTTCATCGGCGGTCGGTCCGACAGCTGGGTCAGCTTCCAGCGCCGGCCGCGCCTGCCCAGGATGTCGCGCATCCTCCGTTCGACCTTCTCGGCGTCGGTGGCGGCAAAATAGGCGACGACGACCTCGGCGGTGACCCGATGGGGCGTCATCATCGGATTGCGCTCCGAATCGATGTCCAGCACCTCGACCGCAAGCCTCGCTTTCGCGGATGTCAATTCGATCATTTCATCGAGCCGGTTCCACGTCCAGCGCAGCACCGGAACCCGGCGCGTGCGCTTGCCCGGATTCAGCGCATCGCCTTCCACGGTCAGGCGGTAGCGCCGCGAACCGCGACGGCTGGTCACGAAATCGCCGGCGGACTGAACCGGGCTGAGGACGATGGTGCGACTTGCCCGCGACGTCGCCTCGCGGATCAGCTCGGCGCTATGGAAGGCGCCTCGGCCCTCGTCGGTATAGAGCAGCACGCCCAGTGGCGTCCGGCCCAGCCTGCGGATCCGGCGCATCGCCCGGAGCGCAAATTCAAGAATGACCACGGGTGCGCGCGACGTGCCGACGCCCTCGCCGTAGACCCACTCCGGGTCCCGCCGATAGGGCTGCCTGGCGACCTGCGTGTCCACGGGCGTGTCCAGGTGCGCGATCAGCAACGTGCCGCCGTCCAGCCCCGCAGACGTCTGCCAGGTCCAGACCTCGGGGCCGTCGGTCAGCTCCCGGACGGGTTTCATCCCGAGTCCTTCGAGCATTCGCCCGGCCTTGCCGACTGCCTGTTCGATCCCGACCGGGTCGTCCGTGCTGCTCGACAGCTGCACCCAGTCGCGCAAGCGCCGTTCGATCCGCTCCCGGTTCTGCGTGACGTAGAGCAGGATCTGGCTATCGACATCCGTCGCGCCCCGTTCCAGCGCCGTCACGCTCGGCACGCCGAAGTAGCGGGCGGTGGCGACGTCAACCAGCCGGTTGACGAAGCCGATGAAATCGAGGCCGGCATGATCGGCGCCGACGAGGTAGGAGCCGTGCTCGCCCAGGCTCGGCAGCGAGTTGGCTTCCAGGACGTAGAGCTGTCCGGTGTCGTCGAGTCGCATGTCGATGCGGGCACAGTCGTTCAGGCCGAGCACTCCGAAGGTCCGGATCGCGATGTCCCGCGCCTTCTCTGTCAGTTCGTCGCCGATCGGCGCCGGGCAGACCGGGCGGATCTGCCGGCCGCTGCGGCCCGTTTTGTCCTCGTAGGTGTAGATCTGGGCGCCGTCGCCGAAGTCGAGCAGGACCGGCTGGAACGCCTCCACCGGGTCGTTGCCGAGGACACCGACGTTGATTTCCCGGCCCTCGATGTACTGCTCGGCGAGCACCGGCTGGCGGAACTCGCTGTAGATGACTGCCGACGCTTCGCGCAGCTCAGCCTCGTCGTCGACGATCTTGAGGCCGAAGGACACGGCTTCGTTCTTCGGCTTCACGATCATCGGGTAGGTCAGGTCGGGCGGCAGTTCGGCGTCCGGCGTGTCGAGCACGGCAAAGTCGGGGGTCGGGATGTCGCGCTGTCGCAGCAGCATCTTGGTGACGACCTTGTCGAGGGCCAGAGAGTGGCCGAGTGGACCGGACCCGACATAGGGGATGCCGACCATTTCCAGAATGCTCGGCACGTGCGTGTAGCGGGCCTGACCCTGAAGCCCATAGGAGACGTTGAACACCATGCCCGGCCGTTCGCCCAGGACGACCTTTGGCATGAAGTCCCCGAGCCGCTCGACAAGGTCCTTGTCCGCCTCCAGCGAGATCACCTGGTGGCCGCCCTTCTTCAGGGCGTCGACGAGCCGGCGGATCGTCTTGAGACCGATGCGCTCCCTGTTCGGCATGCCGAACAGGTTGATGACGTTCTTGCTGCTTCGGTTGTAGACGACCGCGATTTTCATGGTCCCGCTCCCGTGTTGCCGGGCTCCGCCCTTTCCGCCAGGCCGACCCGAAGCCAGGCTCATCGGCTTGTGCACCGACATGCAGCCTGCCGCGCAACGCTCGTATTGGCAATGCGCCCGCGAACCGGACTTTGCCGCGCAAGCCTGACCCTTGTACACCGGCCTCTGCCGATTTCAGGCGAATCGTCGCGCCAGAAGGCTCGGCAGTGATGTCCATTTTACCACGTTCAGGACTGGCAACGCTTGAATCGAACAGTCACCGAAATCGAATTGCGTGACTTCTTGATCGGCAGCGCCGGGAATTCCTGCGGCAAAGGGCACCAAGGCTTCAGGCACCCGCGTCTGCTGAATCAATGCTGTCCGCGAGCGTTTCCTGTCCGACGTCCAGAATGGAACTGCACGCGGGACCTGCGGAGTCGCGGAGCCATGAATGGAACCGCCCGGTTCCGTCCGCGAACCCGACAAGTTGATGACTGGCGAAGGACAGGGAGCGCTTGCGCGAAATGGTCGCAGGGGTCGATATCTCGTCTCCGCAAGCGGCCAAGCTTGCAGGATGATCTTGTCCAGAGAAAGAAGGCCCGGTCACCTGCCGAGTCGTGCAGCAAGGAACGCCCAATGACGTCCGTCAATGGCATCTTGCGTGCCGCTCGGTTCCGGCGTGTGATGCCGTCAGGATTCGGAGGGACAGGAATTCATGACGAGTGAACCCAGGAATGCCCTGAACGGTGCGGAAGCCATGGTGCGGATGCTCGAAAGCCACGGCGTCCGGCACGTGTTCGGGCTCTGCGGGGATACGACGCTGCCTTTCTATGACGCCCTTTACCGTCTTGACCACGGGATATCACATGTTCTGACGCGCGACGAACGCTCGGCGGCCTACATGGCCGACGGTTATGCGCGAGTCACAGGGCGACCCGGAATCTGCGAAGGTCCTTCGGGAGGCGGCGCGACCTATATCCTGCCAGGCCTCGTGGAAGCCAACGAGAGTTCCATACCGATCCTCTCCATCACTTCCGATGTAAGCACCCGGGCAAAGGGCCACTATCCGTTGACCGAGCTCGACCAGGAAGGGCTCATGCGGCCGCTGACCAAGTTCAACCAAGTGATCCAGCACGCCGACCAGGTTCCCGACGCGGTTCGCACGGCCTTCCGAAAGATGACCACCGGACGTCCTGGCACCGCACATCTCGGGTTTCCAATCGACGTTCAGCGTGGAGAGGCCAACCCCGAGGACATTTGGTCGGATTCCGCGCATGCCACGTTTCCGGCATTTCCAAGTGGCCCCGACACGGCGGCCACCGATGCCTGCCTTGACGCGCTGCTTTCCGCTCGCTTTCCGCTGATCATATGCGGGGGCGGCGTGGTTCTGGCGCGTGGTGAGAAAGAGCTGCGGGCGTTCGTCGAAGCTCTAGACATCGCGGTTGCCACAACCATCAGTGGTCAAGGCGCGCTTCCCGAGACCCACCCGAACTGCATCGGGGTCGTCGGTTCGAACGGCGGCGTTCCCGAGACCCGCGAAGTGGTCGAGAGTGCCGACCTGGTGCTCTTCGCAGGATGCAGGGCCGGGTCCGTGACCACCGAGCTCTGGCGCCATCCCGCAAAAGGGACTCGGATCCTCCATATCGACAGCGACCCTGAAGTGATTGGCGCCTCGTACAAGACGGAAGTGGCGGTGGTGTCGGACGCGCGCCTCGCCCTCGCTGCGCTGAATTCGGCACTCGCCGAGCGTGCGGTCGTGCAGGGCTTCGGCGGTGCCGCGGCCATTGCGGGTCCAAAGAACCGGAAGTGGAAGAAGTTTCACGAACTGGCAGAATGCACTGGCACGCCAATCCTGCCGGAACGGACAGTAGCGACGCTGCGGCGGATTCTCGATGACAACGCCATTGTCGTTGGCGATCCGGGCACGCCCTGCCCTTACATTTCGGCGTACTATGAATTGAACACGTCAGGCCGCAGGCTCTTCTCCAACCGGGCGCACGGCGCTCTCGGCTACGCGCTCTCGGCGGCCGTCGGGGCCGCTGTCGGCGCACCCGGGCAAAAGGTGGTCAGCCTCATGGGAGACGGCAGCTTCGGCTTCACCTGCGGCGAACTTGAGACCGTCACGCGCCTAGGGCTGCCGGTGACCTTCATCGTGTTCTCCAACTCGTCCTATTGCTGGATCAAGGCCGGCCAGAAGACCGCGTTCGGAGAACGTTACTTCTCGGTCGATTTCGACCGCACCGACCATCGCGCGGTTGCGGAGGCGTTCGGGGTCACCGCCTTTCGCGCCGACGATCCGGATTCGCTTGAAGCCACGTTGCGCCAGGCGGTTGATCACCCGGGACCCACGCTGGTTGACGTGATCAGCCAGCCGCTTCAGGACGCCCGCGCACCAGTCAGCGAGTGGATTGCCTGATGGCCGTCGCCGAGCACCGCATCGAAGGGTTCCTGGTCCACGTGGTGCACGTTCCCGCCAAGGCGACGCACTCCCATGGTTCAGGCGACGTGTCGGGAATCAATGCAGCCCTTCTGGAGCTTTCCACCGACACCGGACTGACAGGCTGGGGCGAGGCTTCGCCGTGGCCCGTCTTCACTGGGACGGTCGAAGGATCGGCGGCGGCTCTCCACACCTACTTGCGGCCGCATGTACTGGGAGCGGACCCGGTGCAGGTCGAACGGCTGATGCATGTCGCCGACTCCGTCCTCGTGGGACACGCCGAGGCCAAGGCGGCGCTTGAGTGCGCCCTGCTCGACCTTGCCGGCCAGATCGCAGGGCTCTCCATGGCGGAAATGGTTGGCGGCATCTCCCGCAACGAAGTCGCGCTGAGCTTTTCCGTCGCGAATCCCGACTTCGATGCCGATCTCGAGGACGTGGCGCGCATTTGGGAGGACGGTGTCCGCCTCTTCAAGCTGAAGACCGGATTCAAGGATCACGGATTCGACCTGATGCGGCTCGAACGGCTCCGTGCGCTCTACGGCGACGAGATCGGCCTTCGAATCGACTACAACCAAGGGCTTGCCGCCCATGACGCCATTCGCACCGTGCGCGACCTGGAGTCCTTTCGTCCGGACTTCGTCGAACAGCCAGTCAAGCGTCACGAACGCGCAGCACTTGCCGCGATCACCCAAGCCGTGGACGTGCCAGTCATGGCGGACGAGAGCGTGTTCGGCGTGGTCGACGCCTTCGAAGGCGCACGCATGAGGATCGCCGACATATTCTCGCTCAAGATCATGAAATCCGGTGGCATTCGGCGCTGCCTCGAAGTGGCTGCCATCGCGCGCACAGCAGGAATCGGGGTGTATGGCGGCTGCATGTTCGAGACGTCCATTGCGCACGCCGCAGGAACGCACCTTGCGGCGGCATTGCCGGAACTCTCGCTTGGCTGCGAGTTCTACATGTCCACCTATTACGTCAGTGCCGACATCGCCGAACCCGGGCTGCCGGTGTCGGAAGGCAAGGTCCAATTGCCGCATGGTCCCGGCCTGGGGGTCAGGCCGGATCCCGACGCCCTGGCGAGGCATCGAATCGAATTGCTGGATCGACATTGAGGTCGGAACAGACCCGCAACGTACAGGGCAATGCCAGTCGTACGCTCGATCTTGCCGAAGGCTGCATGGCTGCGACGGGCACGTCATTGCGGCGCGTCGCCAGCCGAGAGAGGCCCTGACCTCGCTTGGCACGCCGCCATGCGACACGGTCACGTTCGGGTTGAACTGCACCGGTGAAGTTGCCGTCAAGGCCGAGGGCGCGCGGCCGGCGAGTGCAGCGCAGGGTGCCCGGTGGCTGGTTCCGAAATCGGCCAGCTGGCCGTGACGGGAGCGCAATGGAAGCTCACCTCTGCCGAACGTCCCAGCGGGGATCCTTGAAGTAGGGCAGGTTCGAAGACGGCAGCGGCGGCCTGCCGGCGATCATGTCGGCGGCTTTCTCGCCGATCATCATGGTCGGGCAATTGAGATTGGCGGACGGAATGATCGGCATGATCGAGGCGTCGGCAACCCGCAAACGATCCATGCCGTGCACACGGCATTCAGGATCCACCACTGCCGTCGGATCGACGCCCATCTTGCACGTCCCGGACGGGTGGTAGGAACTGTGGCAAGTGTCGCGCAGCCACGTCTCGATCTCGGCGTCATCCTGGACATTGGCACCGGGGAAGATCTCCTCTCCCGTGAACGCAGCCAGCGAAGGCTGAATCAACAGTTCCCGCGACAGCCTGAGACCGGCGGTCATCTCGTCAACGTCTTCGGAATGTTCCAGCAGGTTGCACCGGATGCGCGGCGCAGCGAAGGGGTCGTTCGAAGACAAACGTACGTATCCGCGGCTCCGTGGACGCTGGCAGGTGAACTGCAACTGGAAGGCATGCTCCTGTACGAAGTCGTCGCTGCCTTCGGGCACCGCTATCTGGAAAAGCGCGATCTGCAGATTTGGAAAACGTACGCCCGCCCTGGTCCGGATGAAGCAGACCGCGTCGAAGTGATTGCCGGCCAGCAGCCCCTTGCGGGTCAGCGCCCATTCCACCGCGCCCTTGGCCTGCGACAGGAGGTTCAGGTGGCGATAGAGCGTGACGGGCTTGGTGCACTTCACCTGAAGTGAGGTCAGCGGGTGGTCCATCAGGTTTTCGCCGACGCCGGGCAGGTCGTGGATCACCTCGATCCGGTGCTTGCGCAACTGGGCAGCTGGGCCGATGCCGGACTGCATCAGGATCAACGGGCTGTTGAATGCGCCGGCGGCAAGGATGACCTCGCGTCGCGCCGTCGCGACGACCTCGTGGCCACCCCGAACGAAGCGGATGCCCCTGGCGGTGCGGTTCTCGATCGCGATCGTTCGTACATGGCAGTTGGTCTGAATGTCGAGGTTCGCGGGCGGGTTGCGCAAGTAGCATCGCGCCGTCGATGACCGGCGGCCGTTCGCGACGTTCTTGGGCAAGAGGCCGAAGCCGTCCTGCTGAGCGCCGTTGACGTCGTCGGTTGCCAGATAGCCGGCCTCGCGCCCTGCCGCCAGGAACGCCTGGGTCAGCGGGTGGTCGCCGCCCATGGTCGACGCCTTGATGCGACCCTGCCGGCCCCGGTACTCCGAGTTTCCGTCCACGCGCGTTTCAAGCCTCTGGAAATAGGGCAGAACCTCGGCGTAGGACCAGCCCGTCGCGCCGGCTTCCGCCCATCCGTCGTAATCGAGCGGGTGGCCACGCAGGTAGAGCAGGCCGTTGATCGAAGACGACCCTCCAAGCACCTTGCCGCGTGGCTGCACGAGGGTACGGCCGTTCAGGAACGGTTCCGGCTCTGTCTCGTAGTTCCAGTTGTATTTCGGGGCATTGTAGGCATGGCGCATTGCCGCTGGCACATGCAGCAGCGGGCTCCGGTCCTTCGGGCCGGCTTCAAGAAGAAGCACGCTGGCCGAATCGTTCTCCGCCAGTCGGGCTGCAACGATCGCCCCGGCGCTGCCTGCACCCACCACGATGTAGTCGAATTCAGTTTGCATGGCTTCCCCGTGCGGGCCTGCGCTCAGGCGAGGGCTGCAGTCTCGACTTGCCCGGCCCCTTCCCGGTCCCCGTCCCTCGTGTCCTTTTGTGCGAGTTCGGCCTGCGCGCGAGCCGTGGCGCTGGATATGTGACGTGCCATCAAGCCAACGGCGGCATCCGTCTGGCGGTCCTTCACTTTCGCGAAGATGGCCAGGTGTTCGTCAATCAGCTTTCCCGGCAGGTCGCCGTGGGCAATCACCCGGTACTGGGTCAGCCGCGCGATTCCGTCGTACTGGTCGGCGACGATGTCAAGTGAGCGCTGCAGCCGGGTCGGGCCGAGCAACGACATGTGAAACGCCTTGTTGAGCTCCACCATCTCCATGGGATCGCGCACGCGCCTGGTGCTGACCAGGACCGATTCGCATTCACCAAGCGTCTCGACGGTGTGTCGTTCGACAGCGTCGGCCAGGATCAAGGGCTCCAACGCTCCGCGAATCTGGTTCATCTCGACAAGTTCGTGGACATCGAGACGGGCCACGATCGGGCTGCGGCGGGGCCGCAATTCGACCAGCCGATCCGCGGCCAGCATCCGAATCGCCTCGCGCAACGGACCGATGGAGATGTCCATCTCCTTTGCCAATGGCAATATCTTGAGCTCCTGCTCGGCCCTCAGTTCGCCGGCAATGATCTGCCGCTTGAGGACCTCGTAGATCGCCTTGGGTCCCTCGCCATAGTTGAGGAGCTGCTTCATGGGCTGAAGGTTCCCCCTGAATCACGTGCGGATCGCTCGATTGCACTTGCGACCGACAGCAGAAAACGGTCGCGCCCATGGGCGGCGAGCATCTGGATCCCGGCGGGGAGACCGCTGGAGAAAGAGCCGCAAGGCAGGACATAGGCGGGCAGGTAGAGCAAGCTGCCAAGCATGTGTAACATGTGCTGCTTCAGGATCGGTTCCTCGATGCCGTTCACGGGGACGGTTCGGCTGCTGGGCTCGACATCTGGTCGCAGCGGCGGCGCGGGACCGGCCGCGGCGGGACAGAAAAGGACGTCAAATGACGCGAAGAAGCGGGAAACCTCTTCGCAAAGAATGAGCCGTTCCTCGTGCAGGGCCAGCCAGTCCTTGTGACTGAGACTGGCGCCTCGAGCGTTCAGCTTCGCGAAGGAATTCCTGGCCGTTCGGGGATAGCCCTGCCGTTGCCGGAATTCTGCGATCAGTTCAGCCACGCGCGAGGTTTCGGCTCGAACGAGGAGGTTCATCACTTCGGTTGCGCGATCGAAATCCAATTCGGGCTGCGCCAGTTCCACATGTGCACCCGCCTGTCCAAGCTGGTCCGAAAATCTCTCGATCACCGCCTGGCATTCATCGTCGATCGGGCAGCCGGACTGAGCGGGCAACTGCGCAAACCGGATGTCCCGCAACGTGACTGCGGGCTGCAACCCGGACGCCTTGCTCAGCACGCCAAAGGCCAGCGCCAAGTCCGCGGCAGACCGTGCAAGCGGGCCTGCGGCCGCCATGTCGGGCGTGCGGCGATCTCCCAGGGGACTGTGGCCCTTCAACGAGACTGACCCCCAGCTCGGCTTGAGTCCGTGCACTCCGCAATTGTGGGCCGGATACCGGATCGACCCGCCCTGATCGGTACCGACGTCAATGTACGACATGCCGGTCGCGACCGCCGCCGCGGACCCACCGGACGAACCACCGGCGCTGCGGGTCGGGTCGCGCGGGTTCCGGGTCGGGCCGAAGAGCGGATTCGCTGTCTCCCAATCGGAAAGATAGGCCGGGATGTTCGTCTTGCCCAATATCACGGCCCCGGCTTCCTTCAGGCGGGCGACAACTTGGGAATCTTCGGATGCAAGCCGTCCGGCGCGCACAGGATCTCCCCAGGTCGTGGGGTGGCCAGCCCAGTCGAAGCTCTCCTTCACCGTCACCGGGACGCCTTGCAGGGCCCCCCGCGCATCCACGGCCCGGTCACGGGCGTCTGCTTCGGCGCGCGCGGCGTCCCGGGCCTCGTAGACCACCGCATTGATCTCGCCGCCGCGAGAATCAATCGCCTCAAAGCACCCTTCGAGCGCTTCGCGCGCGGTCACCGCGCCGCGAACCATTGCGTGACGAAGCGCGGTGGCATCGGCGCAGATCCCGGAAGGCAGGGCAAATTGCGATCGCGAGAACACGCCTAGCTCGCTTCCAGGACCTTGGACAGGAACTGCCGCAGACGCTCGTTCCGGGGATTGCCGAACAGGTCGCCCGGCACGCCCTCTTCGACCATCTTGCCGGCATCAAAGAAGCAGACGCGATCCGACACTTCGCGGGCAAAGCCCATCTGGTGCGTGACCAGCAAGATGGTGTAGCGTCCCGATTTCGCCAGGTCGCGGATCACCGAAAGCACCTCGCCAACCATTTCGGGGTCGAGGGCCGAGGTCGGCTCGTCGAAGAGCAGCACCTCGGGGTGCATCGCCAGCGTGCGCGCGATGGCGACGCGCTGCTGCTGGCCGCCTGACAGTTGGCTGGGGTAGTGGCCGGCCTTGTCGGCAAGCCCGACCATGTCCAGAAGCCGCGTCGCCTCCTCGACGGCCTCGGCCTTCGACAGCCCCTGCGTGTAAATCGGGCTTTCGATGCAGTTCTGCAACGCAGTCATGTGCGGAAACAGGTTGAAGCTCTGGAAAACCATGCCGAGCTTTGCGCGGATCCGGCGCACATGCGCCTTTGACGCCTCGACCAGCTGCCCGTTCACGTCCATGCGGTTCAGCGGCTCGCCGTCGACATAGATCGTGCCGCCCTGAATGTCCTCGAGCGTCATCAGGACGCGCAGCACGGTGGTCTTGCCCGAGCCCGAAGGCCCGATGATCGACACGACTTCGCCCTTTTCGACGCTGAAATCGAGGTCCTTGAGAACCTCCAGCGCGCCGTAGGCCTTCAGCACCTTGTCAAAGCGGATCATGGGAGGGCTCAATGCAGGATGCTCCTTTTGACGTATTGATCGACGAGGCGGATGAGGAAGGCGGCAACGAGGCTCATGACCAGGAAAAAGATGCCTGCGACCGTGATGGCTTCGGTGAAGCGGTAGTATTCCGAGCCGATGAGCTTGGAGACCTGCATGATCTCGGCAACGGCGACGAAAGACAGGAGCGGCGTTTCCTTGAAGATCGCCACGAGATAGTTGCCGAGCGCCGGCACGATAGGGGGCAGGGACTGCGGTATGATCACGTCCTTGTAGGTGCGGTAAGTCGACATGTTGAGCGCGACGCAGGCCTCCCACTGGCCGCTCGGCACGGCCTGGAACCCGGCACGGTAGACCTCGGCGCAGAGAGTCGAGTTGTAGATCGCCAGTGCCAGGATGCCGGTCGTGAGCGGCGGCAGGGTGATCCCGACCTCGGGCAGCAGGAAGAACAGGAAGAAGATCTGCACCAGGAGCGGGGTGGCGCGGATAACCTCGATGAACTCGGTGGCCGGGCGGCTGATCCAGGCCGAGCGATGCGTCTTGAGTAGCATCAGGACGAGCCCGCCAACGAGCGCCAGAAGAAAACTCACTACCGTCGCCCAAACGGTGACGCCGGCGGCCTGCCAGATGCGGGGCAGAACGACCTCAAAGGTAAAGTCCCATCTCCAGTCCATGATCAGGCCCTCCTGGCCCGGTGGCGGGAGAAACGGTCTTCCAGAGCGGCACCGCCAAAGCGGACGAACTGCGCCAGGCAGTAGTAGAGCATGAGCGTGATCGAGAATATCTCGACCGTGCGGAAGTGCAGCTGGTTCTGCTGGACCGCTGCATACGTGATGTCGCTGAGAGTCACTGCCGACACCAGCGCCGTGGCCTTGACTAGTTCGATCGTCAGGTTGACGAGGCCCGGAATCATGATGGCCACCGCCTGCGGCAGGACGATGCGCGTCATGCGCCGGAAGGCCGACATGTTGAGCGCGATCGTGGCCTCGGTCTGGCCCCTGGGCACGGCGGCAAGCGCGCCGCGCACGACCTCGGCCCCGTATGCGCCGAAATTGAGGCCGATTCCGAGGACGCCTGCGGCAACGGGCGACAGGAACAAGCCGAATTCGGGCATCACGAAGAACATCCAGAACAGGATCACCAGAAGCGACGTGCCCCGGAACACCTCGATATAGAGAACGGACAGCCACCGGACCGGCGCCGCCCCGTAGGCCCGCCCGATGCCGGCGACAACGGACAGCAACAGGAAGAGCGCGATCGAGAGTGTCGCAACGTGCACGGTCACCACCGCGCCGCGCAGGATCGCGGGAAGGAAGACCCTCAACTCGGCGAAGGTCGCGACTGACAGGCCCACGAGAAAGGCAATCAGCGCGACAACGATTCCGATCCGGTTCAACTGGAGCCCCTTCGGTTTCTCCGCTCCGCAAGCCCGGCCCGCTCATGCGGGCCGGTCCCAAGGCAGGCTAGCCTTCGCAGAGGTCCGCCGTCGAGCGGACGGGAAGTTCGTCAACCGTCATCCCGTGCTCTTCCATGATCGCGATGTGCTCAGGCGTGCCGACGAACGCCACCAGTTCCGCATTGAACGCGGCGACGAAGTCCGCGTCCGACTTGCGGAAGGCGAACGCCCCGTGCGACACACGTGGCTCGCCCGCAACGTCGATGAAAGGCTCTCCACCCTCGAGGCCTGCGTCCGGCAGGGCGGCCAGGACCTGCCTCACGCCAGGCGCCGAAACCGCATAGGCATGTATCCGGCCCGCCTGCAGGGCGGCCACGCCGGTTGCGTTGTCCGGCAATTGCACGATGTTCGCTTCGGCGATGCCGGCCAGCTTTGCGTAGTCGACCTGCGCGGCCCCGGAGACGGCGCCGAGCTTCAGCTCTGGGTTGGCGGCAACCGATTCATAGTTCGAGAGGCCGTGCGGATTGCCTTCCACGAGCAGGAGCGCATTCTGGATTCCGAACGTCGGTTCGGAGAACATCACCTCCGCACAGCGCTTCGGCGTCACGAACATGCCTGCGGCAACGACATCGAAGCGTCCGGTCTTCACGCCGGGAATGAGCGCGCCCCATTCGGTAGAGCCTGCGTCCGCGATGCTTCCTCCCATTCTTTCAAGAACGGTGCGCAGGATCTCCACGTCGGTCCCGGTCAGGCTTCCCGAGTCATCCATGTAGGCGTAGGGCTGGAAATTGTAGAACGCGACGTCCAGCCCGCCGCCGGTCGCCTTTTCCATCAATCCCTGGGCCAGGGCGCCGCCCATTGATGCGGCGGCAAGGCCCAGGCCCAGCGCCGCGGTGAGCAGGGTTCTGCGGGTGGTTTGGTCTTTCATGGTGTCCTCCGATCTTGATCTGAAGTGGAGTGCGCCGCGGACCGCCCGCGACGCACCGCTGCGTTCCGCGGTCAGGCCTCGACCACGGGAATCTCCCAATCGGCCGCGGGGGCCGACAGCAGGTCCGGCGCGCCAGTCGTGACGGCCCAGTTGTCCTCTGCGTTGATGAAACCCAGGTGATTGGAGAAGTTGGGGTTGCAGGCAAAGACGTTGCCGACCTCGAAGGTGACGTCCTCGAAGGCCGCGAGAGAGGGGTATTCGGTGGTCTCGACACCCACGCCGTGGCCGACGCGCCCGACTCCCATGGTCTTCAGCCCGCGCTCTTCCAGATAGCCATCGACGACGCGGATCACGTCCGCCGGACAGTTGCCGGCGGTCAGCTGCATGTTGCAGTCGTGGCGCAGGCGCATCATCCAGTCGTAGAATTCCGCCAGCTCGTCCGAAGGCGTGCCCACCGAGGCGGTTCGCGCAAGGTCCGACCAGTAGCCGCGAAAGCTGACGCCGACGTCGAAGCCAAGCGTCTCGCCCTCCCGCACCACGCGATCGGTCGGCAGCAGCACGATGCCCCTTTCGTTCGCGCCCGACAGCACGCAGAGCAGCGAGAGCCGTTCCGCCCCGCCCTCGATCAGGTTCCGCCGCAGGACATGGGCGATCTCGTTTTCGGTCATGCCGGAGCGGACCTCATGGAAGGTCTTCCTCTGCGCCTCGGCGTTTATGGTTGCGGCGCGGCGGCAATACTCGATCTCACGCGGCGACTTCACATTGCGAACGGTCAGGATGATGTCGGCGGCGTCGACGAACTCGGCGCCTGGAAGGCCGTTCATCACCTCCTGAAGGCCCAGGTAGCTGATGCCGAGATACTGCTCGCGCCCCAGCTCGCAGCCGATGCGCGCCCTTGACAGCCCGAGGTCCCTCAGCACTCCGCAAATGAAGTCGGGATGCCCCGTCAGCCCGCCCGTGGTTCGGATGTCGGCTATGAAACTGGTCTGTTCGACCTGGGCGACCTCGAAGGGCATGGTGATCAGCGTCGGCTCGCCGTCCCTGGGCAGGATCACCACGTAGCTGCGGATCTTGTCCACGGCACACTGTTCGGATCGGTGGCCGGAGTAGTACTGGTAGTTCAGCCGCTCGGTGACCAGCATCGCGTCGATGCCCCTTTCAGCCATCAGCGCGCGCGTCTTCGCGTAGCGGGTCTCGAACTCCTCCCTGGTGAAGTCTGCGTACTGGGGTCCCATCGACGATCCGCTTTCCGAGTTGACCTGCGCCTGATACTAGATAATAGATTGTTTGGCGCAAGCAAAATCTTTCGAGGAGTCTGGAAATGCCCGTCCCGACAGACCCGAAGGCCAGGCGGCCATTGTCCCGGGCAATTGTCCTCACCGAACCGGGGAACGCCCTCGCCAGGCGCGCGTCACGGCCCTTGCGTTCGGTCCGAATCGCGCCCATGGCCGGCAAGCCCGACTCAGCCTTCCATGCCAGGCAGGCTTCGGAGGAAGGCGAGGAGCAGGCAGTCGAGGACCTGATTGCAGCGCCCGGAAATCCCTCGCGGACTCCGTCGGCGGCAAGTGCGTCAAGAATTGTGCTTGACGCGGCGACCGGACAATCGGAGACGGCCACAAGAGGTGCAGGACTCGCTGCCCGCCGAGCCGCAGCGACGTCCGGGCCGGCCGCTGCATCGGCGACCTGGCGGGGAATGCAATGACCAAATACCGATTCGCCCGACGGTCCGCCATCCTCGGCAATTCGGTGTTCGACCACGTCCCGGGCACAATCGCGCTCAGTTCGGGCGCCGCGTATCCTCCTTGCCTGCCTGACGTGGTGCGCGAGGCGACCGAGGCCGTCGGCCCCTTGCGCGAAGAGGCGATGCAGTACGCGCCGCTCATGGGCCTCGACGACCTGCGCGACGAGATCTGCGCCTTCGTGGCCAAGGACGGGGTGAAGGCCGCGCGCGAGAACGTGCTTGTGACCTACGGATCCAAGAGCGCCTTCGACCTTGCGCTCCGCACGTTCTGCGAGGCGGGCGACGCGGTGATCGTGACCCGCCCCACCTACATGACGGCGGTGCACATCATGCGCACGCATGGCGTCCGCTTCCTCGACATCGGCCAGGATGACAAGGGCCTCGACGCCGCCGAACTAGAACGCAAGCTCTTCAACCTGGAGCGGAACGCCGAGCAGATGCCCAAGCTGCTCTTCGACGTGCCCGACTTTCACAATCCCACCGGCGTCACCACCTCGCTTGCGCGGCGCAAGAAGATGCTGGACCTGGCGCAGCGCTACAATTTCGTGATCTGCGAGGACGACCCCTACCGCCGCATCCGCTTTGAGGGCGAAGCGGTCCCGTCGATAAAGTCAATGGACACCACCGGGCACGTGATCAGCCTTGGCACCGTCTCGAAGATTCTCGCCCCAGGTCTGCGAGTTGGCTGGGCCATCGGCGATCCAGGCGTGATTCGCCGCATGGCGATGCAGAAGGCCGACGGCGGGTCTAATGCCTTTGCCCAGCGAATCGTCGTGCAGCTGATGCGTTCGAACAAGATGGCGCTGCACATCGACGAGATGGTCCACCACATGTGCATCCACCGCGATGCGATGATCGACGCCCTCGCGGAGCACGTCCCCGAGGCCGTGGTCCGCGCGCCGCAAGGCGGCTATTTCCTCTGGGCGGAACTGCCCGAAGGCACGGATGCGGAACGACTGGTCGAGCTGGGCATCGAAGAGGGCGTCGAGATATCCTCGGGCCGGCTCAGCTTTCCCAATGACGACCCAGGCCACTTCATCCGCATGGCCTACAGCTTCACCGCTCCAGACGAGATCCGCGACGGCGTCGCCCGTCTTGGCATCGCCTGGAGGAAACTCCAATCACAGGCGAATTCCGCCTGATCCCAAAGGAGCATGTCAATGCCCTGTCCGAAGGCAAGCCTTGCGCCCTCGTGCGAGATCGACCTGGACGCGACCGGCAAGCACCACGGCTACGTGCGCATCCAGTTCAGTTCCGACCGCTCGGCCTACGGCTGGCTGCCGTTGCCGATCATGTCGATCAGGAGCGGCGACGGCCCCGTCGCCGTGGTCATCGGCGCCAACCACGGTGACGAGTACGAAGGCGTGTCGATCACCAACGGTCTCTATCAGGAACTGGAACCAGGAGACGTCGCGGGCCAGATCATCTTCCTGCCCGCAGCAAACGCGCCCGCCTTCTATGCCGGCCGCCGCACGTCGCCGCTCGACTGGACCGGCGAGGCCAATCTCAACCGCATGTTCCCGGGCAACCAGTACGGCTCGCCCACGGAGATGATCGCATGGTTCATCACCACCCAGATTGTGCCGCGGGGCGACGCGTTCTTTGACCTGCATTCGGCAGGCAAGTCCATCGACCACCACCCCTCGGTCAAGATCCGCCTGATGGGCGACGCGGAGAAGGACGCGCTGCAGATGAAGTTCCTTGAACTCTTTGGCGCGCCGCTCGGCATCGTCGGAGACCGGGTGCACGAGACCACGCTGTCGGGAGAGGTCCTGCCGCTCGACAAGATCTACCTGTCCACCGAACTCGGCGGCGCGGGGAAGATCCGCCCGTGGATCCGCAGCTTCGCCTACAATGGCATGAAGCGCTGCCTGCGCGAGCTGGACGTGCTGCGGACCGACGAGGTGCTGCCAGAGCCCGAGCACAAGGTGGCCCTTAAGGCGATGCAGACCGGCGATCACTACGTCTTTGCCCACAAGGACGGGATGTTCGAACCCGTGGTGAACCTCGGCGACAACGTCGGCGACGGCCAGCTCGCGGGCTACATCTGGAACCTCAAGGAGCCTTGGGAAACCCCGGAAGAGCTGCATTTCAACAAGGGCGGCGTGGTGTTCTGCAAGCGCACGCCGGCACTCTGCGAGATCGGTGACACGCTGTTCTTCACGCTCAGCGACTACGAGGGCTGACTCCCCTTTGCGCATGCCTGCAGATCTTTCGCTCCCAGACCGGCCGGAGTCGCCGGGTGCACAGCGGCGCGGGCGTAGAACGTCGCCGCATCTTTCGCAGCTCTGCCGACACTCTTGCCTCATGTGAACCCTGTCCGCCTGCCGCTGTCAGGCACTGCCAAGCAGAGCGTCACCACTTCGATCAAGCCTTCGCTTCTCCGGCCTCATGACCGCGCGGCGCAATTTTCGCTCTCACGTCCCTGAAGGCGACGAGTCCCGGAGGAATTGAAAAACGCCGGCCTGGACCGCCGCGTCTTGCGGCAACCAGCTGGATGAAGGAGGCATACGCCTCCGCAGGAATTCGCCATACACGCCAAAATTCGCCCTGCCGATGTCGATTTCAGGCGGTCACAGGGATTCAGGGCGCACGAAGAGGGGCGGCAAATGCGCATGCTGATTTCATTTGCGGCCCTGCTCCTGTCGGTCCTGTTGCTGCAGCTCGGATCGGGCGGCCTCGCCCCTCTTGACGCAATCTCGGGAATCCAGCTCCATTTCACGCGTTCCGAGATCGGACTCCTGGGTTCCGCACATTTTTTCGGCTTCTTCGTCGGCTGCATTTGGGCTCCTCGAATATTGAGCGATGTCGGTCACTCACGGACTTTCGCGGCCTTCACCGCCGCTGGCACGATCGGCATTCTCAGCCACATGCTGATCGTGGACGCGACGGCCTGGATGATCATGCGGGTGCTTTCGGGGATTTGCATAGCGGGCTGCTACACTGTCGTGGAAAGCTGGCTTCAGGCAAAGGTCACCAACGCAACAAGGGGTCGGGCCATAGGTGTCTATCGCGTGGTCGACATCAGCGGGTCGCTGGCCGCGCAATTGATGATCTCGGTTCTCGAACCTGCAAGCTACGTTTCGTACAACATCCTCGCGCTCATTTGCTGCGCCGCGCTTGTGCCTCTCGTCCTGACCCGAATCGAGCAGCCAAAGGTACCAAAGGCCCGACGCCTCCGACCCGGGCTTGCATGGGAACGCTCGCCGCTTGCGGTCGCCGGCGTCGTGTCGGCCGGACTGACAACCGCCGCCTTCCGAATGGTCGGACCGATCTACGGAGTCGAAGTCGGGCTTTCGAATGACGAAATTGCGCTGTTTCTCGCGGCATTTGTTCTCGGCGGCGCGCTGAGCCAGTACCCGGTGGGCTGGGCGGCTGACCGCTACGACCGTCGCATCGTGCTGATCGCGCTATCGGTGCTGGCAATCCTCTCATGCGCCGTGATGGTCACGTTTGCCGCAAACGGCACAGGCTCGGCATTTGCTGCTGCAGGTCTGTTCGGCCTGATCACGTTTCCCATATATTCCGTTGCCACGGCTCATGCCCACGACTTCGCCAGCCAGGACGAGCGCGTGGACATCTCGGCGGCACTCATCTTCTACTATGCCGTGGGCGCAATCGCTTCGCCATGGTTCGTGGCATCCCTGATCGACAGGTTCGGACCCTCTGCCATGTTCTCGTTCGTGTCCCTCGCGCACGTGATCCTGATCGCGTTCAGTCTCATCCGGATGAGAAGCCGCAGCGCAAGGACCCGCACTCGCTACGTCTACGCGCCAAGAACTTCGTTCGTCATCGGACGGCTTCTGGGACGAATTCGCGAGGGAAAGGACAGATGAGGCGACCCGCCGCCCGAGAGCGGTGGAGTCCTCTTCCAAGGATTTCGTGCAATTGCGACGCGCGCGAATTTCACGCAGTGCGGATCACCTTGGAAAAGGCCTCGTAGATTCCTGAATTTGCGGCCAAAATGTCTCCGGTTACCAGTGGGTCGGTGTTCGCGACGATTCCGTCCACGAACCCTCCCGCCTCGCGCACCAGCAAGATGCCCGCCGCGACGTCCCAAGGACGAAGGTCTCGCTCCCAGAACCCCTCATAGCGCCCCGCCGCAACGTATGCCAGCCCGAGTGCCGCAGCTCCAAACTGCCGGACTCCGGCAGTCATTGGCAGGAGCCGCGACGCTTCCCGAAGCATGACCGGGAGGTGAGCCCGGTCTGCAAAGGGAAGACCGGTCTCAAAAACCGATTCGATCATCCTGTGCCGGTTGCTGACGCGCAGGCGCTGGGAGTTCAGCCAGGTCCCCTGGCCCCTTTCGGCAACAAACATTTCGTCCTTTGCGGGATCGAAGACCACTGCCGCAGTGACCTCGCCCTTGTGTTCCAGCGCGATGGAAATTGCCCAATGGGGCATGCCGTGCAGGAAATTCGTGGTCCCGTCGAGCGGGTCCACGATCCAATGCCGCGTCGGATCCTTGCCCGCTTCCTCACCGCTCTCTTCGCCAATCCAGCCGTAACTTGGGCGGGCCTCACCGAGAATCTCGCGAATGATGCGCTCCGCGGCAATGTCCGCGCGGCTGACGAAATCGCCCGCACCCTTCGAGGAGACCTGGAGGTTCTCAACCTCGCGAAAGTCCTTTGCGAGGCTTCTTCCGGCACTCCGGGCCGCCTTCACCATGACATTGAGATTGGCGCTTCCCTGCATGCGGTGCGTTTAGGCAGATTGCACAGGTCCATCAACCGGAAAGCGTGAACACGCAAGCGGACGTTCGCACGCAGAATGTGCGCACACGTCACTTCGATCCCTTGCGGAACGCGAATTCGTCCCGGCGCTGCATTGCGTCCCCTTCACCCGGAGGCGGGAGACGTCAAAACCGCTTTCCCAACGCGCTTGAACAATGTCCGGACTGATGCTCGGCAAGCAATCGCGTTGACACGACAGTTCGAGAGCCTGCGTTCAGACGGTGAGGCACTAAGACTGAACCGCCTCGCCGAACTCTCTCGCAAGAAACGAGCGGCCCACTGCGGAAGGATGCACGGACTCGGACGGATCGGTTCCGTACACTCGCTTCTTCCGCGCGAGAAATATCTTGCCCCATCCCGACCACGTGCCAACCGAAGGTGCGTCGGGATCCGTCGGAAACCTCTGCTTCCAGCGCGCCGGCAACGACACGCCGCTTCGCTCGATCCGCTCAAGCATCCACGTAAGCGGAATGTTCGAGAGCGGCCGCGCCTTTTGGCTGCCTGCCAGCTGACCTCCGATATCGCTGTGCGAACCGCGAAACCAGACCTGCTCCACGGTCCCCTCGCGGCCCGGTTCGCATTCCCAGAGAATTGGCCGAAAGGCTTCGCGTGTCTCGTCGAGGGCCAAGGCATGAAGCCCATGCCTGATATGGTGACCTAGCTGATGATTGTGGAAGGAGTGCCTGATTTCCGACCACTTCCAGACAAAGGGGGCCCGCAATCCCAAGGATTTGACCGTATCGAAGCAGCCGATCATCTCAATCGGCACGTCACGCCTGCAATGCGATTCAGAAAACACTTCACGCGCTTCCCCCCCATTGTTGATCTGGTAGTGGCGAAACGCTTGCTGCACCAAGCGCTCTATCGCTTGGTCTTGCCGCAGAAGGCCGACCCTGTCGATCACGCCTGCCAGCGACCGGACCGCGAAGGCGCCCCGCGAATAGCCGATCAGGAAAATCCGGTCTCCGGGCCGATATCGGGTGGCGAGCCAGCCATAGGCGCGGCGGATCCGCCTGTTGATCCCCCGGCCCTCTATGACATCCAGGGTCTTCGACCAATCCGACCATTGCGTTCCAGCTTCATAGTAGAGGCTCACCCTGCCTGACCGGGAAACTTCGTTCAGAAGATTGTAAATCAAGCCGACATTCGTCTCCTCGCCCTCGGCCAGAGAAGACATGGTTCCGTCGAGAAGAACAAAATGATCGACTCGTTCCCGCGTGTGCTGATGCACGGATCGCTCGGTCCGGCGAAGGAAGCCGGCAAGGTCACGTATCTGAGCTCTCAGACTCATCGAAAGTCCTCGCGTAACGGACCCGGGACCCGCCGGGCAGGCTCAGGGCGATGGTCAGTCCTTGAGCAAGACCCGCTCTCGTGGAATTGGGTGGCGACCACTTCTATCTTGCAACACCTCCTGCGTTCAGCGCGTGCCAGACCTTTGCGGGCGTGTATGGCATGTCTACCGGCTCCACGCCGCAGCATGCCATGGCGTCTGCCACCGCATTGGCCACGGCACCAAGAGCTCCGACCGTTCCGGCCTCCCCGCAGCCCTTCATGCCCATAGGATTGTAGAGCGAGGGCACAGGTTCCGTATCGAACCCGATCATCGGCACGTCCGCCGCACGCGGCATGCCGTAGTCCATGAACGTGGCAGTCAGCAACTGGCCGTCCTCGTCATATGCCACACGCTCGCAGATGGCCTGGCCGATGCCCTGGGCAACGCCTCCATGCACCTGGCCTTCGGCCAGCAGCGGATTGATCACGTTGCCGAGGTCGTCCGTCACGGAATAACGGTCCACGACCACGGTGCCGGTTTCCGGGTCAATCTCGACTTCCGCGACGTGCGCTCCGTTCGGAAAGGACATGTTCTCGACGGACCACCTTTCCTTCACGTCCAGAATGTCGGTCCTGCCGTCGGTCCGGGCCATTTCCGCCACCTCCAGCATCGTGGGCGTTTCATTCGATCCTTCGATCCGAAAACGTTCGTCGTCGAATTCCACGTCGTCGGACTCGAACTTTCGCGCAAGATATGCGCCGAACCGCCTCGT
Organism: Boseongicola sp.; assembly: GCA_028824715.1. Lineage (GTDB taxonomy): Bacteria > Pseudomonadota > Alphaproteobacteria > Rhodobacterales > Rhodobacteraceae > JAJEFO01. The sequence continues at coordinate 39,190 of JAPPCV010000157.1, read as the reverse complement.
GATCGTGGCCACGGCGGCAAGCGTCGCTCCTGTCTGCATCGTCACCGAGCGCGAGCCGCCCGTGCCGCCGCCGCTCGGCACCAGATCGCTGTCGCCCTGCACGATCCGAATTGCGTCTGCCGGAATTCCTGTCTGGTCCGCCAGGAAAGTCGCGAAGACCGTCTCGTGTCCCTGGCCGTTCGACTGCGTGCCGACGTAAAGGCTGACGGTTCCGCCCTCCTCGAACACGACCTGGGCGTCCTCGATCTGGTCGCCGAGAATGGATTCGATGTAGTAGCAGAGACCCTGCCCCCGCAAACGCCCCCTCGCCTCGGACTTCGCACGTCGTGTGGCAAAGCCCGCACGGTCCGAATTTGCCTCGGCGGAGGTCAGGACCCGGTCGAAATCGCCAACGTCATAGGTGTCGGCGATCGCAGTCTTGTAAGGGAATTCGGCAGGCGAAATGAAATTCTTCCGTCGCAGTTCGTGCGGATCAGCACCGAGCACGCGAGCAGCATTGTCGATCGAACGCTCAAGTGCGAGCATTGCCTCCGGCCGTCCTGCGCCGCGGTACGCGTCGACCTGTCCGGTATTGGTGAAGAACCCCTTGCAGTTCAGGGCGATCGTCTGGACATCATAGACGCCCATGGCGACCTTGGCGAACAGTTCGGTCTGAATTTGCTGCGCCTCTCCCGAAAGGTAGGCCCCGAGGTTGCAGGATGTGCTAACCTTGTAGGCCAGGATCCTGAACTCTGAATCGAAGGCGAGCGTAGTGTCGGAGACCAGGTCCCGCCCGGAATTGTCGGCCAGCATCGCCTCGGTGCGCTCGGACATCCAGCGCACGGGCCGACCCAGCGACCTGGCGCACGCGGCAACCGCGAAATATTCGGGATAGCCGAACGCCTTCATGCCGAATCCGCCGCCTACATCGGGAATCGTGACCCGAACCTGGTCCTTCCCAAGCCCGAAACATGCGATCAGGTCCTCCTTCATGCCCCAGACGCCCTGACCGCTAAAGGAGAAATGCAGGCGTTCGCCATCCCATTCCGCAAAACAGCCGCGTGGTTCCATCGAATTGCAGATGACGCGATTGTCTGCGACCCGTGTTGTCACGACATGCGCGGCCTTGGCAATCGCGCCATCCACGGCAGCGGCGTCACCGGCCTGCCAGTCAAAGGCGACATTGTCCGGGATCTGTTCATGAATCGCGTCGCCGCCGGGAGCCAGATCCAGCTTGGCCCCAAGTTCCTTCACGTCGGCAACGACGCACTCGGCGGCATCCTTTGCCTGCGCAAGCGATTCGGCCACGACAACGGCCACCGGATCGCCCACGAACCGGACCTTGCCTTCCGCCAGGATCGGACGACGCGGTTCGGCTGGAGTCGATCCATCGCTGTTCGTGACAACCTTCGTCCCAAGCGAGTAGTTCACGCCCAATGCCGCGAGATCTTCGCTTCCCATCGCAAGAACCACGCCCGGCATCCCGCGTGCCTCCTCAAGGTCCACGGACACCAGACGCCCATGCGCCACCTGCGATCGCACGAAGACCGCGTAGAGCGCGTCGTCTGGAACGATGTCATCGACATACCGGCCTGTCCCGGTCAGAAACCGCCGGTCCTCCAGCCGTCGAACCGGTTGCGACTTGCCAAACTTGTCCATCGAAATTCCCGAATTGTCACTCCGCGAACCCTAGCCTCGTGTCGACCGGAGTCCAGAGACCCAATGCACGCACTCCGCAACATCGGCCAACGTGCAGGGGCGCACGTCCGCCGCATCGAAACGGATCCGGGCACTGCATTTCGCCGGCGCACCAACCGGCCAAACTCCGCGTCGGCCTTTTCCTCTCCGCAAGGCAGCGATAAACGGAGCGCCGAACGGAAGGACCGACGCCATGGAAAAGACATTTGACGCCCACGAAGCCGAATCACGCATCTATGCGGCGTGGGAGAATGCGGGGGCTTTCAAGGCGGGCGCCAATGCGCGGCCCGGTGCCGGACCGTTCTGCATCATGATCCCTCCACCTAACGTGACGGGTGTTCTCCACATGGGGCACGCCTTCAACAACACGCTTCAGGACATTCTCGTCCGCTGGCACAGGATGCGTGGCTTCGACACGCTTTGGCAACCCGGACAGGATCACGCCGGCATTGCCACCCAGATGGTTGTCGAACGCATGCTGGCCGAAACGGGCCAGCCGTCACGGCGCGAAATGGGCCGCGAGGCATTCACCGGGAAGGTCTGGGAATGGAAGGAAGAGTCCGGCGGCACCATCATCGAGCAACTCAAGCGCCTCGGCGCCAGCTGCGACTGGTCTCGAAACGCGTTCACCATGTCTGGCGCGCCGGATGCGCCCGCCAGCGAAGAGGGCAACTTCCATGACGCCGTCATTCGCGCCTTCGTCAAGATGCATGAAGACGGCCTCATCTACCGAGGCAAGCGCCTGGTCAACTGGGACCCGCACTTCGAGACCGCGATCTCGGACCTCGAGGTCGAGAACGTCGAGGTCGATGGCCACATGTGGCACTTCAAGTACCCGCTCGCGGGCAACGCCACCTACGAGTACGTCGAGAAGGATGAGGACGGGACCGTGACCCTGCGCGAGACCCGAGACTACATCTCGATCGCGACCACCCGGCCTGAAACCATGCTCGGCGACGGCGCAGTCGCGGTTCACCCTTCGGACGAGCGATATGCGCCAATCGTCGGAAAGCTCTGCGAAATCCCTGTCGGCCCGAAGGATCACCGCCGGCTGATCCCGATCATCACGGATCCGTACCCTGATCCCGAGTTCGGCTCAGGCGCGGTCAAGATCACCGGCGCCCACGACTTCAACGACTATGTCGTCGCCCGGCGCGGCAACATCCCCATGTACCGCCTCATGGACACCAAGGGGCACATGCGCGACGACGGCGCCCCGTATGCCGAAGCTGCGGCGATCGCGATCAATGTTGCCGAGGGCAAGGAAACCCTTACCGAAGCCGGCGCGGACGCGATCAATCTCGTTCCGGACGACCTGCGCGGACTTGACCGGTTCGAGGCGCGAAGCAAGGTCGTCGAACAGATCACCGCCGAAGGGCTCGCGGTCATGACCGTTGCGAACGATCCGCGCCTTGGCAAACGGACTTCGGCGGAAGATGCGGGCGAGGACGCCCCCGCCCCTCTCGCGGAAGCAAGGAAGATCATGCAGCCGTTCGGCGACCGTTCAAAGGTCGTCATCGAACCCATGCTGACCGACCAGTGGTTCGTCGACACGGCGAAGATCGTGGGCCCGGCCCTGGCAGCGGTGCGTGACGGGACGACGGAAATCCTGCCTGAGCAGCACAAGAAGGTCTATTTCAATTGGCTGACGAGCATCGAGCCATGGTGCATTTCCCGCCAGCTCTGGTGGGGCCACCAGATCCCGGTCTGGTACGGCCCGAAGCTCAAGGACGGCAAGCCATGCGCGGATGAATTCGAAGCCTTCTGCGCGGCCGACGAGGCCAGTGCCATTGCACTGGCCAAGGAGCACTATTCCGGGGACGTGGCGGTCGTCGCCGACGCCGTGGCATACGGCGAGGCAGTTTCGGGAAGCACGGCAAAGGCGGCGTCCGGCAATGACTGGACGGCACCGCTCTACCGTGACCCCGACGTGCTGGACACCTGGTTCTCCTCCGGGCTCTGGCCGATCGGCACTCTCGGCTGGCCCGAGAAGACTGCCGAACTCGAAAGGTACTTCCCGACCAGCGTTCTCGTCACCGGCTTTGACATCATATTCTTCTGGGTCGCGCGCATGATGATGATGCAGTACGCGATGGTCGGCGCCCGCCCGTTCGACACCGTCTACGTCCATGCTCTCGTGCGCGACGCGGCGGGCAACAAGATGTCGAAGTCCCTCGGCAATGTCATCGACCCGATCGAGCTGGTCGACAAGTTCGGCGCCGACGCGGTTCGCTTCACGCTCACCTCCATGGCTGCCATGGGTCGCGACCTCAAGCTGTCGGAGGGTCGAGTCGCCGGATACCGCAACTTCGCGACCAAGCTTTGGAATGCGGCCCGGTTCGCGGAATTGAACGGAGTCTTCGAGGTCGAGGACAGGACGCCAATCGCCACGCAGACCGTCAACAAGTGGATCATCGGCGAGCTCGCGAAGACGCGAATCGCCGTCGACGAGGCGTTGGGCGGATTTCGCTTCAATGACGCCGCGAACGCCCTCTACTCGTTCGTTTGGGGCACGTTCTGCGACTGGTACGTCGAGTTCTCGAAGCCGCTGTTCGACACGGCACATGCCGAGGAAACGCGGCGCACCATGGCTTGGCTGCTCGACCAGAGCCTGATCCTGCTCCATCCGTTCATGCCGTTCATAACCGAGGAGCTCTGGGCGCTTTCGGCCCCGAAGCGTGAGAAATTGCTCGTTCATGCGGACTGGGCGACCTGTGGCGAAGAACTCGTCGACGCCGCGGCCGAGACGGAAATCGGATGGGTCATCGACCTCATCGAGAAGGTTCGCTCGGTCCGCGGGGAAATGAACGTCCCGGCCGGAACGAAGACCCCTCTGCTCAAGCTGTCCCTAGATGCGGCAGGCGAGACGGCCTGGACAAACAACGAGTCCATGATCATGCGTCAGGCGCGCATCGAGGCCCTGTCCGACGCCGAAGCGGCTCCCAAGGGCTCTGCCACGATCGCCGCGCTTGGCGGCACTTTCGCGTTGCCGCTCGAGGGATTGATCGACGTGGCGGTCGAAAGGGCACGCCTCGAAAAGGCGGTCGGCAAGCTCGAAAGGGAGGTCGCAGGGCTTCAGGGCCGCCTGAACAACAGGAAGTTCCGCGAGAATGCCGCCGAAGACGTGATCGCCGAGACCGAGGAGGCAGCCGCGCAGAAGGCCGAGGAGCTTGGCCGGCTCAGGACCGCGCTCGGGCGACTCGACGAACTCGGCTGAAGCCTGCACCCAGACCCGCGTCCTCCTGGCGCAGGTATCGAGTGCAGGTGTCTCGATGCCGTGGTGGCGTGCGGCGCAATGGGAGGCGGTACTTGATCCCTGGAGCCGCCTGCAGGGGGCGACGCACCGCAACCGCAGGTCAGCGCGACAGCCTGCGCGCCTCTCCGGCCTTGACTTCCCTGCCCGACCTTCGCGATTCAATGGCCGCGAAGGACAGGGCGAGCGTGGCCAGGTTTCCGCTTGCGGAGTTGTCCGGAGTGCGCCCGTCCTCGATGGCACAGAGCAACTCGCCCATTGCGCCGCGAAACCCGTCATTGAACCATGTCCCTTCGAGGCGCGGCCTCGCGATGCCGTCGCCAGTGGTCAACGCCACCGACTGGCTGCCGAGATCGGGGCCTTCGGAAACAAGGCTGCCCCTCGTCCCCGCAACATATGTCGTGTCGCGCGCGCCATGCGGCGCAGCGCCATCGAAGACCAGGCTCGCCTGCCCGCCCTCCATCCGCACCAGCGCCTGCGCCAGAAGCGGCATCCTGTTTGCCTGGCCACGGGCCATGGCCGCCGTTGCAAAGACGCTTTCGACTCGCTCGCCTGCGATGGAGACCACGAAGTCGAACCAATGCACGCCGAAGTCGTAGAGCACGAGGTCCCGGACCTCGTCGAACGGCGTCCCGGCCGTCCAGCCATGGTCCCAGTGGATGCAGGCATGAATGGAGAGTACGTCGCCGATCAGCCCGGCGCGAACCGCTTCGCGCATCCAGGCCATGTGAGGCGACCAGCGCCCGTTCTGATTCACCGCAAGCTTGACGCCATGGTCCTCGGCCACTTTCACCAGGCGCTGCCCTTCACCCAGGTCGGTCACGAAGGGCTTCTGGCTCAGCACGTGTTTGCCGGCTTCCAGCGCGGCCTCAATGACCGGTGTCCTGTGCTCCGGGTGCAGCGTGACGTCGATCACGTCGATGCTGTCGTCGTCCACGATCCCTTGCCAGTCATCCTCCACGGATGCCGAGGGGCAGTACTCGGCCGCCCGCTCCTCGGCCCTGGCGCGCGTCCGGTTCCAGAGCGCGGCAACCTCCCATCCCGCGGCCCTGTAGGCATCCAGGTGGCTGGCAGAAATCCCGCCGGTCCCGATCATGCCGATGCGAGGCCGATAGGCGCCCGGCATGGGCGGGCGATACGGCAGGTCCGGCGCTTCGACTTCCGCAAGTGCACGTGACTTCAAGGCATAGGTATCGGTATCGATCGGCCCTTCGGTCATGGCAGCAGCTCAAGCGTCCGCTTTTGGCCCGCCGACTGGACTGCGGTATCAACGATGCGCTGCGCGGTCAGGCACAGGGCAGGACCAAGCGGGCCTTCGACAGGCATGCCCCCGGAAAGGCGGCGAACCGCGTATTCGATGGCGTTCCGCTCCCCCTCCCTTAGCGGGTCGGCCGGGATCTCGTGCGGCTCGGGCCGGTCTCGGGTCTGGACGGTGACATGGCTCGCGTAGTCCGGAGAGGCGATCGTGCCGTCGCTGCCAACGAAGGTGAAGCCGCACACCGGTTGCGGCTGGATTGTCCACGGATCCGTAAACGTGCCCCAGCGGGTCTCCATCCGCGACAGGCCGGTGGCGTAGCGGCAAACGGCTATGGCGTGCTGGTCGACTTCGATGCCGGGCGTTTCGTCGACAGTGCACGTCACTTCGAGGGGCGCCGCCCCGCCCATGTACCATGTGCCAAGCGTTGCGCCGTAGCCGAGATAGTCCAGAAGCGACCCGCCGCCGGATGCCTTCTTGTACCACCAGGACGTCGGCTTCTGTCGCTCGACATCTTCCGGGCTGACCTCGACCTTGTCGGCAAGGTGGTAGAGCGGACCGCGATTGCCGTCGTAGAAATGCACCTCCAGCAGCGTGCCGATCCGGCCTTCGTCGATCAGGCGCTTGGCCGTCACATGGCTTTCGACCCACCTCAGCGGCCAGTTGATGATCAATTGGCGGCCAGTGCCGGCCATCGCCCGGATCATTCGGCGTGCATCTGTCGCGGACGCGGCAAAGGGCTTCTCGACAAAGACGTGGAGGTCATGAGATGCTAGCCGCTCGGTGAATTCTGCGTGTTCCGCGGTCGCTGCACAAAGGATGGCCATGTCATATGGGCCGGACGACATGCAGGCATCGAAATCGGTGAAGACACGATCCTCGGGCATTCCGAACGCGTCGATTGCGGACTGCATCCTGGATCGGTCAGGATCGAAAATGCCGGCGATTTCGGCATCCGCATGTTCATGCACCATTCGAAGCAAGTCACCCATGTGCATGTGATCGAAGCTGATGCCGACGATACGAAACTTGGTCATTCGAACCTCCCGTTTATCGCGCGCCGGCAATCCTGACATGGATCGCGGTGACGGCGAGAATGATAAGACCGAAGAGCGCTGTTCGCGCGCCTTCGGGCATCTGCAACAGTGTCAGCATGGTATCGAGAACGCGCAGGATAAGGGCGCCCACGATGGCGCCTGCGTAGCTGCCTCGCCCGCCGAAGATCGAGGTGCCGCCAATCACGGCCGCGGCCACCGAGGGCAGCAAGAGCGGGTTGGCGAGACTGAGCGACGTCTGGCGGATCATGCCGAGATACAACAGCCCGGCGATCGCGGCGATCAGGCCGGAAAGCGCATAGAGCGCCAAGTGAACCTGCCATGCCCGGACGCCGGAGAGCTTCGCGGCGTTCTCGTTTGACCCCAGCGCAAAAAGCAGGCGTCCGAACCCCGTGTAGCGCATCAGCCACAGGATGAACGCCGCGAACGGGACAAACAGGAAGAGGCCGTTCGGCATGCCTGCGGTTCGGCCGGTTCCCAGCGCGACAAGGAAACCCGGGATCTCGGAACCCGCGTTGATGACCAGCCGCTGATAGACCTGCAGGCAACCTGTCGCGATCAGGCCTGTGCCGAGCGTCATGATCAGCGGATGCACCCGCACATGCCCTACGCCGATGCCGTTTGCCAGCCCCACGACCAACCCTGACGCAAGCGCAACAAGAACCGCGGGACCGACACCCCAAAGAGTGCTGAGCGTCGCGCAAACAAAGGCCGACACGGTCGCCACGATTCCGACCGAAAGATCGATTCCGGCAGTCAGCATCGTCAGGACCTGGCAGGCTGCGAGCATCGCCAACGGAATGGCGAACTTGATCAGGTTTCCGACCCAGAAGGTGGAAATCAGGCCGTCACGACCCGCCCGAAACGGTGTCACGATCCCGGGCCGCATCACTTCGAGCGCAACGATCATCAGGAGCAGGATGATGAGGAGCGGTATGACCGGATTGTCCCTGAAGAGACGTCCTGTTCGCAGGAGGGGCGGGTCGGTCGCCGACGTGCTCATTGCGATGCCCTTCTGCGGGTGACGGCAGTGCCGAGCATGACAACCGCAACCATGATCGTGCCTTCGATGATGGTGGTGACGTTCGGGTCAACAGCCAGCAACGTCAGGATGGTCCGGATGATCCGAAGGATGAAGACGGCAATGATCGGCCCCAGGAGCCCGCCCTTCCCGCCTCCGAGCACGACGCCGCCCAGCACAACGGCCGCAACGGAAGCCAGAAGGTAAGGTCCCGGCACCGGCTCTCCGATGCCCGTGAGTGCGGCAAGGCTGAGCCCGCCGAACGCGCAAAACAGCCCGCAGATGCCGTAGGCTGCAACCTTCGTCCACCCCACCGAGACGCCTGACCGGAATGCGGCCCGTTCATCCGAACCGACTGCGTAGATCGACAGGCCAAGCTTTGCCCGCCGAACCGGCACCCACACCAGCGCGACACAAATCACGGTTACCAGGAGTGCCTTCGGCAGGCCGTCGAAAGGGAAGCTGCCGCGAATCCCGGCCTCCAGCCAGTCTGCGACCGCCCCGCCTGGCGTTTCAAGGATCAGCAAGGCGGCACCTTCCCACACGAACAGCATGGCGAGCGTCACCACTATGTCGGGCACCCGGGTGAGGACGATCAGCGCGCCGTTGATGGCGCCCATCAGCAATCCTGCCGCGAGAACGATGAAGAGCGCCGGCACGCCCGCCATGCGCTCCATCAGGACTGCCGCGGTAACGGCGCACACCGCCATCATTGAGGCGACCGAGAGGTCTATGCCGCCGACTATGACCACGACCGCCATGCCAGCAGTCGCAAAGGCGAAGGGAAGCGCGGCCCGAGCGACGCTCTCCAGTCCGGACGCGCCGAAGGAAGGCTGGATGATCTTGGTGGCCGCAAGAAGCAGCGCCAGCAGAACCGCGAGGCTCAGGACCCAGACGTGCTTCCTGACTGCGCGCGTCACGACGCCGCGCCCGCCGCCGCAAGGCCGTAGGCCGCGCGCATCAGGGTCTGCTCATCCGCCTCCGCAGCGTCGATGACATCCACGACGCGACCGTTGAAGATCACCACCGCCCTGTCGCAGGCAAGCGCCACTTCCTCAAGCTCGGACGTGTAGTAAAGGACGGATGCCCCGTTCCCGGCCAGTTCACGGACAAGCGGATAGATCTGACGCTTGGTCCGCACGTCGATGCCGCGGGTCGGATCGAACAGCAGGAGCGTTTCGACACCGACGGCGAGCCACCGGCCGATCGTCACCTTCTGCTGGTTCCCGCCGGAAAGCCGCTGCACTTCGCCCTGGGCGCGTATGTCGATCTGCAGCTTGCCGACAGCATGGTTCACACGTTCCTGCTCGCGTCGCGCCTGGCGCTGTCCCCACGACCCTGCCCGGGCCGAAAAGGGAAGCGCGATGTTCTCGGTCAACGAGCGTTGCGGAAACAGCGCCTCGGCCCGATTGCCCGGCACGAAGGCCACGCCTTTCGCAATCGCGTCCGCCGGGTGGTTGAAGCTCGCCTCTTGGCCGTTGATCTCGATGGAACCGCCGGTTGGTCGCGAGAAGCCTGCCAAGACGTTGAACAGCTCGTCCTGCCCCTGCCCTTCAAGGGCGACGACGCCCAGCACCTCGCCGGGAAACAGATCGAAGGACACGTCCGTGACCTTCGGCGCGGACGCCAGCGCGGCGACGCGCAGTCTCGGACGTGCGGCATCCGCACGCCTGGCTGCCGCGACCCTGCCACGGCCGAGGTCGATCTTCTGGCCCAGCATCAGTTCGACCGCGCGTTCCTCCACGCCGGGCTCGATTTCAAGCTCTCCCACCGTGCGCCCGTCGCGAAGTATCGTCGCGCGGTCACAAAGCTCGGAAATTTCCGTGAAGCGATGGGAGACATAGATGACCCCCATCCCGTCATCCGCCTTTGCACGCACCACCTTCAGCACGCGATCGACGAGATTCGTGGGCAGAGCCGCCGTCATTTCGTCCAGCAGCAGGACATCGGGCTCGCTCGCAAGCGCCCGGGCCAGGTCGAGGATGCGGAGCGTCGCCAAGGGCAGGTCGCCGATCATGTCGCTCAGCGAGAGGCCTTCGGTCCCCAGTTCCTCCACCCACCTGATGAACGGTTCGCCAGGCGTGTCCCCGAGTTTCAGATTGTCCGCCACGTCCAGGTCGGGAATGAGCGAGGGCTCCTGGTAGACCGGCACAAGGCCTGAGCGCCGCGCTTCCGCCGGGCTGCCGACATGTGCCTCGCGTCCACGGATCAGCACCTTGCCGGCATCCGGTTTCAATGCGCCCGTGATGATCTTCACGAACGTGGACTTCCCGGCGCCGTTCGCACCCATGAGCGCCACGATTTCACGCTCCGCCACACGCAGCCGCGCATCGGTCAACGCCCTGACAGCACCAAAGCTCTTGGCGACGCCAGAAGCTTCAAGAAGACCGGTTTCGTCGTTCATGCCGCTCGAAAGACATGTTCAGCCAGACGTTGCCCCCGCCGCAATGCGGCGGGGGCAACGGTTGCCGGGATCAGACGTCACCCGGACCCTCGCATGCGATGATCTGCTCCATCGTGTAGTCCGTCCAGCCTGGCACGGTCACCGACACCGGCCATTCCGGATCGAGGTTCGGGTTTTGCGCCGCCATGATCGTCGCCCTGCCTGCATCCGTGCCGTTTTCCCAAAGCACGGGATCGACGAGCACCGTCGTGCTGTCCGGAGCTTCGCCATTCAGGATGTCGACAGCCAAGGCAATGCCCGCCCCGCCGACCGAGCCGGGGTTCGTGACCGCTGCGCCCTTGAGGCCTTCCACCTCCGTGAGGTACTGAACAAATCCGGCATTGTCGGCTCCGACGATTGGCACAAGCCCGGCACCCGATTCAACGAACGCATCGACGATCACGTTGTCGATGCCGCTGGTCCAGACACCGTCGAACGGAATGCCGGTGGCCAGGAAATCGAACATTTGCTGTTTGCCCTGATCCTGCTGCCATCCGGTAAAGACCTCATGCACCACGTTGATGTCCGGAAATTCCGCGAGCGCCCGCTTGAATCCGTTGTCGCGATCCGTGTCAGCCGAAACTCCCGCGATCCCGCGCATGTAGACGACGTCGCCGGAACCGCCGAGCTGTTCGAAAAGCCACTTGGCGCCGAGATAGGCGTATTCCTCCTGGTTGTTCGACAGGATGTAGGCGCCCTCAGCGGTCACCGCGGCATCTACCGCGACGACGACGATGTCTTGCGCCATGGCCGCTTCCAGCGCCGAGTTCAACGCGTCCGGATTCGACGGATTCAACACGATTGCGTCCACGCCCGCTTCGATCAGGTTGTTGATGTCCTCGAGCTGGCCAGCGGAATCGGTATTCCGATGCGCGACAATCAGGTTGGCCACTTCGCCCTCCACCAGGGCCTGTGCACGCATTGCGCAGATCATCTGTTCGCGCCACCCGTTGCCCTGAACGGTGTTGGATACACCGATCGTAAAGGAATTGTGACCGTCGGCGAGCGATGCCGAGGCGAGCGATGCCGCAATCGAAATCGTGGCGGCGCCGTAGATCAGGTTCTTCATTTGTAATCCTCCTGGTTAGGTTCGTTTGTTGATTGCCGGGGCCTTTGCGCCCTTCTACTTGATGAATGGCTGCAAGACGTCGCGGGCCAGCAAGAAGCCACGCTTTACCTTCTCATCCGATCCTTCGAATAGCCTGTCTTCGTGTTCGATGATGATCGGCCCGTCGTATCCGGCACGATAGAGGCCCGAAAAGAAGCCGGGCCAATCGACATCGCCAAGCCCGCACAGGCGCGGAACCTGCCATCCCATGCCGGCGGACATGGTCCCGTTCTCGTAAAGGCCGTCGCGGTCCACCATCAGGTCCTTGGCATGGACATGCGCCATGCGCGGACCGAATTCCTTGATGAAACGGGTCTGGTCGATGAACTGCCAGATCAAGTGCGAGGGGTCGAAATTCATGCCGACCGCCTCGCCCCACTCCTCGAATATGCGGCGCCAGATTCTGGGCGAATAGGCAATGTTGTGCCCGCCCGGCCATTCATCGTAGCTGAAGATCATCGGGCAGTTCTCAAAGCAGAGCCGTACACCTGCATCCTGCGCGTGCGCGACGACAGGACCGAGAATCTCCGTCGCGCGCGCCCAGTTCTCGTCGACGTTCAGGGATCGATCGCCGCCCATGAACGTGTTGACGACAGGGATGCCCATGACGCCTGCCGCCGTGATCACCTTCTTGAGGTGTCCGATCACCTCGTCGCGGTGTCCCGCGTCCGCATGCAGTGGGTTCGGATAGTATCCCAGGCCCGAAATCTCGATCCCGTGCACGGAAAGGCCGCCGACGATGTCCGCGCCTCCGTCTGGCGTCAGCCCGCTCACGTCGATGTGGCTCGTCCCGGCATAGCGCCGTTTCTCGCCGCCCGACGCGGGCCAGCATGCGACCTCAAGAGCGGCGAAACCGTTCTTGCCGGCCCAGGACGCCACGTCGGTCAGGTTGGTGTCTTCAAAGGGTGCGGTCAGCAGTCCCAGCTTCATGTCATCACCTTATGCTTCGCCTATTTCCACCCAACGACTCTCCTGCATCGATTTCAGGACAGCGTCGCAGAATTGCATTTCCAGATGCCCGTCCTCGAAGGTCGCCCAAGTCGAGTCCGCCTGTCGGCCGCCCTCGGAGATGTCGCGATATACCTGCCTGAACAAGGCAAAGAAGCTGTCTGCAAAACCCTCGACGTGTCCTGGCGGCAGGGTCGCGGCTGCCACCCCTGTGTCGTTCATCAGAGTGAAGTCGCGGTGCAGGACCTCGTTCGCACCATCACGACGCCCCAGCCACAGGTGATCCGGGGTTTCCGAATGCCAAGCTGCCGATCCGCACGACCCCGCGATGTCCCAGACAAGTTCGTTCTTGCGCCCGACATTGATCTGGCTCGTCGACATCACGCCCCTGGCGCCGGTGTCATACCGTATCAGGACGGCGGCAGCATCGTCGGTGTCGACCCGCACCTTCTCCGTCCGCCCCGCAGAGGTCGAAAACGTCTCCACCGGGCCGCTGGGCCTCTCCCGTTCCGCGATGAAGGTCGCCAGGTCCGCAAGCACACCGACCGGCTTCAGCCCGGTAATGAACGTCGTCAGGTCAAGCCAATGCGTCCCGATATCGCCCACCGAACGCAGCGCCCCGCCCTTTTCCGCCTCGAGCCGCCAGTTCCAGTCGGTCGCCTTGGCAAGCCAGTCCTGATGGTAGTGTCCCGTCACGAACCGGATCTCGCCCAATTCGCCGTCTGCCACCAGGCGATGGACGTGCTGGTTCAGCGGATAGAAGCGGATGTTGTAGCAAACCGCCGCAACGCGACCACTTGTCCGCGCGATCTCCACCAGTTCTGCAGATTGCGCCCCCGTAACCGCCAACGGCTTTTCGCAGATCACGTGCTTGCCGGCCTGCAAGAGCGCCTTCACCTGGGGAAAATGTGCATTGTTGGGGGAAGTGACATGCACGACCGAAGCGCTGCCGTCGGCGACGAGCTCGTCGAGGTCGGCATAGGCGCGGCCCACGCCGAGTTCTGCCGCCCGGGCGACCCCGCGACCCGCGCTGCTTCCCAGCACGCCTCGAACATCCAGGCCCAGTCGCCGAACGGCGGCCAGATGCACGCTGCCAATGAAACCCGTGCCGATGATTGCCACGCCGATCGTCACTCAGCCGTCTCCCCGCGCCCGGTGACGACGACATTCGCGCCAGACTCCTGAAAGGCACGCGCAATGGATGGATCGAGGCCGCTCCGGCTCGCCTCGATCACTGGAACGTCCCTTCCGGCAGAATTGCAGGTGGCGGCACTTCGCATCCCATCCCCTTCCGCCGTGAGCCTTTCAGCGTCGTGGCCGCTTCGCAAGAGGGTTTTCGAGGCACCAGAATTCCCGCCGGCGCGTCGTGAGGCGGATTTCGGCACTTCTCCGGCCGGAGCGGGGAAACAAGGTGCAGGCGCGCATGCCTTGATCGCAGAGAACGCATCCCGGTCGTGCAATCCGCCTTCCACAAGGCTGGCGCCCGTCGTGATCCCGACTGCGTTGGCAAGCCCAACAACTTGCGGGGCGGCGCACGCTCCGCTTCCCCCGTCATTGCGGCGGCGGACGCATCGGACGGGTCATTGACCAGCGTCTTCACACAAGTCTTGCCAGGCAAGCGCCCAGAGACGCGCTTCGGACCGGTGGCATTCAAGGCCGCCAGCGACGGGACGCCGGCACTCGAGGCGGCGACGTCATGTGCCATCGTGCGGCCAGTCCCGCTTGCCGCCCAAATGACGGCAACGGACAGTCCTTCAGGGCTCGCTCTCACGTCAATCGACCCTTGGGAATGTTCTCGCGCAGGACAATGCGAGGTTCAATATGGGTCAGCGGCAGGATCGACGGACCGGACGCAATCGCCCCGAGCAAGTGAAACACTGCCTGCTCGCCGACAGCGCGCGCGTTCTGGTCGATCACGGCGTCGATGCGATCCTCCACCAGCCAGGATCGCGAACTCCTTGTGAGGTCGTGCATCACGACACGGGGCCGGTCCTGTCGGTCCTCCAAGGCCTCGACGATGCCCTTTCGGCCAGCACCCACGCAATACACCGCGAGAAGATCCGGCACGCTTCGAAGCAGCTTGGCCAACTCCGTGCGTAACTTGGCACTGTCTTCCCCGGTTTCGATGGTCGGCAATATTTCAAGCCCGGGACGATGCTCGCCCATGAAGGTGAGGAAGCCGGCCTCGCGCTCCTGATGACCATGAAACGCACGGCTGCCGCAAAACACCGCCACCGCGCCTTCAGGCCGACCGACCAGCATGCCGACAATCTGGCCAGCCGTTCTGCCGGCTACCCGGTTGTCGATCCCGACATAGGAGGACCGCGGCGTCGACAGCACGTCAGACGCCAAGGTCACGACGCGGACGCCGGATTCGCAGAGCCGCCGGATCGCATCCCTTGTACGCGGATGATCGGTCGTGATGACGCCGACGCCTTCGGTGTTGAGCGCGACGCGATCCAGTGCGGCGACAAAGGAATCCGGCCCGATGCCGTCAAGCCAGAGTATGTTGCAGCTCTTCACCAGCGGCTGCGTCTGTGCACAGAGCTGAATGCTCTCTGCCACATCGCGCATGAAGGCATTCCTGGAATGCGGGATCAGGAATTCCAGCCGCGCGGCGCGGGACGGCAGCGGCACCATGCCTTCCAGCGGCAGGTAGCCGAGCTCGCGTGCGGCGCGCATGACACGCTGCCGGTTCGGCGCGCTCACGCCGGCGCGGCCATTGAGCGCACGGTCCACCGTGGCTGGCGAGACGCCGGCCCTTTCTGCGATGTCGGAAATCGTTGCCCGGCCCATGCGACAGGGTCCCCTCCCAAAACCTGTGTCTGCCGTTCGAAAGTCGCAAAAAGATCCGGAGTTGTCCTGCACGACGTACATCAGATTCCATCAAGTGGTTCGCCCGTTCGGCAGTTCGGAGCAAGATCTGCATGTTTCTTTGCATCAGGAGCTTGAAAGGAAAGTCATGATTGCGCGCAACACAATGCGTTTCTCTCGACACATTTGGTCGAGTCTTGGCAACATATGGTATATTGAGCCAGGCTGCAGGTCTGGCAGGCCAGTGTGCCCATGATGGAATCTGATGGTGTTGCCTCTTGTGACATGGTGGTCGAATCGCGATCCTTCCACGAACAACCGGAGGCGCCGAGGGCATCCATCCAGATCAGGGGAAGAATGGCGGAAACGGCATCACTGCGGGACGACGCTCAATCGGCCAAGGACTATTCGCTGACTGGCCCGTCCTCGAAACACGCCATCGAAGTGGGACTTGCCGCGGCAGAGTGGTATCACAGCGCGGTTTCGCGCAAGACCATGAAGGCGCTAATGAAACGCCGCGACGGGCCCGCGGTCCTGGACACGCTGGTCTGGGCCGCACTGCATGTCGTCCTCGCGACCGGCGGCATCTACTTCTGGGGCAGTTGGGTCGCACTCCCCTTCTGGCTTGCCTATGGAGTGATCTACGGCTCGGCCTGCGATAGCCGTTGGCACGAATGCGGCCATGGCACCGCCTTCCGGACCCGCTGGATGAACGACGTGGTCTATCACGTTGCGTCCTTTCAGATCATGCGGAACCCGGTGAACTGGCGCTGGAGTCACGCCCGCCACCATACCGATACAATAGTTGTCGGCCGCGACCCGGAAATCGTCTGGATGCATCCGATCAACCTGACCTTGAAGGCTCTTGCCTATTTCGGCATCTGGGACACTTGGAATTCGCTTCTGGTCCTGGCGCGAAACTGCATTGGCGAGCTTTCTCAGGACGAAAGGGACTACATCCCGGAAAGCGAGTGGCCCAGCGCGGTGCTCTGGGCGCGCGTTCACTTGTGCGCCTACGCCCTCGTTGCAGCCGTCTCCTTGGGAATGTTTGCCGGCGGGATGGGATGGATGTCCGCTATCCCGTTTCTACTGATAGGCGGCCCGCGGATTTTCGGGTGCTGGCATTTCGTTATGACCGGGCTTCTGCAGCACGGTGGGTTGGCCGAGGACGTGATCGACCACCGGCTCAATTCGCGCACTCTCTACCTCAATCCGGTGTCACGCTGGCTCTACTGGAACATGAACTATCACATCGAGCATCACATGTTCCCCATGGTTCCCTATCATGCGCTGCCTGCGCTGCACGAAGCGATCAAGGATGACCTTCCGCCGCCGAACACTTCGCTTTGGGACGCCTATCGCGAGATGATGACTTCCGTGATGCGGCAGCGACGTGAACCCGGCTACTACCTTCGAAAGGAACTGCCACCCACTGCCCGTCCCTACAGGGAGGACCTGCACCAGGCCGTGACATTTCGGGACACAACAGGTTGACAGAGCCGTTCCAGGAAGCGGGGAGCCGCCGTGCCCCGGTCCGACGTGCGCACGACCGAGGCAATCGAGCAGGAAGGCTTGATCCGCCGAGATCACGGCGACGGGACATTCACGGGGCGGGCCTCAGGCCGACGCAATCGCAAGCGCCAGGCACTTCCAGAGCGACTTGATGGTCCTTGACGAACCGATGAACAACCTCGCCGCCGCCGAATCCCCAAGGGTTTGCCGCCTTGTTCGCGAGGTCCGGGAAACTCGTGACTCCCGCGCGTTCATCTCGCACAGCCTTCGCCTTGCATTTCAGGTTGTTGTTGAACGAATGGTCGCCAGGCGACGCGATGAACTCCTGGCCGAAGCCCTCAGTCCGAAAATTTCCGGCATTCCGGGCGCGGGAGACGTCATCTCCAGCGAAGCACTGCAGGCATGACCAAGATATCGGCCAAGGGCATAGAGCTATCCTTCGACCGCCGAACCGGGCTCATCGAACGTTTCGCCGTCATGGACAACCGTGTCGAAGTCGCGCCGCTGCATCGTGCGCCATGGGTAGGTACTGACGAGGTCATGCCGCCCGACGCAGCACCGCACGTGGCTGTGCTTGGCGGCGACTTCTTCTGCGCCCCGTTTGCCGCCCGCGAAGGCGGTTCGCCGCTACATGGCTGGCCCGCCAATTCCGTCTGGAACATTGAGAGGCAAGTAGGCGGCTTGCTTCGTGCCGCCTTGGGAAAGCAGGTTTACGGTGCCCGGCTGGTCAAGGAATTGATCCTGCGCGATGGTCATCCTTTCGTCTACCAAAGCCACAAGTTCACTGGTGGCAACGGGCACGTGCCTGTCGCCAATCACGCAAACCTTTCCCTTCCCCGGGGCGGGATCATCCGGACATCGCCAAAAACATGCTGGGAAACTCCGAAAAACCCCCTGGAAAGCGATCCGGCCAGAGGCAGGTCGGCCCTGAATTACCCCGCGAGCAGCAACTCGCCAACAACGTTTCCGGGCCTCGCGGGCGATGTGGACCTTGCCACGTATCCCTGGCACCCGCACCACGAGGATCTTGTGGTTGGCATCGAAGAAGGCGGGCACGAGCTTGGTTGGACGGCAGTGTCTCGCCCTGCGAGCGGCGACCTGTTTCTCTCGATCAGAAACCCGCGGCAACTGCCGATGACGATGCTTTGGCACTCCAATGGCGGTCGCGACTACCCGCCGTGGAACGGTCGACATCGCGGCTGCCTGGGCATCGAGGAGGGCGCGGCATCGCACATGCTGGGCCTTTCGGACGAGACGGCACTGTGCGGCCCCGGCGAACTTTCGCTCGATCCGGGCGGCAGCGTGGACGTCAGGCACATCATTGGCGCCGTTTGCTGGCCCACCGGCGAGCCGGTCGCAGACATTGGCCTTAGCGGTGTGTCGCTCTTGGTCAAGGGTGACGCAGGTGCGGTGCGCAATCTGCCCATAGACGGCGAGTTCCTGGCGCTTTGAGATGACCTGACCAGGTTGGATCCATCCACGAAGCTGGGCAGTCGCCAAGAGTCCAGCCTGAAGGAATCCTTTGCGCAACCGGTTCCGCCCTGACCAACGGGAAGGTGCCGCAAGATCAGGGCCAAAATCCACCGTGAGTGACCTGCCTTTCCTGAACGCGGTCTCCTGAATCCGGTGAACATGTCCGCACAAGGCCGCCCGTTTCTGCGCCCAGCCGAAACATTGATCAGGCGCCCACTGGATCGCGCGTGGCCGACTGCGGCGCTGGTCGTGCCGGACGGCGAGCCCTGCTTCCGCACACCCTTTGCATGTCGGGAGCATCAGAAACGAACCGGGAAGTGGTTCAAATGAGCCCGCTGCTGTCAATCCCTTCTTTCCCGACCTCCAGACCTCCTTCGCTTCACTTCCGGCAGCGTCGACGTCCCGGTCCGGGCATTCCCTTCCCGGTAGCTGTCGCCCCGCCCCTGAGACGAACGCGTCTGTCGCGGCGTGCCGTCGAAAGCCGATTCGACCCCTGCCAGGTGCAGCTGAGACCGCACGGCTTCCCCGTTCAGCCCCGGCAGCAGTCTTGCGGCAGGTCCCCGGGCGGCCCCCGCAGGTACCTGGAGCGACGGCCGCGCCTCCAGGCCGCACTTGGCCGCCACAGCGACAGCCACCGACCAAACCACCTGCGTATCGGTTGCCAACGTCCGGTCCGCATGTCGTCACGTTCGAGTGTCACGGCGAGACCGGAACAGGCAGCCCCTGGTCCAGGAAAGCGGCAACAGGGGACTGGAGGAAATTCGGGAAGGCGTTCCGGCGCTTCCTGCCGTTAGCCAACGTCGCTCGGCCTTCCGATCGAGTCATTCTTCAGCACCTCGGAGAACGCCGTGGAGAGCCAGACCTGGATCGCCGCGTCGTTCCACGTGATCGTCGCGATCATGCGCAAACGTCAAGAATCGAGGAGAGCCTTCACACAATCTTGCTGATTCTGAGCTCCACAATCTCCTCGAAAACCCCGTTGAATCAACTGCTTGACACGACGGAACATCAGATTCTGCCGGACTGCCAAAGCAAGCAATTGAATCTGTCCAACTTTTCATTAGACAGTAGTGGCGCGCTATCAGAAATTTCCGGATATAGGAGGATCAAAGATTACTAGATGTATCGCTGTCATCGGACCGTCAGCAGTTGGCAAGTCCGAACTCATAGACCAGATGACAATGCTCGAAGGCAAGAGGCCGCCTGCCGCATCTGCCGTCGACCTGCGTTGCGCGGAGTTTTCCTACCTCGGTGAAAACTGGGCCGCACTCGACTGCCCGGGATCGCTCGAGTTTGCTCAAACTGCGCTTGATGCCGTTCTCTGTGCCGATGCCGTCGTCATTGTAGCATCTCCTGACCCCGATCAAGCCGTCCTTGCCGCCCCCTGGATTCGCCTCGCCGAGACGGGAAACGTTCCTCACTTCGTTTTCGTGAACCGAATCGACGAGTGCCGCCACGACGCCCGCAGCATCATGTCTGCCATTCAATCCTACTCGGCCAATCCGATCATCCTGAGGCAGGTTCCGATTCGTGATGGTGAACGTGTCGTCGGCGCGGTCGATCTCGTGTCCGACCGGGCCTGGCGCTATCGCGATGGCGAACCGTCCGAACTCATCGAGGTGCCGGATGAACTCCAGGACAGGCAGGCAGAGGGTCGTGAAGAACTGCTCGAGACGCTTTCGGAACATGATGACTGGCTTCTCGAGGAAATCATCGAAGATCGAACGCCCGCGACGGGTGCGGTCTACGGGATCTGCGCGCGGACGCTTGCCGAGAACCTGACTGTCCCGGCCTTTTTCGGATCCGCTGCGTCCGGAAACGGCATCCGCCGGCTGATGAAGGCCCTTCGCCACGAAGCTCCCAAGCCCGGTGACACATGTTCCCGCCTGAACGGCGCAGTTGCATCCGCATTCATGACCCGCTCCCGGAAGCACGTGGGCAAGTTTGTCTGGTTGCGCAGCTTTGCTGACGAACTGAGATCGGGAGCAACGGTCGGTGGAAACTCGATCGGCGGGCTGGTCGAGCCGTTTGGGGAGAGGCCTGCTGCGAGAGCATCCATCGATGCCGGCGGGGTGGCGTCGGCCGTGAAATCGGACCATCTGAATGCGGGATGCCTGTATTCCGAGTCCGGCCAGATCGAATCCCCCGAATGGTACAAGCCATATCCCGCGGTCTGGAACCGGACCATTTCAGCGTTGAACGACCGCGATGACGTCAAGCTTTCTGAATCACTGCACCAGATTGCCGCGGAAGACCTGTCGCTGACCGTGATTCTCGACCAGGAAGGCGGCCAGGTCATCCTTGGCACCCAGGGGTCGCAGCATCTTCGAAGAATCCAGCAGACACTGTCCGATGTGTTCGGTGTCGAAACGGACACCGGACCATTCGTTGCCCACTATCGGGAAACGATCACGCGGAAGACCGACATACATTTCCGTCACAAGAAACAGTCGGGTGGCGCGGGACAGTTTGCCGACGTCAAGCTGACGGTTGGGCCTGCCAAGCGTGGGGACGGTTTCGCCTTTTCGGAGAAGATTCATGGCGGATCGGTCCCCAGGAACTACATTCCCGCAGTCAAGTTGGGCGCCGAAGAGGCCATGGCGCGAGGACCGCTTGGATTCCCTGTCATTGATGTGCTGGTCCAGTTGTACGACGGCCAGCACCATTCGGTCGATTCGTCAGACATGGCTTTCAGGATCGCCGGCCGCGGCGGAGTTTCCGAAGGATTGGGCAAGGCACAGCCGGTATTGCTGGAACCGACTTTCGAGGTCCGGTTCCGGGCGCCATCTGTCTTTACGGGCGCTCTCAATCCGATGATCTCGTCCATGCGCGGCCAGATTCTCGGATTTGATCGTGAAGCCGATGCCGAGGGCTGGGATGTCGTTCGTGCACTCATGCCCGGCACTTCCCTTGAAGGCCTGATCAACAATCTTCGGTCGGCAACCCAGGGTGTCGGCAGGTACGAAGCTGAATTTGCGCATTTTCAGGAGTTGTACGGTCGCGAAGCCGATGAAATCATCGAGAGGCGCGCCGAGGAAAATGCACGTCGGTAAGGACGGGGCGGTCTTTCGGCACCAGGCGGTTGCGAAAATCGTTCCCGCTCGCCTGTCTTGGCCGCCCTGCCCAACAGGCCAGACAAGCGGCCGGACTTGGGACCATCCCTTGTCGCGCTCAACGCCTTGGGTCGCGGACTTGCACGGTCGGGTCGCTGCGTTCAGTCGAAGTCTGCCCGCGAACGGTCGCCTGCAAGGAGTTCAAGGGCGGGTCGACATCCGTGGCCGACCATCAAGGGCGGGAACAGCGCCATGCAGCATGTAGCCAGTTCGGCCCGTGCTCCCGGCCCAAGCGGTGGATCGCAACGCTGCCAAAGACGCCTTACGCAACTTGCTGCCAATCCTGCCGCGGCCTGCCGTCCCGCAAGCAGGCCTGACCCCGGTGTCGAGCCAGGAAGAGGCCAGGCACGATGGCCCTGCGACCGCAGTGCCCGCACCCGCTTCCCACTTGCGGAAACGCGTCTCGCAACCTAACTTCACTCCATGCCGGACGCGCCGCTCATAGATCCGTTTCAGCGCGCAATCACCTACTTGCGTGTTTCGGTCACCGACCGCTGCGATTTTCGTTGCGTGTATTGCATGTCGGAAAACATGACCTTCCTGCCGAAACGGGATCTGTTGACTCTGGAAGAGCTGGATCGGATGTGCTCGGCATTCATTCGACTGGGCGTCAAGAAGCTCAGGATCACCGGCGGCGAGCCTCTCGTCAGGCGCGAGATTCTGACGTTTTTCCGCGCCATGACCAGGCACGTGGAGCGAGGCGCCCTCAAGGAACTGACCGTCACGACCAACGGCAGCCAGCTCGCACGGTTTGCGGATGACCTTGTCGATGCCGGAGTGCGGCGCGTGAACGTCTCGCTTGACACGCTGGACCAGGAAAAGTTCGCTCGCGTCACGCGCTGGGGTCGCCTGCCCCAGGTGCTGAACGGCATTGATGCGGCGCAGAATGCCGGGCTGCGCGTCAAGATCAACACGGTTGCGCTCAAGGGATTCAATGAAGACGAGCTCTTTCCGCTTGCGGAATGGTGCGCGTCACGTGACATGGACCTGACCTTCATCGAGGTCATGCCAATGGGCGACCTTGGCGGCGAAGACCGCGTTGGCCAGTACTGGAGCCTGAAGGATCTGCGCAACCGTCTTGAAGAGCGCTACACACTTGTCGACCTGGCCCACCGGACGGGAGGGCCGGCACGATACGTGCGGGTCGAAGAAACTGGCCAGCAACTGGGCTTCATCACGCCCTTGACGCACAACTTCTGCGAATCGTGCAACCGGGTGCGGCTGACCTGCACCGGCGAACTCTACATGTGCCTCGGCCAGGAGGACATGGCGGACCTCCGGGCTCCTCTTCGGGCGTCGGAGAGCGACGGGCTGCTGGAGGACGCGATTCGGGCAGCCATCGGGCGCAAGCCAAAGGGTCACGACTTCGACTATTCGCGCCAGCGCGCGGACGGACAGGTCAGCCGCCACATGAGCCACACGGGCGGTTGAGCGAGTGAGCTGACCTGCCGTCCCGTTGACGGGCGATCGGGGCCATGCTGCGTCTTCGCCGATGCACGCCCGCCAGCAGACGCTTGCACCCATAGTCCAGCGATGCGGGTCGAGACCATCCAGGATTGGCATCCGGAGAAGGTTGACGGAACTCGACGCCGCGGCAGCTACATCAAGTCCATCGACGCGAAAGGCGGAGCCGAGCTTGGCAGCCTGATCCGGACCGTCCTCGAAGGACTCTGCGAGTTCACGGAACAAAGGGCTGCATGGGGCCGGACCAGAACCCGGGACCGACGCCCGCATCAAGCCAGCGGCTCCGTCCGGCAAGGTCGCACTACGTGCAGTAGATCTCGCCGAACTTGGCGTCGAGATAGTCGAGGAGAGGCGCTTCCGAGGGCGCTTCGCCGGTCGCACGCTTCATGACGTCGCGCGGCTTCAACAGGCCGCCAAAGCGGTGGATGCGCTCGCCGAGCCAGCAGCGGGCAAGCTCGGTCACTCCCTCCGCAAGCGCTTCGCCCAATCCGGCGACCTCGCGCTTCATGGCGGCATGCAGGCAACCTGCATAGACGTTGCCCAGCGTGTAGGTCGGGAAGTAGCCCATGATGCCCTCGGACCAGTGCACGTCCTGCAAGACGCCATTGGACGGCTTGTCGACGCCAATGCCAAAATCCGCCTGGAATCTTTCGTTCCACGCCTCGTTGGCGTCACCGGCCTCGAGCCGCCCGTTGACCAGGTCGCGCTCCAGGTCAAACCGGAGCAGGACGTGGAGATTGTAGTCGACCTCGTCCGCCTCGGTCCGGATGAAGCCGGAGGAAAACCTGTTGACCGTAGCGAAGAACGATTCTTCGTCCGCGATGCCGAATTCCCCGAAAATGTCCCGCATTCTCCGGAAGAGCCAGCCGGTGAATTCCCTGCTGCGACCGATCTGGTTCTCGTAGATGCGGCTCTGGCTTTCGTGCACGCCCGTTGACACGCCGTCACCAAGCGGCGTGAGGAGATAGGCCCGATCGATTCCCTGCTCGTAGCAAGCGTGGCCGACTTCGTGAATCGTGGAATAGATGCAATTGAACGGATCCCTCGTATCCGTCCGCGTGGTAATTCGCACGTCAAGGCCGGATCCGGAGGAAAATGGATGCACTGCCTTGTCTATGCGGCCGCGCGTCATGTCATAGCCGAACACCTCTGCAAGCTCGGCCGAAAGCCGGAGCTGAGCTGATTCGTCAAATTCGTGATCGAGTCTGGGAATCTTGCGCTCAGATCCCATGATGCGATCACGCAATTTCACGAGGCGCGGGCGCAGCGCGCCAAACATCCTGTCAAGCTCGTTCTCGGTCATCTCTGGTTCGAACCCATCGAGCAGGGCGTCATAGAGATTGCCTCCGTCGGCAAGCGCCGCCGCCTTCTCGCGCACTAGCGCCACAACCTCGCCAAACTTCGGCGCGAACAGGCCAAAGTCGTCCGTCCGCCGCGCCTCGGCCCATATGCGTCGCGAAATCGATCCGGTTCGCGCAAGCGCCGCAGATAGCTCCTCGGGAACACGCAGGTTGCGTTCGTAGTTTCGGCGAATCAACGCGACTTGCCGACATTGCGCTTCGTCTGCCGGGTGCGCCGCCCCAAGCCAGTCTCCGATGCGGGAATCGGTGCGCCGACGGTGCAGAACGCCTTCAAGCGCGGCGACCTCCTCCGCCCTCTGCTCGCCAGCACCGGATGGCATGACGGTCTCCTGGTCCCAGGACAGCCGTCCCATGACCTGACCCAACGCTTCGGTCTCGCGCTGAAACGCCATCAGTTCGTCATACGCGCTCATGTCGCATCCCTCACCGATTGATCGAGCGGATAGCTCGCCAGGAACCGTGCCCGCAGGATCAGCAAGAACAGCAGCGCCGCGCCAACTTGGTGCAGAATCGCAAGCCCTGGCGGAGCCACGTAGAGCACAGTCATGATTCCAAGGAGCAACTGAAGGACCAGCATGGCGAGAACCGCCGTGAAAGCCCCGCGGGTCGCCCTGTTGGCCGATCTTCGGGCGCGCAACCAGAACGCGATGCCAAACGCCAGCAGCAGATAGCCCGCAATTCTGTGCATGAACTGCACCAGCCCGGCATTCTCCAAAAAGTTCCGCCACACCGGCTCAAGGTCGAATGCGGCGGGCGGGAAAAACCGCCCCGCCATGCCCGGCCAGTCATTGTACGTGCGGCCTGCGTCGATTCCTGCCACGAGCGCCCCGAGCAAAACCTGCAGGAACGCAAGGTGCATGAGACCTGTGGCCGCTGACAGGAGCCGGGCGTCGCGCACCCGCCTCGCTTGCAGGAGGCCGATCTCGCTCCGGCCAAGAAGCATCACTTGCCAGGCAATGATGCCGAGGATCACGAATGCCAGTCCGAGATGCACGGCAAGCCTGTAGGAAGCCACGTCCAGCATGTCGCCGGAAAGACCGGACGATACCATCCACCACCCGATCGCGCCCTGAGCTCCGCCGAGAACGCCGAGCAGCAGCAAACGCCCTTTCCATCCGGCAGGGATGCGGCGCGTAGCAAGAAAGAACAGGAATCCGACAGCCCAGACGAGGCCCGTAATGCGGCCAAGCTGCCGATGCCCCCATTCCCACCAGTAGATGGTCCTGAATTCGGCAAGGGTCATGCCTTCGTTCTGAAGCTGGTACTCGGGAATCTGCCGGTATTTCTCGAATTCCGCTTCCCATGCCTCGACGCCCATCGGGGGAAGGGCTCCGGTGATGGGCTGCCACTCAGTGATCGAAAGCCCGCTGTCCGTCAGCCGCGTCATCCCGCCCACGACGACTATCAACGCAACCAGAACGCCAAGCGCGGACAGCCAAAGGCGAATGGCTCGCCTAGCGTCCTTTCGGGCACCGTCAATGACACCGCCTGCGCGCGCGGCGGACCGTTCCGCGCCTTCACCGACCTCCTCGAATATGTTGCGCTTCCTGCTCATATCCAGCCCCTTGCCTCGAGCAAAACGTAAGTCGGCGTCCGCCAACCGTCCAGTCAATCGTCGCGCTCTTTCCAGCGAACGATCTGGCGCAGGATTCCGTGAAAGACCTGCACGTCCGCCGACGTGAGCGGCATGCGCGACCATAGATTCCTGAGCGTCTGCTTCATCCCTGCGGCCTTCTCGGGAGGGAAAAAGAAACCGGCATCCTGGAGACGGTCCTCGTAATGGGATGCCAGATGTTCCACTTCGGCATGCGAGGCCGCCGCAAACTCCGTGGGTTCGCGCCGCCGACGCGGTGCGCTCCCTGATGCCCGGTGCCACTCATACGCGGTCAGGAGCACGCATTGCGCAAGGTTGAGGGAAGGGAATTCCGGGTTCACGGGCACCGAAATGATCGCGTTTGCCCGCGCGACATCGTCGTTCTGGAGGCCGGCGCGCTCCGGCCCGAACAGCACGGCCACGCCCTGGCCTCCCGCGATCCGGGTTGCCGCATCCTGCATCGCGACCAGAGGCGTGACGACATCTTTCTTGAGTTCCCGGCTGCGTGCAGTGGTCGCATACACGAAGGCCGCGTCGGCAACCGCTTCAGAAGTTGACCTGACCAACCGCGCTTCGTCGAGTAGCCGTCCCGCACCGCTTGCCATGGCCACTGCCCTGGGATTCGGCCAGCCGTCCCTCGGCGCAACGATCGACATTCGGTCCAGACCGAAATTCCACATCGCGCGCGCGGCGGCGCCGATGTTCTCGCCCATCTGGGGCTCAACAAGGACAAAGAGAGGTTGGCTCACGATTGCGCAAATAGGACGCCTCTGACGCGGGCACAAGCCAACGGCGCAGACCGGTTGCCAATGGGCAAGGACCGCAGTTCGCGCGCATGGCCGGCCTGGGCCACGGGGCGACACGAGAGAGGGCCGCCAGCCTTCCCACGCAGGCGGCGAGCGGCTATAGCCTCGGGCGCAAGACCCGGGAGATGCCGGATGGCCGGATCGGACAAGCCTCAGATATACTTGCTGACTCCGCCGGAGTTTGACCTCCCGACGTTTCGGGACCAACTGGCCGCCGTCCTGGACGCGCAGGAAGTCGCCTGCCTGCGGCTGTCGATGGCGACACAAGACGAGATCCGGCTGTCGCGCGCCGCCGATGCATTGCGCGAGGCGGCGCATGCCCGCGACGTGGCCTTGGTGATCGAATCGCATCTTGCCCTCGCCCGGGATCTTGGGCTTGACGGCGTGCACCTCGTCGACGGCGCACGATCAGTCAGGAAGGCACGCGGTGCGTTGGGCAAGGACGCCATTGTCGGAGCCCACTGCCACGCCTCTCGTCATGCCGGAATGAATGCCGCCGAGGCTGGCGCCAACTACGTGGCCTTTGGGCCTGTCGGCAGGTCGGCGCTTGGCGACGGCACGTTGGCCGAACGTGATCTCTTTTCCTGGTGGTCCGAGATGATCGAGCTGCCTGTCGTGGCCGAAGGCAATCTCGAAACGAGTCTTGCTGCGAACCTCGCCCCGGTCACCGACTTCATCGGAATTGGCGAGGAGATCTGGCGGCACGACGATCCTGCCAAGGCCCTAACCGGATTCGTTCGCGCCCTCGGCTAATCCCTGAGGATGGGCCGACCGCACCCGCGCCTCGGCCTCTGCCGCAAGCGCCTTTCGCCCGGCAAAGTCCGTGACAAGAAGCGGTGCGTGCCACGTCACCTCAACCCTTCCTTGGCGCCGTGTTCCAAGCGTCTTCACGACATGAGGGCCGAACTCCATGCTGCCCCACCATCCGTAGTAGCGTGGGTCCGCTCCTTCCGGCGCGTGATAGACGACCGTGACGGGCTGGACCCAGAGCTCCGGCAGGCGATCCGAGAAGAGGGCCGCGAAGAGCGTCGACTTGAACGGCAGGACGCGCCGGCCATCACTGGACGTGCCCTCCGGAAAGAACAGGATCCGGTGCCCGTCCCCCAGACGCCCTTCGAAAACCGTTTTCTGGTTCCCGGCCTCCCGCCGTTCCCGTTCGACGAAGACGGATCCCGTGCCGCGCGCCAGCCATCCAATGCCGGGCCACCTGGCCACTTCGGCCTTTGCGACAAAGTAGAGCGGCCCTGCCGCATTGAGCGTGAATATGTCCAGCCACGAACTGTGATTCGACACGATCACGCCCGGGCGGTTCACCGGAGCGCCGTTGACTTCCAACCGAATTCCGAGAACGCGAAACGCGTTGCGGCAAACGAAGACGACAATGTGCGGCGTCCAGGGCCGACGACTGCCGAAGAGCGGACGCTCGACCAGCCTGACAAGCAGCAGGATTCCGAAACAGCCGAACACCAGGGCGCCTAGAGCCGCTCCCCTGGACGCGACGAGAATCCAGCCAAGAAGGCCGGGCCTGACCACGTCAGGTGCAACATCGGAATGCCAGGTCGGGCTGCTCATGCTCCGGAACCTCTCGAGTAGCGGGTGCGTGCGGCGGGTTTCACCATGCCAATGTCGATCACCAGGCATACGTCTGTCGTGTTGAACTTGTGATCCACGAAGGCGCCATCCCCGACAAATCCGCCGAGTTTCAGGTAGGACTTGATCAATGCCGGCGTGGCGCGCATTGCGGCTACCCTGTCGATCTCTTCCGGCGCAAGCAAGTCCATTGGCTGGTAGACGTCCTCCTGCGCGCGCACCCTGAGTTCGGGCGGTGCCAGGTACGAGTGGTGCAGGTGCGACAACGGTTCGGCAAGCGCGTCAATGTCGGTACCGTGGAGACTCGCGACACCAAAGAGAATCTCAATGTCCCGTTCGCGCACATATTCGGCGAGTCCGGCCCAAAGGAGGTGCAGTGCAATGCCGCCCCGGTACCCCTGGCGAACGCAAGAGCGGCCAAGCTCAAGGAGCTTCCTGCCGCTTTCGACGAGCAGGGAGACGTCGTACTCGTCCTCGGAATAAAACCGTTCCCGAAGGCCTCCCGGCAGCAGACGGTAGACCCCCACCACGTGATCGAGGGTCGCGCGGTCGCGGTTGGTGTCCACCAGGATCAAGTGATCGAAATCCGGATCGAAATGGTCCCGCTCGAACCGGCCTTCGTGATCAACCATGTCGCCGTCACCGCCCAGTTCCTCGACGAACACCTCGTATCGCAGGCGTTCGGCCGCAAGGCGGTCCTCTTCTGTCGTGGCCAGGCCAAGCGTCAGGTGTGCGGCATCAAGATCCATGGACCGCCGGGTCTCGCGAACCTCCGGTTGTCCGCGTCGAGAGAAGCTCCGGACACTTGCTGCGCCGGGATGGCGCCAATGAACAACCGAACGCCGGAGAGTCCATGTAGGCAATGTCTGCCATCATTCGGAGTGAATGACCGGGATCAGCTCGATCCGGCTGCTGTCGATGACGACCTTCCCCTCATCGGGGAAATTCACGGTGACGCGCCCGTCGATGTTGGATTGCACCTGGCCGGTTCCCCAATCCGGTTGCTGGGGGTGCCGGACGAAATCGCCGGGGGTCAGCAGGAACGAAACGTCTGTCATTGCGCGTCGAGCTCTCGGCGTGCGCGGCCTCTGCGTGTCGGGCCGGCACGATACCATAATCCGATGTGGGCACAAGGAATGCCCGCGACCGGAATCGCGCCCACCTTGGCGGCGCATTCTCGCAGAATCCGGGCTGACTTGAACTTTCCGACTGGCCGCGATCCCAGGTTTGCCAGCCTCTCGATGATCCGGGAAGGGCACGCGGAAGAATGCAGGCGACAATGCCAGCTCCGTCCCGTTGGCCGGCATTGCGCGGGCCCAGCGGGCTAGAAAGTCAACTCCTGACAGCGCCGTCTGCAGTCACCAGGTACTTGAAGCTGGTTAGCTGGGCAGCGCCGACAGGGCCGCGTGCATGGAGCTTTCCGGTAGCAATGCCGATCTCGGCGCCCATTCCGAATTCGCCTCCGTCCGCAAACTGGGTCGACGCGTTCTGCATCAGGATCGCGCTGTCGAGGTTCCGGAAGAACCTGTCCGCCGCCTTGTCATCCGCGGTGATGATGCAATCCGTATGTGAAGAGCCGTGAGTACGGATGTGCTCAATGGCGCGGTCAAGCGACTCGACGACCTTCACGGCCATCTTCATGTCCAGGTACTCGCGACCCCAGTCCTCGACGGTCGCGGGAACGACGCCTTCGACGCCTTGTGCGGATTCGTCCCCCCTGACCTCGACACCAGCTGCCAGCAGTGACATGATCACGGGCTGTCCGATCTCCCTGAAGGCATCCTTGTGAATCAGGAGACATTCGGCCGCGCCGCAAATGCCCGTACGCCGGGTCTTGGCATTCAAGACCACGCGATGCGCGACTTCCTTGTCGGCGGACGCATCGACATAGACATGCACGATTCCTTCAAGGTGGGCAAAGACCGGAACCCGGGCCTCCTGCTGCACGACGCTCACGAGACCCTTGCCGCCCCTCGGCACGATGACATCGACATGATCCGTCATGCGCAGCAATTCGGATACGGCGGAGCGGTCGCGGGTCGGAACGCGCTGCACGGCGTCCCTGGGCAGGCTTGCTGCATCAAGGCCGTCCAGGAGACATGAATGAATGGCGCCGGCGGAGTGGAAGCTTTCGGAACCGCTGCGCAGAATCACCGCGTTTCCGGACTTCAGGCACAGCGAAGCCGCATCAGACGTGACATTGGGCCTGCTTTCGTATATGACGCCGACAACACCGAGCGGCGTCCTGACGCGCCTGACATGCAGCCCGTTCGGCCTGTCCCACTCGTCCATGACCTCGCCAACCGGATCGGGCTGGGCGGCCACATCGCGCAGGCTCTCACAAATTCCCTTGATTCGGCCCTCATCCAGCAGAAGCCGGTCCATCATCGCCGCGGAAAGGCCCTTTTCGCGACCGTGGGCAATGTCTTCCGCATTTGCGGAAATGATCTCCTCGCGACGCTTCCAGATGGCATCGGCGGCGCATTCGATGGCAACCCGCTTTGCCTCAGACGACGCAACCGCAAGTTCCATGGCGGCAACCCGGGC
This sequence comes from Boseongicola sp., assembly GCA_028824715.1. GTDB lineage: Bacteria > Pseudomonadota > Alphaproteobacteria > Rhodobacterales > Rhodobacteraceae > JAJEFO01. Next base: position 8,156 of record JAPPCV010000157.1, on the reverse strand, counting down.
ACGTCGGCCAATGACCGTCATGACTTCATGGACATCCGAAGAGTCTTTCATTGCTCGCTCCATTCCGGCATCGGCAATCGATACACCTCCCCGATGCAGTTGTCCAATAGCGCTCAGACCGCCATGTCGTCGCGGTGAACAAGGGCCGCTCGCCCGGGATATCCCAGGATCGCCTCGATGCGATCGGATCGTTCGCCCTTGATCCTGTCCGCCTCTTCCGACGTGTATCGGGTCAGGCCTGCTCCCAGCCGCGACCCGTCCGGACCCAGAATCACCACCGGCTCGCCCCTTCCGAAAGCCCCAGACACGCCGGTTACGCCCGCGGGCAACAGGGACTTTCCGCCCAAGAGCGCGGACACGGCACCCGCATCGACATGGAACTCGCCCTTGGGCTTCATCGCCGCAATCCACCGCTTTCGCGCCGCCTGTGGATCTGTCTCCGCTGCGAACCATGTCGCTGGCGCACCGTTGGCAAGCGATTTCAGTGGGTTGAGCACCGATCCTTTCGTGATCGCCATGGCCGCGCCGCCGGCCGCGGCAGTCTTGGCAGCGAGAATCTTGGTCTTCATTCCTCCTTTCGCGAGCCCGGTTCCTGCATCGCCTGCCATCGCCTCGATCTCTGGCGTGATGCTGTCGACGAAGTCGATGTGTCGAGCCTCCGCATCGGTCTTCGGGTTGCCGGAATATAGCCCGTCCACGTCCGAAAGAAGGACCAGGACATCCGCACCCACCGTGACTGCAATCTGGGCGGCAAGGCGGTCATTGTCGCCGAAGCGGATCTCGTCCGTGGCAACGGTGTCGTTCTCGTTCACGATTGGCACGGCGCCGAGACCCAGGAGCTGCTCGAGCGTCGCCCGGCTGTTCAGGTAGCGCCGCCTGTCGGCGCTGTCCTCAAGCGTGACGAGCACCTGCGCCGTCGAGATTCCGGACGGCGCAAGGACCTCTTCGTAAGCGCGTGCAAGCCGAATCTGTCCGACTGCTGCAGCCGCCTGGCTCTTTTCCAGGGGCAGCGCTCCGTCAGGCAGGCCAAGGGCCGCCCGCCCAAGCGCAATCGCGCCCGACGAGACGAGAGCGACGTCCTTGCCTTCCTTCTTCAACCAGGCGATGTCCTCGGCAAGCGAGTTGAGCCACGACACGCGCAACTTTCCGTCCTCGACCAGAAGAGCCGAGCCGACCTTGACGACGACACGTCTTGATTCGCTCAGGGATGCCATGCCGCCAGTTCCTCGGTCTCGTCCCGCGCGACCCGTTTGCCTTCGTCGATCCGGCGCTTGAGAGCACGAATCACGTCCCGCACCCCTTCGCGACTCACGCCGGAAACCCGCATGACAGGTCCGGCAACGGCTTCCAGTTCCCTTTGCCTCGCATCTCGATCGGCTTCCGTCAGCGCGTCGATCTTGTTGAGCGCGGTGATCCGAGGCTTCACGACCAATCCTCCCCCGTATGCCTCGAGCTCACGGACAACCGTGTTCCAGTCGCCCGCAACATCTTCGGCAGTGCCGTCGACCAGGTGCAGCAGCACGGAACATCTCTCGACATGGCCAAGAAACCGATCACCGATTCCGCGTCCCTCGTGGGCGCCCTCTATCAGGCCGGGTATGTCACCGAGGACAAATCCATCGTCATCCACCGCAACCATGCCAAGGTTCGGATGAAGTGTGGTAAAGGGATATTCGGCGATCTTGGGATGCGCATTGGAGGTCGCCGCCAGAAAGGTCGACTTGCCTGCGTTTGGAAGTCCAAGCAGGCCTGCATCGGCAATGAGCTTCAGCCGGAGCCAAATCTCTCGCTCGACTCCGGCCTGGCCGGGGAGAGCCCTGCGCGGAGCCTGATTGACCGAGCTCTTGAAATGCACGTTGCCGAAGCCGCCATTGCCTCCCTTGACCAGGCACGCACGCTGACCGACTGCCGTCAGGTCTGCCAGCACCGCTTGCTGGTCTTCGTCCAGAACCTCCGTGCCGACCGGCACGTGCAGCACGATATCGGCGCCGTTCTTTCCTGTTCGCTGCCGTCCCATTCCATGCTGGCCATTCTGGGCATGGAAGTGCCGCCGGTAGCGAAAATCGATGAGCGTGTTGAGCCCGTCAACCGCCTCGACCCAGACGTCACCGCCCGTTCCGCCGTCGCCGCCGTCCGGACCACCGAACTCGATGTATTTCTCGCGACGGAAGCTCACGCATCCTGCGCCACCGGCGCCGGAGCGGATCGTCACCCGTGCGAGATCAAGGAACTTCATTTCGAATCCCTCAAGCGCTTTCCTCTGCGGGAAGCGCCATCCTGCACCGCATCACCCAAGACGCCTCAAGTAGGTCCAGGTCGGAACGGTCGTGCCGCGCGCCATGGAATACGTCTCGGCATCACCGAGATACTGGAAACCCGTGTTGCGCAACACCCTGTCCGATGCCGGGTTGTCCTGGAACACGCTGGCAAACATTGTCTTGTCGTTGTGCGGATTGGCGTCGATCAGGGCTTGCAATGCTTCCGTCGCAAGGCCGGTGTTCCAGAACACGGGTCCGACCCAGTACGAGACTTCCGACTGCTCGCGATCCATTTGCTCGAGACTGATGAGTCCCAGGACTGCGCCAAGGCCGACGGGCTTGCCATCCAGTGCCCAGACGTCCTCCGACCTGTCATCAGCCAGGGCGCGCTCCACGAATGCCTCTGCCTCCCCAGGTGGCTGTGGATGGGGGATGTTGCGCGTCATTCTTGCCACGCGGGCATCGGCCCCGAAGAGTTCCAGGAGCGCAGCGTCCGATCGGCGCAGTGGACGCAGGATCAGGCGCTCGGCCTGAATCACGGGCTGGCTGGTTATCGTGTCGAGTTTCACTGGGCGCTCCTCCCTGGTCTCAGGCAAATCGTCCGCGACCCCTGGAACGATCAGCTCTTTGTCAAATGGGTCTGCCAACGCATTGGCACAACCGGCTTTCCAAAAAACGAAGGGGCCGGTGCATGTGCCGACCCCTGAATACCTTGCGTGCGTCGTCGGCTATTCCGCGGGACTTGCCTTTGGATGCACTGAGATGAAGGTACGCCCCTTGAGGCCCTTGCGAAACGCCACGTTGCCAGTGACGGTGGCAAAGATCGTGTGGTCCCGTCCCATGCCGACTCCCTCGCCCGGCCACCACCTGGTGCCGCGCTGGCGCACGATGATGTTTCCGGGAATGACGGCCTCTCCGCCGAACTTCTTCACGCCGAGCCGGCGTCCGACTGAATCCCGGCCATTTCGGCTGGATCCGCCAGCTTTCTTGTGTGCCATCCCGCTTACTCCTTTCCGGACGTCAGGGCCTTGGCCTGGTCAACCCAGCCATCGCGCTCGATTCGGCCCTTGAGGGCCAGTCTTTCGTTGATCTCGGCGACTTCGTCGACATTCCAGGCCGCGATCTGTGCATATGTTGTGATGCCAGCTTCGTTCAGCTTCTTCTCGAGGGCCGGGCCCACGCCAGCGAGCTTCTTGAGATCGTCTTTCTGGGCCGCCTTTGCGGGCGCATCAGTTCCCTTCGCCTTTGGTTCAGCCTTGGCCTCTGGTTCGGGTTTCGTCGCAGCCTGCCTTTTGCCCTCTTGATCCTTGGTCTTCTTGGCGGGCTTCGTCGGCTTCGCCGCGACGTCTGCAGCTGCCGCGGCGGACCCGGCACCAACGGCGGACTTGACGCCAGTCTGGCCAGCTCCAGTCTCGAGGATGTTCGTCACGCGCACAAGCGTCAGTTGCTGGCGATGTCCCTTGGTGCGCTTCGAGGAACTCTTGCGGCGGCGACGGACGAAGTTGATGACCTTCTCGCCCTTGATCTGGTCCACGACCTCGGCTTGCACGGCGGCCCCGTCGACCAAGGGCGTGCCAACATTCCCACCAACCATCAGGACTTCGTTGAATTGAATCACCTCGCCGGCGCCAGCAGCGAGTTTTTCCACGCGGAGCATGTCACCGGCCTTGACCCGGTATTGCTTGCCACCGGTCTTGAGAACCGCAAACATCTGCATTCCTTCCATCTTCCCGCGCTCTACGGCCCCGGTCGCTCCGGCGTTTTCGGCATCTGCCGCCTCGAACTGCGCGCCCGATGAGGGCGTCATTCAAACATCAATGGCGGGCATCGCCCGCCAGACGTCCGGCTTATCGTCGGCGACGCCCCGCAAGTCAAGCCCCCGTTCGAAAGGCCCTTGGCAATCGCTGTTGATGGCGTTTGCGCCAGAAGATGGCCCGGCTGCCGCGGGCGATGAACGTGCCAGCGGATCCAACATTCCTGACGCGCGGCCCAGCCCGCTGCGCTTCGTGCAGCAATGAGGGACCTTTGCAGCAGCGACTTGGTCTTTCGGGCTTCGACCGCTTCAGCAACTCCTGGGACATGCTTGCACGCGGATCACCCGAAGGTGCGAATCCAGAATTTGCCCGACTTGCATTGAGGACATTGCCGTTGGCACCTGCGGTGCCGCGCCTCAGCATCGTGCCAAGTCGCTGAGATTCGCGTCGCGTCACCTTGCATCATGCGGCGTTCAATGCGGGCAGTCCGATGCTCACGGCGTGGTGGCCAGAACCCGGGCCACCCGCGCCAGGGGAACATCTCCGGATCCGTTGCCCCCACCTGCTCCCCCTGGACCAGGCCCGACACTCCTGACTGCCAGATCCGAACCTCGCGATCGCCGGGCGTTCGGCAGTGCCACGCCCCAGCACCGTCATCACGGAGAAGTTGGTGGCGTCCGATTTCTCCCATTCCGGGTCGCGCGATCCGGGACATTGCCGGGAGAGGGCGTGTCAGTATCCGAATCCGTGTCGATCTTCATGAGCAGCGGAGGGAGCAGGAAGAAGTCGGCGAATAGCGCCAGGGCGATGACGAGCGCGGTGAGCCTGCCCATCCCCGCATTGAGCTCGAAGCTGGAAAGGCTGACCACGACGAATCCGGCCACGAGCACGAGAGAGGTCGTGAGCAGGGCCCGGCCAACGGTGCGGAACGCGACGCGCACCGCTTCGGCGGGCGCGCATCCGAGCTCGCGTCGGGCGCGCCGATACTTGCTGAGGAAGTGCACCGTGTCATCGACCACGATGCCAAGCGTCATGGCGGACACCATCGACCGCACCTGTGGTGCTAAGACATTGAAATATAGTTTATTTTTATCTCAAAATCGCGGTTTCGGGTGGAATCGTACGTGTTTCCTCCCGTTCCCGCAACCGGAAGGAGGAAGGGAATCATGTCAAGGATTCGACTCACCGACGCGAGGGTCCGCGACCTGCGTCCGAAGAAGGCCGTCAGGAACGTCCGGGACACCGTGCTCCCGGGGTTCGGCGTCAGGGTCCTGCCGAGCGGCGGGAAGCGCTATTTCCTTCACCATCAGCACGAAGGCCGACGCACGTGGAGGATCGTCGGCGATCCCGACGGCATGACGGTCGCCGAGGCGCGGGACAAGGCAAGGGGCATGCTTGCCTCGATCCGATCGGGGCGGCCGGCCTTGGAAGATGAGACGCTCTTCGAGGCCGTGGCGGAAACGGCGTTCCGTCGGCACGGCAGGAACTGGAAGCGGAGCACGCTCGCGAAGAACCGGAACTATCTCCGGAAGCAGATCCTGCCCTGGTTCCGGGGACGGCAGATCGCGGAGATCACGTCGCAGGACGTGCGCGACTGGTTCGCCTCGATGCATGCGACGCCAGTGTCTGCGGACAGGTCCATGCCCGTGCTGTCGGTCATCATGAAGGTGGCCGAGGCCGACGGCCTGCGCCCGGAGGGCAGCAACCCGTGCGTGGGGATCAGGAGGTACAGCAGGCTGAACCGGGACCGGTTCCTGTCCGATGCCGAGTTCGGCAAGCTCGGCAAGGCGCTGCGCGGGACGAAGCCGTCGCCTGCGGTCTCGATCATCCGGCTCCTTGCGCTGACCGGCTGCCGGTCGAGCGAGATCAGGACCCTTCGCTGGAAGGACTTCCGCGACGGGCACATCCATTTGCGCGACAGCAAGACGGGTCCCCGCACCGTTTGGCTGTCGTCGGCGGCCCGCGAGGTACTCGACGGCATTTCCCGCACGTCGCCCTGGGTCTTTCCCGCCGAAAGGATCGAAGGTCCGATGCCGAGGATGACGCTCATCAACGCGTGGGCCGAGATCCGGAAGGAAGCCGGCCTTAAGGACGTTCGCCTCCATGACACGAGACATTCGTACGCAAGCGTTGCGATATCGAGCGGAGAGACTGTCCCCGCGGTGGGTCGGCTGCTCGGGCACGCAAATCCGACAACCACGCTCAGGTACGCCCATCATGCCGAGGCTGACGCGCAGAGGGCCGCCGTCGCGATGGGCACTGTTCTCTCGGAGAGGCGGACATGACCCGGGTCCGGCTGACAGATGCACGCGCGGGGCGGCTGAAGCCATCCGCGAGCGAATACTCCGTTCACGACAAGATGGTTCCGGCCCTGTGCGTCCGCGTCTATCCGTCCGGCACGAAGACCTGGACCTGCGCCATCGGCGGAAGGAAGGTGTCGCTTGGCCGCTGCGGCCTGGTTTCCGTCGAGGACGCGCGCCGGGAAAGCCTCCGGCTGCTGGCCGAAGGGGTGGCGCCGGCCAGGGACGTGCCGACCTACCGGGAGTTCGCCCTGGGCGTCTGGCGAGAGTCCTGGTCCGGAAGATGCAAGCCGTCGACGATCCGCGGACGGGATTGCGTCCTGAAGAGCAGGATCCTGCCCGCGTTCGGGTCGCTGCGGCTCGACCGGATCACGCGACAGGACGTCCAGAACTGGTTCGACGCCTACAGCGCGTCCGCTCCCGGCGGCGCGAACTTCACCCTGCAGATCCTTCGCCAGAGCCTGAATTTCGCCATGGAGCGCGGCCTGATCGATTTCAGCCCGGCAGCATCCGTGCTCCGGAACCGGCGGTCGAGGCTCTCGCGGTTTTTGTCGCGGGACGAGATTCGGCAACTGAACGCCGCGCTTGACATGCATGCCGGAGGCCCCGGTAGCGTACAGGCCGACATAGTCCGTCTTTTGCTTCTCACCGGCTGTCGCAAAGGCGAGATCGTCCGCCTGAAAAGGCGCGAGGTCCACGGCGACCGCCTCAGGCTCGACGACGGCAAGACGGGTCCGAGAACGGTGTTTCTCGGTCCCGAGGCCCGCGAGATCGTGGACAGGCGGATGGCCGCGCCCGGAGAGTTCCTTTTCCCCTCTCCGGTGAGCCCGTGGAGGCCGATCTCCGGAAACCTCAAGCTCTGGGACAGGATCCGGCGCGAGATCGGCATCGAGGACGTGCGCCTGCACGACCTGAGACGTAGCTTCGCGAGCCAGTGCGTGATCGAAGGCGTTCCCCTGCCGGTCGTGTCGAGGCTGCTCGGTCACCGCCATCCCTCGATGACACTTCGGTACGCGAATGTCGCGGACCTGGACGTCGAGGCGACGGCGGAACGGGTCGGGGCGCGGATTTCCGGGCTGCTGTCGCGTGGCCGGACCTGCCCGATGCCTGGAGCCGGCCCGGATGCCGGCACGACACGCTGAAGCGCATCGGGATCGCGCTTCCGAACCTTTCAGCCCGTTCGGGCGAATGATGGCGAAAGGCGATACACGGCTGGCACTGACGGCTCGCGAGCAACAGCTTCGGGCCAGGTGCTTGACAAGCGACTTCGCCACCATGCCCGCCTCCGCCGCGTCAATGCAGTCCATGACGCGACTGACGCGCCGGATTTCCCCTTTGGGTGCCGACGCCACGTTCACCACCGCGCGTTCAGTTCGATCCCAAAGACGCTCTCCGGGTCTCCGACACCGCTCTCGCTGCGCGTGGCCTTCGCCCCGATCGACACGTCAGGTGCGCTTCGCGTCTCCGGCGTCAGCCGCCAGCCGACGTTGCAGTCGTGCGCCTCGCCCGAGAACCCGCACCCGGCGTGCGGCGTGCCCGTGAATCTCCCCCCGAAAACGGACAGGCCGTAGGCAGCCTCGAAAGAGGCGCGCGATCCGTCAATGCCGCCCACGCGGCCCTCCAGCGGATCCGGCAGGAACAGCGCGTCCAGCCCGCCCGAGGACGGCCCGCCGTAGGCCTGGCGCATGGATATCGTCGGCCCGCGCCTCGTGTCCGGGCGCGGATCCCATTCGAGGCCGACCGACATGCCCCAGCCGCCGAGGCCGTCGCTCTCGTGGGCCAGGAGCGTCCGCGCGTCGATCCCGAGCGACAGCCCGGAGCCCGGGTCGCGCCACGCGACGCCG
>JAPPCV010000038.1 GCA_028824715.1 Boseongicola sp. | reverse complement strand
GAAAACCCGGTTCCTGACTCCCGGAAACCGCCGAAAAAGGCCGAATTCGGGCTTGCCTCAAATCATGGATGCTTGTTTGCGTTGCCCGGCGACCTGGCGCTTGCGCGTTCGAACCAGGTGTCGACGTCCGCCCGGGCGATCCGGTCGAGCGGCAGGTTGCCGAACGCGGGAAGCAGATGGCTTCGGAGCAGCGACTCCACGCTTCTCAGCGTCGACGGCTTCCAGTTGCCGCGCCTGACGGCCATCCAGGGGTCGGCGACGAAGTCGCGGAACAGGGGCGCGGTGGCCCCGGGCGGCGGACCGGCTCCGGCGGCTCTCCCTTCCAGCTGGATCAGGAGGCACTCCCTGCGGGCCTCGCGGACGCTCTTCAGCATCGCGGAGCCCAGAAAGAAGCGCTGGGAAGGGCCGGGGCCCCTCAGCAGGACGACGTATGTCCGCGACCCGGCGGGCCGGACGCGGACGCCGAGGCCGGGCGCGACCGTGTCCCAGACCGTGTACTCCTTCCCGCCGGGCCTGAAGCGCAGGATCCCGGCGTCGGTGAGGCGCTTGCGACGAATCATGGCCGGTCCTCCCCGCCCAGGACCTGCGCTACGGCGTCGACGGCCTCGCGCACGGTCTCGTCCGCAAGATGGACGTATCTGAGGGTCGTGTTCGGATCGCTGTGGCCGAGAAGGCGGCCGATGGTCGGAACGGTCTCGCCGGCCTGCAGGGCCAGGGTCGCGTACGAGTGTCGAAGATCATGCAGGCGCAGGTCCTTGAGGCCCGCCTCGTCTCGCAGGTCGCGCCAGAACCTGTTCAGGCCTTGCGCCGAGAGTGGCCTGTTCCTCTTCCGCCCCGGAAAGATCCAGACGCGCCTTCTTGGCAGTCCGTCCAGGATCTCCTGGGCGGCGGAGGACAGCCAGACGACTCTCGGCCCCGTCTTGCTGTCCCTCAGGAAGAGGCGGCCGTCGCGGATGTCCCGCCACTTCAGGGTCATGATCTCGCTCTTGCGGCAGCCGGTCAGGATCAGGAGCCTCACGGCGGCGGCCAGGATGTGGCCGTCACGATTCGCCAGTGCCCTGCCAAGGCGGAGGGCCTCCTCCGGGGACAGGAAGCGGTCCCGGCCGCGGCGCCGGTGCCGTTTCACGTTGCGGCAGGGGTTGCTGTCCTCCGGGCGATAGCCGAGCCTCTCCGCCTCCCGCATGATCACGGACAGGACGGGCAAGGACCGGTCGGCGGCGGCGGGAGTCGGCCGGAGAGAGGCGAACCATTTCTGGACGTCGTCGTGCGTGATCGCGGCGACCGGCTGTCCGGCGAAATTCGGAAGGATCTGGTTCTTCAGGTAGTGCCTGTTGACCTCCATCGTGCCGGGCTTCCAGAGCCGGGCGTGCCGCCGGAAGGCGGCCTCGGCGACGTCCTCGAACGGGATCTCGGCCGAGGCGTCGGGCGTGCGGGACGGATTGCGGTTCCGGAGCGTTGCCAGGCGGGCACGTGCGAGCGTCCGGGCCTTGGCAAGGGACATCGTTGCGGCCTCTCCGAGCTTCGTCCACTTGCGCCGCTTGTCGTTCTGGGCGTGGAGAAACCAGGACTTTCGGCCGGAGGGCATGATCCGGACGCCGAAGCCGCGGAGCTGCGTGTCGCGGAACTCGCGGACGGAGCCATCTGGCTCCAGGGCGTCGACGAGGTCCTGGGTCAGTCGTCGTTTGGGCATGGTGTTTCCCCCGATTCGGTTGCGTTGAAGGACCGGAAGCGGGTGCACCGGCCCTTCCCGGTTCTTGGCGCTGATGACTGTGACATGTCGAATCGCGTCGTCGCGCCATTGACGACGCAAGAGGTCCGACAGGAAGGACGGATGATGACGCTCTTCGGTCCGGAGCGCGCGGAATCGCTGGTCGAGGTCCCATGAGGCGATCGGCGGATTCCGGCCGGTTCCCCCAGGACCGTTGCGCCTTGCGCTTGCCGGTTTCCGCACGCCGTGCCCATGCACGGCCTCGTTGAGTTGGCTGCCGAAGGAGAAGCCGGATGGGTCCTGCCGCCGAGGAATTTCGCACCGCGTTGCGAGCGCGGCTCCAGCGCGCGACCGAAGCGGGCGAGATGTCGCTGGAGGTTCGTTCCGGCGATCTTCACAGGGAGGTGGGAGACTATCCAGGCCCGGACCATCGAATGCCCGTCTGCTGCCAGGTGATGCGCGGCGAGATGACGAAGGCGGATGAACTGGTCACTGCTCCGCCGAAAGGCAACGGGGCGTCGGTCGTGATCCGCTACCGCCTGCCGCGGAGAGGTTGAACCGTATGTCGACCTTTGGAGATCGGGTCCCAAAATATCAAAGGGATGCAGTCCTCGATACCCACGAGTTGGGAAAGTCGGGTTAGCGTTCCCCGAGGCAAAATGTTAGCGTTCCCGGGGCAAGAAAAAGTCCTTAGGGCAATGATTCCTGCGGGCAGCCATCGGATCGCAAGGGAGGCAGTGGCGGCATGCCCGGGCCCTCCTTTGGTTTGTGCATGGCCAACGGGAGCGTCGTACGGTCGACCGTGACCGATGATAGATTGACTATTTCCTCCGGTCGGCAATCATTCACTGCAGGCGATCCGACACATTCGCTGACTGCATCACACCTACAGTTGAAGACTTTGGACCAGTTCCTTCGCAGCACTTAAGCGGGCCGAAGAAGCCTTGATCCCTTTACGTCTCCGTACTTCCTCCCAAGCCGAATTGGCGTACCCATTGTCCTTAAGGTACACAGCAGTTGCCGCAAGCTCAAGAACTACTGCGGAGCAATTTTCCATGACTTTCACCGCGTCCATCCGTTCCGGGCGCCTATCGTTCTCTTCAAACTTCGGCGACTCTGGATTAGCCGTGAAAATCGTGTATGGTACCTCATGATATCCCCGCTTCTCGTCCGTTGACAAATATCCTAGCGCTTCCGCATCATGGACCGCAAAGGCAAGATCGGCGCTATAGGGGCCGAAATTATGGTAATCAAAGTCCAAATCACAGCCCAGCCCCTTTGCTTCCAAAAGGTATACGATCTTTTGCAGTCGCGTTTTGCCAACAACTTGACCACCTGCAATATCGACAACAGCCGCCGCGTATTCCGCCAAGTCCATCATTTTTTTGCCTCCTCCCAGATCTGTTCCAGTTCCTTCCTTACATCGTCATTGCGAGAGTAAACTCGAAAAAATTGTTCTTCGCGCAAAGAGTGTACTACCGGTGAGATGCTGGCGACATCTTCATGCCGGCCAGAACCATCCGAACGTCTGATCATAATCTTGGACAAAGCATCAGAACTCTCGTATTCATAGAACTTATAGGGCGATACCGGTACGCGATCTTCGAGAACATCGGTTGCGTCGAACAATCTCTCGTTGAGCAACTTTCTGAAACGAGCCAAGGAATCTCCCCCAACCGTCTTGGACTGCGCGCCAACATCGAAACACTTATATAGGTGTCGATTACGCAAGCGGTGCGCCAATTCGGACACGGATCCGCAATCGGAAAGTTCGAGAATTGGCAGGCTTCCCCAAATTGTAGAGTCGTCCAAGAACAAATAATTCTCCAAAGTGTTTCCAGATTCTTCAAAATAGATACGCAGTGGATGCCGATCCGGTAGGGCGGTCATTTTGCCATCACCATCAAAAATAAGAGTTGATATCTGTCGGAGCAGTTCTCCAAGCATCTTTTCCGCAGATCTGGTTGCTTTGTGCAAATAGACTTGAGTGTATAGATGAAAGCGCCCAAGAAGGTAAGCCTCTGCGGATCGAAGGCCTTTTGAGCCTAGAATTAAACTCTCGACTTCGAATGGGTGTTCGTCATCATTCCCACCAATAGTAAGCTTTTCTACCTCAAGATTGTTAAGAAGCCATGCCCAGTCAAAGCCACCATGACCTGTTCCTGTCATTAGCTTGTCCCTACGTAAATAATCCAAACGATCTGCATCAAATTGACTAGATACAATAGAGGAGTAGATGTCAGTCGGATATTCCTCATCGAAGAGATGCGTTACGTGCTTGTGAAAAAGAGGATCATGGTCGGTCAGTAGCATGGCGACATAGGTGTCTCCGCCAATTATCTCTTTGGTCCAGTCCTCATGTGACTTTGGCTTTCCTCGCAGTTTTTCGCAGCTTTCAAAGGCGTGGCTGAAGGGGCCATGGCCAAGATCATGGAGAAGCGCAGCGCAGACGACTGTTTTTGCCCGATCTGGCGAGAAATTGACGCCAAGAGCGAGCTTTAGAATTTCGACCAGTTGGCGCGCCATGTGAAAGACGCCGATGCTGTGAGAGAATCGCGTATGCGTGGCGCCGGGATAGACAAGCTCCGAGAAGCCAAGTTGCTTGACGCGCCGAAGTCGTTGGAATTCGGGCGCATTGATAAGGCGCCAAATAAGCTGTTCGAACTCATCGGCTCCAGAGAAGGCCACTACGTCATGGATAGGGTCTCGGATCCGTTGGTCCCGGGGATTGGGATTCTTGTTCATAGAGCCAAAGTCACCACAAGATGTTGTGGGAGTCCATAGAGATTTAAGTTCTCTAATTGTTCTAATCTTGTGCTAACGCGATGTCAAGTAACTCAAGTGAGGGCAAAAAAGTCTCCGAAGCTGGAAACTGCGAAGTCTATGCCATTCGTGCTGTGTAGATGTTCGGCGTCAGCGAAGTCCTTTGATATAGTTGCTCAAGGTGAGAATGTTCGTCCGGTTGCTTGACATGCCGCGCTCGCAGGGTTCTGCGGGTCCCGCAAAGGCCGAGAATGTAGGCTGCGAGCTGCGAAAAGGTTTATTGCGTCGAGTTCGTTCAGCGAATGTGCTCGTCGATCCTGTCGGCAATTCGCTGTGCTGCGTCACGCAGCTGTTCCATGGTCCAGTCGGCGGCGTAGCCTTGGGTGACGTCCGGGGGCGGGGCATGGTTGACGAGCCGCTTGGTCAGGCTGGTCGGCATCATGAGTTCACGGTCGGCGACGGTGATGAAGCAGTTTCGAAGCGCATGGAACCAAAACCTGGCGCCGCCCGCCTCGCCGATGCGCGCGTTGAGATGCTGGATGGATTCGAGATGTCCGGACGCGCTGTCCTCGGACGGAAAAACCCAGCCTCGCGTCTCGCCGGCGAAGCGCTCTCGCTCGGTGAGCCTACGATGGAGGATGGCGTTGAGCTGGCGGGTGACCGGGAACTCCAGCGGCTCGCCGCTCTTGGTGTCCTCGATGCGGATGGTCATGGCCGCCATGTCGATCTGCGTCCAGGCGAGGGAGATCACCTCCGTGAGGCGCATGCCCGTGTAGAGTCCGAAGCGGAAGGCGTCTCGGACGACCACGTTGCGCACTGCCGTCTCGAAGCCCCGATTCCAGCATGGCAGGACTTCGGACGGCGGCTGGATGCGGCGGCGGCGCGGAGGGTGGAGACGTCCCCCTGCTGCGCGCCAGTGTTCGACCGGGCTGCGCAACTCCTCAAAGTCCAGGCACGGTCGGCGGTAGATCGCGCCGAGCAGCTTCATGGCGGCGTTTGCCTGCACCCAGCCGGGCCGTTCGGTCAGTTCCTGGAATCGCCGTTCGACGTCGCTGCGGTCGATCTCGTCGAGGGAGCGGTCCAGCCAGTCGCCGAGGTCCTTGTGCACGGTGCGGCGGTAGCTGGCGACGGTGCTGTCCCTGCGCCTGGGTCCAACGGCTAGCCAGTTCTCGAAGGCCTTGCGCAATGTCGGGATGGAACGGGTGCGCGCGCGATCCGCGAGCGGGTCCTCGCCCAGGGCGACGCGGCCAAGGATCTCCCGGGCGCGGCGGCGCGCCTGGTCGGCGGTGACGAGGCCGTGACGCCCTATGACGATCCTCCGGTTCGGCGCCTTCCGGCCGCGGTCGCCGGCACGGTAGTTGACGAGGTACGAGCGCAGGCCGGACGGGTGAACGCGGACGCCGAAACCGGTGAGCCTGTCGTCCCATGCGATGTAGGGGCTGTCCCTGGGCTGGAGCGTGTCGACGGTCCGCGCCGTGAGCGTCATCCTGAGTCGCGCGACGAGTTTCGCGGACGGAACTGCTGAGTTGCCGGACATGCTCCAGTTGACACAAAATCGCAGCCCAATGTCAACACGTCCGGCTCGACTGCGGCACCCCTACGGGGTGCCGCAGTCCGCCTCTCGGGGATGCCCCCGTTGAGCCGTGATGACATGAGCATTCTCGGCAACGGACAGGCGTGGTCACAGGGGGTCTCACTACTCCCAGAAAGGGCCATGACGTTGAAACTTTCAGTTTCAACGGCGTTTGATGTCCTTTGCTTCGGCATGCAGACTTGGTCATCCCCGCCATGCATAACGATCGAAGGAGTTCGCGCGATTGACGGACCGGGCACAGGTCGGTCCGCGCGGCGCTTTCGGTGTCCTCGCGGTCGCTGACGGAATCCTTGGCCGAACGGCCGCGCCGGGTGGAACGCTCGGAGGGCGGTACTGTCATCCGATTCCTGTTCCGGAGGATTGCAAGCAATTTACTCGCGTCCACAGCCTAAGTGGCGGAGTCTCGCCTGTCTCTGCCGCGCAACTCACTCGCATGATCGTCGCCTTGGCAGAGTGCCATGACTGCCGGAACTGCTTCGCCTTCACCTGCCGTGTGCGCGTCCCGCTCGATATGCCTCGGCACTGTATGCGTTCAGGGGCACCCGCGCCTTGACCGCCTGGTCTTGACAAGTCGCTGCCGGGCCCTGCATCCGGCCACGTTGCTCATCGAGCGATTCACTGCGGGCCCGGGTCCTGTGCCCCTCCGTCTCGAAGCCTTGTGAGCCACTGGTTGTGCAGCTGCCAACCTAACTCGATAAGCGTGTTCAGCACGTCGTCGAACACGTGCTCGAATCTGAGACTGCCGAGTTCGTAGGCGTAACGCCACTCTTCGAGGGCGATTTCATGGTCGTTGAGAATTGCCCGCAGTCCTTTGCGGTACGGTATCGGGAAGTGTGGACACGATGGGTCTGGTATCTCGGGAAATCTCTCTGCCAGCTGCATCTGGATTGTCTCGGTCAAGTTATCATGCAGCCTCGTCAGGTTGTGACAACGCGGGGGCTCGCCGAGTTCCTTGTTGTGTCCGATGCGCCATAGCGCTTTCAGCGCGATTTCTGCAGACTGTGCCTGCAGGATCGGCACCCCGTGGAAGGCGGCGAGGAAATCCTCCTGGCTCTTGCCTTCCGCTGGCTTGTTGCGTGCTTGGTTGAGCATCTCCGCCGCGCTGCGCAGGCTTGTCGCCTGACTCAGCATCCTACCGGAAATTATGTATGCGTCTCCTTCGCAAACGACCTTCAGACGCGGACTCTTCCTGCCCTTGTTCATGTTGTTTTCCTCGCGTTACGGGTCCTGAGCCAAGTCCACGCTTGCCTTCAACGAGGCGGTGGAGCCCAGGCCCCGGAAGGTCAAGGCCGTTTCGACGGTCCCTCGATTGCGTGCGATCCTTCCTGGAGGCGTAGCCGTCTCAGCCATGCTTGCCCCTCGTGTGATCTCGGCTCCTGCCACATCTCGCGTTGGGCTTGAACCAGGAATCTGCGCATGCCGATCCGGTCTGTGGACTTGCGCTTTGCGGAGAGTCATGGGCATTCGGGCCCGCACTGCCGTCCGTGGGGTGAACCGCATCGCCCGCTTCGTCGAGGGCGCGCAGTGTGTTGCGTCGATTCTTGTACGACCCGCTTCGCTCATGTCGTGCCGGTTGTCGCTCATGCGGCGAACCGCTTTCAACAACGGTGAAGGGTGAGCCCAAGATGTCGGAATCTGGTCCATGCTCCAGAGGTGCTCACCGATGCCGGCGCCGGCTCCAAGCAACCGTGAACGTCAGCTCGCCGCCGTCGGCATTGCTTAGGTCGCTCACCCCAGGTCTTCGAACCCGCTTGCTCCGCTGCTACTGGCCTCACATCCTGCACTCGCTCAATGCGTGCGAACCAGCGACCGTCCGTCCATTTTTTGGGGGGGCCGCCACTTCCTGAAACCAGGCGGACCATGTCTTCGCCTGGTGCGGGGCATCAACATGTTGACTATGGTGGCCGGACTGCCAAGGTTCCGTTGTGAGGACACGGCGCCAAGAATGGGTACCACGCGTCATTCAAGCGGGCGCCGCAGTGCGGCGCCGACGGATTCATCGTCTTGTCATTCGGCCAGGATGCAGCCATGGAGACCGATTCGGGAAAGATCCAGGAATTCGAAGAGCTCCTGACGCGGTACAACAGGGCGTTCTGCGACCGTGACCTGGCCGCCCTGCGAGCGCTCCATGTGCCTGATGATGAGGTCCCTTACTTCGACAATCACGCCGACTGCGATTCCGGCGATCTCGAGACGCACCTCCAGAAGGTCGCGACGTTTTTCGAGACAGGTGACATCGTGCCGATGCTGGTCGAGAACGTTCGGGCGTTCGTCCATGGCGATGCCGCGTGCGTGGTCGCCACATTCAGGTACTCTGCTGAACCGGTGCCTGGGGTTCGGGCATCGTTCTTCCTGGAGCGTCACGGGCCGGCATGGAGAATTCGGCATGTCCACTTCTCCCGGGATCCAAATGAAGCAAGCGCATGACATCTGCATCGAGATGGCCAGCAGCGCGCACCGGAGGGCAAACTCGCCGCGCGGCCTGGCCGTCGCCCATTCATGCCGTCACGCGGCAAGCCCAAATGGTCCTGTCCCCCGGGAGACCAAGTGCGATACCACACGACATGACCAAGCCACGCGTGCCTGTTGATTTCGCGGATCCCGGCTTCTGCCACGAAGGGCGCAACGCCCGCGCAAACGTCGCACGCCGGGGCGGACCCAGCGTTGGGGAGACAACGAACGCGAGCCCTGCGAGTTGGTCACTGGCACCGCGGAACTCGATGGCAAGCGCGTCTCCGCCATCCATCTGGTCGGCGGCTAAGGTTGCCTCGGGCCCATAGGGAGGCAGACATGCCAGCAACCGACATCCCTCGGCGATCCGTCGGAGCGGTTGCGCTTCTGGTCCCGGACTACCAGGAGGCGATCGACTACTTCGTCGGCACGCTCGGCTTCACGCTCATCGAGGACACGAGGCATTCGGAAGGCAAGCGATGGGTCCGGGTGTCGCCCGGGGCCGGCACGCCTCTGCTTCTTGCAGAGGCGAATGGCGAACGCCAGCGTGCCGCGATCGGGAACCAGTCGGGTGGGCGCGTGTTCCTTTTCCTGACGACGGACGATTTCTGGCGCGACTACCGGGACTACGTGAGCCGGGGTGTCGAGTTCGAGGAGGAGCCGAGGCAAGAGGCATACGGCACGGTGGC
>JAPPCV010000065.1 GCA_028824715.1 Boseongicola sp. | reverse complement strand
GGGTCGTCTCGAACATCCTCGACTGACAAGGGCCGCAGAAGACGCGACGGCGAAGTTGCCGGCGTGTTGCCGGCAGGGCGCGACATTGAGGAAGTTCCGGCTGCATGGAAGGGCCGTTCGTGACGAACGGCCCTTTTCGTTACTGTTGCCCGGACTTTCTTGCCGGGAAGCATTCTCGAATCGAATGGCGTCTTCCTCTTGATTCTGCTGCGACCCTGCCTTAACGGGGGAGCCCGGATAGGGGTGTAGCTCAGTTGGTAGAGCATCGGTCTCCAAAACCGAGGGCCGGGGGTTCGAGTCCCTCCGCCCCTGCCATTTCCGCAAGGTCTCGCAGAGAATCGCGGCCCGTGACCGCCGCAACCTGAATCTGCTGCAATCGGAGAATCGGTGGTTCTCGACATGGCCCGGCTGAACATCGCAGAGATCTCGGACAACAAACGCGAACGGCGGTTTTGGCCGTTGGGACCATGGCCTTGGCTGGTTGCGGCGGCAGCGACAGCCTCTCAGACCCGACTGATGCACGAAAGGCGGCCATCGAGCTTGCCAGCAGAAATGCTGCGCCGAACGCCGCGACCAGGACCGCGGCCGGGGACGCCCAAGCGGCGGGTGGCGCGAAAACCGCTGGATCAGCTCTCGATTGATCCAATCGTCGGCAAGCCTGACGCTTCGGGAAAGCATGGGTGCACCGGCGTGTCACGGCATTGCCAACCGGAGCGGATTCCCGGGAGTCCATGGCAAGTGACGGCGCGCAAGGATTGCCGGGCCAAGCCTTGAATTCAATTCGTGAAGCACGTATTTGCGTCGAAAGGCACGAGGACGAAACATGGCGATGACAAATCCGCTTCAGTTCATTCAGCAGGTCCGCGCGGAAGTTGCCAAGGTCGTCTGGCCGGCGCGGCGTGAAGTCGTGCTCACCTCAGCCATGGTCTTCATGCTGACGATCGCGACGGCAGCATTCTTTTTCCTGGTTGACTTCCTGATCCGGCAGGGCCTCCAGGGCATTCTGTCAATCTTCGGCTAGCGTCCACTCACGTTCACAAGATTCCAGCTCTTTGGAGAGCGTCTCCGGCGGTGGATTCCGGAGCGAAGCGGTCTCCAGACGCGCTACACGGGAGCCGGGGCAATCCGCAATTCGAACGCCGCCGAAATTTCGCCTTCCTGCAGCATCCCGCGGCGTGCCGGCCGGACCCGAAGCGCGCCGCGCGAACTGGACTCTCCTATTGCTTCAACTGCTCCAGATCGATCTGGTCCCGGTCCAGCAGGTCGCGAAACATTGCCGCGTCCCGGCGCACGGCATCCTCCAGCGGGGTATGCGGGACGTCCCCGAGGATTTCCCGCAGGCCATCATCGCCAAGGTCCGCGGGGAACGGGAACTCGTCCTCGGCGTTGTACGTGATTCGGGCATCGGGAAAGATCGCCGCCAGACGGTCCACGAAGTCGGCAACCGCTATGACGTCGTTCCGCATGTTGCAGACCCGTGCCGCTTTCACGCCTGCATCGGCGCAGCCAATGAACATCCTGGCGACATCGCTGGCGTGCTGCATTGGCACGATTCCGCCTGACCTGATGTGGAACGGCACGCCAGCCACAGCCGCGAGGATCGCCTTGGCAAAGTCGGCCGTCACGCCCTGGTCACGGCCGACGCCATAGACGACGCAGGGCCTCAGGCCGACGCTTCCCACGCCCAGGTCGGCAGCATAGACACGGGCGGCCTGTTCGTTGGCAACCTTGTAGACCCCGTAGAGCGTGCGCGGGTCAGGTGCGGCGTCGTCACCAAGCGGCCAGGTATCGTATGCGGATGCGGGCCCGAGTGCCGCAAGGGAACTCGCGTAGGCCAGGCCTGTCGTGCCGGAGGCCAAGGCAGCCTCGAACATGTTGACCGTGCCGACGACATTCACGGCGGCGCCCAATGGCGGACTTGCCTTGCAAAACGGGATCTGCAGGCCGGCCAGATGAATGATCCTGGTCACGCGTTCCTCTGCCACGAGGGCCTTGACCGCTTCCGTATCCGTGATGTCAAGGATCCTCCAGTCAACCTGTCCGATCTGACCATCGTCCATGATCAGGCGCGGGCGCACCGGATCCGTGCTCAGGTCCGCCGAGACGGCCCTTGCGTTCCGTTCGACGAGATGCTTCAGGACCCAGGCGCCGATGCATCCCAGAGCTCCCGTCACCAGATAGGTCTCACTTTGCATGGCTTGGCCTTCCTTTGGACATGATCGTGAGTCACAGCAGGCCGTCCAGGGATTGGCAAGAGCGACGTCACGTTCGCCGGGGGCTGCCGACCCATTTGGAAGCGCCGGGTTCCGGGAACTTGGCATCTGCCCGGGCTGGATCAGCCTGGAATGGCTGTCCGCCCGAGCCTGCGGCGGCTTGGTCAAGCTTGGCGCAGTTCCCGGCGTGTCCGGGGCGGCCCCGTTCTCCAGGACCGGGGAGCAGTAACAAGTGCGGACCCCAATCGTCAGGTCGCAGGACACCGCCAAACGAGCCAGCGACGTTGTCGCGTTCGAAGTTTCCCACAACGCCTGCGTGGTGGTCGCCGACGAATTGACCCTGGATGCAATCGTCGCTTCCGGCCGGCTTGCTGCCGAAGAAACCGCCGCCCAGCGGAATGTCATGCAAGGGAGCGATCGATCTGCCGGCCAGCCTCGCGCCGGTTTCCAGATCCCGGAAGTCGCTGAAGGCAACATCGACGTCCGGATTGGCCAGATCGACGACCACGAGTGTCGCATCGCCGCGAGGAAACTGGCCGCGCGTCACTGCATCGCTCACGTCCGCGCCGTTCATCATGCCTGTCCAGGTTGCCGCCTTGCCGTGAGCGGGGCCAAGCCCCGCATCGCCGTCGCCAGGCCTTGGCGGCGGCGGTCCCGTCTCAGGAATGAACCCGGCAGGCGACGGGGCGCAAGGGGCGGTTTTTCCACAGGAATCCGCGTCCAATTTGTCCACAGCCACCCCCTTGTCCCTTTCTGATTCTCGGAAGATACGAGACCGTCCCGTGGCACATGGTGAAGGTGCGGTACGAGCGGCCGTCGAACCGGAAAACGTGCCGGTCACTGGCGAGCACCGTCGTGGCTGATTGCACCCGGGTAAGCGATTCCTGCTTGACGAGTTCGGCAGCAGGAGTGGAACCTGACGTCTCGCTGCTGCCGCAGCTCGCAGGCAGGCAAGCCATAAGGCCGACAGGCACAAGGCGTGCCATACGGCGGTCGCGTTTCATCCCTCCCTCCGGTCGCCGCGCCGCGTCGGACTCCGGCATCACGCCTCGGCCGGTCCGTGGCAGCGCCCGGGAACGGGTCCGGCGGCTGGCTGCTCGTTCTGTTCAGCACCGCAACCTCGCGTTTCAGGCGTTCAGTTGACGCTCAGCCAGGCGGATATCGCGCAGACACTGGAATCAGGTCAACCAGCGCCGTCCTGCCGCGTGGAAAGCGACCGATGACCGCGAAGGCACGTCGGCGTATGCGAGACCGGTCGCCTGCCGCCTCCGCGGAGCAAGTGCAGGAATTCAAGCATCCCGGGCTCCTCGGAATTGAACCAGGCGCGATGTCGGGGTTCTGCCCGCGGCGCGTCGCGCCCGCCTTGCGGCGAGCCGCCCCGGGCCCGGCTGGCGCCAATCGAGCTGGCCGCTTCGGCCTGTCCGCGAACCCGGCATTGTGCACGATCTATCGGCGCCGGCAACATCATCTGGTTCGCACCAGGTGCCGTGTCTCAGGCCCTCGACGACGGAGCGACGGACAGCGGGGCGATTCGGCCCGGAATTGACCAAATCCACATCATATGTCCCGATTTTCACACGTAATCTTTGGGAAGACGCATTCTTTGGGATATAGTGCTTGCGGGCATGGCAAGGTTGGGGATTGAATCCGTCCCGCACGGCCACGGCGCGTTACCGGTTCGGTGCAGGTTTCGGGGGAGGTTACTTATGACTGGCGAACTGCAGATGTCGCGGGAGCAGATGATCGAGTTCGGACGCAAGGCGCTCGATCTCGTGGTGGAGCGAATCGAGAGCCTGCCCGGGGAAGACGCGTGGGACGGCGAGTTCCGACGGGTCCTCGAGGAGCGGCTGCAGGAAGCACCGCCCGAGGACGGGCGGCCCCTCGACGAGGTGGTGGAGAGCGTCGCGCGCGACGTGCTCCCCCTCACGGTACGCCTCGACCACCCGCGCTGCTTCGGATTCGTCCCGTCGTCGCCCACATGGCCGGCGATTGTCGCAGACTTCATGGCGGCTGGCTACAACGTCAACCAGTGCACCTGGCTGGTCGCGAGCGGTCCGAGCCAGCTGGAACTGGTCGTCATCGACTGGTTCAGGCGCTGGCTCGGATATCCGGAAGGTGCGGGCGGACTCTTCACCAGCGGCGGTTCGGCCGCCAGCGTCGACGCCTTTGTCGCTGCGCGCGAAGCGGCGGGCAATCCAGAGCGCGCCACGGTCTACATGAGCGACCAGAGCCACAGCGCGCTCGCGCGGGCGGCGATGATCGTCGGCGTCCGCCGCGAGCGCATTCGCATGATCCCGAGCGACGAGGGCTTTCGCCTGGACATGGACGCGTTCGCCCGCGCCGTGGCCGCCGACCGCGCCGCAGGCCTCTCGCCCGTCGCTGTCGCCGCCAACGCGGGCACCGCGGTCACGGGCGCCGTCGACCGTCTCGAGGCGATGGCAGATTTCTGTGCGGCCGAGGACATCTGGCTGCACGTCGACGCCGCCTACGGCGGCTTCGCCGCGGTGACGGGGCGGGGCAAGCAGCTTCTGAGAGGCATCGAGCGCGCCGATTCGGTCGGGCTGGATGCGCACAAGTGGTTCTTTCAGCCCTACGAGGCCGGCTGCCTCATGGTGAAGGACGAGGACAGCCTCAGGAACGCCTTCGCGGTCCGCCATGACATCCTCCAGGACACTGTGTGGGGGGCGAACCACCCCAACTTCTCCGATCTCGGCCTGCAGCTGAGCCGTTCGGTGCGGGCGCTGAAGGTCTGGATGTCGGTCCAGACCTTCGGCATGGCAAAGTTCCGACGCGCGGTCGAGAAAGGGATGGACCTGGCCGCCCAGGCAGAGGCCCATGTTCGCGCGAGCGCGTTCCTGGAAGTCATGAGCGAGGCGACGCTCGGGATCGTCTGCTTCCGCGTCAATCCGGCGGACAGCGACCTCGACGAGGCGGCGCTGGAAAAGGTCAACAGGACCGTGCTCGCCCGCATGTTCTGGGACGACCCCGCGTTCATGTCGTCGACGCTGCTGCACGGCACGTTCGCGCTCAGGATGTGCATCATCAATCACAACACGGAATGGGACGACGTGCGTGAGACCCTGGAGGCGGTCGAGCGCTTCGGGAAGGAAGCGTTGGCGAATTCGGATGCGCCGGAGTGACGGTGTTCTCCGCGGCCGTTCCGGTGACCGCGGCACTGCATGCGCGACCAGGTCCGTCGGGCCAGGGCGCGAAGGACGACGGGATCACGCACACGGTCGGGCAAGAGGTCGATGACGGGTCGCGTGCCGGCCGCGGACCGGGCTGGGCCAAGGTATTGCGCACGCTGGCACTTGGCGGGGATGCGTGCGCGTAGAGGGCGTGGGCGGGTCTTGGCGAGATTGCCGCTCCGCCGGTCCGCAAACGCACGCAGGCTTGCCGGATGACTGCGCTTTCGCCGGCTCCTGAGGGCGCACGGGCACGAGGGAGCATCCTCTGCCACTTGAACCGGATGCGTGAACCGGTCAGGACGTTCGCTTTCCCGGTCCGGGAACCCGGCTGCCTCGGGATCGCGGCGTAGCTCGGCAAGGAGGACTGCGTCGGTCTCGTCCGCGCCGGGTTTCAGCCACCGGCCCGCTCAGGACACGCTCGACCGATTCCGGTCCCGCCCTTCGCCGGAACTTCATTTCCCGGGTCGCGGTCCGGCCATCAATCAAGCGCACGCCGACCCGCCGGGCCTTTCCGTCGACCTGGAACCACCGCCGCTCGGTGGAAGGCCAGGATGGCGGGCATTGCTGCGTCGCCGGTAGTTTGCCTTGACGTAGCTAAGCTAGCCAACTACATTGTGACGATGCAGCCTTCAGTCCACTCCGTCCACGCAGCCAAGAGCCAGCTCTCCAAGCTGATCGAATCCGCCCTGCGCGGAGAGGAAGTGGTGATTGCCAGGGGCAGGAAGCCGGTCGTGCGCCTGGTGCCGTTGCCGCAATCCGGGTTTCGCCTTGGAGTCCTGAAGGGCAAGGTCGGCACGCCGCCGGATTTCCTAGAACCGATGAGCGAGGATGAACTGCGTGCGTGGGAAGGCCGGTGAGTGCAGGTTTTGCTGGACACGCATGCCTGGGTCTGGAGCTTTCTTGACGATCCGATGCTGAGCCGAGGGGCCAGGCAGGCCATTGCCGGCGCGGATGCGGTGTTCGTCAGCCCGGTCAGCCTGTTCGAAATCAGCCAGAAAGTACGCATCGGAAAGTGGCCCGAGATGGCGGACCGCTTGGACAGCCTGCCCGGCATGCTGGCGGAGCAGGGCGGGCTAAGCGCAACGTTGACCCTTGAGGCAGCCGTGTACGCGGGTGCGCTCGAATGGACCCACCGCGACCCGTTTGACCGGATTCTCGCGGCGACAGCTGTGCTCGGCGGGCTGGCCCTGGTGTCTGGAGACACCACGTTCGACAGCTTCCCTGATCCCGGGCTGAACCGGGTCTGGTGATCAGCCCGTCCGTTGCGTCTGGACTGTCTCCGGACCTTGATCCGCCCTGCTCGGCCCTTCGGGTGAAGGTCCCTGACGCGGGGCCGGTGTTTCGCGGCGGCGTCTGGGCGCACCGCTTCGAGGTACGGCTCTCGGATCCATTCGTCGTCGACGCCGGTCGAAAAGTTCGGCGCCCGCGACGCTCGTGGCCGTCGTCGCGCGTACGAGGGGAGGGTGCCGTGAGAGCGTTCAGGCCCGGTTTCGTTGTCGGCGGCTGCCGACGGAGGCTCCAGACGTGTTTGCGCGGAGGATCGTCGCCCGGGGCATGCCATGCGCCGGGCGAACCCTGCCGGCAGCTTTTCCCGGTCACGCCGCCAAATTCGTGGCCGGGCGCTCGCCCGACGACATGCGCTCCCGCCTGGAAGCGCATTGGCTCCTGTATGGCGGCGACCGGTCGGCCGTGGCATCGGCTGCCGAGATGCGTGTCGAAGAGCGCCCATGCCATGGCCAGGTCCGCCAATGGCGAGCGCAGGCCCGATCGTGTCGATGGCTTACTGCCGTTTCGCGCCGAAGGCGCCGACGATGCCGTTCTGTTCGAAGACTCCGGCAGCTTCTTCGTGGCCCGGTCCCTTGAATCCGCCCCGCAAGAGATTGCCCACGGTGCCGTCACTGAACGTGCCATTTGCAGCGACGGGAACATCGGCGAAACTCGCCTCGGTCACCGTATGTGCGGCGTTGCGGTCAAGGTCCACGATGTGCGTGAAGCTGGCATCCAGCGTATGGCTCGCCATGTCGTAGGTCAGCGTCGCGGCGCCCTGGAGGATGCCGTCTTCGGTTGCAGGAGTGCCCGTCATGACGCCTTGCCATGTGCCGCTTGCTGCTGGACGTGACCCCGCAAGTTCGCCTCCGGCCGCCGCGCCTCTCAACGTGATGGAAATGGTTGCCCCTGCCACCACCCCCTGCTGCCTCGCGCCAGTAAGCACGTAGAACCCCGCGTGATCCATCCAAGCGCCGTATTGCCTGTATGTCGGCCCGTACCTGCCTCCGCGACCATCCGTGAGCGTGATGCCGTGCTTCGTCAGGACGGCCTCCTGCGAATCGAGGTCGGATTCAAGGTTCCTCACGAATGAACCCAGGGAAAGCGTCAGCGGAATTCCGGTGTTGGGTTCCGTGGCCGTGCAACGTGGCGGCGCTCCGGAGCAGTCTGAAGGGTCAGAGGGGAGCACGACACTTTGCAAGGCGGGGATTGCGCTGTTCGTTTCCCCGTGCACCGTCGATATCGCCAGGCCGTCGGAGCGGGCGGCGATATCGATGGACCGCACCCGTTGATCGGCAGCCGTCTCTACAGGTTCGACGGAACCGGTAAGCGAGAGGATCGGGTCCGGCCCACCGCTTTCGCAGGCGGCCAAGGCTCCTATCGTCGCAACGACAAAACCGCACCTTGCCGCAACATTCGTTGAATTCATCGCAAGTCTCCGATCTGCGTGGGTTCCTGGGAACGATAGATGCCGCGGGCATCTTCGATCAAGCGTGGTGCAGGACCGCCGCCACCGGAATCGACCAAGAATTCTCGTTTCTCCCCAATGTTGGGGAAGCGTGGTTGCGGGAATCCCGAATAGGTTCCGCGTGCTTGTCCGCGACGGCAGGTTCGGATCGTTCCGGCCGGCCACAGAAAGCTTGCGCCCAGGGGAATTGGTTGCCGAGCGTACGAGGGAAGGGTGCAATTGGCGAATTCCGGTTCGGTTTCATCGATGGCGGCCGCGACCGTCGTGCCGGCATTGATGAGGCCAGGTCTTCGCGCGGAGCGGGCAACAGGCGTGGAGGCGCAGACGGCAGGCCGAGAAGCAACTGCCGAATCCTGCCGAAGTGCATTGGATGCGCGAACGGACGGACGGACGTGGCGCTTCGGGCTGATGCCTGGGATCGGCCCGAACAGTGCGGCCGTGAAAGGTCCTGCATCCAGTGACTTGCCGACGCGCCCGTGGGCAAGGCTGGTCGGTGCGCAGACTCCGGCCAGCCTTCCTGCGGCAGCCGGCCTGCTGTCGGCTTGCCTCCTTCTGTCGCTTGCGACGCTCATGGCCACTCCTTCCCTGGCGCAGGGCGCCTGCACGGCGTCGACAGAAGAGGACCTGCGGCTCGTCGGAGGCGACATCGCCACCGAAGGGTCGGTGCAGATCTGCCACAACAGCGATTGGCGGCATGTCTGCGACGACCGCTGGGCAAAGGTGGACGCCGACGTCGCATGCAAGCAGCTTGGCTACACCCGGGGAGCATGGCGGGCGACGATCCGCTCCGAGTTCGTGGCCCTGGTCGCTGTCGAGTTCTGGCTGGACGAGGTCGAGTGCACCGGCAGCGAATCGAAGCTGGCGGACTGCACCAACGACGGCTGGGGCGTGCACAACTGCCAGTCCAGCGAGCGGGCCGGCGTGGTCTGCAAGGCATACCGTGCCGCCGCCACCGGCATGCCGGCGAATTCCGGCACGGCACGGGCCGAAGACCCGCTGACGGCGTGGCGAGGTGACATCTCTGTTGCCGATGGCCTGCCCTAGACGCTTTCCGACCAGCGCCTCCTTCAGTGCGTGCGTGCGGACAGTCGTGGCAAGGAGACCGACATCGCCGGCGCAACGTAAGCGGTTAAAGCACGACGTTACGCCCGCGCCTTGATTTTGTCCGCCCTCGC
>JAPPCV010000032.1 GCA_028824715.1 Boseongicola sp. | reverse complement strand
TTGTTTTCCAACAGCGAATCACGCAGTCACGAAAAAGCCAAGGGGGACTCTTCAGGGAACTCCTTCAAACGCGATTGCCCTGGCACCTGACGCTTGAACCGGCTCGCGCCCGCCTCCAAGTTGTGGTCATGACCAGGAAACCCAAACGGCCGCGGAGGTGTCGGCCTGTCTGCCAAGTTCGTTGCGGATCAGGAAACAATGGGGAGATCGGATTGACACGCACCTCAACCAACTGGCCAATTCTGGTCACAGGCCAGGGAATCCTGGACCTGCCGAACGCAAAGGCCCAGAGGCCCAATGTGCAGGACAGGGATTGGGCATCAGCCATGTCGCCGGAATTTGGTTCGAGGCACAGTGCTGACTTCACGCAAGCCGCCATTGTGGCGCATCAGTCGGGCTGCGCCGCGGCAACCATGGGCAATCGCGCTCTTGCCTTTGTCTCGGCGGCGCCAGCATTGCGGACGTATCTCTGCGCGTCGTCGTTGCGCACGAGGTTTACGTAAGTCGGCGCTCCGCCCGTGATCTTGTGGATCGCCAGGCGGCGCTTCTGGCTTGCGCGGATGGTCTTGCGCCAGTGGTCAGGATCCCAGTCGTCAAACAGAATTGCCTCCAGATCAGCCCTGATTTCGGCGCAGTCAGCGCCGGTCGAGCGATCTGTGGTTTCACTCGGGTCATCAACCACGTTGTACAGCCGCGTGTCCTCGCCTTCGAGCCACATCAGCTTCCAAGGACCTTTGCGCACCATCCGGCTGGGACCGGTGGAGCCATCGGCGGCGAATTCGGAAATCACTGTATCGGGCAGGCCGGACGCGTCGCCAGTCAACGCACCTGCTAGAGAGGTGCCGTCGAGCGGCGCGGCATAGTCATCGAATCCGGGCTCGGCGAGGTCCACAAGGGTCGGCAGCAAATCAACCAGCGAAGTGTTCTGCGCCACGCGGGCTGGCGCGAAACGATCTGGCGCATGCACGACAAACGGCACGGACGCCGCCCATTCGAAGAAATGCTGTTTGAACCACATGCCGCGCTCGCCCATCATCTCGCCATGATCGGCGGTGAATATGACGATCGTGTTGCCGGAAAGGCCGGTCTTTTCCAGCACATCCAGCAATTGGCCGACCTTCTCGTCGATATACGAGATCATCCCGTAGTAGCCGTGCCTGGCCATGCGGCGGTGTTCGTCCGTCACCGTGAACCGGTGCCGGGCCTGACAGTAATGCAGATTGCGGCTGAGGTGATCCATCTCGTTCTCGGCCAACGGCGCCACGGCGGGCAGTTCGATCTGATCATGATCGTAAAGATCCCAGTATTCCTGCCCAATCACGAACGGCGAGTGCGGGGAAGTGAACGACACCGCCAGGAAAAACGGCCGGCCGTCATGCTTCCTCGCCAGGTCATAGAGCGCCTGTCGCCCGTGGTAGGCGACCTCATCATCGTAGTCCATCTGCATGGTGCGAATGGCCGGGCCGCTTTCCAGGACAGGCGCCATGGTCAGGTTGGTCGGGCGGTATTCGCGGCCCTTCGACCAATCAACCGTCCAGGCAAAGTTTGCCGGGTAGATCTCCGTGGTGTGCCGCCTTTCATAGCCGTGCAATTGATCCGGCCCGACAAAATGCATCTTGCCGGACAGCTCGACCCGATAGTCGAGCGATCGCAGATAGTGCGCAAGTGTGGGAATGTCGGCATGAAACTCGCTGGCATTGTCATACATGCCGATCTTGAACGGCAGTTGGCCGGTGTGCATCGAGGCGCGTGAAGGCCCGCACATGGGCAGATTGCAATAGCAGCAATCGAACACCACGCCCTGTGTCGCGAGCCGGTCGATATTGGGTGCCTTGACCGTCGCGTTGCCATAGGCGCGCAGCGCGCGTGCAGCGAGCTGGTCGGCTTGGATGAACAGGAAATTTGGCCGGGTACGGGACACGAATGCTCGCCCTTCGGACAGGGTCGGGGCGCCGAATTTCGGCGCCCCAAGACGGCTAGTTGATGGTCATGCCCAGCGTTTCCATCGTGTCATTGAAGACGTTGTACTGCGCTTCGACGAAGGCTTTGGTCTCCTCGGGCGACATGATTGACACGATGTTGCCCAGACTTTTGGTCATCCGGAGCCAGGCGGCATCCTCGTTCAACGCTGCCAAGGTTTCCGACCATTTGGCCACGACCTCGTCCGGCAGCCCCGGCGGGCCATACATTGCCGACCAACCGATGATCTTTTCCAGGTCAGGATACCCGACCTCAACGGCCGTCGGCACGTCCGGAATTATCGCCTGACGTTCTGGCATCGTCACGGCAAGCGCGATCAGCTGACCGGACTCCAACGCCCCTGCCACGGCCGACAGGTTCTGCCAGGAAAAATCGACCTGACCGCCAACGACCGCTGCGCGCGCCTTGCCGCCGCCCTTGAACGGCACATGGATCAGCTTCTCAAAGTCTGCACCCATGGCGTTCGACATCACCGCCGTTGCAATGTGCAACAGCGTGCCGACGCCGGCAGAGCTGTAGGCCATTTCCTCGCCCGCTTTCACCTTGGCTTCGAAATCCGCGAATGTCGCCATTCCACTGTCCGGGTTCACGACCAGCACGAAGGGGTTGATTTCCAGCATGCCGATAAAGGTGAAGTCA
The DNA here is from genome assembly GCA_028824715.1 of Boseongicola sp. Taxonomy (GTDB): domain Bacteria; phylum Pseudomonadota; class Alphaproteobacteria; order Rhodobacterales; family Rhodobacteraceae; genus JAJEFO01. Next base: position 6,782 of record JAPPCV010000032.1, on the reverse strand, counting down.
TCCCATTCGTAAGGAATTGTCTTGTTCATCGCGGGCACGCCCATCTGGCTTCCCACGCGCGCGGACAAAAGCGTGTAGCCGTCAGCGGCGGAATTCACGACAAAGTTCGATCCGGTCACGCCGGCGGCTCCAGTACGGTTCACGGCCAGGATCGGCTGGCCCAAATGAGCAGGTGCCGCACCCGCGATCATGCGAGCGGACAAGTCAGCCGCCCCGCCCGGGCCATACGGCACGACCAATGTGATCGGGCGATCTGGATAGCCCTCTGCGCTTGCCGACAACGGCAAGAGCGCTACGGCCACGCCAACGGCGAGGCCCTTCAATGCAGTGCAAAATTTCATTCCGAATTCCTCCCTACTGCGCTGGATCGATGTCTTTCAGCGTTCAGACACGGCAGAGCTTGACACCGTGCCAGCGACATTGCAATCATTTTTTACCGGCGGTAACAAATTGGTCACATGAACCACATCCACAACCCTAGCTCAGAGATTCGACGCACGAACAGGGCCGCCGTCCTGCGAATCCTGGCAAACCACGGCGCTGCATCCCGGGCTGAGATCTGTGCGGCGCTGAAGCTGACGCCGGCAGGGCTGTCGCGCATTGCGCGAGAGTTGATTGACGCCGATCTCGTCGTCGAGGGTCCAGCAGTGAGCACAAGGTCAGGGGTGGGCCGCCGGGCGGGCCACATGGAGATCAATCCAGACGGCGCGTTCGTGCTGGGCGTCTCGATTACGGCCAACCGGCGAAACGTGGCTCTCGCAAACGCCGTGGGCGAGGTTCTGGAACAGATCGATATCTCCGGCGTTGATGCCTCGGACCCCGACAAGACGCTGTCCGCGATCCTTGCCGCGGCCAATTCGCTGGCAAGTCCGCAAAGGGACTGGGGCTCGCGGTTGGCCGGTGCGGGCGTGTCCGTTGCAACCACTGGGAAAGTTTCCCCGGACGGTGAGACATCCATCGGCGTCCTGGGCTGGTACAACGTGCCGATCGGCCGATGGCTTGGCGACCAATTGGGCTTGCCGGTGACGGTCACCTCGCGCGCCGACAGCCTGGTTCAGGCGGAATTCGCGAAGTCCGCGGAAGCTGGAGCCAGGATTTTCCTGATCAATATCGGGCTTGGTATTGGCTGCGCCTGGTTGGGGGCCGATGGAACCGGTCAGCCCGCGCCAGATCTTGGCAACGTTGCCCATATCCCGAACCCCGCAAGTGACGCGACCTGCAACTGCGGACGGAAGGGCTGTTTCCAGGTGACAGGCTCCGGGATCGCCGTTGTGCGAAGCCTGGCGGCGCTCGCGGACGACACGATCCCGCCGTTGGCGGACCTAAGCGCACCGCTAGCGGTTGCCGTTCGCGCCGCCGATGAAGGGGATTTGGCGGCAAGGTCGGCGTTTCACGCCGCAGGTTCCGAATTGGCGCGGGCCATCGACATCGCCCACAATCTTCTGGCGCCGGACTTCGTCTATCTTGCAGGTGAAACCGGTCGGCAGGCGGACTTCGTGGCCGGCGTGCGCGACGGACTGGCTCGGACCGGTGCACCACTGCCGCCGGAGGCCGTGCGGATCAGCGACATCAGGACCGTCGAGGCTGCCGCATCTGCCGCATTGCACGCTTTTGTCTTCAACCGAGACGTGGACCTGGAAAGGTTGAATGCCGCATGAACACCAACTGGATCACACGCGACGTCATTGCCGGAGCGCTTATCGTCGCAATCGGCCTGGTCTTTGCATTCATCCTGATCCCGATCGGCGTGGACGAGCCGCGCCGGGTCAAGTATGCCGCGCTGTCACCGGCCTACTATCCCCGGATCGTGGCGATCATCCTGGTTGTGATCGGGGCAGCCGTTGTGGCCCGCGCGGTGCTTCGGCCAACCAAGACCGGAACGGACAGCGAAGCGCACCCGGCGGCGGCACTGCGGCTGTTAGGCATATCCGCCATCCTCGTGGCCTTCGCGACTTTGCTGACGCCGCTAGGCTTCATTGTCGCCTCGACCTTGGCCTTGTTCGCCGCGATCCGGCTTGGGGGGGAGCAACGCATCCACGTCAATGCAGCGATCTCAATCATCCTGCCCGTTCTGCTGCACTTCTTCTTCCTCAAAGTGGCGCGCATCCCGATTCCGTTGGGTGTGTTGAAACCGGTGCTGGAGGGCGTCTGAAATGGATTTCTTCGATGTCCTGCAATCCGCGTTCGGGCTTTTCGCAACCTGGCAAAACGTGCTTGTCCTCGGTCTTGGCGTGGTCATCGGCACATTCGTGGGTGCGATTCCGGGAATGACGACCCCGATGGCGGTGGCGCTCACTTTGCCATTCACATTTACGCTGCATCCGGTCACCGGCATTCTGCTGTTGCTTGGCGTGTACAAGGGCGGCATCTATGGCGGCTCGATCACGGCGATCCTGATAAACGCACCGGGCACGCCTGCGGCCTCTTGCACTGTGCTCGACGGCTATCCGCTGGCCAAACGGGGCGAGGCGCGCCGCGCGCTCGACATCGCGCTATACGCCTCCTGCGTGGCCGATTTCATTTCCAACATTTCGCTGATCCTCTTTGCAGGCGTGCTGGCCGGTTTCGCGCTGGCCTTCGGCTCGCCAGAGGTCTTCACGCTGATCATGTTTTCCTTGACGATCATCGCGGGCGTCTCTGGCGATCAGTTGCTCAAGGGTCTCGGATCCGCCGGCCTCGGCCTCTTGCTGGCCACCGTTGGTCTGGATCTGGTCTACGGCACCAACCGCTTTGTCTTTGGCGACGTGAACCTGATGAGCGGGCTTAACTTCATCCCCGTTCTGATCGGCCTCTTCGCCCTTCCAGAGATAATCGCCTACTACGGTCGCCGGGAAATCGCGCGGGAGCACAACCCGCTGGCCGGCGTCGGCGCGACATTCGCCGATTTCCGGCGCTGTCTGAAAACCATCATCCGCGGCAGTCTTATCGGCGTGATCCTGGGCGCGATCCCCGGAATTGGCGGCGCGCCTTCGGCATTCCTGAGCTATTCCGAGGCAAGGCGGACCTCCAGGACGCCCGAGAAATTCGGCACGGGAGAAATCGAGGGCGTCGCGGCAGCCGAAAGCGGAAACAACGGCGTTGCTGGAGCCACCATGATCCCGTTGCTTGCATTGGGCATCCCCGGCGACATCATCACCGCAATCATCCTGGGCGCGTTCATGATACATGGGCTGCGCCCCGGTCCGCTCCTGTTCCAGGACAGCCTGCCACTGATCTATGCGCTCTTCCTCGGCATCATGCTCAGTTCCATGTATCTGCTGATCGTCGGAAAGATCTCGATTCGCCTGATCAGCCGCGTCGCAGACATTCCCCACCGACTGCTCTTTCCCGTGGTGCTGGTGCTGTGCGTCTTTGGGGCCTACGCGGTCAACAACACGATCTTTGACGTAACTGTCATGTTCATGATGGGCGGGGTCGGCTTTGCCATGCTGCGCCTCAACATACCCGCAGCGCCATTCTTGATCGCATTTATCCTGGGCCCGCTCTTGGAGGACAATTTCCGCCAGTCTCTTTTGCTTAGTCGAGGTGATTGGCTGATTTTCTTTTCCAGCACAATCTGCTGGGTGTTTTGGGGGCTCACCGCGATGGTCATCGGCCTTACCGTCTGGAGCAATGTGAGACGCGCATGAAGCCGTTCACCCTCGCCATCCTGACGGACACCCATATCCGCGCACCCGGCGGCGACCAATCCTCTCCCTATCCGGTAAATGCGCGGGCGAATGCCAGGGCGCGGTATGCTGTCGAAGTCATCCGTTCCGAAGAGCGAGCGTTTACGGTTCACCTTGGCGACGTTGTGCATCCCTTGCCCCATATGGCCGCCTATGCCGACGCGGCGGTCGAGGCGCACCGCATCCTCGCCCCGCTCGCGCCCAATCTGCATCTCGTTCCCGGCAACCACGACATTGGCGACAAACCCCATGACGCGTCGCCCGCGGGACCTGTCAATGAGACAACTCGCGCGACATATCGTGATGCCTTTGGCCGTGACCATTGGCTGGTTGAACATGGCGGCATGGCATTTGTCGCCGTGAACTCGTCGCTGGTAAACACGGGCACGGATGCGGAGGCGGTTCAGCGCGACTGGCTGGAGCGTGAACTCATGTCGCGCCGCGATCAGCGCGTGTTTCTTTTCTCGCATTGCCCGCCATTCATCGCATCGGCAGATGAGGCCGAGCACTACGACAATTTTGGAGAGCCGGGCCGGTCCTGGCTCCTCGATTTCTCTGCGGATACAGGCGTAGAGGCGATTTTCTCCGGCCATGTTCACCATTTCTTTTTCAACCGCTACCGCGGCGTGAAACTCTACTGTCTTCCGGCAACCAGTTTCACGCGCCAGGACTATGCCGAAATGTTCTCTGCGCCGCCTGCATCAGAGTTCGGCCGGGATGATCGCGCAAAGCTTGCGGTCAGTTTTCTGGACATCTCCGAAGACGGTCACCGGTTGCGAGTCGTCGGGACCGATGGGATCGAATGGAACGTTGAAGGCGTCGCGGACCTTCCCGACACTCAATTGGGCACGTCAACCCTGATCCCGCACTTGCGCCACGACTGGGCCACGCCGCGCGTCCTGCCGTACAACGGCCCAATGGAGGAATTCAGCCGAAAGGCAGTGCGCAACGACTATCCCATGCTGCGGTTGCTGCAACTCGGAATTTCGACCATTCGGGTGCCGGCAAGCGATTTCCTGGACCCGATCCAGGCGGCCAGGCTGGACGACTGGATCTCACTCAAGGGCCAGTTGGTCGTGTTCTCGACTGAGCCAGCCACCGGAGACCTGATCCAAGCGGTCTTGGCACGGGAACACGCGGTTGTCGCCTGGGAGATCGTGACCCGGAACTTGGACGATGTATCCAAATTCACGGCTGTTGACGGCATGACAAGATGGCTGGGCAAGATTGCGACGTCAGCCGACAACGTCGATCGACGGCGTGCGTTTGCGCACTCCGTAACATCAGGATTTCTTGCCCACCAAATGGACGAGGCTGTAGCTTGCGCGACATCCAACGCACTGCAAGGTGTCGTTCTGCAACTTGGCCACGAGGACGACCTTGCCGTGCTGGATCGCTCCGCCGACCGGACGCTGGGGACAGGGCTGGACCTGGTGGCAAATGTCCGGCTATCTCATGACGACCCGAGTCAGGGCAATTTTGACGTCCGGCGGATCGCGGACCGAATAAACGCCTGCCAGAAATGGGCTGACAAGAACGCACAATTTCACCTCCAACTGGATACCCTTGAAGATATCGACAGAGGCTATGGCCCGCGATTTGGCCTGGTCGATCGCCTGGGAAACCCGCGATTTGGTTGGGAACGGCAACGGAACTCAGCATTGGTGAGCTTGGAGTAGGCTACCGACCACCGGGCGCCGTGTCCGGTCAGGGTAGCCGCCCCTCCCAGGCAATTCGTGTAGCGGCGACCAGAAGGGCGCCAAGCTCTGGACCTCGCAACCGCTCGCAGCATAGAGTCGGTCTGGTCAGGAATTCGGCTCAATTGGTCAGGCCTTGCCATTGAATGGGTGTCCAAGTCCTTGAGGATCGCAGTCGGCAACCAGAAAGGCGCGAGGAGACGTCAAATGCGGTCGAGCGACGGAAGAACTCGCAGTGTCGTAAGGGACATGCCCGGGGCGGGATGGGACTATTCCATTGCACGCCATCCCTATCACGAACACGAGCGGCCAAAGGGCGCGCACTACTGCGTCTACAATCGCCGGCTGATGGCCGTTTGCTTTGATGACCACACAATTGAGGAAGGGTATTGGCGGCTGCGCCGGCAGGCGGCAGTACTGCATACCGGTGAGTATGTGCTGGAATTCAGCGGACCTGATGCGGAGGCACTGCTGGACAGACTTTTCACCAAGGATGTTGCCAAAGTGAAAGCGGGGCGCTGCGGCTATGGCCTTGCCTGCTATGAAGACGGCGGGCTGTTGGTGGATGGCATCTTGCTGCGATTGGCGGAGAATCGGTTTTGGTACGCGCAAGCGGATGGTGACTTTTATGGTTGGGCGCGGGCGCATGCCTCCGGGATGGATGTGTCCATCACAGATCCTGATGTCTTTGTCAGCCAAGTCCAGGGACCAAATTCCCTGAAAGTTCTGGAAGCTGCCGCCGGGAGCCTGCCAGAAAAATTCACCTACTTTGCCTGCACCCAGGTGGAATTGGGCGGTCAAGACGTTGTTGTCACGCGCACGGGTTATACCAACGAATTGGGGTGGGAGTTCTACACAGAACCGCATCACGACCCCGAAGCACTTTGGGCGCATCTGCAAAGGGCTGGCGCAGGTTTCGGAATGGAGATCCTGGGCCTGGATGCCATGAACATTCGCAGGATCGAAGCCGGCATTCTCAACGCCGGGTCAGACTTCAACGAAACAACAACACCGTATGCGGCCGGTCTGGGCAGGTTTGTCGATGCTGACAAGGCCGATTTCATTGGCAAGGCTGCTCTGGAGGCGGCGGACAAGGGAAGGCGTTCGCACGGGATCAAGTGTCCCGACGGCGAACCCTTGATATCTGGCGCGGTTTACGTAAACGGATCGTCCGCGGGAGTGGTCACCGCAGGTGCCACTTCGCCGTTCATGGGGCATGGGATCGGGATAGCGCTGATGGACAGCCCGGACCACGGCCCTGGTACATCGATCGAAGTCCGCTGCAAGGACGGATCACGCCTGACCGGTGAATTGGTTGAACTGCCGATGTACGATCAAGCCTGTGAAATCCCGCGTGGCAAGCTAGTACCACAACACCGTTGAAATGATTGGTTCGGCCATGGTCTTGGCGTGACGC
>JAPPCV010000181.1 GCA_028824715.1 Boseongicola sp. | reverse complement strand
CGCCCGAGAGCAGGTCCCAGGCCTCGTCGATGACGATGGCCTTCGCCCGCGTGCGGGGACCGTGGTACATGCGCTGGGTCGCAAGGAACACGACCAGCATCAGCACCGCGGCCTGCACGTCGCCCCGGCCCTTGAGCTCGGCGAGCTCGAACACGGTCAGCGCGTTCTCCAGGTCGGGCACGTCCGACCCGGCGAACAGCCGTCCCATCGCGCCGCCCGGGCACCACGGCCCGAGCGCGGTGCCCATGTCCCTCGCGCGGCGGTCGTCGCGGGCCTCCAGGTTCCTCTTCACGGTCCCGAGATCAGCCTCGTTGCCCGATTCGTCCCAGGCCGCCGAGATCGCCTCCGCGACCAGCGCCGCCTCGATGTCGTCCATCGAGCCCCGCCGCCGCGCCATGCGCCCGATCACGCCGGCCAGCATGGAGAGGCACTCCTCGCGGTAGTCGCCGTCATGCGCGGCGGTCTCCGCGTCGATCATGGCGAAGGGGTTGAGCGTGGCGGCGTCCTTGCCGAAGGCTATGAAGGCGCCGTCCAGCGCCTCCGCCGCGTGCTGGAAGGAGCGCCCGTCGTCGATCACCACGGCCTCGCCGCCGGCGGCGACCATGCCCGTGACCAGCTCCTGCATCAGCACCGACTTGCCGGAGCCGGACTTGCCGGTGACGGCCACGTTGTAGTTGCCCGCCTCGTTGGCGAAGGGCGACCAGCAGGCCGGCTGGCCCCTTCGTCCGACGAGCAGGAGCGCGGGCGGGTTCTCGGCGTTCGCGGGCTGCCCGCGCCACTCGCCGTGGAGCGGCGCGAGATTCACGGCGCTGGAGGTCAGCAGCGTCTTCATCCGGCCCATGCGCTCAAGATCGGAGTCGAGGCCGCCCGCCGAGGCCATCGGCAGGCAGGCGAGCCAGGACGGAAGCTGCACGTAGCGCTCGGCGGTCACCCGCCAGCCCTGGCCGTGGTAGATCGCGCGCACCGCCTGCTCCGCCTCGTCGAGGCCGACGAGCCGCGCGTACACGCATGCCGTGTAGCAGGCGCGGACCAGCCGCTCGCCGTCCTTGAGACGCTCGGTGACCGCCTGCCAGTCCCGCGCCTTCTCGGGAAGCCCCGGCAGGTAGCGGGCGAGGCCGGTCCCGGCCTGCTGGATCGCACGCGCGGACTTCAGGAACGCGCGCTCGCCCGCTGCCTCGTCGCCGGTGACCACGGTGAGGCAGGTCAGCACCGGGCAGCCGGGCTGCAGGAAGTCGCGGTGGAAGTCGCCGATCAGCGCGTTGCCGCGCCATCCCGGCCAGACCTCGGGAAAGGCGACGGCCGAGAGCACGCGGACGGCGACGTCCTCCCCGTCCGGATGGTGGAAGGCCAGGCCCGTGGGACGGACCGTCATGGCCCGCCCGGGCGAGGCGCACTGCTCGTGGATCGGGTCGCGGGGCGACCAGCGGCGCCGCGGACGCTCCGTCCCGCCGTCGCGGATCCCTGCGACGTCCGGCGCGACGAGCTCGGCGGCAAGCGACAGGAGCGCGTCCGGCTCCAGCCGCCGCGCCTGCGCGCCGGCGGAGGCCAGCGTCCCCTCAAGCGCCCGGCGGAACGCGCCGAGCGCGGTCTCCGTCGCGGGACCCGGGCCGCCGGAAAGGCAGGCGGTCAGGAAGATCCTGTGGTCCGAGAGCGTGAAGGGCGGACCGCCCGCGTGCAGCCTTCTCCAGCCGCCGGGAGCCAGGAGTTCCTTGCGCCCCTCGCCCATCCGCGCCAGCGCGCCGCCCGCCTCGCGCCTGGGCGCCGCCCATGCCCGGAGTCCGTGGCCGAAGCGCGGGCTCGCCCAGTGGATCACCTGGAGGGTGCAGCGCTCCGGGGCGGCGTCGGCCAGCGTGCCCGCGAGCGCGCCCAGCGTCTCGCCGTCGATCCCCGCGAAGGGCGGCAACTCCATGACGAACCCCGTGCTGCCGGCGTTGACGTAGAGCCCGCTCGCCTCGTCGAAGGCGCGCCAGGGCAGGAGCGAGTGCAGCGCCGCCGGAATCTCCGGTGGCGTCCAGGGGCCAGGCGCCTCCTGGCCCTCGAAGAGCTCGAGCAGGCGCGCCGTGAGGGAACCGCCGGCGCTCATTCCGTCCTCCAGGAGGCGGGCGCCAGCACGACGCGGACGTGGCCCGCCTCGCGGTAGACGCCGTCCCCGTCGACGAAGGGCGCGATCCAGATCCGCGCCACCACCTCGTCCGTGCGCAAATCGTCGGCACCCGCACTTTCCGGGACCGAATCCGGTTCGGCCGGAAGGGCGGAGAGCGCAGCCGACGAGAGCGCGGCGTCCGCGTCAGGAGCGTCATTCCCGGGCTCGTTTTCCTTTTCCCTGGCACGCCCGTCGTTCTGCCCGTGCCTGTCCGGGAACAGCCGCCCCAGCCAGCCGAAAGGGCCGGATCCGTCACCGCAATCGCCCGCGCAGACGGTCGCTTCGGGCAGGTCGCGCGCGTCCTCGCGCTTGCGCCAGAGCGGCGCATCGAGCACCGGCCCGTGGCCTGCGTCCGGCACCGCCGGATCGACGGCGGCGACGCTGCCGCAGGAGCCCCCCGTCGCCAGCGGGCACTGCCAGCTCTCGCCGACATGGCCCCGCGAGCAGCCGCCCAGCAGGACCGCCCCGAGCGTCGCCGCCAGGAGCGCGGCCCTCGGCGTCGCGGTCCCGCGCCGTACATGTTCGTTCGGTTTCCTCATGTGGATTCCCTCCTTCGGTTCACGGTTCATGCCGCGGCATTCCGGGACGCCCGTCCGGGCGCGGCGCGCCGCCGATTCGGGCGCCCTCCAGGAACACCAGCGTCACCCGCGTGCCGGCCTGCAGCTGGACCACCGGCTGGTACTGCTCGGCGCGGCGGATCATGTAGTCGGAGACCTTCTGCCCCGCGCTCGACGCCCCGGCGCCGAGCCCGGCGCGGCCGATGTCGGAAATCCCCGTGTTGGCGACCGTGGCCCCGCTACCGGTGGCGACCGCCTGCGGCTGGAACGCCTGCGAGGCGCCCTGGCCGAGACCGGAGACCATGCCGGCGAGGAACGCCCGCTCGACGAGCGCGCCCTCGCGGCTCACGACGGGACCGCGCACCCCGGTCTTGCCCGAGCCCGCGACGAATCCCGCCACCTCGGTCTCGACCACCGTGCCGGGCTCCGGCCCGGCGCAGGTCATGGTGCGGAAACGCACGTAGACCTTCTCCGAGGAGAGGTCGCCGTGCGCCGCGCCCGTGACGGTGCAGCCGTCCACGTCGACCGAGAGCGCGACGCCGTCCTCGGCGGCCGTCCAGGCCGGTCCGGTGATCCGCATCAGCACCGGGCGCGGGTCGCCCTGCGAGGAGACCCCCGCCGAGGCGTCGACCCCGGCCAGCACCACCGCCTCGGCATGCGCTCCGGCGGGCAGCCAGTCCGAGACCGGCTTCGCGACGGCGTCGGCCACGATGTCGCCACCGCTCCGGGGATTGCCCCGGTCCCCGGCCAAGGGATCCGCCAGCGAGGACTGCGGCCCTTCCTCCAGATCGAAGGTCTCGATCATGCTCTTCGGCGCCAGCGGCGCGGCCTGCCCATCCGGCGCTGGTCCTGCGGCAGGTCCGTCGAACCACTGGTCGCCCGCGGTCGCGCCGCCCTGCGCGATGCCGGCCTGGTCCGCCTGCCGCTGAAGCTCGTCGATGACCGCCGCCTGGGCGTCGATCGTGTCCTGCGCGTTCGCGGAGTCCGCTTCCAGCTTCGCCGCAAGCCGGTCGTTGTCCGCCCTGAGCGACCGCGCCTCCCGATGCATCTCGTCCAGCTTCCTCTCGATGCCGCCGAGCCTTGCCTCGGAGCGCAGCGTCCAGACCCTCTCGGCCGCGTCCGGCTCCACGATCCCGGCCTCGATGCCGCCCTCAGGCGCGCGCGCCCCGCCGCCGCCCGCGCCGAGCCAGGCGGCAAGACCGGCCAGCAGCGCCGCAGCGATCACCGAGAACAGCAGCAGCTGGCGCCGCCGGACGGCGCCGGCGTCGCCGTCGTCCCGCACAGGACGCGGCGAGGGACGGATTCCGTCGCGGGCGCTCATTGCGGCGCGCCCGGTCCGGCGTTCCCGACCACCGCGACCGCGAGCCGTCCGCCCGTCGGGCCCGTGTCCGGTCCCGCCAGCCAGAGTGCCGCGAGACGGCCCGTGGCCAGCGCTTCCCGCAGGGCCCCGGCGAGGCCCGCCGCGGCGCTGCCGTCCGAAGGCGCGGGGAGGGCGTCCGCCTCCAGCACGAGCGCCGACAGGTGCGGACCCCGCCAGGTCTCGACGATCCGGATGCCCTGGACGGGATTGCCGCCGCCCGCCAGGATCTCGTGGCCCGGCAGCGGCTCGCGCCGCGCGACGGCGCGCACCAGGCGCACGAGCGCCGCGACATGCGGGTCGCCGCCCAATGTCGGGCCGGGCGTGGCGGCTGCAGGAATGGCGTCCGCGTTGCGGATCAGGACCTGCGCGGAGTCACGTCCCGTCGGCGTGAGCGTCAGCCGGTAGGTGAAGCCCCGCTCCGTGCCGATGAACAGCGTGACCGGATCCGGGACGGGCATGCCTTCCACGCCGGGCCCGGACGGTCCGGTCGCCGCCGTTCCGGGATGCGGGACGGCGGGACGCAGATAGAGGTCGCCCGTGGCGGCGTCGTGCTCGACCGCGAAGCCGTCCGGCGACCGCACCACCCGGACGATCCGGTCGTGGCCGAGCGCGATACGGCTGACCCCGGTCGCGGAGATCTCCGCCGCGAGCTCGGCGTTTTCGACCGCGTCCAGGACCTGCATCGCCGTCGCGGTCGATGCCGCCATGAGAGCTCCCATGGTCAGGACGTGCAGTGCAATCAGCGCCCCGCGGCGGCGCAGGCTTGTCAGTGTCGGTGTGACTCTCAGTGTCATTTTCCATTCTCCGTCTGTTCGAAGCGCAGGAGCCCGATCCGTCCGGCGTCGATACGGAAGGCAAGCCGGTAGCGCCGGTCCTCGCGCGAGGCCTCCTCGCGGCCGATCCAGGTCACGAGCTCGCCCGCGACCTCTGCCGTCAGCCCTTCCGGATCGGCCTCGATCTCGATGGGGTAGAAGGCGCTTGCCATGTCGCGGCCCGCCATGCGCGCCGCCTCGGCCTCGACCCAGGCGCCGATCGCGCCCCGCGCCGAGGGGTGGGAGAGCCGCGCCACCGCCTGGCGGACGTGGCCCGCGTTCTCCGGCGTCAGCGTGAGCAGCGTCACCGCGACGGTGCGCGCCATGTCCTCGAGGTACCTTGCGCCGGTCCCGCCGGTCCCGACCTCCCAGGCCGGGCCTGCCGTCGCGGGCACCAGCACCGTCACGGTCTCCCGCCCGGCGAAGCCGAGCGTGAGCGCGACGTTGCCCGTCATCGACAGCGCGAGCAGCGCCGCAAGCGCGAGCCTTATGTCCCGCACCCGGCGGAACGCGGTCTCCATGCCGTCCCGCCGCATCAGCCCAGGAACCTCCTGATATGGCTCGGCGGCGTCGCCCTGAGCCGCAGCACGAAGTCCGGCAGGAACCAGTAAAGCGCGTGGCGCGCGACGTTGGCCCCGCCCCCGCGCTTGACGCGCCGAAGAAGGAGCCAGCCGCCGACGCCCGCGACGAGCCCAGGGACGAACTGGTTGGCCGCGAGCCCGAGCAGCCCCGGGCCCATCAGGACCGCCGCCTCGTCGACGGTCCAGAAGAGCCAGCGCTCCGGGTCGTCGAGCCGGCGCGGGATCACGTGGCGGGCGGCGTCGGCCATCAGATTATCGCCGTGCCGACGAGGCCGGTGACGATGCCCGTCCCGGCGCCCGCCGCGATGCCGACGCCGACGGCGCCCATCAGCTGCATGGCGTTGAACCTGAGCACCGAGCCCACCAGCGCCGCGCCCACGGCGAGCGCGGCAGCGAGCTGTCCGCCCGTGCCGCCCACGATGTCCTCGACCGTGTCGAGCGGCGCGTCGAACGTGGTGTCCGTGCTCGCCGACGCGATCTCCGGCACCGCCAGGACGGCGGCAGCCGCGAGGCACACCGCTACGGTCCGGCGCAACGCATCGGCATCGCTGCAGCAGTGCGCAACAGGCGGCGTCACGGTCCCCGCCCTCACCGGCCCGCTCCCGAAAGCGCGGTGCCGTCGTCGGACGTCGAGGCGCGGCGGCGCGAATCCGCCCAGGCCTCCAGATCCTCGCGCCGGTACCGGATCAGCGAGCCGAACTTGTGAAAGACCGGTCCGCCCCCGGAGACCCGAAAGCGAGACAGCGTCTTTGCCGACAGCCCCAGAAGCCGGGCCGCCCGCTGCGTGTCCAGGTAGATCGTCTGTTCCGTCATTTCCCTCTCCTCGTGTTCCATGGGTCGCGCCGGCGCCGGGACGGCACGGACGCAGGTCCCGCCATGAGAGCAGGGACCCCGGTTTCCGGGGATGGTCGTTTTTCGATTCCGAAAACGACCACCCAGGCTTGCTCCCTGGAGGACAGGCGAGGACGGGACGATGACGGGTCGCGGCGGCTCTCGCCGGGGCGACCCCCCTGAAGGGGCCGGAACCGTCGCGAATCAGGCGCCGGCTCCAGGCGATTCGGCCCTCCTGACCGGGGTGGCGCTTCGGCGACCGTCCGTTGCGGGCGGGACCGGATTTCCGGGAAGCCCGGACGCCACGTGAACTTCGCGGATCCGTCGCGGATGCGCAGGCCGGGAGACGAGCAGGCGGACCTGGTCGCCCCTGAGGCACGGACTCAGCTCGTTGGCCCTTGCGGATCGTCGCGAATTCCGGGACACGTCCCTGCGCGTCCAGGGAACGCAAGGAAGCGCCATGAACATCAGCATCGAGCTCCTCGAAGACTCCGCCCGCTTCCGCTGCCCGCCGGAACTCGAGGCATGCATGGAGGCGCTCGACCGGCTTCTCGACGACCGCGAAGCCGGCAGGATCGGCGGGAGGCGCTGCATGGACGGGCTGCGGGACCTCGCCGGACGGCATCCATGGTTCATCGACGCGCATGCGCATGTCGGCGACGCCCTGCCCGACAGGGGGTCGTCAACATGCCGACCGGTCAACCGCCGCCCCGCCTGACCGCCGTGCCTGAAGCATCCCCTTCGGCAAAGCCCGGCCCGCCTGCGAAGGCCAGGGTTGCGGGCAGTCTCTTCCACGCCGGGAGAAGGGGCGTGGCCTCGCTGCTGTTCGCCCTGATCCGGCCGGGACAGGCCAGGGCGGCAACGGTGACGGCGGACAGCGTCAGGCTTGGCTTCGGTTCGCGATCAAGGGAGATCCCCCTGAGCGACATCGAAGCGGTCCGGCTGAATTCGGGCTGGCGCTGGGGCGGCGCAAGGCTGGAGCACTCGGCGGGGGGAGCCACCGTGTCAGGTCTTGCCCGAGCCGAGGCGGGAGCGCTGGCGAACGCGATCGAGACGGCGCGGGCCGACTGGTGGCGCCTCTGGCTGGCGCCCCGGATCGATGCGATTCGCGCGGTGAACGACCGCCTGGACAGCCTCGCCGATCCGCCGCGATACGTTCGTTCCTACGACATCCGAAGGCTCGAACGGGACGCGCTGGAGGCGACGGCCGGGCTCGCCGGCCGCTGGCCGGAGGCACTTACCGATGCTCCGGAAATCCGGATGCTGGGGGCGATCGCGGAATTCCTGGAAGCGCCGGGCGACGCCCGCTCGAAGGCCAACGAGGCGTTCGTCGCGAACGAGCTCGCCCGGTCACGCGACCTGTTCGACCGGATCGAGGCCAGGCCTCTCACGGACGAGCAACGCAGGGCTGTGGTCGTCGACGACGGACGCAACCAGGTGATCGCAGCGGCGGGCAGCGGCAAGACGTCGGTCATCGTGGCAAAGGCCGGATGGCTCATCCGCAGGGGATACCGGAAACCGTCCGAACTCCTGCTTCTCGCCTTCGCCCGGGACGCGAGGGGCGAGATGGAGGAACGCATCGGCAAACGCCTCGGGGCGGCCGCGCACGACGTGGCGGTCCGGACCTTCCACGGACTGGGCATGGCCATCATCGGCGACGCCGAAGGCAGGCGACCTGCGCTGGCCCGTTCGGCGGAAAGCGACCGGGCGCTGTTCGACCAGCTCAAGCGGACCGTGTCGGATCTCCTGGCCGACGGCGCGCTCTCGACAAGCGTGGTGGAATGGTTCCAGGACCAGTTCGCGCCGTACAGAAGCACGCACGAGTTCCCGAACTGGGGGGCGTACTGGAACTACATCCGCAAGAACGAGATCCGCTCGCTGAACGGCGACGAGGTGAAGAGCTACGAGGAATGCGAGATCGCCAACTTCCTCCATCTCAACGGCATCGCCTACCAATATGAAGCGCCCTACGAGCACGACACGGCGACGGCCGAAAGGCGCCAGTACAAGCCCGACTTCCATCTCCCGGAACACGGAATCTACATCGAGCATTTCGGGATCGACGCAAAGGGGAACACGGCGCCATTCGTCGACCGGGAGAAATACCATGAGGAGATGGAGTGGAAGCGCAACGTGCACGCCGAACGGGACACCGTCCTGGTCGAGACCTTCACGCATGAGCGCATGGACGGGCGGCTGATCCGGAACCTCGAGCGGAAGCTCGCCGCGCACGGCGTGGAGCTGACGCCGATTCCGCGGGACCGCGTGTTCGCGCTGCTCGAGGAACAGCGCCGGGTCGACCCGTTCATCCGCCTCCTGGCCACCTTCCTGCAGCACTTCAAGGGCGGCGAGCATTCCCTGGAAGAGGTCGCCACTCGTGCCCGATCCCTTGATGACGGCGGACGGGCCGAGGCGTTCCTGGCGGTGTTCGGCCCGGTCTTCGAGCGCTACAAGGAGACGCTTGCCCGGGCGAGCGAGATCGACTTCCACGACATGATCAGCCGGGCGACGGAACATGTGGAGGCCGGCAGGTACCGGAGCCCCTTCGGCTACATCCTTGTCGACGAGTTCCAGGACATCTCCCCGGCGCGTGCACGCCTGCTGAAGGCGCTGCTCGACGGCTCCCCGGGGGCGCAGCTGCTCGCGGTCGGCGACGACTGGCAGGCGATCTACAGGTTCGGCGGATCGGACATCGCGGTGATGCGGGAGTTCGGCGAACGCTTCGGCGATTTCGAGCGCATCGACCTTGGGACCACGTTCCGGTGCGCGGACCGCATCTCCGCCGTCGCGACGGACTTCGTGCTGCGCAATCCGGCGCAGATCCCCAAGACGGTGCGTGCGACGCGCAAGGCCGAAGGCCCGGCGGTGCACGTTGGCTTTCCGGGCGAAGGCGGGCTCTCGCTGCTGAAGGAGGCGCTCGACCGGATCGACGAGGACGCCGCAAGGCACGAAGCGACGTCCGACGTCCTGCTTCTGGGCCGTTACCGTCACCTGAAGCCCCTGAATCTCGACAGCCTGACGAAGCAGCATCCTCGCCTCCGCTTCAGCTACATGACGGTGCATCGCGCCAAGGGCCTGGAAGCCGACTACGTGGTGGTGCTCGGGCTGTGCTCCGGCAGGTTCGGGTTTCCGGTCGAGATCGCGGACGACCCGCTGCTGGACCTGGTGATGGCGGCACCCGAGTCGCATCCCAACGCCGAGGAAAGGCGGCTGCTCTACGTGGCGCTGACGCGTGCGCGCCGGCAGGCGTTCCTGCTTGCCGAGGGCGGCGCCCCTTCCGCGTTCGCGACGGAACTGATCGAAGACAAGGAACGGGTGACCGTGTTCGGCCGTCCGCCCGAAGGCGACGTGGCGTGTCCGCAGTGCAAGGAGGGGCGCCTGGAACGCCGGGAAAACGCGCGTGACGGGAACGTCTTCTACGGCTGCTCGAACTGGCCCCATTGCGAGCACACGGGGCGTCCATGCCCGAAGTGCGGCGCCGGCCTGCCTGTCAGGTCGGGCGACGGCTTTCGCTGCCGGGACTGCGGCGGCTCGATCGAGGCATGCCCGGACTGCGGAGGCTGGCTGGAGACAAGGATCGGGCGGTTCGGCCGCTTCCTCGGATGCTCGAACTACCCGGCATGCGAGTACACCCGGAACCTGCAACGGCGAGGAACCTGAGATCGGGCGACGGCTCCGTCGCTCGAATGCAGGGCGGGCCGGCGCGAGCTCGATGCAATGCCCTGCCTATTCCTGCCGCCCATCCCCGGCCGCCGCATCCGTCGACCGCCCGGAACATGCCGCGTCCTTCAGCGTCACGAGAAACCGCTCGCCATATCGGTCCAGCTTCGAGGCGCCCACGCCGTGGCAATCGGCGAGCTGTTCGAGGCTTTGCGGCTTGCGAGCAGCCATGTCCTGGAGGCTGCGGTCGTGGAACACGACGAAGGCCGGCACCCTCTCCTCCCTTGCGATCTCCAGCCTCGCCTGCTTCAGCCGCGCAAGCAACGCGGGGTCGGTGTTTCCCGCCGGGAATTCCGCTGCCTGCCTGCGCTTCCGGGACGGCGTGGCGGCCTCGCCATGCAGGGCCACATTCTCGACCCCTTTCAGCACCGCGCGCGCACGGGCGCCGAACTGCAGGGCGCCGTAGCTGGCGATGTCGATCCTCAGTACGTCCGCCGCCGCCAGCTGGCGCAGGTAGGAGCGCCAGAGCGCCTTGGCGATGTCCGCTCCCACGCCAAAGGTCGGCAGCCGGTCATGGCGGTGCTGGCGGACCTTCTCCGTCGCCTCGCCGCGCAGCACGGCGATCAGGTGCTCGGCGCCGAAGCGCTGGCCGGTGCGCAGCGCGGCCGACAGCGCCTTCTGGGCGATCACCGTGCCGTCGATCGTGTCAACCGGCGCGAGGCAGCGGTCGCAGTTGCCGCACGGCTCGCAAGCCTCTCCGAAGTACCGGAGCAAGGCCTGCCGGCGGCAGCCCGCCGTTTCGCACAGGCCGAGCAGCGCGTTCAGCCGCTGATGCTCGACGCGCTTGGCCTCGTCGGGCCGGTCGGAGTCGTCGATCATCAGCCGGCGCAGCCTGATGTCATCCATGCCGTGGAGCATCAGGGTTTCGGCAGGCAATCCGTCCCGCCCGGCGCGACCGATCTCCTGGTAGTACGCCTCTACGGTGGACGGGATGTTGACGTGGGCGACGAATCGCACGTCGGGCTTGTCGATGCCCATGCCGAAGGCGATGGTGGCGACCACGATCACGCCGTCCTCGGAAAGGAAGCGGTCCTGGTGCCGGTCGCGGACCGCCTGATCCATGCCGGCATGGTAGGGCAGCGCCGTGCGCCCGCTCGAGGACAGGCGCTGCGCCGTTCGCTCCGCCTCCTTGCGAGACAGGGTGTAGACGATGCCGGACTGCCCCGAGTGCCGATCCAGCAGGCCGTCGATCTGTCGTGGTCCGGAAACGCGGGGCGCCATGCCGATCTGCAGGTTCGGCCGGTCGAAGCCAGCGACGAAGACCTTCGCCCGGCCGCCGAACAGCCGCTCGACGATGTCCTCGCGCGTGACGGCGTCCGCGGTCGCCGTGAAGGCGCAGATCCGGGCGTCGGGGAAGTGTTCCGGCAGCTCGGCCAGGCGACGGTAGTCCGGACGGAAGTCATGCCCCCACTGGGAGATGCAGTGCGCCTCGTCGATGGCGAATCGCGCCGGGCCATGGCGGGAGAGTCCCTCCAGGACTTCCGGCCGCATGAGCCGCTCCGGCGAGATGTAGAGCAGGCGCAACCGGCCTTCCCGCAGCTGGCGGTGCGTCTCTGCGGCATCCGCCCGAGGCGTCGCCGAATTGAGCGCGCCGGCCGCCACGCCGTTGAGGCGCAACGCGGCGACCTGGTCGCGCATCAACGCGATGAGCGGCGACACCACCACGGTCAGGCTTTCGGTCGCCAGGGCCGGAAGCTGGTAGCACATCGACTTGCCCGAACCGGTTGGCATCACCGCCAGTACGCTGTCGCCTGCCAGCAGGGCCTCGACGATGTCCGCCTGTCCCGGCCTGAACCGGTCATGACCGAAAGTGCTCTTCAAGAGCGCAAGGGCAACGTCGGGAGTCGGCAACCGTGTCGCTCCGATTGGCTCCGGCTCGAATAGCCCGTCTTCCCGCGCCGTTCAACTGGCAGTGCCGTTGCGCCGTCGCCGGACCTGCCCATGACGCGGCACGGGAATGTGCATGGGTGTCGCGCGGCGAATCGCGGTTGTCCAGGCGTCCGGCGGACCGCGCCCGCGGAGAAGAGCCTGGCTCCGGTTGAGCGTCGCAGGTTCCGGAAGCCGAGGCGAATGCCCTGTCCGCAATCGAAACGATGCCTTCCCGAACCGGCACCTGGCGATTCAGAAGACGCGGGCCAGGAATTGCGGGCCGCATCCTTTCGGCAAAGGCATGCCGGACCTGCGCCAGGCCGTCCATGCGAATTCGAGCAGGCCTCGAGGCCGGCGGCTCCGGGGCTTCGGTGGGACCTTCCTCGACAATGCGGCATTCTGGACGGGAGTCTTCGAATCGCTCGGCTCCTCGACATGGAGGGCGCCGCCGTGGCACGCGTCGTCTGCACCGACGACGTTTCGTTTGTCGCAGCGTGCGGAGTCGCCGACCTCGCTGGCGGCGATACAGGCGCGATCCAGATGGCGAAATCCCTCGAACTTGCGGCGGGCAATGCGGCCTTCGCGGTCAGGTCGACGTTCAGAGAGGGCCGGACCACCGGTGAACGCGCGGCAAGACGCGAGCGGGCCATGCCCATGCCCTCGGAATCATGGTGCCGGACCGATTTCCCGCCAGGCTGCGGGCACCTCCAATTGCTTGGGCGTCTCCGGCCCCGTTGCACCCGAACAATGGTCAATCACCGCCGTCGGTAGCCTCGAAATGCAATTCTCGTGATTCCCATAGGATTCCCATTCAAAATAATCGCTCGATGTCGGGAACCGGGAGTTCCGCAGAAAAGTCATTGTTTTCAGATGTTTGGAGTGGTTGCGGGGGTAGGATTTGAACCTACGACCTTCAGGTTATGAGCCTGACGAGCTACCGGACTGCTCCACCCCGCGCCAAGAGAAACAATAGCTAGTCCAAACGTTCCCGGAGTGCAAGGGGCTCACCGCGAAATTTCCCGCCGCCGCCAACCAAGGCCTACATTCCATGCGAACGGTCATAGAAGTTCCGATCCGGGCTCTGCCACCCTTCGGGAGGCTCGCCCTCGAACACCTCCACCAAGAGCGGGAAACATACCGCCGCGTCCGATGAATGGGTCGCGCTGCAATCCCCGCCCGGGCAGGCCGACAACGCCCCGAGAAGATCGATCTCCGCGAGGAAGTCGACATGGTCCCCAGGGCGCACGGGCGACGCCTTCATGAAATACTCCCCCCTCTCTCGCGTGAACCCGGTGCACATGAACACGTTCAGCACGTCATGCACATGCGGCTCGCTCTCGTCGAGGGACATCCCGAGAGCGTCCGCGAGCGCCCGCACCAGGTTGGAATGGCAGCAGTGGTGATAATCCCCTCCTGACAGCAGCCTGCCCGTATACGGATCGCAGCGCGTGCCGATCACGTCGTGCACCCGCCCGCCGAACTCGTCTGCCCCGTACCAGGCGAGCGTGTCCTCTATGATCGTCGCCATCGGCCTGAGATGGGGCAGGTTCGACCACAGCCGGTCGCCCGCGCTCACATGGGTTCCGTGCAGGGCGCGGGTCTTGCCGGAATAGAACCGCTCGCCGACGTCATCCGCATGCCAGAGGTTCAGGTCCCCGACCTGCGGCCCCTCGGTCGAGGAGATGCGGAACACGCCGCCGCGCGGCACGCGAAACGTCGCGGCGTCGCGCGGAGGCACGCGAACCTCGTCCGTCTTCCGGTAGTTCGCGAAGGCCGCACGGTAGGCGTCGAGATCGGGCGGTGCCAGCAGTTCGGACGGGTAGCAGATCACCGGCTCGACGGCGCGGCGGGCTTCGGCGTCAGGCGGCTCAGGCATGGGGCAACTCCGGATCGTCCTTTCCGACCAAACGCCTGGGCGCACTGGATTTCAAGGCCCGCCCGGCCCGAACTTCCTGCGAGACTCGATCAGGGTCCGCCGCCTCAGGTCTCCAGCGCCTCCACGCAGAGGATCGTCGGCAGGTGCCGCGCGACCTCGCCCCAGCTCTCGCCCTCGTCCGTGCTGGCAAAGACGGACCCCGAATTCGTCCCGAAATATATCCCCGCAGGATCACCCGCGTCTCCCGCCATCGCCTGCCGAAGGACCGTGAAATAGCACCCGGCCTGCGGCAGCCCGGCCCGCTTCGCCTCCCAGCTCTCGCCGCCGTCGGTCGACTTCCAGACAGCGGCCGCCGCGTCCGGCGGGTAGCGCCCGATCCCGTCGCCATTGAGTGGCAGCGTCCAGATCGTCGCCCCGTCGCGCGGATGAACGTGCACCGGGAACCCGAACGTCGAAGGCAGGCCCTCGGTGATGTCGTCCCAGCTCCGCCCGCCGTCCCGGCTCCTGTACACGCCATGGTGGTTCTGCTGGTAGAGCAGGTCGCCCGTCCCGTCGGCGCGCACCATGTTGTGGACGCAGTGCCCGGTCTGGCCGTCGCGCGGCGCCGCCGGATGGTCGTGATGCCCGCAGGCCTCCGCGTTCGACAGCCGGTTCCTGCGATCCCAGGTCGCGCCGCCGTCCTCGGTCGCGAAGACACCGGCCGCCGAGATCCCGAGCCAGAACTTCTCGGGATTGCCGGGATCGGCAACGATCGTGTGCAGCACAAGCCCTGCCGCACCGGGCTGCCATTCCGCCGCCGAGGGATGGTCGGAGAGCGAGCTGACCTTCTCCCAGGTCTCGCCGCCGTCATCGCTGGCAAGAAGCATCGCGGGCTTCGAGCCGGCATAGAGCCGGTCGCCGACCCGGCCAAGCGACCAGAGCGCCGTGATCTCCCCCGTGAACGGTGCCGGCGGCGACGGCTTCCAGTCGAACAGCCTTGCCACCTCTTCGTTCCCTGCGAAGAACGCCTCGCTCTGCCCGTGCGCGAGATTCGACAAGGTCCAGGACGCGCCGCGATCTTCCGACCGCCAGACGCCGGCGCCCTCCCAGTCGCTGCCGCCACCGGCCCATATCACGCCCGTCCCGGGATCCCCGATCGCGTGGTTGATCGGCCAGAGATTGCAGTGCGGGCCGTCCACCGACCATTCCGAGCGGTCCTCGGACGTGACCAGGAACAGGCCCTTCGTGGTGCCCACCAGCAACGAAACCGTCATCTTGCGCCTCCCATTTCGCGGACCCTGCCCCAGGGAGCGGGCGGTCGCAACTAGACGATACGTTCGACCATCATCTTCTTGATCTCGGCGATCGCCTTCGCCGGGTTGAGGTTCTTCGGGCAGGTCTTGGCGCAGTTCATGATCGTGTGGCAGCGGTAGAGCCTGAACGGGTCCTCGAGGTCGTCCAGCCGCTCGCCGGTCGCTTCGTCGCGGCTGTCGACAATCCAGCGATAGGCATGCAGGAGCGCCGCCGGGCCAAGGTAGCGGTCGCCGTTCCACCAGTAGCTCGGACATGACGTGGAGCAGGACGCGCACATCACGCATTCGTAGAGGCCGTCAAGCTTGCGGCGATCCTCGATCGACTGCTTCCATTCCTTCCCGGGCCGGTTGGTCGTGGTCTCGAGCCACGGCATGATCGACGCGTGCTGGGCGTAGAAATGACTCAGGTCGGGAACGAGATCCTTGACCACTGGCATGTGCGGCAGCGGATAGATCTTGATGTCGCCCTTGATCTCGTCATGACCGTAGGTGCAGGCGAGCGTGTTGATCCCGTCCACGTTCATGGCGCAGGAGCCGCAGACCCCCTCGCGGCACGAACGCCGGAAGGTCAGCGTCGGGTCGATCTCACTCTTGATCTTGATGAGGACATCGAGAACCATCGGCCCGCAGCTGTCCATGTCCACGTGATAGGTGTCCAAGCGCGGGTTTTCGCCGTCATCCGGGTTCCAGCGGTAGATTCGCACCTTGCGGGGGTTGCTGACCCCTTCCGGCTTCGGCCAGGTCTTGCCCGCGCGAATCCTGGAGTTCCTGGGCAGAGTCAGTTGAACCATGTGACGAACCCTTCCTTGCAGTTCACCCGGACGCACGGATCGCGTCCCGTTGCCAGCACGCGTGATGCGTCTCTCGCGACACGCCGCGCACGTTCCGTGAAGATCGAATGACGCATCGCCTTCACCAGCTCATTCCCCGAGGTCCAGGGGCCGTATCGGCGCCTGGCCGGTTTTCCGCCGAACGCAGCTTTCATACACCTCGTGGGGATCAAGGCCCCTGACGTAGTCGCTCCCTATGGTGATCGACAGCTTCGTCAAGGTCTCGCCGCGGTCGTTGAACCCGACCCCGACGGACCCGGTGGGGCCGTCGGCCGCCCGCGCGCGCTCCTCGCACTGGCGTGCAGCCAGCTCTGGCGAGACCGGTCCGCATGCCGCCGGAAACGCCGCCAGGACGGCAATCCCGAAGGTCCGCAGGCGAGTCGCCGTCCGGCCCGAAAGCCGCGCAAAGTCCGGATCGCCCGGCCAGGAGATGCCGCACGCCGTCAATAGACCCGCGCCTTCGGCGCAATCCTCTTCAACTCGATCCCGCCGTCGGACTCCTCTGTCAGCGGATCCAGCCGAACGGGACGGTAGTCCAGCCGCACGTCACCCTCGACCCAGGCAAGCGTGTGCTTGCGCCACTCGTCGTCATCACGTTCCGGGTAGTCTTCGTGCGCGTGCGCGCCGCGGCTCTCCTTCCGCGCCTCGGCACTGACGATCGTGGCCAGCGCGTTCGCCATCAGGTTGTCGAGCTCCAGGGTCTCCACCAGGTCCGAGTTCCAGACGAGGGAGCGGTCGGTGACCTGGATGTCGTCCATCCTGGACGCGACCCGCTTCATGTTTTCAACGCCGTCGGAAAGGATCTTGCTGGTGCGGAACACCGCCGCATCGGACTGCATCGTCCTTTGCATCTCGAGCCGGAGCTCCGCCGTCGGAACGGCCCCTTCGGCATACCGGAACCGGTCGAAGCGGTCGAGGGCGGCGTCGACCGACGCCATGTTCAGCTCCGGATTGCCCCCCGTCCGGTCCACGACCTCGCCGGCGCGGATCGCGGCGGCGCGCCCGAAGACCACGAGGTCGATGAGCGAATTCGAGCCGAGCCGGTTTGCCCCGTGGACGCTTGCGCAGCCCGCCTCGCCTACTGCCATGATGCCCGGTGCGATGCGGTCCGGGTCATCCGATGTCGGGTTCAGCACCTCCCCCCAGTAGTTCGTGGGCACGCCGCCCATGTTGTAGTGCACGGTCGGCAGGACCGGGATCGGTTCGCGCGTCAGGTCCACGCCCGCAAAGATGCGCGCCGATTCCGAGATGCCCGGAAGCCGCTCCGCAAGCGTCTCCGGCGGCAGGTGGTTCAGGTGAAGGTGGATGTGGTCCCTTTCCGCGCCGACCCCTCGCCCCTCCCGGATCTCCATGGTCATGCACCGGCTCACGACGTCCCGGCTGGCAAGATCCTTGTAGGTGGGCGCGTAGCGTTCCATGAACCGGTCGCCCTCGGAATTGGTGAGATAGCCGCCCTCGCCACGGGCGCCTTCGGTGATGAGGCAGCCCGAGCCGTAGATCCCGGTCGGGTGGAACTGCACGAATTCCATGTCCTGAAGCGGCAGCCCGGCCCGCGCCGCCATGCCGCCGCCGTCGCCGGTGCAGGTATGGGCCGACGTTGCCGAAAAGTAGGCACGGCCATAGCCCCCGGTCGCCAGCACCGTCATCTTCGCGTTGAAGACATGGATGGACCCGTCCTCGAGGCTCCAGGCAAGAATGCCCTGGCAGGTGCCGTCCTCGGCCATGATCAGGTCGATCGCAAAATACTCGATGTAGAATTCCGCGTCGTGCTTCAGGGACTGGCCGTAGAGCGTGTGCAGTATCGCGTGCCCGGTCCTGTCGGCGGCAGCGCAAGTGCGCTGGACGGGCGGGCCTTCCCCGAACTCCGTCGTGTGGCCGCCGAACGGACGCTGGTAGATCCGGCCGCTTTCGGTCCGCGAGAACGGAACGCCGTAATGCTCAAGCTCGTAGACGGCGGCAGGCGCCTCGCGGGCGAGGTACTCCATCGCGTCGGTGTCGCCAAGCCAGTCGGACCCCTTCACCGTGTCGTACATGTGCCATTGCCAGTGGTCCGGCCCCATGTTGCCGAGCGAGGCCGCGATGCCGCCCTGCGCCGCCACCGTGTGCGAGCGGGTCGGGAAGACCTTCGTGATGCAGGCCGTCCGCAGCCCCTGCTCTGCCATGCCCAGCGTCGCGCGAAGGCCCGATCCCCCGGCCCCCACCACTATGCAGTCGAACTCGTGCGTCTCGTAATCGTATGCGGCCATCGGTCTTCCCTATAGAGCGATGCTGGCAATGGCAAAGAGGCCGGCAGCCACCGCGCCGTAGCAGAGGCACGTCGTCAGAATGACCGTGTATTCCCGGAGAACCCCGTGGACGTAGTCCTCGATCACCATCTGGATGCCGTTCTTGAAATGCACCAGGCCCACGACGATCATCAACGCGGCAACGATCGCCGGAAACGGCTGCGCGAAATGCGCGACGACCTCGGCGTGAGGCCGGCCAAGCATGGGTCCGAACGTGAAGACGAAGGCGGGAACGAGAAACGCCAGGGCGACGCTGGATTTCGTCATGCCCCAGTGCCTGCGCGTGCCCTCGCGGGCCGAGCCGTGGCCCTCTGCGCGCTTGCGATCGGTCATGTAGCTCATCGGCGCCTCCCTACACAACCACGACGGTCGCGACGGTCAGAGCGACCGAAAGAACGACGATCGCGATGCCCGTTCTTTCGGCGGTCGCGACTTCAAGCCCGCGGCCCGTGTCCCAGTAGAGATGCCGCAACCCTGCCAGCGCGTGATACCAGAGAGCCCAGGCCGAAAGCGTCATGACCAGGTCGCCAATCCACGAGGTCATGAACCCGTCCGCCAGCGCGAACTGCTGAGCCGAGACCGCCGCCGCAAGGAACCACCAAACGACAAGAAGCGCCGCCAGGATGAGCGATGTGCCGCTGATGCGCGTCAGGATCGACGTCATCGACGTGACTTGCGGACGGTATACCGTCAGATGCGGCGACAGGGGCCGGTTGCCCCGGTTCACGTCAGCCATGTCAAGGCTCCCGTACTTTGGGCGTCCCGACCTCAATAGCAGAACCGGCGGG
This sequence comes from Boseongicola sp., assembly GCA_028824715.1. Taxonomy (GTDB): domain Bacteria; phylum Pseudomonadota; class Alphaproteobacteria; order Rhodobacterales; family Rhodobacteraceae; genus JAJEFO01. The sequence continues at coordinate 49,319 of JAPPCV010000181.1, read as the reverse complement.
CTTGTCACGGCCCCGCGACGCTGCAACGCAGGCACCGACTGGTCTGGCCGGCCGGTTCCAAGCCTGCATGACCCGCGGGTTGCGCACCTGACGATCCTTCCCGAACCTGCCGCGACCCGCCCCGTCCGGTTCCACGTCGCCAGGTCCGGCTGCCGGACTCCACCGCGAGCGGGATCAGCGCCGGGTCGGGCTTGGCACTCGCCGCCGGACGCGCGCCGCGCGTCACACGGGGATCAGCGCCCAGCAGTCCAGGTCAAGCAGGACGCCGTCCTCGTACTTTCCATCCCCGTCCTTGAGCGCGAACGGGGCCGCCTCGGGCTTGTGCGCGACGAGCCGGAGGCGCAGGGCCCCGATGCCGGACGTGCCGGATTCGGCCTTCTCCACCACTTCGGACCAGCAGCAGATCGTGTCGCCCGCGAAGCACGGCGCGACATGGCTGCCGGCGTTCAGGCCCACGATCACCTGGGCGTTCGCGAGCCCGTTGAAGGACAGCGCCCGAGCCATGGAGATCACGTGGCCGCCATAGATGAGCCGTCGTCCGTCCTCTCGCGACGTGGCGTCGAAATGCACGCGGGCCGTGTTCTGCCAGAGACGGGTGGCCAGCATGTGCTCGGCTTCCTCCATGGTGACCCGGTCGACATGATCGATGGTCTCGCCGACCTCGTAGTCGCCCCAGCGATGCGGCTCTCCCGCATGCCCGTAATCGTAGTTGGCAAACGAAAGCCCTTGGGGAATCACGAGGTCTTGCGGACGAACGCTTTCGGACAGTTCGGGAACCACGGGCTCCGGCGCGGTCGAGCCCGGATCGCGCTTGCGCACCATGACCCAGCGGACGTAGCTGAGCACGGCATCTCCCCGCTCGTTCCAGCCAGCCGTGCGAACCCAAACCACGCCCGTCCTGCCGCTGGAGTTCTCCTTCACCCCTATGACCTCGGACGTCGCGGCAAGCGTTTCGCCCGGACGGACCGGCACGAGCCAGCGTCCTTCCGCGTAGCCGAGATTCGCCACCGCGTTGAGCGAAATGTCGGGCACCGTTCTGCCAAAGACCGCGTGGAACACGAGCAGGTTGTCCAGCGGACCGTCCTGGCCGCAGGAGCGCGCGAAGGCGGTCGAGGAACCGAGCGCGTGCCGGGACGGGTAGAGCGCGTGATAGAGCGCCCTCTCGCCGTCACCAAGGGTGCGGGGAACCGCGTGCCGGATCGTGTCCCCGACCCGGAAATCCTCGAAGAATCTCCCCTGGCTTGCCTTCACGTCACCCTCCTTGCACCGGTTGCGGAGTCACGTCCTCGTTCCGCGTGTTCACGTCCCCGGTCATCCCGCCGCCCTTTCGGCAATGGCTTCCGCCTTGGCAAGTACGGCGCGGGCCGTTTCGACATGAAGGTTCTCGACGATACGCCCGTCAACCACGGCCACCGCCTCTCCACGCGCAATGGCGTCGTCGAATGCCTCGATCTGCCGCCTCGCAAGCTCGGTTTCGGCATCGCTCGGCGCGAAGACCGCGTTGGCAATGCCGACCTGCAAGGGATGAATCAGGGTCTTCCCGTCCATGCCAAGTGCCCGGCCCTGTTCGCATTCGGCCCGAAAGCCCTCCTCGTCCCTGAAGGCGTTGTACACGCCGTCGACGCATGCAATGCCCTCGGCCCGTGCCGCAAGAAGCACGGTCTGAAGCGCCGCCATCATCGCCATGCGGTCGCCTCCGGTGGCGCAGCCGATCTCCTTCGCGAGGTCGTTCGTGCCAAGAACGAAGCCTTCGACCGAACGCAGCGCCGCAATGTCGAGCGCCTTCAGGACGCCGCGCGGGGTCTCCATCATGCACCAGACGGGCGTTCCGGACGCGAGGGCGGCAACCTGTTCCACTTGCCCAGGATCCTCCGCCTTGGGCAGGAGCACGGCATCGCATGCCATGCCGGCTGCCGCTCTCGCGTCCGCTTCGCCCCATTCGGTGTCGGTTCCGTTGATGCGCACGATTCGCTGCCTGTGGCCGAATTCCCCGGCATCGAGGGCGCGGGCGAGCGTCTCGCGGGCTGCGGGCTTTTCTGCAGGCGCGACCGCGTCCTCCAGGTCGAATATGATCGAGTCGACATCGAGCGTCCCGACCTTTTCGAGAGCCCGGGTCTTCGACGCGGGCACGTAGAGAACGGAGCGGCAGAGCCTTTGCGGAGCGACCATTGAACCTTCCTTGATCGAGAGGGCCGGGAATGCGCACAGCCTGCACGTCCCGCCCGGCGCCCGCAACCCGGACGCCTGCGGCAGAAAGGCTCATCTCGCGACGGAACGGCCTGCCTGCATTGACGAATCCTGCCGCGCGTGACCGGCGAATCGCGGTCCTTGGACGGACACGCGACTTGAAACCGCGACGGAGACTCACTAGCACACGCTACAGCCAGACTGACATCACATGGATTGGAGACTCTCATGGCCAGACCAAGGATCGCCCTCATCGGTGCAGGCCAGATCGGCGGAACGCTCGCGCACCTCGCCGCAATCAAGGAAATGGGTGACGTCATCCTCTTCGACATCGTCGAAGGCACGCCGCAGGGCAAGTCGCTCGACATCGCCGAGGCCGGGCCGGTCGCGGGTTTCGACGCAAGCCTCAAGGGCACCAACGACTACGCAGACATAGCCGGGGCCGATGTCTGCATCGTCACGGCAGGCGTCCCCCGCAAGCCGGGCATGAGCCGGGACGACCTTCTCGGCATCAACCTCAAGGTCATGAGAGCCGTCGGCGACGGCATTAAGGCGCACGCGGCCGATGCGTTCGTGATCTGCATCACCAACCCGCTCGATGCCATGGTCTGGGCATTGCGCGAGTATTCCGGACTGCCCCACGCCAAGGTCTGCGGAATGGCCGGCGTTCTTGACAGCGCGCGGTTCCGCCACTTCCTGAGTCTCGAATTCGATGTCTCGATGAGGGATGTCACGGCATTCGTGCTCGGCGGTCATGGCGACACGATGGTGCCGCTTGTCAGGTATTCGACGGTCGGCGGCATCCCGTTGCCCGATCTTGTCGAAATGGGCTGGACGACCCAGGAGAGGCTTGACGCCATCGTGCAGCGCACGCGTGACGGCGGCGCGGAAATCGTGGGCCTGCTCGGCACCGGCTCCGCGTTCTACGCGCCGGCCACGAGCGCCATCGAGATGGCGGCCGCCTATCTCGGTGACCAGAAGCGCTTGCTGCCTTGCGCCGCGCATGTCGACGGCGCCTTCGGCTTGAAGGACATGTATGTCGGCGTCCCGACCATCATCGGCGCCGGCGGCATCGAACGCATAGTGGAGATCGACCTTGCCAAGGACGAACGGGCCATGTTCGACAAGTCCGTCGAGGCCGTCAGGGGCCTGGTCGAAGCCTGCAAGGGAATAGACAGCGGTCTCGGGTAGGGCCGATTCCGGACGCCGCTTCCAGGGCCACGACCTGGCGGGTGGATGTGCATCAAGGGGCATCGACAACCCGAGATGCGGATCCGGGAAGATGTCGTCGGGCGATCCACTCTCGAAATGCATCGCGGGACGCATCCGACTGAATCGCCACCGTCCGGACCGACCGCTGTTCCAGCCGCCGGCGACGAATGGTTCCGGACCAAGGTGCTGGAGGCGTCGGCGAACGGGTGCCCGACAGAACCGCACGAACAGGCGATGCAGGAGACCCGGGCACTGGTCGACGGGAAGCGCCATGCTTGAAACCGAATGGAGAAACGAGACGTTCGTCGGCCTGATGTGGATCGTTGAATCGACTGCCGTGGACGGCCAGACCTCGGCAATTGCCGCGATGGAAGAGGCCGAACGCAAGTCAACGCAGCTGCCTGCTCACCCGTGACGCTGTCGTCCGGGAGGGTTGAAGGCGCCCGGCAACCGGTCATCCGCCCGAACCGCATCGAAGCAAATGCGCATGGCCCGGAAACCGTGACCGTTCCGTGCTCTCCACGCCGCCCCGCAATGGCCATGAAGATCGTGCAGTCCGCATGCCGAACACGGCGTCGACGGACTGTTCGGCACGGACCGGATCTGCGGCCGGTCGTTGCCGCCCTTGCCACTCCCTGCCGTGCGCGTGGCCGACCCCGGGCCGAAGGGCATCAGCTCAACGAGGTGCTGTTTCCGGGGACGGGATCTGTGCCACGTTGGACACGTTCGACTTGTTTGGCATTCTCAGGCATCCAAGGTAGTCACTGCACGGACAGGAGGATGCAGCATGCAGAAAGTTCAGGGATTCGGCGGGTTCTTCTTTCGAGCCCTGGACCCGGAGGGCCTTGCAAACTGGTATCGGGACAACCTTGGCATTGATCCGGCCCCGACGAACATGGACATGACGCCCTGGAGATCCGAGGCCGGAGTCACGATCTTCTCGCCATTCGCCGCGGACACGGACTATTTCGCGTCGGACAAGACCTTCATGCTGAACTTTCGCGTCGCCGACCTGGATGCAATGATCGCGCAACTGACGTCGGCAGGCATAGAGGTCGGCGACAAAACCGAGATGGAAGGCATTGGCTGCTTCGCGCGCATCCATGACCCTGAAGGCAACGCGATCGAGCTTTGGGAGCCTGTGTCGTGAGGCTCGGACGTGCCGAGGGCACGCTTGGCACTTCACCAGAATCCATGCCTCCCGGCCCCTGACGTCCGGGAAAGGGCGACGGGACCTGCCAGCGCCACAGCTGTGACGCCGGCCTCTTCCAGTTGGCTCGCCGAATCTCGCGAAGACAGGGGTCTCGACACCTTGCGCTGCGAACTGCCCCGGAATCCGGATGCGGGAGGACATCTCGCTGGAATGCGGCACTGAGGCGACCTGCAGTTCACGAAGCGCAGGATGTGCCCTTCCCGTCGCCGGCGACTTGGGCTGACCCAGAGGCAGGCCGATATGCGGATCCTTGGGAACGTTCAAGAACTTGACCTGCATGCCGTGCTTCGCGGACGCTTGGGAAATGCGGCAACGGGCACAAAATATTGTGTGCGAACTGGATTCCCGGGTCAGGATCTTGCAGCAAAGTCTTCTGGAGGCAGGCGTGAGACACAATGCATTCGGGGAATTGCATCGCAACGGCACCAGTCCGGCCAATCCGTTCCGCATGCTTCCGGACGATACAGCGGCTCGCAGGATCGTTGACGAATTCCCGTGGCGGGAAGGTCGGCGACGCCCGCATTGCGGGACTGACAACAGGATGCCGAGCGGGGCAAGGCTCTGATGTCCCTGGACATGCCCACGACCCGGGGTGTCCGCTACGCCCAGACAAGCAGCGTTTGGGAGGGAAGCGACGGCGATCTGCCGGAATGGATGCTGCGCTTTCACCCGTCAATTCCGGCGGAGCCGATTCTTGACGCAACCTGCAATGCGGGCCGCTTCTGGCGCGGGTCGGATCGGCAGGTGGTGTCCATGGACATTGACCCGAAATGCGCGCCGATGATCGTGGCAGGCAATCGCGACATGGTTGGAGTCGGGGACGAGCCGATCGACACGGTCGTCTGCGATCCGCCGCACGCAGGGCCACAGGGCCGGGACAAGAGTTGCAAGCGGTTCGATGTGGACTTTGGCGCGACAATGGCCTGTGGCGCGTCCGAGAACTGGACACTGAGCCACTTGTATCCGCCGTTCCTGAAGGAAGCCAAGCGGGTGCTCAAGCCGGAGGGGCTGCCGCTCGCGAAGATCACCGACATGGTGAACAACCGTCGATCACGATGGGCGCACCGCGACTTCATGTGCATGGCCGAAGACGCCGGTTTCACCGTACGCGACATGATCGTCAAGACCAGGCGGGAGCCCGTGGTTTCGGAGCGCTGGAGGGCGGCACACCACGCCCGCAAGCGGCATTGCTCCTGGTTCATCTGCCGCGACAGCCATCGCTGCGAGCGGCTTCCGCGTGAGTGACTCCCGAGAATGCGACCCGTTGAGCGTCAAGGAACCGGGCCGGAACGCGGCACGGAAGCTGATGGAGTGTCCGTCGGCGGAACTTCCGCCTCTTGCGCCCTTCAATGGCGTCGGCGTCTGCACGATCCACGAGCGGAGTGCCTTCGCGCCTTGTGTCGGGATGGCGGATGATGAATCCGCCTACCTCGGGAAGGCGGAACCGCGCGGCAGAAGGCAGGGAAGGGTGATCGACGCGCACCCGTCGCCCGCCCCGCACAAGAGGCTGCGCGAACACTCGGTTTCGATTCGGGCCGCAAGCAATCCGCGCCTTCGGGAATCCGGGTGCCGGTGGCTGGTTCCTGATCCTGCATGGACCGGTTTGACAGGGCAGGTCTTGATCGCGACATGCCGTCCAACATGGAATTCAGTCGTCGACGGCTTCGGCAGCCACGACCTTGGAGCCGGCCGGCGAAATCAAGAGCGGTCCTTGCGGGATACGCGCCACCCTGGGCGTCGGTGGGCGGAAAAAACGCGCGAACGCCAACTCGATGCGCACGAAATGGCGGACGGCATCGCTGAGCACGGGGGCACGGGAAAACAGACGTAACAGAACCTGCGGAACGCCCCCGAAAACTTGGTCAGGTCGCAAGAATGCCAGCCCGGCATGGCCGAACTGGACGAGCCGGCGCACATTTGCGCGAGCGCCGAATGGTTGATCCGCACCGCATGCCGGCACGCGGAAGCGGTAGAGAACATGGTCTCCTGAATGCGCCGAAAGACCGGGACGACATCGAACGGGTGTTTGGCGACTTGCAGGACGGGCGCACGGCCGCCCGGCCACCGATCCATCCTGCGTTGACCGCGCCCGGGCGTTTCGATCGTCCGGGAGCGAAGGAGCAATGCCTGGCCAACCCTTGTGCCGCCACAGATCGCCGAACCCGATTGCGGTTCCGCTCGCTCCTGCATTGGGGCGGACGCGCCCGGTGCTGCCGCCGGAATTGACCCCGGTCTTGGCACCTTGGCGCATGAACCCTTTCCGAAGCCGCAATCGCGCATCATGTGATCACGCAAAAAATACAGTGATCACAAAACTGGGACATTTTGACCTAATCTCGAATAACCTGTTGATCGCAGGAAGCCATGGGTGTTCTTGGTCGAAGCCGCATCGAACAAGAACCATGATCAGGGGGTTGCGTTGAACATTCACGAGTATCAGGCAAAGGCGCTGCTGCGCGATGCGGGAGCTCCGGTATCCGACGGGCGCGTGGTCCTGAAAGCGGAGGACGCGAAGACCGCGGCAGGCGCGCTGGACGGGCCGGCATGGGTCGTGAAGGCCCAGATACACGCCGGTGGACGCGGGAAAGGCTCGTTCAAGGAGCCGGACGCCGGAGAGAAGGGCGGCGTGCGCATTGCCGGCTCCGTGCTGGAGGCCGCCGAAGAGACCCGCCGCATGCTGGGCCGGACCCTGGTCACCAAGCAGACCGGGCCGGCCGGAAAGCAGGTCAACCGCATCTACATCGAGGACGGCTCCACGATCGAACGCGAGATGTACCTCGCGCTGCTGGTCGATCGCGGCACCAGCCGCGTCAGCTTCGTCGCGTCGACGGAGGGCGGCATGGACATCGAGGAGGTCGCGGAGGCGACCCCGGAGAGGATCCTCTCCTTCAGCGTTGACCCCGCGACGGGATACCAGCCCTTCCACGGCAGACGGATCGCCTTCGCGCTCGGACTCGAAGGACCCCAGGTAAAGCAGTGCGTCAGGCTGATGGGGCAGCTCCACGACCTCTTCGTCTCCAGGGACATGGAGATGCTGGAAATCAATCCGCTGATCGTGACCGGCGAGGGTGACCTGAAATGCCTGGACGCAAAGATGGGATTCGACTCGAACGCCCTCTTCCGCCAACCCGACATCGCCGAGCTCAGGGACACGTCAGAAGAGGATCCCAAGGAGCTCGAGGCGTCGAGGCATGACCTCAACTACATAGCGCTCGAAGGCGAGATCGGTTGCATGGTGAACGGCGCAGGCCTCGCCATGGCCACCATGGACATCATCAAGCTCTACGGCGCGGAACCCGCCAACTTCCTCGACGTGGGCGGCGGCGCGACCAGGGAGAAGGTGACCGAGGCGTTCAAGATCATCACCTCGGACCCGAACGTGAAGGGCATTCTCGTCAACATATTCGGCGGCATCATGCGCTGCGACATCATCGCCGAAGGCGTCGTCGCCGCCGTGAAGGAAGTCGGCCTCAAGGTGCCGCTGGTGGTTCGCCTCGAGGGCACGAATGTCGAGGACGGCAAGCAGATCATCGACACGTCCGGCCTCGACGTCATCGCTGCCGACAACCTGAAGGACGGCGCCGAAAAGATCGTCAAGGCCGTGAAGGGTTGAAACACGGTCGAGGCGGCGGGCCGGGATCCCCGGGGGCCCGCTTCCGCAAGAGGAACGCGCCGGGTTGGAATGGGACAGTGTAGTGGCGGTACTTATTGACAGCAACACCAAGGTGATCTGCCAGGGCCTGACCGGCAGCCAGGGAACGTTTCACTCGCAGCAGGCGATTGACTACGGCACAACGATGGTGGGCGGCGTGACCCCCGGCAAGGGCGGCCAGGAGCATATCGGCCTGCCGGTCTTCGACTCGGTTCACGAGGCGCGCGCCGCGACCGGCGCCAACGCGACGGCGATCTACGTGCCGCCTCCCTTTGCCGCAGACGGAATCCTCGAGGCCATCGACGCGGGCATGGAAGTGATCGTGGCGATCACCGAAGGCATCCCGGTGCGCGACATGATGCGGGTGAAGCGCGCCCTGCAGGACAGCGCGTCCGTCCTCATCGGCCCGAACTGCCCCGGCGTGATCACGCCCGAGGCGTGCAAGATCGGCATCATGCCCGGCCACATCCACAAGAAGGGCTCCGTGGGCGTCGTGTCACGATCCGGCACGCTGACATACGAGGCCGTGAAGCAGACCACGGATGTCGGGCTCGGCCAGTCCACCTGCGTCGGCATCGGCGGCGACCCGATCAAGGGCACCGAGCATGTCGACGTGCTGGCGTGGTTCCTGGCCGACGAGGAGACCCGGTCGATCATGATGATCGGCGAGATCGGCGGCAGCGCCGAAGAGGACGCGGCCCAGTTCCTCAAGGACGAGGCGAGGCGGGGCCGCGCGAAACCCGTCGCAGGGTTCATCGCCGGCAGGACCGCCCCGCCCGGCCGCCGCATGGGACACGCGGGCGCCATAGTTGCGGGCGGCAAGGGCGGCGCGGACGACAAGATCGAGGCCATGCGCTCTGCCGGAATCGTCGTGGCGGACAGCCCGTCCGGCCTCGGCGAGGCAATGCTGGAAGCGATAGGGTAGGGCGATGGAACGCGGCACGAGGTTCCCGGCCCTGCTGCACCGCATCCTGCCTCTCGGGCGGCACGCTGCCGGTCCGCCCGGCGCGCACGGGCATTCCGCCGAGACCGGGTCCGGGCCCTGGCCGAACATCGATTTCCGACCGAAGCTTCACATCCGACCTGGAGGTTTGCGATGACCGAGCAGTCCCCGAATGACGTCTTCAAGGCGTCCAGCTTTCTTCAAGGCCACAACGCCGCATATGTCGAACACTTGTACGCCCGCTATGCCGGCAATCCGAACGCGGTGGACGAGGGCTGGCGCCGGTTCTTCCGCGAACTCGGCGATGCCGAGGCGGACGCCCGGGCCGAGGCGGCGGGACCGAGCTGGGCACGGTCCGACTGGCCGCCCGCTCCCAGCGACGAACTGACGGCAGCGCTCGACGGGCAGTGGGGCGATCTCGGCCCCGCGGCGCAGAAGCGTGCCGGAGACAAGATCGCGGCCAAGGCCGCGGAAGCCGGGATCAGGCTCTCGGACGAACAGGTGCGCCGCGCCGTGCTCGATTCGGTTCGCGCGCTCATGCTGATCCGGGCCTACCGGATCCGAGGCCATCTCGTCGCGAACCTTGATCCCCTCGGCATGCGCGACGAGGAACCCCACCCGGAGCTCGATCCCAGGTCCTACGGCTTCACCAACGACGACATGGACCGGCAGATCTTCATCGACAACGTCCTCGGCCTGGAGACGGCCTCGATAACCGAGATTGTCGCGCTCGTGAAACGGACCTATTGCGGCACCTTCGCCCTGCAGTACATGCACATCTCCGACCCCGGGCAGGCATCCTGGCTCAAGGAGCGGATCGAGGGCCTCGGCAAGGAAATCGCCTTCACCCAGAACGGCAGGAAGGCGATCCTGAACAAGCTCGTGGAAGCCGAAGGGTTCGAGAAGTTCCTGCACGTCAAGTACACCGGCACCAAGCGGTTCGGCCTTGACGGCGGCGAAAGCCTGATCCCGGCAATGGAGCAGGTCATCAAGCGGGGGGGCGCCCTCGGTGTCGAGGAGATCGTCATAGGCATGCCGCACAGGGGCCGCCTTAGCGTCCTGGCCAACGTGATGGGCAAGCCCTTCCGGGCGATCTTCAACGAGTTTCAGGGCGGCAGCTTCAAGCCGGAAGAAGTCGACGGCTCCGGCGACGTCAAGTACCACCTCGGCGCGTCCTCGGACCGCGAGTTCGACGGCAACACCGTGCATCTGAGCTTGACCGCGAACCCGAGCCATCTCGAGGCCGTGAACCCGGTCGTGCTCGGCAAGGTTCGCGCCAAGCAGGACCAGATCAACGACATCGGGCGCACGAGGGTCCTGTCGATCCTCCTCCACGGAGACGCCGCCTTCGCCGGCCAGGGCGTCGTTGCGGAATGCTTCGGTCTCTCGGGCCTCAGGGGCCACAAGACCGGGGGGACGATCCACATCATCGTGAACAACCAGATCGGTTTCACGACCGCACCGCACTTCAGCCGCTCAAGCCCCTATCCGACCGACATCGCGCTGATGGTCGAGGCGCCGATATTCCACGTCAACGGCGATGACCCGGAAGCGGTCGTTCACGCCGCAAGGGTCGCGACCGAGTTCCGCCAGAAGTTCGGCAAGGACGTGGTGATCGACATGTTCTGCTACCGCCGCTTCGGACACAACGAAGGCGACGAGCCGATGTTCACCAACCCGATCATGTACAAGCGGATCAAGAACCACAAGACAACGCTGTCGCTCTACACCGATCGCCTCGTGCAGGACGGCCTCATTCCCGAGGGCGAGATCGAGGACATGAAGGCGGCCTTTCAGGCGCGCCTGAACGAGGAGTTCGAGGCCGGCAAGGCCTACCGGCCGAACAAGGCCGACTGGCTGGACGGGCGCTGGAGCCACCTCGACAGGGAAGGCAAGACTTACCAGCGCGGGAAGACCGCGATAAGGAAGTCGACGATGACGGAAATCGGGCGCGCGCTGACTGCCGCGCCGAAGGACTTCCCGCTTCACCGCACGGTCGACCGACTGCTCGACACCAGGCGCGAGATGTTCAAGACCGGCAAGGACCTTGACTGGGCCACCGGAGAGGCGCTGGCCTTCGGATCGCTCCTGACGGAGGGCATTCCGGTCCGGCTCTCTGGCCAGGATTCCACGCGCGGCACGTTCAGCCAGCGCCATTCGGGCTTCGTCAACCAGGAGACCGAGGCACGGTACTACCCGCTGAACAGCATCCGCAAGGGGCAGGCGCACTACGAGGTGATCGATTCGATGCTCTCGGAATACGCCGTCTGCGGGTTCGAATACGGCTACTCGCTTGCCGAACCGAATTCGCTGGTCCTCTGGGAAGCGCAGTTCGGCGACTTCGCCAACGGTGCACAGATCATGTTCGACCAGTTCGTTTCGTCCGGAGAGCGCAAGTGGCTCAGGATGAGCGGCCTCGTCCTTCTGCTGCCGCACGGCTTCGAGGGCCAGGGCCCGGAGCATTCCAGCGCCCGGCTCGAACGGTTCCTGCAGATGTGCGCCGAGGACAACTGGATCGTCGCCAACTGCACGACGCCGGCGAACTACTTCCACATTCTCCGGCGCCAGATGCACCGCTCCTTCCGCAAGCCGCTCGTGCTGATGACGCCGAAGTCGCTCCTTCGCCACAAGCTGGCCGTAAGCGACGCAGCGGACTTCGTCACCGGGTCGAGCTTCCATCGCGTGCTCTGGGACGATGCCGAAAAGGGCCGTTCCGACACGGAGCTCGTGCCGGACAAGAAAATCCGGCGCGTCGTGATGTGTTCGGGCAAGGTCTATTTCGACCTTCTTGAGGAGCGCGATTCACGCCGCATCGACGACATCTACCTCTTGCGCGTCGAGCAGTTCTATCCGTTCCCCGCCCAAGCGTCCGTCAAGGAACTGAAGCGGTTCCCGAACGCGGAATTCGTCTGGTGCCAGGAAGAGCCAAAGAACCAGGGTGCATGGACCTTCATGGAGCCGAACATCGAGTGGGTGCTCACGCGCATCAACGCAAAGGTCACCAGGCCGAAATACGTCGGCCGTTCCACAAGCGCGTCAACGGCGGCGGGCCTCGCATCCTCTCACAAATCGCAACAAGAGGCGCTCGTGGACGAAGCGCTGACGCTGGGAAACTAGATCATGTCAACTGAAGTTCGAGTGCCCACCTTGGGCGAAAGCGTGACCGAAGCCACCGTAGCCACCTGGTTCAAGCAACCGGGCGAGCGTGTATCGGTCGACGAGATGCTCTGCGAGCTGGAAACCGACAAGGTGACCGTCGAAGTGCCGTCACCGGCAACAGGCAAGCTGGCGGAGATCGTCGCGGCGGAAGGCGCAACGGTCGCGCCGGACGCGCTGCTCGCGACCTTGAGCGCAGCCGACGGCGCAGCGCCTGCACCCGCCAGGCCCGATGCGGCGCCTGCCACGACGGCCGCAGCTTCCGCAAGCGAGACCAGGAGCGACGGGCAGACCGTCGACGTAATGGTGCCTGCCCTTGGCGAAAGCGTGACCGAGGCGACGGTGTCGACCTGGTTCAAGTCGGCGGGGGACGCGGTCGCCGCTGACGAGATGCTCTGCGAACTGGAGACCGACAAGGTTTCGGTCGAGGTTCCCGCCCCGGTGGCGGGAGTCCTGGCGGAAGTCCTGAAGGGCGAAGGCGAAACCGTCGAGGCCGGCGGCAAGCTCGCCGTGATGGCGGCCGGCGAAGGCGCAGCGGCTGCCGCGCCCGCCGCCAGGCCCGCGGCAGAGGAAGCAGGCGCGGCGCCGGCGACGGCACGGAAGGGCGAGGATGCTCCCTCCGCCAGGAAGTTGATGGACGAAGCGGGCCTTTCGTCCGACGAGGTCTCCGGCACCGGACGGGACGGACGGGTGATGAAGGAAGACGTGCTGAAAGCGATCTCCGCTCCCGCGCAGCCGGAAGTTCCGGTCCAGGAACCGCGGGCACCGGTCGCGGTCGAGGATGCGGCTCGGGAAGAGCGCGTCAAGATGACGCGCTTGCGCCAGACCATTGCGCGACGGCTGAAGGACGCCCAGAACACGGCCGCCGTGCTGACCACCTACAACGAGGTGGACATGTCGGCCGTGATGGGGCTCCGCCAGGAGTACAAGGATCTCTTCGAGAGGAAGCACGGCGTGAAGCTCGGCTTCATGTCCTTCTTCACGAAGGCTTGCTGCCATGCGCTGGGGGAGGTTCCCGAAGTCAACGCGGAGATCGACGGGACCGACATCGTCTACAAGAATTTCGTGCACATGGGCATCGCCGTCGGCACGCCAACCGGCCTCGTCGTGCCGGTCGTGCGCGACGCCGACCGGATGAGCTTCGCCGGCATCGAGAAGCGGATCAACGAGCTCGGCGCACGGGCTCGCGACGGCAAGCTCTCGATGGCCGAGATGCAGGGCGGAACCTTCACGATCTCGAACGGCGGCGTTTACGGCTCGCTGATGAGCTCGCCGATCCTGAACCCGCCGCAGTCCGGCATCCTTGGCATGCACAAGATCCAGGAACGCCCCGTCGCGGCAAGGGGCGAGGTCGTCATTCGCCCGATGATGTACCTCGCCCTGTCCTACGATCACCGGATCGTGGACGGAAAGGGCGCGGTCACGTTCCTCGTGCGCGTGAAGGAAGCGCTCGAGGATCCGCGGCGCCTCCTGATGGATCTTTGACCAGCCCGCCAGCTTGAAGACTTGCCGCGCTGCCGGTCCAGCGGCGCCGGAGCGACACCCAAAGAAAGGGACCTGACATGGCCAGTTACGACGTCATCGTGGTAGGCAGCGGACCCGGCGGATACGTCTGCGCGATCCGTTGCGCCCAGCTGGGACTCAGGACCGCATGCGTCGAAGGCAGGGAGACGCTGGGAGGCACGTGCCTGAACGTTGGATGCATCCCGTCGAAGGCGCTGCTTCACGCAACCGGCATGCTGCATGAAGCCGAAGAGAACTTCGGCAAGATGGGCGTCAAGACATCTAAGCCGAGCGTCGACTGGAAGGCGATGCTTGCCTACAAGCAGGACACGATCGGCGCGAACACGAAGGGAATCGAATTCCTGTTCAAGAAGAACGGGGTCGACTGGCTGAAGGGCTGGGCGACCATTCCCGAGGCCGGCAAGGTCAAGGTGGGCAACACCGTTCATGCAGCAGGCGACATCGTCATCGCGACGGGATCCGAGGCATCCTCGCTGCCCGGCGCGGACATCGACGAGAAGGTCGTCGTGACGTCGACAGGTGCGCTGGAACTGCCGAGGATCCCGAAGAGGATGGTCGTGATCGGCGCAGGCGTGATCGGGCTTGAACTTGGCTCGGTCTACAACCGGCTTGGCACGGAGGTGACGGTCGTCGAGTTCCTGAACGCCGTCACGCCGGGGATGGACGGCGAGGTCCAGAAGACCTTCCAGAGAACCCTCAAGAGGCAGGGGCTCGCATTCGTGATGGGCGCAGCCGTGCAGAATGTCGAGGCGACGAAGACCAGGGCCAAGGTGACGTATCGGCTTCGCAAGGACGAAAGCGAGCACGTGCTCGGCGCCGACGTCGTCCTGGTCGCGACCGGGCGAAAGCCCTTCACGGAAGGTCTCGGTCTCGACGCCCTCGGAATCGAGATCGCGGCGCCAGGCCAGATCCGCACCGACGGTCGTGGAAGGACCGGCGCCGAAGGACTCTGGGCCATCGGCGACGCCACGGACGGCCCCATGCTGGCGCACAAGGCGGAGGACGAGGGCATCGCGGTGGCCGAATGCATCGCGGGCCAGGCAGGCCACGTGAACTACGACGTCATTCCGTCCGTGATCTACACGCATCCGGAAGTCGCGAGCGTCGGGCAGACCGAAGAGCAGCTCAAGGAGGCAGGGCGATCATTCAAGGTCGGCAAGTTCCCCTTCATGGGCAACGGGCGAGCCAAGGCGAATTTTGCCGCCGACGGGTTCGTGAAGCTTCTCGCGGACAGCGAGACCGACCGGATCCTGGGCGCCCACATCATCGGGCCTATGGCCGGAGACCTGATCCACGAAATCTGCGTGGCGATGGAATTCGGTGCGGCGGCGGAGGACGTGGCGCGCACCTGCCATGCGCACCCGACGTATTCCGAAGCTGTCAGGGAGGCGGCGCTGGCCTGCGGCGACGGACCCATTCACGTCTGACGGCAGCCAGCCGTTGCACCATGCAGGGATCGCGGGCATCCTGCGAGTCGCATTCAAGCGCTGTCAGGGCGATCACGGCCGCACCGCCATTGCACGTGGCGACGAATTCCGGTCCGCCGGACACGCGGGCATCCCGCGTCTCGCCCGGGCAGGCGCCTGGCTCAGTTCCCGACGGTCTGGAGCCATTCCATGACATGGCCCCTGACTGACTGCTGTCCGCTTTCCCGCGCCCGGTCGATGACCTCGCGCGCCTCGGAAAGATCGACACGCCGGATCAGGTGCTTGACCGGTCCGATCGAGGCCGGTCGCATCGACAGCGCCCGAAGACCCATGGCGGCAAAGCACATTGCGTCGACCGGACGGCCTGCATCCTCGCCGCAAAAGCTGACCGGCGTGGCCGTTTCGTCGCAGCGGCGCGTGATGTGCTCGATGAAGCTCAGGTAACTGACGTTCAGCGTGTCATAGCGCTTGCGGACACGTTCGTTCTCGCGATCGGCTGCAAAGAAGAACTGCTTCAGGTCATTGCCGCCAATGGATATGAAGTCGGCGACCTCGAACAGCTTTCGCGGCGCGAAGGCAAGGGACGGGGTTTCCAGCATTGCCCCGATCTCGAGAGCCTCGGGAAGTGCATGGCCAAGCTTTCTTTCGCGCTCGATTTCGTCGAGTACATGCTGGCGGGCGGCCATGAATTCCTCGAGTTGCGCGATGAAGGGGAACATCACTGTCAGCGGTCGGCCGTTTGCCGCGCGGATCAGGGCCTGCAGCTGCATCCGCATCACGCCCGTCCTGTCAAGCGCGACCCGGATCGCGCGCCAGCCAAGGGCCGGGTTCGGCTCATCCTCGCGCTTCATGTAGGGCAGCATCTTGTCGGAGCCGATGTCGAGCGTGCGAAACACGACGCGCTTGCCGCTCGCCGAATCCAGAACGCGGGAGTAGATGCCCGCAAGCTCGGCGCGCTGCGGCACGCTTGAACGTGCAAGAAACTGGAGCTCCGTCCGGAAGAGCCCCACGCCCTCCGCACCCGAGCCCTTGAGCGACGGCAACTCGGCGATGAGGCCCGCGTTCATGTGGAGCGAGACCTGTATTCCGTCCCTTGACTCCGCCGGAAGCTCCCTGAGATCCGCGTACCGCTCCTGCGCCTTCGCCCGCATTGCGGTCTTGTCGCGGAACGCGGTGATCACGGACTCGTCGGGCCGGAGATGCACGAGGCCCTGATCGCCGTCGATCATGATGTGATCGCCGTTCAACGCTTCCAGGGTGATGTCGCGACCCGCGTGAACGATCAGGGGAATCACCCAGGCCCGCGCAATGATTGCCGCGTGGCTGCCGACCGAGCCTTGTTCAAGCACGATGCCGCGGAGCCTGCCGCGCCCGTAGTCGAGCAGTTCGGCCGGCCCGATATTGCGTGCCACGAGCACCGCATCGTCGGGGATGTCCGCTGCCGGGTCGCCCCCCTGCCCGGTCAGGATGCGCAGCAGCCGGTTCGAAAGGTCGTCGAGATCCTGCAGCCGCTCGCGAAGATAGGCGTCCGGAGACCGGCCCAGGCGGCGACGGGCCATGGACTGCTCCTTTTCGACGGCCGCTTCGGCGGAAAGCCCGGCAGCGATGTCGTCCTCCATGCGTTTCAGCCAGGATCGCGAGTTGGCGAACAGCCGATAGGCCTCCAGCACTTCGACCTGGTCCTTGTCCACCGCGTCCCTGCCGACGGATTCCAGCATGTCATCGACCGAGACCCGCAGCCGGTCCACCGCCTCGCGAAGCCGGTCGGTCTCTTTCTCCGTGTCGTCGGCAACCGGGTTTGTGACCACGACACGCGGTTCGTGAAGATAGACGTGCCCTTCGGCCACGCCTTCCTGCCCGATCTGGCCGCGGAACTGCATGGGTCTCGTGTGAAGCGCGCGAAGCGCCTCGCCTTCGCCCACGAACGCGCCGAGCTCGGTCATCTCGGCAAGGACCATTGCCACGACCTCGAGCGCATATACCTCGTCGTCGGAAAAGGCCCGCGCCTCGCGGGACTGGACCACGAGAACGCCCAGGCGATCCCCGAGACGCTGGATCGGCACGCCGCAGAAGGAGGAAAAGATCTCCTCCCCGGTCTCGGGCATGAAGCGGAATCCCTTGGCGGAGGGCGCATCGGCCTCGTTGACGACGATGCCGTCTCGGGCCACGCGACCGACCAGGCCTTCGCCAAGCCGCATCCGGGTCTTGTGTACCGCATCCTTCTTCAGGCCCTTGGAGGCGCAAAGCTCAAGCGTGTCGGAATCGAGGAACAGGTAGATCGAGCAGACTTCCGACTGCATTTCCTCGGAAATCACGTTGGTGACATGGTCGAGCCGCGCCTGTCCGGCGCTGTCCTCGGCGAGGGAGTCCCGAAGACGTCGCAAAAGCTTGCGGCTTCCAGTCTCGATCTGTTGCTCCATTCCGTCGCCTTCGCAATGCTCCTGCGGCACCGCCACCGCTTGGGGCGAGTAGACCACAGTTGCAGGACGAAACAAACGGCAAATGCGGGGCGCGATCATGAAGGAATCGCGACATCCCGGTCGAGGTCATAGCACGATGCCAGACGTTTCCGAAGTCATCCGGATGCCGGGTCCGGCCGGCAATTGCACCTGTCCCGGACCGACGGGACGCGTCCCTGGCTCGCCCGGCTCCGCGGCGGCGTCGACTGCCGGGCCAGTTCATGCAGCGTCAGAGAGCTCGAACGCCTCGTGAAGGGCCTGCACGGCAAGCTCCAGGTACTTCCGGTCGATCAGGACGGAAATCTTGATCTCCGAGGTCGAGATGACCTTGATGTTGATGCTCTCGTCGCGAAGTGCCGCGAACATCCGTGACGCAACGCCGGCATGGCTGCGCATGCCTATTCCCACGACGGAGACCTTGGCCACGTCCTCGTCGGTCACAAGCCTGCCGTAGTTGACTTCGCCCGAAGCCTTGACCGCTTCCATCGCCTGCCTTGCACGCGCGACCTGGTTCACCGGCAGCGAAAACGTCATGTCGGTGCGACCATCCTCGGAGATGTTCTGGACGATCATGTCCACGTTCACTCCGGCTGTCGCCAGCGGACCGAAGATCGCGGCGGCGATGCCAGGCCGGTCCGCGACCGAAAGCAGGGTCATTTCCGCCTCGTCGCGGCTGAAGGCGACACCGGCGACCACGTTCTTTTCCATGATGTCCTCCTCGGCACAGACAAGCGTGCCGGCATTGTCGTCATTGCTCCCGAAAGTCGACAGAACGCGCAGGCGCACGTTGTAGCGCATCGCAAGCTCGACCGAACGGGTCTGAAGCACCCGCGCGCCAAGCGAGGCCAGTTCCAGCATTTCCTCGAACGCGATCCGGTCCAGCTTGCGGGCCTTCGACGTGATCCTGGGATCCGTCGTGTAGACGCCGTCGACATCCGTGTAGATGTCGCAACGCTCGGCTCCGAATGCAGCTGCAAACGCGACCGCGGTGGTGTCCGAACCGCCGCGACCAAGAGTCGTGACGCGTCCTTCGGGAGAGATGCCCTGGAAGCCGGCGACAACCGCGACCTTCATCCCCTCGGCGAACTTGGCCGTGATGTTCCCGGTCTCGATGTCCTCGATGCGAGCCGCTGCATGGGCGCTGTCGGTCTGCACGGGCACTTGCCAGCCGGCCCAGGACCGCGCCGGAATCTCCATCTCCTGCAGCGTCAGGGCCATGAGCCCGGCGGTGACCTGTTCGCCTGACGAAACCACGGCATCGTATTCGCGGGCATCGTAGAAGCGCGATGTCTCCTCGACCCAGCCTACCAGCTCGTTCGTCTTTCCGGACATTGCCGAGACAATGACAATCACTTCGTGCCCGTTCTCGACCTCGCGACTCACGAGACCTGCGGCATGCCGGATTCGCTCCAGCGAGGCGACCGACGTGCCACCGAATTTCATGACGAGAATGGGCATTGTCCCTCGCCCGCATTGCATTCGGCACTACTTACGGCGGAGACCCGCAAGGTGCAAGAAAGCCGCCAAGACACGACGGCACGCCGCGCACGCAAGTCCGGAAGGCCAGGAAGGCCGCTTTCGCCGGACCCGGCATTGCGCCCGGAACTGGCCGGACGGCTTGGTCGCAACAACTCCGGCGGCGGGCTTGAATGCGAGCATGGCCGCATCTATGTCGCCTCTCGATGCTTGAACGGAATTCAGTTCGATTCCTTGCCATTCTGGGCCTGCTCCCGGGCAGCCCGTTGCTTGCCGGCGACATCGAGATCCTCGATCCGTATGCGCGTGCCTCGCGCCCCGGGGCACCGACCGGCGCGATCTTCATGTTGATCCGGAACGCGGGCACGGTTGCCGATCGCCTGGTTGGCGCGAAGTCGCCCGCTGCCGCGATGGTCCAGGTCCATGCGCACATCGAGGAGGGCGGCATCATGAAGATGCGAGAGGTCGAGGCGGGCCTGCCGGTTCCGGCCGGCGGCACGCATGCGCTGTCACGCGGTGGCGACCACGTGATGCTGATGGGCCTGAAACAGGAACTCGTTGACGGCGAGACCGTGCCGTTGACGCTGGTCTTCGAGGTCGCTGGCGAAGTCATGATCGCGGTTCCGGTCGACAACTCGCGCGGCCAGCCGGCAAGAAGCACCGGACAATAGGGGAAAGCCGTGCTCAGGCATTCAGAAGACGTTCGACCCAGAGGGGCACGCATTGCGTTGCCGGTCCCTCGATTCTCTCGTGGAAGAGCGCCGAGATATCTGACTCCGCAAGGTTGATTTCGATCGTGTGGGCACCAGCCCTCCTGGCCTCGCTGACGAATCCGGCCGCCGGATGCACCTGGCCGCTTGTTCCAATGGCAGCGAAGACCACGGCCGCCTCGAGGTGCCCGGCGATCTCGTCGAGCGCATGCGGAACTTCGCCGAACCAGACGACGTCCGGCCGAGTGGCCGGCTCCGAGCATTCAGGGCACGCGTCAGCGGCATGCATTTCCATGGGCGCATCCCATCCGGCGCCACAGGATGTGCAGGACGCACGGTCAAGCCTTCCATGCATGTGAATCGCGGCAGTCCCTGCCGCTTCATGAAGCGAGTCGACGTTTTGCGTGATGATCACGACTTCGCCCGGATAGTCCCTTGCGAGCCTCGCAAGTGCGGCATGCGCCCCGTTCGGCTTCGCTCCGGCAGCATTCTTGCGCCGGGCATTGTAGAAGTCGTGAACCTTGGTCGGGTCGCGCCGGAAACCCTCCGGCGTGGCCACTTCGTTCAAGTCGTATCGCGTCCAGACCCCTCCCTTGTCGCGGAAAGTGCCAAGCCCGCTCTCGGCCGAGACGCCAGCGCCGGTCAGTACAACTATCTTGCCGGGGTTCCTGTCCATGTCCGGACCATGTTAACGGGTGGCGGCAAGCGCGGGAAGCGCATTGGCAGCCGTGTCCCTGGCGAGACCGGGCGGCGGATCAGGATGGACGCATGAAACTCTTCGTTGGACTTGGCAATCCCGGGGCCAGGTACGCCGGGCATCGGCACAATGTCGGCTACATGGTGGTCGACAGGATTGCCGCCGATCACGGCTTTGGCGTGTGGAGGTCGAAATTCCAGGGACAGGTCAGCGACGGGCGGCTGGGATCTGACAAGATCATGCTGCTGAAACCCGAGACTTTCATGAACAATTCGGGCCAGGCGGTCGGCGAAGCCCAGCGATTCCACAAGCTCGCGCCGGAAGACGTGATCGTGTTCCATGACGAGATCGACCTGGCGCCGGGCAAGATGCGCCTAAAGCGTGGAGGCGGCAACGCCGGTCACAATGGCCTGCGCTCAATCGATGCCCATGTCGGCAACAACTACCAGCGCGTCAGGATCGGCGTTGGACACCCCGGCCGGAGGGATGCCGTGCATTCCCACGTGCTGAGAGACTTCTCCAAGGCGGACCAGGCCTGGCTGGAGGAACTTCTGGCCGGGATCTCCGGCGGTGCACCCTTCCTGGCCGGGGGCGACGTCGACAAGTTCCGCAACACCACGGCTCTCCGATTGGCGCGACCAGCAGAGACGCCCGATGCCGCACCGCGACGACCAACGCCGACTCCAGTGTCGCCGGTCGACAGCGATGACCGATCCGCGTTGCAGAAGCTTCTCGACAGGTTTCGGCGATAGTCGGTCGCAGGCGAAGGTCGCGCTCGCCTGCCGCACGCGTTCCGCAACCTGTCCGGCACCAGGCCCGCTTCGAAAGATGCGGGACGCGACAATGCGGACATTCACACTTGCCCTGCCACGCTGTATCCTTGAGCAAAGGTCTCGCGGCCACCATCGGACAAGGAGCCTGTCATGAACAAAGATCCCTCCGTCAACGTCCTTGGCGACCCGCTGGAGGCTTGCTCGGTCGATCCCGTCACGGGATTCTTCCGGGACGGACGCTGCAACACGTGCAGCGAGGACCAAGGAAGTCACACGGTCTGCGCGATCATGACCGCAGAGTTCCTGGCCTATTCCAAGTATGTCGGCAACGACCTGTCGACTCCGCGCCCGGAATTCCATTTCTCCGGACTGAAACCGGGAGATGCGTGGTGCCTCTGCGCGGGGCGCTTCCTGCAAGCTGCGGACGAAGGCGCCGGCCCGCAAGTGCGTCTTTCATCCACGCACCGCAAGGCGCTGGACGTCGTGCCGCTGGAAATCCTGATGGAGCACGCCGCCGCCGAATGACCGGGGCCGGTCAAGATGGCAGCCTCAATTTCGGGAACCGCGTGCATGGGCCGCGTCGAAACGGACCATGCCAATTCCCGCATGCCGGGACCAACCGGCGAACAGGGCTATTGCAGTTTCGCCTCCACGGTCGCGATCGCCTCGTCGATCAATTCGCCGGCCCGATCCGCGCTCATCCCTTCGGCAATGACCTGGGCGGCCGCGGAGACCGCAATCTTGACCGCCTCCTCACGCACCTGCTTGACTGCACGTTGTTCAGCAGAGGCAATCTGGTCTTGCGCGGCCTGGATCCGTCTCTCAATCGCGAGGGCAAGGTTCTTCCTGGCCTGTTCCGCAGCTTCCTCGGCGCTTTCCTTCGCAGCAGCGATGATGCGCTCGGAGTGGTCTCCGACCTCACGCTGCTTGCTTTCAAATTCTGCAAGGACCGATTCCGCTTCCTCCCTGAGAGCGCGTGCCTCGTCCAGCTCCGCCTGAATGCCGGCCGCCCGCTTGTCGAGCAGGCCCGCGACCAGGGACGGGACCTTGAAGTAGACGAGCACGCCGATGAACAGAAGGAACGCAAGCGTGACGATGAAGTCCGTGTTCGACAGCTTGTAGAATTCGAGCGAGAACGGGTTCTTCGAAGCGGCAACGGCTGGCGTCGCCGCTAGGAGGGCAAGCAGGGAAAGCGCTCTCGTCATCGCCCTATCCCTTCATCTGCGCGGCCACCGCCGCGTCAATTGCCGCGCCTTCAACCTTGACGCCAAACGCGGCCACGACGTCGCTTGCCGCGCTGCGTGCGACGTCACGAACCGCCTCGGCCGCACCCTTGCGAATCTCGTCGATGCGGGCTTCGCTTTCGGCGGCCTTGGAAGCTATCTCGGCGTCGGCCCTTTCGATTGCGGCATCAACCTCCGCCTGCATTTCCGCCTTGGCTGCAGCAGTGATCCGGCCCGCCTCGGCGCGAGCCTCGGCAAGAGCGCTTTCGTACGCCTCCTCGGCGTTGGCAGCCTTCTGCTTCAGTTCCTCCGCGGTCGCGATGTCGCTCGTGATCGCACCCTGACGGGCAGCGAGCACTTCGGCGATCCTGGGCAACGCCACCCGGGACAGGACGAGATAGATCACCACAAGCGTGACCACGAGCCAGAAAACCTGGTTCGGGAACGTGGAGAAGTCGAGCTGCGGCATGCCGACCGAACTTTCGGCGGCACCACTTGCAGCGTCCGTGGCCTCTGTCGCCATGGCCAGCCTCCTCAAGCCTTGTTGTCATCTCCCGGACGACTCTCGCGAGCATCCGGCGCGAAGGGATGTCGAGGAGTCCTAGACGGCGAACATCAGCAACAGCGCGACGAGGAACGAGAAGATCCCGAGAGCCTCCGAAAACGCGATGCCGATGAACATCGTTGCAATCTGTCCGGGAGCCGCCGACGGGTTGCGCAGCGCGCCGGAAAGAAAGTTTCCAACGACATGGCCCACACCGACTGCGGCCCCGCCCATGCCCGTACAGGCCAGGCCCGCGCCAATGTAGGCTCCCATTTGTACGACGTCACCTTCCATTTGTATTCTCCTTGCGTTGGAAGTGTTTCCATCGGCGGTCGACCCGCCGTTGATTCAGTGTTGCGGATGCAGCGCGTCCCTCAGGTAGACGCATGTGAGAATGGCAAACACGTAGGCCTGGATGAACGACACGAGCGTCTCGAGCGCATAGATTGCCGTGATCGCGAGCACCGACAGCGGAGAGATGGCGACGATGGCCGCAAAGGTCGCGAAGACCTTGATCACCGCATGGCCGGCCATCATGTTGCCCGCAAGCCGGATCGAGTGACTGACGGGCCGCACGAAATAGCTGATGACTTCGATTATCGCGAGGATCGGGCGCAGCACGAGCGGCGCCGCCTGGATCCAGAAGAGCCCGAAGAAGCCGGCGCCGTTCTTGACGAACCCGATGACGGTGACTGTCACGAAGACCACGATGGCCATGACGGCCGTGACCGCGATGTGGCTGGTCGTCGTGAATGACAGCGGCAGGAGACCCAGAAAGTTCGAAAACACGATGAACATGAACAGGGTCATTATGTAGGGAAAGTAGCGCAGCCCGTCCTTGCCCACGACATCCTCGACCATCCTGTAGACAAACCCGTAAGCGAGTTCCGCTATCGACTGGGTCCGCGTCGGCACCAGGGCCCGACCCCGCGTGCCGAGAACAAGGAGCGCCACGACGCAAAGGACGGCGAGCGCCATCCAGAAGGTCACGTTGGTAATCGTGACGATGCCCACCGGCCCGTCGCCAAAGAGCGGCTTGACGATGAACTGGTCCATTGGGTGGAATGCCAGTCCGCCTTCCTCTCCGTGTGTCTCGGTCGCCACGTCAGTCCCTCTGCTTGTCGTCCCCGGACGTGTCCGGCGGCTGAATTTCCTTGGCCGTGTGCATCATGGTCTTGATGCCGGCGGCGAACCCGAAGAGCGTGAAGACGATCATCAGCCACGGCCCCGTGCCGAAAAGGGTGTCAAGCCCGAAGCCGATCCCGAAACCGATCCCCAGCCCCACGACCAGTTCGAGAACCATGCGCCAGGCCGCATGGGCCTGGGAATAGTGCTCGTCCTGGTGGCGTTTCGGCGCATCCTTGCCGCGCCTTTCCGCGAGCTTCGCGTCCAGCGCCTCAAGCCGGGCCTTCCGATCCTCGTCGGCTGCGGCCATGCCAAAAACACCCCGTGAGAGTTCCCGCACTGTCTAGGAAGGGAGCCAAGGCAAGTCAAGCGACCGGGAGTCGCAGGCAAGTGACCGGCAACAGCTTGATTCAAAACGGTTAACAGTGGAACCCGCTGGGTTGGCCGGATTCGTCCGCAAGGCGGCCATATTCAACCTTCCGGTTGACGATCCGGCGAATTGCACGGCAGATGCAGCAATGAAACCGGCACTTGACACCATATTTCACGCGCTTGCGGACCCCACGCGCCGGCAGATCCTTGCCATGCTTCTCGAGGACGACATGGCGGTCACGGACGTGGCAGAGCCCTTTGACATGTCGCTCGCCGCCATCTCCAAGCATCTCCGCGTGCTGGTCCACGCCGGATTGATCAGCCAGGAGAGGCGCGGCCGGGTCGTCTGGTGCCAGCTTGAGCCGCAGGCCCTCAAGGACGCCAGCGTCTGGATGCAGGGCTTTGGCCAGTTCGAGCCGGTCGACCTGGATGCATTCGAGGCGTTCCTGGAGCGCGAACTGGCCCGGGATTGAAGCGTTCGCGCGTCCCGTCTTCCGCACGTGCGGGCCTGCAGACAAACACGAAGAGCATGTCCTTGCATCGCGGATGGCTGAACCCTTGCATGTTCAGGGGAAAGCGCGCGTCCGGACACGCATTGTTGCCGGGTGGCCCCGATCAGGATGCCGGCTTCCGGCCTTTCCCCGGCATTCGTCCGTTTCCGCAGTCCCGAATTCCGCAGGTGACGCGAATCCCGCGCCGTGGTAACATGCATCCATGCGAAATTCTTGGGGTTTCGAACTCGACACGTCCGTTGTCCGGTTGATGTACCGGGACGGCCTTGCGTGGGTGGAAGTCGCCAAGGAGAGGATCGAAGGCGCAGATTTCGAAGAGCGCCTGAAGGCAATGGTGGCCCTGGTCGAGGATGGCGCGGCGGCAGACCTGCTGTTTCCTCGCAGCCGGATACTGTACGCGGATGTCCGGATCGATCCCGACAGAGCCACGCGGCAGGAGCTCGAACGCGTTCTGGACGGGCATATGCCGCACCAGATCGGCGAACTCGATCTCGACTGGGAAGTGACGGTGCATGGCTCCGTGCGGGTCGCGGCAATTGCGCTGGAGAACCTGAAAGAGGCCCTGGACTTCGCTTCGGCGCACGGCATCCAAGTCGGCAAGCTCACCTCGCTCGCCGACCCGGCCGACTTCCCCCGCTCTCCCAACTTCTGCGGACGTGGTGCGGAAACTCCGCTTTCATCCATGATCGACAATGCCTCGACCGCCAGGGCCCGCAAGATCCCCGTTGCAGGGTTGATCCCCGTTGCAGGGATCGGCAACCGCTTGCTGCCCTTGCTGGACACGGCTGGTCATTGGATCCCGCAGCGCCAGCGAACCGGTGCGATCTTCGCTGTCGCGCTCGCCGCCGGCCTGGGAATTGCAACCCTGCTATGGACCACCTTGCCGCCTGGGCTTGGGCCCTCCGAGCAACCACTGGAAGAACGCCCTGAGAGCGAGCTGGCCTCGGGAGCACCGCTGGCCGAACCGGACTTGGCCGCACCGCCGGAGGGCGTGGACGCGGCAAAGGATCTCTTGCGGCAACAGCCACCGGCTGTCCATGCCGACGCGCAGCAGCTCGCAGGCCCGTGGCGTCGGGGCGAACTTCAGGCACCCGCCGATGGCACTGGAATCTCCCCGGCGCTCCTGACGAGTCCATTGGCGTTGACGCGGCCGCATCTCCCGACCTTGCCGCAAGCCGAACGCGAGGCGCCGGTGCACGTGGACACGGCCCATGGTCTCTTGCTGCAACAACCGCCGGTCGTCCACGCCGATGCGGGACGGCTGTCGGACCGGTGGCGTCAGGGCAGGCATCAGGCACCGTCTGCAGACGCCGGCGCCGCCGCCGCCACCCTGCCGCAAACGCTGGCCTTGACGCAGCCGCATCTCCCGCGCTCGCCGCTAGCCGGGCATGACGCCCCGGAGCGCGTGGACACGGCCCGCGGCCTCTTGCTGCAACAACCGCCAGTCGTCCACGCCGACGTGCAACAGCTGTCGGACCAGTGGCGTCGGGGCGAGCTCCAGGCGCCTGCCGATGGCACCGGCATCGCCGCCGCACGCCGGCCGACGACGTCGGCCCTGGCGCGACCGCACCTCCCGCGCTCGCCGCAAGCCGGGCACGACGTCCCGGAGCGCGTGGACACGTCCCATGGTCTCTTGCTGCAACAGCCGCCGGTCGTCCACGCCGACGCGCGGCTGCTGTCGGACCGGTGGCGTCGGAGCGAGCTCCAGGCACCTGCCGATGACACCGGCATAGCCGCCGCACACCGGCCGACAACGTTGGCCTTGGCGCGACCGCACTTCCCGCATGCACCGCAGGCCGGGCATGACGCGCCGGAGCGCCTGGATACGGCGCATGGTCTCTTGCTGCAGAAACCGCCGGTCGTGCACGGCGACTCGCAGCAGTTGTCGGACCGGTGGCTTCGAGACGAACTTCAGGACCCCACCGATGGCGCCGGCTTCGCGGCCGCGCCCTTGACGACGGCGTTGGCCGTGACGCGGCCTCATCTCGCACCATTGCCGCAAACCGGCGACGCCGCACCTCTTGTTCTGGACGCCCAGCTGCCGCTGGATCTCGATTCACTGCCGTACGCAACTGCAGACCGCGTCGTGCCGCATGACGGTCAGCCGCCCGGAGCGAAGCCCGCAATCGACCGGCCGGCATACGCCTTGCTTGAGACACGTGACTCTCCGGGAGGCCCCGTCGACGCAGGACCTGCCCAGGAAACGAGTGCCGATCACTCTCCTGTCCCTCCTGAACTCCTGCCACGCATGCGACCCGATGGGTTCGGAGATTACGTCGAACGCCTGAAATTCGGCGGCCGCACTCTTGCAGAGCTCGCGACCCTGCGCGCCTTGCCGCGACCGGCTTCGGCTCAGCAACTAGCCGCCAGCTCAGCGGAAGCGTCCGCTGCGACGGTTGGTTCCGGATCTTCGGCGCCCGGAATGCGGCCTGACAATTTCGATGCGGTCGTCGCGGCGATCGATGCCCAGAGACGTCTCGCGGCCGCCGCACAGGCACGGCGGGCACGGGAGGCCGCGAGGAATGCGCAGGCCGCGCTTGTCGCCGATGCCGAGCCCGAATTGCCAGATGAGGACCTGACCAGCCGAGGCACGCCGCCACGTTCGACCGTTGCCACGCGCGCGACGATCCCGAACGCGATCAGGCTCAATGAAGTGAATCTCGTGGGCGTCTTCGGCACAACCGGCGATCGTCGCGCACTCGTGCGCCTGCCCTCGGGAAGATACGTACGAGTAAGGGTCGGCGATCGCGTCGACGGAGGCAGGGTTGCGCGGATCACCGAGAGCGAACTGTTCTACCAGAAAGGCAACCGGACGGTCTCGCTGAGAGTCCCGAGAGGCTGACAGGGCGGACCGCCGCGTCGCGGACCTGGCTACCGCTGTCCGGAAGCCGCCTCGCCGTATTCCCCCCTTGCGAGTTCCTCGGCCTCTATCGATTCGAAGAGCGCCTTGAAATTGCCTTCCCCGAACCCTTCGTCGCCCTTCCTCTGGATGAACTCGAAGAAAATCGGCCCGATCACGGTCTTCGAGAAAATCTGAAGCAGGATCCTTGTCTCGCCGCCGTTCACGACACCTTCCCCGTCGATCAGGATGCCGTGCCTCTTCATCCTTTCGATCGGCTCCTCATGGCCGGCGACACGCTGCCTTGACAGCTCGTAATACGCGGCCGGCGGCGGCGGCATGAACCGAACGCCGTTCTCGTGGATCGCATCGGTTGCACCAAAGATGTCGCGAGCCCCGACGGCGATGTGCTGGATTCCCTCGCCGCCGTGCTTCTTCAGGTAGGTGACGATCTGGCCCGTCTCGCCACGATCCTCGTTTATCGGAATGCGTATCCTGCCGCATGGCGACGTGAGGGCGCGGCTGTAGAGGCCCGTGTACTTGCCCTGGATGTCGAAGAAACGGATTTCCTTGAAGTTGAACAGGTCACCGTAGAACCGGAACCACACGTCCATGTTGCCCTTGAAGACGTTGTGGGTCAGGTGGTCAATGTACCAGAACCCCACGCCCTCCGGCTTGCTGGTCGCAAGCCAGTCGAACTCCTCGTTGTAGGGCGAGGTGTCGTGGTAACGGTCGATGAAGTAGATGAGGCTGCCGCCAATGCCGACAATGGCGGGCACGTCCATGGTCTTTCCCGGTCCGGCATACGCCTCGGCCCCGAGCGCAACGGCACGCGCAAGGGCGTGTTTCGCGTCCACGACGCGCCAGGCCATCGAGGGTGCGGAAGGCCCGTGCTTCCCGATGAACCCGCTCGCGTGGCTGTAAGGCTCGGCATTGATGACGTAGGTGATGTCGCCCTGCTGCCAAAGCTCGATGGCCTTGGTCTTGTGCGTCGCGACATGCGCATATCCCATTCTGTCGAACAGGTCCCGGAGTTCCTGCGGCTCGGGATGAGCGAATTCAACGAACTCGAACCCGTCGGTTCCGGCCGGATTCTCCGGCGTGACCGTGGACTTGGGCGCGTCATGCGGAAAGGGACCCAATTGCGCATCTCCTTCTGTCTTGTTGGGCAACCCTAGCGCAAATGCGGCGCGAGTTTTGCGCGTCTTTCAAGGGCTGATGCAGTTTTCTTACAGAAATATTGCGTATTTTGCATAAATCATGCATGTTTCCCGCATGACAGACATGGACGATACGGACCTTCAGCTTCTGGCCACGCTTCAGGGCGACGCACAGCTGACCTCGGAGAGACTCGGCGAAATCCTGCACCTCTCGCCGAGCCAGGTCGGACGGCGACGCCAGCGCCTTGAAGCCTCGGGCTTTATCGAAGGCTATCGCGCCCGGATCTCGGCGGCCCGGCTCGGACTCGCGGTGCAGGCCTTCGTGGCCGTCCAGATGGCGAGCCACGCACCCGCCCTGATCAGGACTTTCGTTCGAACCATCGAGACCAGGCGCGAAATCACCAGCGCCTGGACCATGACGGGCGAGGCGGACTATCTCCTACGGGTCTATTGCGCCGACTTGCCGACGTTCAACCGGTTGATCCACGAAATCCTGCTGCCCCACGCTGCAGTGGCCCGGGTGCAAAGCCAGATCGTCATGGAACAGATCAAGGTGGACGGGCCGCTGCCGGTCTGAATCCTCCGGCGGGACAGCCCGCTGCACTCGCCTGCGCGTTGCGAACGGAGGCGCTAGGCCTGTCCTGGCCCGGAAGCCTTTCGACCGCCGTTGGCCTCCGGGCGTCCGCCGGTTCGATTGAAGTAGGCCGCGATTGCGTGGTCGAGCTCCATGTTGAGGTCGTCCCCGCGCCGACTTGCCCAGATCAGGGCCTGGAGCCGCAGGTCGCGGTTGGAAAAGTCAATCGTGCCGGTCCGGAGAAGATAGATCGCGATGTCGGCATGCTTGTTCTTGATTGCCTCGATGAGCGCGGTGTTTCTCCCGGTCTTGTCCGAGATGTTCACGTTCGCGCCGTGGCTGACAAGGCACCGTGCAATGTGGGCGTGGCCCTTGACGGCAGACTCGATCAGCGCGGTACGTCCATAGTACTCGGCCTGAAGGTCCACCAACGTCTTGGGATGCCGCAGCAAGCACTCGACGATGTCGAGGTTTCCGCTGCCGGCGGCAAGCATCAGCGGCGTGCTCCCCCACCTGTTCCTTGAATTGACGTCAATGTCCGGATGTTCAAGCAGCAGTCCGGTCAAGTCGCGCCGCTGGCCGTGAACGGCAATGTGGAGCGCTGTCCAGCCGTCGCCGTCGGCGGCATTGACATCCGAGGTCGCAAGGGCCGACCGGACCGCCTGCATGTCGTCCGCAATCGCTGCCCGGATCAACTCGGCATCTTCGCCCGACTGTTGGTGTTCAACCATGGCCTTCATGACCCTTTCTTCGCGAATGTCCCGAATTCTCCGGCACTTCTAGGCTCCCTGGCCGCGGGGTGCCGGAGCCCGTCCGCAGCACGCCGGTTCAACGTGACCGGCATCCCGCGCACGCCGCCCCCTCGCCGCAATGCATGTCTCCCGACCCGCACTTGCCGGTCGGGCCCGGCACATTCTCCGCCTCAGGTGTATCATCGTCGACCCAGGCCGCCAATGTCGTCAATGTGGCTAAGGATCTCGTTCACGCCGCTGCCGAACCTGAGCTGGCAGAACACGTAGGGCCTTCCGGCACGCATCCGGTCGGTGTCGCGCTTCATGAGATCGAGATCCGCGCCCACGTGGGGAGCAAGATCCGACTTGTTGATGACCAGGATGTCCGAGCGGGTGATCGCCGGCCCGCCCTTGCGCGGGATTTCCTCTCCGGCCGCAACGTCGATGACATAGATCGTCAGGTCGGCGAGTTCGGGCGAAAACGTGGCCGACAGGTTGTCCCCGCCCGACTCGATCAGGACCAGGTCAAGATCGGGATGCGCTTCGCAAAGCTCGGCGATCGCGGCAAGGTTGATCGAGGCATCCTCGCGGATCGCGGTGTGCGGGCAGCCGCCGGTTTCCACGCCCCTGATGCGGTCGGACGGCAGCGCCTGGAGGCGCAGGAGGGCGTCAGCATCCTCCTGGGTGTAGATGTCGTTGGTCACGACAGCCATCGACAGTTGGTCGCGAAACGCCTTGCAAAGCGCCGCGGTCAGCGTCGTCTTCCCGGCCCCGACCGGACCACCGATGCCGATGCGAAGAGGGCCGTTCGGACTGTTCATGTGCGGAATATCCTCGAGTTCTGGGTTTCGTGCCGCATCGAGGCGACATCGGTCAGGAACGCTGCAGACGAAAGTTGCGACAGGTCGCCGTCGCGCGTTTCCTCGGCGACCTTCGGGCAGAGCAGCGTCAGGCGCCGAAGGATGGCCTGTCCCTGCTGCTGGCCGACGGCAAGCAGTCTCTGGCCGGCGGCGACGAGGTTGGACAGAAAGGCGTGGAGATAGAGCTGCTGGGTCAATGCAAGCGGCAGGGCCTCCTGTGCGGCTGCGGCACCGAGCGCGACGGGGAAGGTCAGGTCCTCCGCCGCAACGCCCCAGGCAGCCAGGGCCCTGCCAAGGGCCTTGCCCTGCGCCGAGGTCTCCAGACGCCGTTCGGACGAGGCCGCGAAGGCGCGTGCCGTCCGGTCGATTTCCCCGAGGCAGCGGGGCGTCTCGGCCCTGAAGGCGGCGGCCAGGAGCACGGAATCCGCCCGGCCCGCACCAAGCAGCAAGACGTCTTCTAGCCAGGCTTCCAGGCCAGGTCCGTCACGCACCCACCCCAATGCCGCCGCGCCTTCCAGCCCGTGGCTGTAGGCGAAGGATCCGACCGGAAATGCCGGCGAGAGCCACTGTGTCAGGGTCAGGACCCGGGTGTCAGTGGGCATGAGCATGAGTGCGGCCGTGACCGTAGGCGCCGCCTTCCGGTGAAAATGGTTCGGTTACCGCCGTGACCGCTGCGCCGAGTCTCTCCAGCATGTCGCGCATCACGTGATCTCGCCGGATCAGGAGCCGGTCGGATTCAACCTGGCAAGGCATGTGACGGTTGCCGATATGCCAGGCAAGCCGGATCAGGTCGCCTTTCACCTGGAAAAGCTCTTCCTCGGCGGGCACGACCCCGACAACACGGCCATCTTCCAGAACGAATGCTTCGTGCTGGTCCACCGAAGTCGTCCGGGACAGATCCACAAGAAATCTCAACCCGCTTGTGGCGGTCAGCACCTTGCGACGCAGGAACCGAGCTTCATGGTCCAGGACGACGCTGTCGTCGGCATGATGCGTTCGCTTCACCTTTCGGCTGACAGGAAGTGTCATCGCGGCCTCCTCAGAACATGAAGTATCGCTGCGCCATGGGCAGGATCTCGGCGGGCTGGCAGGCCAGCAACTCGCCGTCGGCGCGCACCTCGTAGGTCTCCGGGTCCACCTCCATCTCCGGCGTGGCGTCATTCAGGACCAGGTCCTTCTTGCCGATTTCGCGCGTGTTGGCGACGGCAAGCGTGTCCTTGGCAAGACCGAGCGTGGCGCCGATGCCGGCGTCCTGCGCCGCGGCGCTGACAAAGGTCACGGAGGAGCATTCGACGTTTCTGCCATAGGCGCCGAACATGGGGCGCGAGCAGACCGGCTGCGGCGTCGGAATCGAGGCGTTCGGATCGCCCATCTGCGCCATGGCAATGGTCCCGCCGATGAGCGCCATCTCCGGCTTCACGCCGAAGAAGGCGGGATTCCACAGGACCAGGTCGGCACGCTTTCCCTCCTCGATCGACCCGATTTCATGCGCGACCCCGTGTGCAATGGCCGGGTTGATCGTGTATTTCGCGATGTATCGGCGTACGCGGTAGTTGTCGTTGCTGCCGGTCTCTTCCGGCAGGCGCCCCCGCTGTTTCTTCATCTTGTCCGCGGTCTGCCAGGTACGGATCAGAACCTCCCCCACGCGCCCCATGGCCTGGCTGTCGGAAGCGATGATCGAAAACGCGCCCATGTCGTGAAGGATGTCCTCGGCCGCTATGGTTTCGCGCCGGATGCGGCTCTCTGCGAAGGCCACGTCTTCCGGAATGGACTGGTCGAGGTGATGGCAGACCATCAGCATGTCGAGATGCTCCTCCACCGTGTTGACCGTGAAGGGCCGCGTCGGGTTCGTGGAGGACGGCAAGACATGGTCCTCGCCGCAGATCCTGATGATGTCCGGCGCGTGTCCGCCACCCGCACCTTCGGTATGGAAGGCGTGGATCGTGCGTCCCTTCATGGCCGCGACGGTGTTCTCGACGAATCCGCTTTCGTTGAGCGTGTCGGTATGGATCATCACCTGGACGTCCATGGCGTCGGCGACGGTCAGGCAGCAATCTATGGCGCCAGGCGTCGTGCCCCAGTCCTCGTGCAGTTTCAGGGCGCAGGCCCCACCCTCGACCTGCTCTTCCAGCGCTGCCGGGAGCGATGCGTTGCCCTTGCCTGCAAAGGCGAGGTTCATCGGGAAGGCGTCCGCGGCCTGCAGCATCCGCCCGACATGCCAGGGTCCGGGCGTGCAGGTGGTCGCGAGGGTGCCGTGTGCCGGGCCGGTGCCGCCGCCGAGCATGGTCGTCAGGCCGGAATGGAGTGCATCCTCGATCTGCTGCGGGCAGATGAAGTGGACGTGGCTGTCAAAGCCGCCGGCCGTCAGAATCCTGCCTTCGCCCGCAATCGCCTCGGTGCCAGGTCCGATGACGATGTCGACTCCGGGCTGCGTATCGGGATTTCCCGCCTTGCCGATCCCGGAGATCCGGCCGTCCTTCAGCCCGACATCCGCCTTGTAGATGCCGGCATGATCGACGATCAGCGCATTTGTGATGACGGTATCCACGGCACCTTCAGCGCGTGCGACCTGTGACTGTCCCATCCCGTCGCGGATGACCTTGCCGCCGCCGAACTTGACCTCTTCGCCGTAGAAGGTGTGGTCGCGCTCGACCTCGATGACGAGATCGGTGTCGGCAAGCCGGACCTTGTCCCCGGTCGTGGGGCCGAACATGGCGGCATAGTCAGCGCGCGAGATGGACGCGGGCATGTTGCGTTCCCTTCCTATCCACTCCGGAGCGCAGGCAAGACATGGGACAGCGGCAAGTCAGGCATCACAGGGCGCCCATGACCTGCTGGTTGAACCCGAACACGTTCCGCGCCCCGCCAATTGGAATGAGCTGCACCTCCCGCCGTTGACCCGGCTCAAAGCGCACCGCTGTCCCGGCTGCGATGTCAAGCCGCATGCCTCGCGCCGCGTCCCGGTCGAATTCCAGCGCGCCGTTCGCCTCTCCGAAATGGTAGTGCGAGCCCACCTGCACCGGCCGGTCGCCGGTATTGGCAACCATCAACGTGATTGCTTCCCGGTCCGCATTCAGCGTGACTTCGCCCGGCCCGGCCATCACTTCGCCGGGGATCATGATTGCACCTTCGCGCGGTTCGGCCCCGCAAGAACTGCCGGTGCGGCGCGGCAGGAACCGGTGCACGCGCTCCGGTCGAGATGGGTGAGCGGCAATGCCGCCTCATCAGCGCGGGCAGGCAATGCGGAACGAAGCGGTGGAAGAACATGCATGGCATGCCCCCTCATCGGATCGGATTGTGAACGGTGACCAGCTTTGTGCCGTCGGGAAAGGTCGCCTCCACCTGCACGTCGCGAATCATCTCGGCCACGCCTTCCATGCATTGCTCCCTGGTGACTATCTCTGCGCCGGCCTCCATCATGTCGGCGACCGAGCGACCGTCGCGCGCGCCTTCGACCACTGCATCGGTGATCAAGGCAATGGCCTCGGGGTGGTTCAGCTTCACGCCGCGGGCCAGCCGCCTGCGGGCGACTTCCGCCGCCATGGAAACGAGAAGCTTGTCCTTTTCGCGTGGCGTCAGGTTCATGTCAGATGTTCCAGCATCGGGGGAGCCCGTCTTGGCTCAGGTGATTCAGCATCGGGACCAGGCTTGAACGCATCTCGTTGCTGTCACTGGAAAGGAGGCGCATGACCAGCACGTCTTCATGGATGAGGCTGGCTCCGGCGTGACAGGGCAGGAAACGGCGCAGCACTTCGAGCTGCGCGGCGGCGTCGGGAGCGACATAGACCAGCGAAGCCATGGCGCGCGCGCCGGCAGCGACGCCCGGACGATCAAGCTGTGCCTGAACATCGTCCGCCAGGCGGATGCGGTCCAGGTAGACCGGGACACCCGCGCGCCGGAGTTCTATCCGGTCCAGAACGTGCGCCGAGTTCACGGTCTCTCCCATTTCAAGACGACCGAAGACCAGCGGTTCCGTCAGCAGCACGGCGGCCCCTTCCTGCAACTCGACTGTCAGCGATCGCTCCAGCGAGCAGCCGTCGAAGAGAATCGTCTCCTGCGGCAGCCAGTTCACGCGCGCGCCTTCCGC
Organism: Boseongicola sp.; assembly: GCA_028824715.1. Taxonomy (GTDB): domain Bacteria; phylum Pseudomonadota; class Alphaproteobacteria; order Rhodobacterales; family Rhodobacteraceae; genus JAJEFO01. The sequence goes on along the minus strand of JAPPCV010000181.1, from coordinate 13,863 downwards.
CACGTCCAGGCGCGTTTCGATGCGCCCTTGCTCCCCTGGCGAAGCCCGGTAGATCCGTTCGGCCGCCTGAGTGCTGAGCGTCAGGGTCGTCCCTGCCTCGGCGCGCGCGGCTAGCGAAAGGCGATCACCGCCGGTGACGCCCCCGGCACAGTTCAGAAGGACGGCCTGCAGCGCATGCCCGGCATTTCGGGGGAAGAGGCACTTGAGCGATCCTGACTGCCGCAATCTCCGGAGCACGGTGCCGCCGTCCCTGAACTTGGCGGCAAGCGAAACCTCTCCCTGCGCACGCGCCATGACCGGTGCAGCGGACTGCGGAGATATCGGCAGCAATTGGGTGATGGGGCCCTCCGGAGCGCGAATTCAATGCCCCCTTTTGAGCCGCACCGTTCCGAATCGCCACGAAATTGCAGATTTGCAGGATCATCGGACCGCCACCCGCCCTGATTTTGTGCAAAGAACGCACTTCTGGATGAATTTTTGGGCAACAATGTCCGAAGCCTCGATTGCCAGCCGCTGTCGATTGCCAATCATGCTGCAATGCAGAGACACTGTGCCTGTCCGCTGGGGCGTCGGCCTCGAAGTGCGGGTGTGTGACGACCGGAAAGCTAGGAACTCTCATCGGCCGCCACACGGGTGCAACAAGAAGTTGCGGAGCATGGGTACGGAATTCGGCGAACTTAGGCAAGCGCCCGCGTGCCCCTCCGCTAGGAGAAATCGATGAAAAACCTGAAAGTCCTGGCAGCCGCTTCGGCTGCCGCCGGTGCGTTTGGCGGCCCTGCCGCCGCTGCGGATTGTCCGGTCAAGCTGGGTGTCCTGCATTCCCTGTCAGGAACAATGGCAATTTCCGAGACGACGCTGAAGGACACCATGCTGATGCTCGTCGACCGGCAGAACGGGGCTGGCGGCGTTCTTGGGTGCGAAATCGAGGCAGTCGTGGTCGATCCGGCCTCCGACTGGCCGCTCTTCGCCGAGAAGGCACGCGAGCTTCTGACGGTCCACGAGGTCGACGTGATCTTCGGCAACTGGACCTCGGTCAGTCGAAAGTCGGTCCTGCCGGTGATCGAGGAACTGAACGGCCTCCTGTTCTATCCGGTCCAGTACGAAGGTGAGGAAAGCTCGAAGAACGTGTTCTATACCGGCGCCGCGCCGAACCAGCAGGCGATTCCGGCAACCGACTACTATCTTGACGAGCTTGGCGTCGAGAAGTTCGCCCTTCTGGGTACCGACTACGTGTATCCGCGGACCACGAACAACATCCTTGAGTCCTACCTGAAGTCAAAGGGCATCTCCGAAGCGGACATCTTCGTCAACTATACGCCCTTCGGCCACTCGGACTGGTCAAAGATCGTGGCCGACGTGGTTGCGCTGGGTGCTGACGGAAAGAAGGTGGGCGTCATCTCGACGATCAACGGCGATGCGAACATCGGTTTCTACAAGGAACTTGCCGCCGCTGGCGTCTCCGCCGACGACATCCCTGTCGTCGCCTTCTCCGTCGGCGAAGAGGAGCTTTCGGGCCTCGACACCAGCAACCTCGTCGGACACCTGGCGGCATGGAACTATTTCATGTCCGCGGACACGCCCGAGAACGAGGCGTTCATCGCGGCCTGGCATGAGTTCATCGGTGACGAAGGCCGCGTCGCCAACGACCCGATGGAGGCCCACTACATCGGCTTCAACATGTGGGTGAATTCAGTCACCGAAGCCGGGACCACCGAGGTCGACGCGGTGCGCGAAGCGATGTGGGGGCAGGAGTTTCCCAACCTGACGGGCGGCGTCGCCGTGATGGGCGTGAACCACCACCTGTCGAAGCCGGTCCTGATCGGCGAAATCCAGGCGGACGGCCAGTTCGACATCATCAGCGAGACAGGGGAAGTCCCGGGCGACGCCTGGACCGATTTCCTGCCGGCATCGGCAATGCTGACATCGAACTGGAGCGAGCTGGGCTGCGGCATGTACGACACCGGGACCGCCACCTGCGTCCAGATCAAGTCCAACTACTGATCCGCGAACTCTCCGGCCGGAACTTCCCGGCCGGAGTCCTTCAGGTGGAGAATCATGAAACAGTTCCTGCTGGCCGCGCACATGCTGCTTGTCTCGACCGTGGCGACGCTTGCCGAAACGGGTCCGGTGCAGGCCATCCTGCAGGAGCAAGGGGACTTGATCGTCAAGAGCTCGCGCAAGACGATCGGACCCGCAATCGAGGCCGTCGCCACCAGCGGCCTGCCCGAAGCGCAGGCGGTTCTCCAGGCTTGGCAGGTCAAGAACATCTGGATGAGAAAGTCGGACGGGCTGTTCTTTCTCGGCGAAAGGATCGATTCGAAGACCTACCGCCTGATCGATTTCGACAGTGGCGACACGGTGGGCGAGTATCCGAAGCGGGCACTGAAGAACATCAAGCCGAACAGCGGGATAAGGGCGCTGATCGGAACGGCCTTGGTGCAGTTCCAGCTCCTCGATCCCGATCCGGACCGGCGAATGGAGGCGCTTGATGCCATCGAGCGCGCGCCGGACGCAAGCCTTCTCGCTCCGCTCCGCAATTCGATCGATGGCGAAGGCGACGCGGGGATCCGTGCACGCAAGATGCGGATCGAACGGCTTCTGACCATCGCCCACGGAACGGGTGTCGATGAGCGCGTGGCAGCCATCGAAGGGATGTCGACCGATCTTGGCGTCGATGTACGCGCTGCGTTGAACCCGCTGACAAGGACCCGGGTCATGGCCTTCGCGGGCGAGATCCCCGACGAACTGAACGTGGCGCGGCGTCTGAGTCCGGGAAGCGACGACCTCCCCCGCGAGGAGGCATATGCGCTCCTGGTCGCGACCGATCTGGCCCCTGCCTTAGTCGGTCGGGATGCGATCCGCGAAGCGCTGGTCGCCGGTCTGGAAGACAATGCGGCTGGCGGCGTCCAAGCAGGCGAGCTTGGCACCGACGAGGCGCGAATGCGTGCATATGGCATGCTGGCCAAGGCGGGCACGGTTCCGGCGCTTGTCACCGATGCCGAGATCGACGCTGCCCTGGATGCTCACGTCTTCGCGGCCGTCTACGCCGAAACCTCGCCCGCCGTTACCGCCGCCGCCGAGTCGGCCCTTGCCCGGATCGCGAACCGGGTCGGCCTTTCCCAGGGCGCCGATCTGGCTCTCGACGCCCTTTCGCTCGCCTCGATCTACTTTCTTGCCGCAATCGGCCTCGCCATCACCTTCGGGGTAATGGGCGTCATCAACATGGCCCATGGCGAATTCATCATGATGGGCGCCTATACCGGCTACGTCGTGCAGCAGTTCATTCCTCACCATGCCGTCTCGATTCTCGTCGCGGTGCCCCTGGCCTTCGCCGTCACTTTCTGTGCCGGCGTGGCGATGGAGCGGTTGGTGATCCGCTGGCTCTACAACCGCCCGCTGGAGACTCTCCTGGCCACTTTCGGCATCTCCATCGCCCTCCAGCAGCTCGCCAAGAACATCTTTGGCACCCAGGCGCGGCCCCTGACCTCTCCAAGCTGGCTCGACGGGGCATGGGTCATCAACGACGTGATCTCGATCTCCCATATCCGGATCGCGATCTTCGTGCTGGCGCTGATCTTCCTGGGCATCTTCCTGTTCATCATGCATCGAACCCGGCTGGGGCTGGAAACCCGTGCGGTCACGCAGAACCGGCGCATGGCAGCGGCAATGGGGATCGATCCCGACCGGGTGAACATGCTTACATTCGGGCTTGGCTCCGGAATCGCCGGGATCGCCGGCGTGGCCATCGGGCTTTACGCGAAGGTCACCTCGGACCTTGGTGCGGATTACATCGTGCAGAGTTTCATGACCGTCGTCGTTGGCGGTGTCGGGAACATCTGGGGCACCCTTCTGGGGGCCACCGGCATCGGCTTCCTGCAGAAGGGGATCGAATGGTTCAACCCTTCGAACACGCTCGCTGCCCAGACCTACATGATCATCTTCATCATCGTCGTCTTCATCCAGCTCCGTCCGCAGGGAATCATCCCCCTCAAGGGCCGGGCGGCGGGAGACTGAGCCATGTCGCGGAGCATGTTTGCCCGAAACCCCTCCGTGCTGGTCTTCCTTGCCATTCTCGGCCTCTTCACCCTTGGCGTGACGCTGATGTCGGAATGGGCCGGGTCGGAGATCGTCTCCACCTCGTTTGTCAAGACGCTGGGCAAAACGCTGTGCCTCGCCCTGGTGGCCGTGGCGATGGACCTCGTCTGGGGCTATGCCGGCATTCTCAGCCTCGGCCACTTCGCGTTCTTCGGGCTCGGCGGTTACATGATCGGCATGTGGCTGATGTACGAGCGGACGCATGGCATCGTCGCGTCCTCGCTTGCCGAAGCGACGATTCCGCCGACCGAATCCGAAATCGCCGGCGCCATCGGCAACCAGATCTTCGGAGTCGTTGGGTCCAGCGAGTTCCCTGCGATCTGGGCGTTCGCGGACAGCCTTGCGCTGCAGCTCCTCTTCGTCGTGCTGGTGCCGGGTCTCTTCGCGTTCGTCTTCGGCTGGCTCGCCTTCCGGTCTCGCGTCACGGGCGTCTACCTTTCGATCCTGACGCAGGCGATGACGCTGGCGTTGGCGCTCTACCTCTTCCAGAACGACAGCGGCCTTCGCGGCAACAACGGGCTTTCCGGGCTGCAAAACCTCCCGGGGCTCGACCATGTGCCGCAATCCAGCATCTCGATCTGGTTCTTCTGGGCCTCCGCCGGCGCGCTGGCCTTGGGCTACGCGTTTTCCGCCTGGATCGTCTCGGGCAAGTTCGGTTCGGTGATCCGCGGCATCCGCGACAACGAGTCGAGAGTGCGTTTCCTGGGCTACCCGGTGGAGGCCTACAAGCTCTTCGTCTTCACGGTCACGGCGATGATCGCCGGGATTGCCGGAGCGCTCTACTATCCGCAGGCGGGCATCATCAACCCGGCCGAAGTTGCACCCATCGCCTCGATCTATCTTGCGGTCTGGGTCGCCATCGGCGGACGTGGCCGGCTCTACGGCGCGGTGATCGGCGCGGCATTCGTGAGCCTCGTCTCGTCGTGGTTCACCGGCGGACAGGCCCCCGACGTCAACCTGGGATTCTACACGATCCGGTGGGTCGACTGGTGGCTGGTCCTTCTGGGCCTCAGCTTCGTTGCGGTCACGCTCCTTGCGCCGAAGGGCATCGGCGGCCTGTTGGACCACTGGACCGGCCGCCTGGCACCTGACCGCCACGGCGCGGACCTGGGACCTGATTCCGGTTCGTTGCGCGAGGCGGAGGCAGAACAGTGACGTCGCTTCTCGAGGTCTCCGGCGTCTCGGTCTCCTTCGACGGCTTCAAGGCGATCAACAACCTGAGCTTCGCGATCGGCGACACGGAACTGCGCGCCATCATCGGACCCAACGGCGCAGGAAAGACGACCTTCATGGACATAGTCACCGGCAGGACAAGGCCGGACAAGGGCCGGGTTCTGTGGGGCGAGGCCAACATTTCGCTGCTGGGACTCTCCGAGGCCCGGATCGCCCGCGAGGGCATCGGCCGCAAGTTCCAGAAACCGACAGTGTTCGAAGACCAGACCGTCCTGGAAAACCTGCTGCTGGCGCTGCGCAACGCGCGCGGGCCGTTTCAGGTTCTCTTCTACCGGCCAACGCTCGAGGATCTTGACCGGGTCCAAGGGCTTGCCGGCGAAATCGGGCTCACGGGCGCACTTGACCGCAAGTCGGGCGAGCTGAGCCATGGACAGAAGCAATGGCTGGAAATCGGCATGCTGCTCGCGCAAGAGCCAAGATTGCTGCTTGTTGACGAGCCGGCCGCAGGCATGACGCCCGCGGAACGCGAGCACACGACCGCGCTGCTGGTTGAGGCGGCGAAGTCCCGCGCGGTGGTGGTGATCGAGCACGACATGGATTTCGTGCGTCGCCTGGGCTGCAAGGTGACGGTCCTGCACGAGGGAGCGGTCCTTGCTGAAGGCAGTCTCGATCACGTGACGGCGAACCGGAAGGTCATCGATGTGTACCTGGGACGCTGAGCGATGCTGACGACAACCGATCTCACCCTGCACTACGGTCACTCCCAGATACTCAACGGCATCTCGATCGAGGCGAAGGCCGGCGAGATCACCTGCATCATGGGCACCAACGGCGTGGGCAAGACCAGCCTGATCCGCGCGATTTCAGGGGCGCATCCACGCTCCGGCGGCGCGATGATCCTGGATGGCGAGGAACTGGGCGTGCTGCCCGCCCACGAACTTGCGCAAAGGGGCGTCGGCGTGGTGCCGCAGGGGCGGGAGATCTTCCCGCTGCTGACGGTGCGGGAGAATCTCGAGACCGGATTTTCCTGCCTGCCGCGAACGGAGCATCGGATTCCGGACGAGGTGTTCGAGATGTTCCCGGTCCTCTCCAGTTTTCTGGACCGCAGGGGCGGGGACCTCTCGGGCGGTCAGCAACAGCAGCTGGCAATCGCTCGCGCGTTGATCACCCGGCCCAGGCTGCTGCTGCTGGACGAGCCGACCGAGGGCATCCAGCCCAATGTCATCCGGCAGATCGGCGAGGTGATCCGCGGGCTGCGCGAGCGCGGCGACATGGCGATCGTGCTGGTGGAGCAGTATTTCGACTTCGCATTCGATCTGGCAGATCACGTCGTCGTCCTGCGTCGCGGCGAAGTCGTCCATTCCGGCGCAAGGGACAGCATCCCCCGGGACGAGCTGCTGTCAAAGGTGTCCGTGTCCGCTTAGGCCGAATGGCAGCGCAGCGGGTCCGCACGGACCCCATTGACGCCGGCAACTGCAGCGTCACCCGCTTGCCTTGGCGCCGCCCTGGTTGCGCGAGAGGCCGGAAGGCGCCGGTGATCGAGCGAACGCGTCAGGAGTTCGAACTTGCATGTGGACGTGGATTCCTGGGAGGAGCTGATGAACTTCGCAGTATCAGCCGCACTTCGACCGAATTGTGCATCGCCACTTCGTCGCCGCTCAGCTTTCCCAGAATGAACTCCGCGGCAGCGATGCCCATGTCTCTTGCTGGAACGTCAATCGTCGTAAGCGGCGGGTTCAGGTGCGTCGCGAACTCGAGATTGTCGAAGCCGACAACGGAGATGTCGCCAGGAACTTCCAGTCCCCTTGCGGTACACTCGATGAGCGCTCCCAGCGCCAGCACGTCGTTGCCACAGACAATGGCGGTGGGCTGCGGGCCGTCACGTGACAGGAGAAGCGCGCAGGCCTTCTTGCCGCCGGAAATGGAATAGGGGGACTCGATGACCCTTGACGCTGGCAACGCGATGTCGTGGCGCGCGAGTTCCGCGCGGATTCCCTCGAGCCGCCTGGTCGTTCGATCGTTATCTTCCGTTATCCCGGAAATGACGCAGATGTCCGAGTGTCCGAGATGCACCAGGTGCCGGACCATGATCGCTGCGGAAGCGGCGTTGTCAAAGCCCGCAGTCGGGTAGGCGCTCTCTGGATCGAAGGTGTACGTGTTGACAAAGGGAACGCCGAATTGGTGCAGCAGTTCATGGATCTCCTGGCGGTGGCAATCTCCGACAAGCATGAGCGCCTCGGCTCCGCGTTCGAGAAGCAGTCTTGCCTCCCTTAGCTCCGCGTCCAGATCATAGTCAAAGGTGGCAATCAGCGTGGAGATGCCCGCCGCCGAGAGTTGAGTGCTCGCGGCGCTGACCAGGCGGGCATAGAGTGCATAGTCCAATGTCGGGATCAGCACGCCGACCATGTGCGACCGTTGGGAACGCAGTGCTCGTGCGGCGTGGTTCCGGACATACCCGAGTTCGTGCATCGCCCTTTCGATCCGCGATCGCATTTCGGGCGACACCTTGTCAGGGCTGTTGACCGTGCGCGAAACCGTTGCCGGCGCGCATCCGGCAAGTCTGGCAACGTCCGTGATTCGCACGCGTGATGCTGCATCCTGAAATCGATATTTCGTCTCGGTCGGCAATTCGAAGGCCCGCATGTCACAACTAATCGCTCTGTACCAGATAGATACGAACTTGGACAGAAAAAGTGTTGACTCGGCGAGCCCGATGATATGAAATCGATTTCATAACGATGCGATGCGCCTTGGGGGAGGAATGCAGCACCCGGAAACAGGCCGGAACTCGAGGATTCTGCTGATGCTCCTGGGTGTCGCGAAGCTCTCCATCGTTGCAATCTCCATACTGATGATCGTGGTCACCCTGGCCCAGGTGGTCTTCAGGTACGTCATCGCGGCCCCGCTGCCTTGGTCGGAGGAGCTGGCGCGGTACTGTTTCGTGTGGATCGTGTTCCTGGGCGGCGCGGTCGGCCTTTCGCGCGGGATACACCTTGGCGTCGACCTGTTCGTGAACCTGCTTCCCGAGCGGTTCCGGGTTGGCATGGAGATCCTGTCCAACGTGCTGATCGCGTGTTTCGCGGCGTCCGTTGTCCTCGCGAGCTACCCGGTGATCAACATGAACATGCTGCAACGCTCTCCGGCGCTCGGCGTGCAGATGTCATGGATCTACATCGCGATTCCGATCTCGATGGGCCTGATCTTCCTGATCTGCCTGGAACGCACCATTGCCATCCTGCGTGGCCGCAGAGGGCAGGAGGAATAGGCATTCCGATGTTGCCGATCCTGTTCACAACCTTCTTCGTCCTGTTGCTCTTCAACATGCCGATCGCCTTCGCGCTTGGCATCGCGTCGGCCCTGACGCTCTGGCTTGACAGCACGCTGCCGCTCAACAGCATCGTCACGCGGGCCTTCGTGGGCGTCGATTCCTTCACTCTGCTGGCGATCCCGTTCTTCATCATCGCGGGCGAGTTGATGAACGCCTGCGGCATCACCGAGCGCATCGTCAACTTCTCGAGGTCTCTCGTCGGGCATGTTCGCGGCGGCCTGGCGCATGTGACCATCATGTCCAACATGTTCTTTTCCGGCATCTCCGGATCGGCAACCGCGGATGCCTCGGCCTTGGGGTCGATGATGATCCCGGCCATGAAGAAGAACGGTTTCGATGCCGACTACGCCGTCGCGGTCAATGCCTCGGCCAGCGCGATGGGTCCCATCATCCCTCCCAGCATCATGATGGTGATCTACGGCTCCATCGCCAACGTCTCGATCGCCAAGCTGTTTCTTGGCGGTTTCGTGCCCGGACTGATGGTTGCGGCGGGACTGATGGCCATGGCCTATGTGATCGCCAAGAAACGCGGCTATCCGGCGCCACCACGATCCGAGCTTCCGCCCGTCCTGCCCGCTTTCCGCGATGCGCTTTGGGCGCTCGCCATGCCGGTGATCATTCTGGGCGGGATCTTCTCCGGCGTGTTCACGGCAACCGAGGCGGGCGTGGTCGCGGTGGCCTATGCAACCATCGTGGGAGCGTTCGTCTATCGCACGCTCACGTTCAGGCTCCTCGGGGAACTGCTGGTCGATGCGGCCGTGACCACCGCGGCCGCGATGTTCCTGATCGCGATGGCGACATCGTTCGCCTGGCTGCTGGCCTGGGCGGGGTTTGGAGCGGCGGTCCTGGACGTTCTCGGCGGAGTCACGTCGCACCCGACACTCGCGGTTCTGCTGATCATCGGGTTCATCCTGGTCCTGGGGCTGTTCATCGAAGGCATCCCGATCCTGATCATCTTCACGCCTGTATTGCTGCCCGTCATTCACGGGCTTGGCGTTGACCCGGTCTATTTCGGCGTCGTCCTGGTCATGGCCGTCGTCATCGGATCGGTGACACCGCCGGTAGGCATCCTGACCTACATTTGTTGCGCCATCGCGGGACTCACCATTTCGCAGGCATTTCGTGCATTGGTGCCGTTCTGCGGGGTGCTGATCGCGGTACTTGTCGCCGTCGCAGTGTTCCCTGGTCTGATCATGACCATCCCGAACCTCTTCGGTCGCTAGACTCAGGAACTGGAAGGAAACCTGCCTTGGGAATCACGCATGAAGAGCTGAAGCAACGGACCGAAAGGCTCAGGCAACGGATGAAGTCCGAAGGTTACGACGCGCTCGTCATCTACTCGGACGAATACCGTTCCGGTCATTCGTCCTACATCACGAACTACAGGCCGCTGAACGTGATCGAGGAGTCGCCCCAGCTGGTCATCCTGATCGGGGACCGGCAGCCCGTTGTGTTCCTGGGACGCCTGAACGCCTATGCGGCGAAAGACCTCTGCTGGATCGAAGACGTTCGCGGCATCCATCGGCCGTACACGGACTTGCCGGAAATCTTCGCCCCGATTGCCGGGCGCCACAGCAAGATCGGCCTGATCGGCAAGAACATCCTGCCCGTCGAGATATACGAGCAGGTTTCCGAGGCCGTGCCGCAGGCCTCCTTCGAAGCGCGCGACGACATCATGCTCGACCTTCGCAAGATCAAGTCCGAAGCGGAAATCGCGCTGATGGAACGTGCGGCCGAGATCAATGACGAGGTCCTTCGACAGGCGGTGAAGCTGGTCAAGGTCGGGATGACGGAAGTTCAGGTCGCCGGCGTGGCGGAGAACATTGCGCGCAAGATGAATGCCGACATCGGCTCTGCAACGGTTGTCATGTCCGGTCCGAACACCAAGTACCCGGCCTGGCGTGCAATGGATCGCAAGATCGAGCGCGGCGACTACGTCATGCTGGATTTCAACCCGGCCGTCGGACACTACTGCAACGACGGCGGCATCACCATTCTTATGCCCGGAGCCGACCCGGAACAGGAACGCGCGCTCGTCGTCGGCCACAGGGCGCTGAAAAAAGTCATCCCGACCATCCGCCCCGGCATTACCGCCCGCTCGATCTTTGACACGCTGCTGGCCGAGCTGGAGCCCGAGGGGCTGGCGGAGCATTTCACGCCCTATGCCAAGGGGCTGCGCGGCGTCGGCCATGCGGTCGGGCTGGACGTGGTCGAGCCGCCGAACCTGAGCTCGGACAGCGACTTCGAGCTCGAGGCCGGCATGACCTTTGCGATCAAGCTCGACCTGCATGACCTGATCGGCGGCGGGTACCGGGTCGAGGTTGTCGTCGCCGTCACCGAAAGCGGCGTCCGTCCGCTGAACAAGCTGGTGCTGGACGAGCCGGATGACTTCGCGGTGCAGCGTTGATCGGACGCCCTACAGGATTCCGCCCCATGAGGGGGTGGAGATGCCCGGCGCACGTGCCGGGGAAACAACGGGAAACACCGTTCTGAAATGAGGAGGAACACAAAGATGATCAGGAGAGACTTGCTTATGGGAGCCGGTGCGGCGCTTACCCTGTCAGTGGCTGCACTGGTGCAGCCGGCGTGGGCGGCGGATACGACCATCCGGATAGCGTCGGTCACGGGTCCGGCCCACCATCACAACGTTGCGCTGCGCTGGTTTGCCGACCGCGTGGCCGCAAGAGACGTCGGTCTGGCCATCGAGGTCCTGGACGGCGCGCAGCTTGGCGGCGAGCGGGACTACATCGAAGGCATGATGCTGGGCAGCATCCAGATGGCTCAGGTGTCCACGGCGCCGGTCAGCGGGTTCATTCCCGAGTTCGACCTGTTCAGCCTGCCGTACCTGATCCGCGACACGGACCACTTCAAGAACGTGGTCACCGGACCGGTCGGCGCCAGGTTCAGCGAACTAGCCGAAGGACGTGGCCTGAAGATCCTGGCCTGGTTCGACAACGGCTATCGCAATGTCTTCAACAAGGTTCGTCCCGTCGTCACGCCCGACGACATGGACGGCTTGAAGATCCGCGTGATGGAGAGCCCGCTGATGGTGAACACGCTGAACGCGATGGGCGGTTCGGCAACCCCGATGTCGTACAGCGAGCTCTATACCGCGCTGGAGCAAGGCGTGCTGGACGGCGGCGAAAACGCTGCCGGCAACGTGCTCAACGACAAGTTCTACGAGGTCAGCAGCTACTTCTCGATGACGCAGCATTTCCGCCCGCCGGGGATCGTTGCAATCAGCATGGGAACCTGGAACGGACTGACCGCCGAGCAGCAAGCCGCTCTGACAGAAGAAGCTGCGGCGCTGCAGGACTACGAAATCCAGCTGACTGCAGAAGTGGGCGCCGCCGCGGTTGAAGAGCTGAGAGCGAAGGGCATGGAAATCAACGAAGCCGATGTCGCCGCTTTCCGCGACCGCATGGGGCCGGTCTACGAGGATTTCGTCGCCAAGCAAGGCGCTGAACTTCTGGAGATGGTTCAGAACACGCAATAGCGGGCAACCATGCCCAGGCGGGCGGGTTTCGTGCTCGCCCGCCTGCCATCTTCAGGTCGCGCCCGACGCCATGAACGCATCTCGGCTCCATGGGCGAGATGCCTGTACCTGGTCGAGGGACAGGCTCACGTCGCCCGGATGGTGCGCCAAAGCGCGAGACGGACCCGGCAGCGCGTGACAGAAGCGAATCAATTGAACGGAAGTGTGGGCGGCGGTCGGTGGCGGTTCGTCGGTCCTGCGGATGCTTGTTCGCCGGAAATTCGTGTTTGTGCGTTCTGCAACATCGGGCCTCCATTGCCCGCACGCCGATCGTCCTGCCCAGCCGGTTGCCCCCGGATGAGCCGACAGAGGGAGTCCTGGCATGTGTCATCCGGCAAGTCGCCGACGTGATCAGCGGGACGCACGAACGTGCCGGAGCCGTCTGTGGTCATGTCGCCCGAGGATGGTGTCGATGCCGGCGAGCAGCAAATCGAGCCAGGCCGGCGAAATCCGGCCCGCGCGTTGTTCGGGCAGCGACCGGTCGAGGGCGAGGATCTGCGTCGCGTTCCCGACAGTGTCCTTTGGCAGACCGGTCGCCGCGGCGGCCAGCAACACGTTGCCCGGCGCGTCCGCCCACCGAAGTTTGCTCGCGAGCGGGACGCAGGCCGCCCTGGCCAACCGGCTCCGGTTCAGTGCATCGCCCTGGACAACGACGACCGGTCGGCGAAACCCCGGCCCCGAGCCCGTTGGCTCCGGCAACTCGGCCCGGCACACGTCGTCCTGGGAGATCACCGTTCGACGTTGGCAAGCAACCGGCTGCCAGCGGCGGAGAGGAAGGCGTCTTCGTCTTCTCCGACCTTGCCGCATGCCCGGTTCATCGCGTCGGCGACCTCGTCCGGCGCATGGCGCGCAATACATTCGTCGAGCGCTGCGGCACAAACTTCGCCCCGGAGCCGCCGTCCCTGCAAGGCCAGTCGTTCTGCGCGTTCGAACATCTTGTCGGGGATGGACACGGCTGCCTTCATACCCCTTGCCCGACCGCTTCCCATGACGGACAGTCAAGCATCCACGCTTGGAGATTCGGGCCTTTCCGGCGATTTCCAAGGTTCCCGTTTCGGGCTCGCTTCTTTCCTGTCCATGTCCCGCGATCGGACGGGCATGCCGGAACCGTCCGACCGTGGAAGGGCGGCTGGCCATGGCGGTCGCGGCAGACGCGGTCAGTTCCGTGCCGGACCGAACAGGGCGGCACATGCGAGGATTGCGCCGGCCACGGTCCCCACCATGCCTGCGGCGCTCACCGCGTTCTCCGATCCAAGCCATGCCGGCCCGCTGCCCGCTAGCGTGAACCCGAGCGTCGCCGCGATGAGCGCGAAGGCGGCGGACCAGGCCACCTGGGCGCCAAGCCGGTTCGTCATCAGGCGCGCAGCAGCCGGCGGGCAAATGAACATGGCGATCACGATAATGGAGCCAACGGCGTCAAATGCAGCGACTGCCGCGAGTGCCGATGCGATAACGATGCCAAGCCCGATTGCCCGCACCGGGAGGCCGAGCGTCCTCGCGAAGCCTTCGTCGAACGTGGAAATCGCGAGCGGACGCCAGAAGACGGCAAGGCACAGCCCGATGACGACCGTCACCAGGCAGATCCGGAACAGTTCGGGTGGCAGCCCGGCAAGCGCCACCGGGTCCACGAGCGACGCCCAGCCGGTTGCGTCCAGCCAGATCAGGCTCTCGAGATTGCCGAACAGGGCATGCTCGACATCAAGATGGACACCGGACGTGTCGGACTGCTCCA
>JAPPCV010000165.1 GCA_028824715.1 Boseongicola sp. | reverse complement strand
CGATCCGTTCCTCAAGTGCCGCGTTGTAGAGCTGCCGCTGGGCTTCGAGCGTGGTTTCCAGCCACTGCCAGTTGCTCCGCGTCTGGGGCAGGAGGCGGCAGGCAACCTGCCTGTGCGTCTGTGTCAGGGCCACGTGTTCGTTCCTGCGTGAGCGTCTGGGGATCGGGCGCTTCCGGCACCCGCCCGCGCATCATAACCGGCCAGAACGAAACAGCAACATCTTTCTGGCCAATGGTCACTTAGGAGGCTCGCCAAAATAAACTGGCCATTCATGTGCGGGGAAGCAGGGTGTAGTTCCATTCTCCGTGAAATCCGGCCCGCCTGATCGAGAGCGCCTCCATCTGGTCGTCGGAGACCTTGATGCCGGTCGATTGCTCCTTGTCGTCGATGCCGGAGCGAATGGAGAGACCGGCCTTTGTCGTCGTCGCGGCGATCAGGTTCACGATCACCTCATGGCTGACAAGCGGCTTTCCGCGCCAGTTCTGGGTGATGTGGCAGAACATGCGGTGCTCGATCCTGTTCCACTTGCTCGTGCCCGGCGGAAAGTGGCAGACCGAGATGGCCAGCCCGAGCTCGTCGGCAAGTCGCTGGATCTCCAGCTTCCATAGCCGGTTGCGGCTGCCGTTCGAGCCGCCGCCGTCGGCGGTGATCAGGAGCCGCCGGGCATCCGGGTAGAGCGGCGACCCCATCCGCCTCCACCAGCGCCGTATCGTCTCGACGGCGAATTCCGCCGTGTCGCTGGTGATTCCGACGCTGACCCAGCCCTTGTTGGCGGTCATGTCGTAGACGCCGCAAGGTATGGCCTTGCCAAGTTCGGGGTCCGGGAAGTCATGCACGTGCACGGCGACGGGACGGCCCTTGGGATGCCAGTCGCGGCCACCGTTGCGGAACTGGCCCACGAGTTCCTTCTTCTTCGTGTCCACCGACACGACCGGCTGACCCAGCTTCTGGAACGCCCGCACCCGGCGGTTGATCCGCCGGAACTGGCCGTTCCGGTCCGGATGCTGCCGTCCCTCGACGGTCTTGCGGTTCGCCTGGAGACTGTAGCCGAGCTCGTGCAGCAGGCGGTTCACCGTGCGCTCGCTGACCTTGCGGCCCTCCGCCCCCATCCGCGCCGCAAGCGAGGCCGCGCTGTTGCAGGTCCAGCGCAACGGGCTCTCCGGGCCGCCGCAGGTCACCGGCTCAAGCTGGCGCTCAAGGGAGGACAGCAGTTCCGGGTCGCTCTCCGTCAGGCGCTTGCGCCCGCCGCCAGGCTTTCGCGTTCTCCCGTCGGAGGAACGCCCGTCGGCAGGTGCCGCGGCACCCGAAGCGACGTCCTTGACGCCCTGCCGGACCGTGGCCCGCGAAAGGCCCGTCGCCTCGGCCACGCGCGAAATCCCGCCCCGCCCGATGGCGCTGGCCTCGACGCCGGCCCAGAGACGACGCCCCCGCTCGTCCAGAACCGGGCGCATCATCTCGAACTTGTGCCTCAGAGTCTCTACCACGCAATCCATGGTAGCACGGTACAGGATCAACACAAAATGGGCAAGTTATTTTGGCGAGTCTCCTTAGGCATATAGATCCCCTGTTCATTCCCGGCGAGCGGATCACTCGTGTCAAGGCTGCCGGTCCGTTGCTGGCATTCCTTGGTGCAGCCGTTGCAATTGCCTGGCGTGGCGACAATGGAGAAGGGGCGTTGCTCGGCGACTTGCTGGCCTTGCTCGGAGCCATTGGGTGGGCCACGCTGGCACTGATCGCACGCACGGGGCTCAAGGATGTCTCGCCCGACCGGCAGTTGTTCTGGCAGGTGCTTGTTTCGGCCCCGATTCTCCTCGTTGCGGCGGCTTTCTTCGGTCCCTTCGTGCGCGAGCTTGAACCCGTCCACCTCTGGGGATTGGCGTTCCAGATCGTGGTCGTGGTGACGTTCGGGTTCTCTTTCTGGCTCTGGCTTCAGGCGATCTACCCCGCGGCCAGCGTTGCCGCATGCAGTTTCCTCGTACCCGTTTTCGGCGTGCTCCTTGGATGGTGGATGCTGGACGAGACGCTAGGGTTGCCAATACTTGTGGCTCTCGGGCTTGTCTGCATAGGCCTCGTGCTGATCAATCGCCCCTCTCAGGTGCCGCAGAAGGTCTGACAGACAACTTCGCTTTCGGTCGGTGGATTTGCAAGGTCCGCGAACTCTCCCTGGTCGGAATACGGTGCCAGAAGGGCGGCACTCAGGTGCCTGAAAGGGCTCAGGTCGCCCGCAACCGCAGCTTGTATCGCTTGCTCGATCCGATGGTTGCGAGGGATGAGTGCGGGATTCGCCGCATGCATTGTGCCTGCCCGATCGTCCGGCACCGCACTTTCCTTTCCCAGCCGCTCCTTCCAGGAATTCTCCCAGGCATCGTAGAGTTCGGGATCCGAGAACGCGTCTCGCGCCTTGAGGGTGCCGAGGGACCGGAACGTGTTGGTGAAGTCGGCCTTTCCCTTTGCCATCGCGTCAAGAAGCGCCAGAATCAGTTCCTCATCTCCCTCGTCCGCCGCCTGCAGGCCGAGCTTTGCACGGAAGACCGTCAGCCACGCGTCGCGGAAGAGCGCCGGGAACCGGTCGACGGCAGCCTGCGCGTCCTTCACGTCATCAATGAGCGGGAGGAGCGCAGTTGCAAGTTGTGCCAGGTTCCACATCGCGATGTCGGGCTGGCGCGAATATGCATACCTGCCTTGGTGGTCGATCGACGAAAACACGCGCATCGGGCTGAAGTCATCCATGAATGCACAAGGGCCGTAGTCGATGGTTTCGCCGGACACGGTCATGTTGTCCGTGTTCATGACGCCATGGATGAATCCGATTCCGAGCCATGCCGCGACCAGCATCGCCTGCCTTTCCACGACATGGTTCAGTAGACCAAGCGGACCGTCTGCTCCTTGGGCATGGCGCTGTATGGCATGGTTGACGAGCGCGTCCAGCGCCTCGTGGTCGCCTCTCGCGAAAAAGTACTGGAAGGTGCCGACCCGGATATGGCTGGCGGCAACACGGGTCAGCACCGCGCCAGGCAACGGCGCCTCGCGAAAGACCGTCTCTCCCGTCGTCACGGCAGCAAGCGCTCGCGTCGTCGGCACGCCGAGGGCCGCCATGGCTTCTGACACGATGTATTCGCGCAGAACTGGTCCGAGCCACGCGCGGCCGTCCCCCATTCGCGAATACGGCGTTCGGCCCGAACCCTTGAGCTGGATGTCGAAACGGGCTCCGTCAGGCGCGACAATTTCGCCGAGCAGGATGGCGCGACCGTCGCCGAGTTGCGGAGACCAGCCGCCGAACTGATGGCCAGCATACACCTGGGCCAAGGGGTCGGCCCCATCGGGCACGGCGTTTCCGGCCAGTACAGAGACGCCTTCCGGTGTTGCCAGCGCGTCCGCGTCAATTCCGAGACGCCCTGCAAGCGGCACGTTCAGGGCCAGCATTGCCGGCAAGGCCACCGGTGCCGGGGCCATTCTGGTATAGAAGCGGTTCGGCAACCGTCCGTACGAGTTGTCGAAGGGCAGGGCGAGGCTCATGGGTCCGGGCCTGCAAGTCGAGCAAGGCGCGCGATCCCGCCGCCTGTCCAGGTCCTGGAGGTTGATGCCGCGTCAGAGCCTGGCGATGCGTTTTGACAAGAGATCGAAGTAGCCCTTTGCATCCAGGTCTCCCATGAAGGTGGCGTTGGCGGGACGGTCGGTCACGCGCCACCAGTCGGCGACTGTCATGCCGCGCGTAAGTTCGGATTCGGTTTCAATCTCGACATTGATGTAACGGCCGGAAAAGAGCCCTGGTTCCAGAAGATAGGCAATCGTGCACGGATCATGAAGCGGCGCACCCTCGGAGCCGTATTTTTCCTTGTCGAAGCGCTCGAAGAAGTCTGTCCACGCCGCGACCATCGCGCCGACTCTCGTACCCATTTGACGAAACGCCTCGACCCTGTCCGTCGTGACCAGCGCCTTGTGGGTCACGTCGAGAGGCATGACGGTGAGCGGTATGCCCGACCTGAACACGATTTCTGCGGCTTCCGGGTCAACGTAGATGTTGAATTCGGCCGCAGGCGTGATGTTGCCCACCTCGAAATAGGCGCCACCCATCAGAACGATTTCCTGAACGCGCTGCATGATGTCGGGCGCGTCCTGAAACGCACGGGCAACGTTGGTCAGCGGCCCGATGGGAACGAGCGAAACCGTTCCGGCAGGTTCGTTGCGCAATGTCTCGACGATGAAGTCGACGGCATGGCCTTTCTGGAGCGGCATTTCCGGATCCGGAAGCGTTGGCCCGTCAAGTCCGGTCTTTCCATGAACATGTTCCGCCGTGACCAGGGGCCTTGATAGTGGCATGTCCGAGCCCGCAAAGACGGGAATGTTGGCGTGACCGGCGAGTTCGCAGACGATCCGGGCGTTTCTTTGCGTGAGCGCGAGCGGGACATTGCCTGCAACGGCGGTCACTCCCAGCACTTCGAGTTCTTCCGGCGAAGCGAGGGCCAGCAGGATGGCCACCGCGTCGTCCTGGCCGGGATCGGTGTCGATGATGATCTTGCGCCGCGCCATTGCTCTTTCCGGAAGAAAGCTTGAACACGTCGCGGCCGCCGTGTCCACCCGCCCCTGGGCTCCCGACGAAACGCAGGGGCGGATCCGTGAACGTGCACGGCTGTCGCCCTGGGGGCGTTGTTCAGCCGTCGTAGTCGACCTCCTCGGTGATTCGCAGCGCTTCGTCTCTGAAGTTGGCGATCGTCTGGAGGTTCGCGTCATCGGCATTGAACTGGCCGAACGCCTCAACTACCGCGAGTGCCGAAACACTCGGGTTCACGGGGTATTCGCTGTTGATTTCGGCATAAAGCCTCTGGCCTTCCTGTGATGCCAGGAATTCTGCCAGCTGGATGGCGGCCTCCCGATTCGGCGCTGCCTTGGTGAGTGCAACGCCCGAGACGTTCACATGCGTTCCACCACTCTCAAATGTCGGGAAGACGATGCGGACACTGTCGGCCCAGGCTTTCTGCTCATCATTCTTCATCATGAGAGCCATGTAGTAGGTGTTGCCAATCGAGATGTCGCATTCGCCTGCCCAGATCGCCTTGACCTGCGCGCGGTCGTTGCCTTGCGGCTTTCGGGCCAGGTTGCCCTTTACGCCCGCGAGCCAGTCACGGGCATAATCCACGCCGTGCTGCTCAATCATGCCTGCGGTGAGCGCCAGCATGTAGACGTGGGTGCCGGAACGCGTGCAGATCCTGCCTTTCCACTTGGGATCAGCCAGGTCTTCGTAGGTTGTCACCTGGCCATCCGCGACGCGATCCCTTGACGCGTACACGATGCGCGCACGAGTCGTGAGCGCCGTCCACTCGCCGTCCGGGTCACGGTATTGTTCAGGCACGTTGGCCTTGATGCTGTCGGTCACGAGCGGGTCGAGCACGTCGGCGGACTTGAGCGCGTCAAGCCGGCCGATGTCGACCGTGAAGGCCAGGTCTGCCGGAGACCGGGCGCCTTCCGCCTTCAGGCGTTCGGCCATTCCCTTGTTCAGGAACGCGACATTGACCTTGATGCCTGTCTTCTCGGTGAAGACGTCGAAGAGCGGCTGTATCAGTTCAGGCTGCCGATAGGAGTACACGTTGACCTGGTCTGCAAATGCCGGTGCAACCGTGGCAAGGGCCGCGACGGCGAGGGCTGTCATGCGCATGGCGAAGATCCTTTCCCTTGATTCGCATGGCAAAAATACCTGAGTAATTTACTAAGATCAATAGATGACTTTTTTACTCGGAAATTTGGAATCAACCGCGGCCGCGTTCGCCGGAAGATCGCGATGCAACGCGGCGGCGGGGCCACGAGGTCAGGTGTGCGCACCTTGGCTTAGGCCGCCGTCCTGCGATTGGACCGAAAGGCGCGGCAGGTCAGTTGCCGTGCTCATGTCGCGTTGGTTGCGCCCTCTCGTCCAGCTTGATTGTCTCCCAGAGTCCATCCATTTCGGCGAGCGTGGCTTCCGCGGGGAGCCTGCCGGTCGCGGCCAGCCGGTCTTCGACGGATGCAAACCGCTTTTCCACCTTGGCGTTGGCGTGCCGCAGCGCCGCTTCAGGATCAATGCCCCAGTGCCGGGCAAGATTGACCAGCGAAAAAAGAAGGTCGCCGAACTCTTCCTCGATTCCGTCACTTGTCACGCCGAATGCCTCGTTCAATTCCGCGACCTCTTCCGCGATCTTGTCCAGCACCAGTCGGGAATCTCTCCAGTCAAAGCCGACTGCTGCAAGCCGATTCTGCAGTTTCATGGCCCTGAGCAGTGCCGGGAGCCCACGCGCTATGCCGTCGAGCGTCCGTGTCTCGCCTGATGCCGTGCGCTCTGCCGCCTTGGCGGTTTCCCAGTCTCGCGCCTGTTCGCTCGCTGACTTGTCGCGACTGTCGGAGCCGAAGACATGAGGATGGCGGGCAATCATCTTGGCGCAGATTCTCTGCGTCACGCTGGCGAAGTCGAAATGTCCCGCCTCGCTGGCCATCTGGCAGTGATAGACGACCTGCAGAAGCAGATCGCCGAGTTCGCCTTCGAGATCGTCCCAGGTTTCGCGCTCGATGGCATCGGCAACTTCGTAGGCCTCCTCGATGGTGTAGGGCGCAATCGAGGCGAAGTCCTGCTCGATGTCCCAAGGGCAGCCAGCCTCGGAATCGCGGAGGCGGCGCATGACTTCGATCAGCTTCAATGTGCCGTCAGGCATGTCGTGGATAGGATCGTTGTCAGACATGTCAGCCCTTTGCTCGAATGTTTGGCGGTGGCAGCTTTCGCCGGAAACGCGAGGAGACTCAATGGCCCTTTAAGTCCCGGGACTCGAAGCTGACTGGGTGAATGGCGACGACGGGAATTTCTTCCAAGCGATTGCCCTGAGGACGTGGCATGGCAGTTCGATCAGGCTGGAAACCGCGCTCTCCGTCACACATGCGGGTTGCGAC
Source organism: Boseongicola sp. (assembly GCA_028824715.1). Classification (GTDB taxonomy): domain Bacteria; phylum Pseudomonadota; class Alphaproteobacteria; order Rhodobacterales; family Rhodobacteraceae; genus JAJEFO01. Next base: position 2,902 of record JAPPCV010000165.1, on the reverse strand, counting down.
GTGATTGCTCATTGGCGACGGAACTGGCCCCGGCGGTCCAGCCACCTCGCGAGGCCGGCCTGGCGGTGAAGAGGAGCAGCCATGCCCTCCCGAAGCGAATGTCAGCCCAGCCTCAGGCTGGCGGCGGAGCTAGGCGGCGCAGTCGCTCAAGAGGTGTCAACCGCAGTTCCGATGACAGGCAACCTCGCCCGGTGTCACGCCAAGTCGGGACATTCAGCGACATGTCACATTGCGCGATGAAGGACCTGCCATTGACGGTCAGGCAGACGGTCTCTCCAAGCGAAACGCGCAGGCCCTGCGTGTCCGTGCAATAGCATTCGACGGTCTTGCCGCTTGGTGACTTGACGTCGGCCAGGGCAGGCGTGGCCATAAGGGCGAGGAGAATGACTGCGCGAAGCATGGAGCAATTGTACCTGATTCAAGCCAGATTGGAAGGCTGCGCACGTGGACGTGAAACAAGTGTGTGCCGCAGTAGCCTGCGACCGTCACGGTCGCCAATCTTGACGCGGCGCGGTCAATGCGTGAGACGAAGGCATGGTACCCCTCGACACACTTGAGCAGATCCGTGAGCGCTTTCAGTTCCTGGAGGCAAAGATGGCAAGCGGAGTGCCGGGAGGCGAATTCGCGGATCTTTCTCGGGAGTATGCCGAACTGAAGCTCCTCGTGACCGAAATTGACGCCTATCGAGCGTTGCTAGCAGCACGGGACGAAGCGGAGGCGATGCTGGAAGATCCCGAAATGCGCGGGCTTGCCCTGGAGGAGCTTGCCAAGGTGAAGGACGAACTCCCGATCCTGGAACAGCGCCTGAAGATTGCGCTTCTGCCAAAGGACGCCGCCGATGCGCGGCCTGCAATCGTCGAGATTCGTCCTGGCACGGGCGGCGAGGAGGCCGCGCTTTTTGCCGGAGAGCTGCTGCGGATGTACCAGCGGTACGCGGAGCATCGAGGCTGGAAGTTCTCAATGATCGAGTTGTCGGAATCCGAACTTGGCGGCGTCAGGGAGGCTGTTGCCAACGTCGAGGGGGACGGCGTGTTTGCCCGCATGAAGTTCGAGAGTGGCGTCCACAGGGTCCAGCGCGTGCCGGAGACGGAATCCGGCGGGCGAATCCACACTTCCGCAGCCACTGTCGCCGTCCTGCCGGAGGCCGAGGAGGTCGATGTCGACATTTCCGCCGGCGACATTCGCATCGATACGATGCGGGCAAGCGGGTCGGGAGGGCAGCACGTGAACACGACCGATTCGGCCGTCAGGATCACGCATGTCCCGTCAGGCATCGTGGTGACGTCCTCGGAAAAGTCCCAACATCAGAATCGGGCTATCGCCATGGCCCGGCTGCGCGCGAAACTCTACGACATGGAGCGGCAAAGGCAGGCGGAAGAGCGTGCGAGCGACAGGAAGGCCAAGGTGGGTTCCGGGGACCGTTCGGAAAGAATCCGGACCTACAATTTCCCTCAGGGTCGGATGACGGATCACCGCATTGGATTGACGACCTACCGCCTTGCCGAAGTCCTTGGAGGCGATCTCGACGAAGTCATCGATGCCCTGATTGCGGCGGACCAAGCCGAAAAGCTGGCGGACCAGGGGCTGTGATGCGCGAGATGCGATGTGGCCAGGGGGCCGCAGTCCACGCACGGGGGGCCCGGTGATCAGGCAGGACAGCTGGATTGCCCGGCTGCGCGCCGCGGGCGTGCCCGACGCGGCAGGCGATTTCCGGCGGATTTTGCGTTGGGCCTGCGACATGGGCACGACCGCTTCCGAACCGCAGATTCGTGATGAACCGAACGCCCTTGCACTTCGGATGCTGGAAGTCGGGGTTTCCGAAAGAGAATTGAGACGGCCAGTGTCGCAAATCATCGGCGAGCGGGAGTTCTGGAACGGAACGTTCAAGGTCACGCTCGATGTGCTGGACCCCCGTCCGGAAACGGAACTGCTGGTCGAACTGGGCCTTCAGGAACCGTTTGACCGCGTTCTGGATCTCGGAACGGGATCCGGTTGCGTTGTCATTTCGCTCCTGATGGAACGCCCGAACGCGCTTGGTGTCGGCACAGACATCTCGAAACAGGCATTGCCGGTTGCCGGAGAAAATGCCGAATCCATGGGCGTGGCTGAACGCTTGATCCTGTCAGTTTCGGACTGGTACGACGATGTGAACGGGCGGTACGATCTCATCGTATCCAATCCACCTTACGTCGCGACGGCCGAAATCAAGGACCTGCCACCCGAGGTCCGGTGTCATGAACCGCGTGTGGCATTTTCCGGCGGCATCGACGGACTCTCGGCATATCGCGCAATCGCGGCAGGGGCTCGGAACCATCTGACACCGGGGGGCAGGCTACTGGTCGAAATAGGTTCAACCCAGGCCGATGGGGTCCGGAGCCTGATGGCGGACGTCGGCCTTGAGATCTCGGCGGTTCATGCCGACCTGGATGGAAGGGACAGGGTCGTTGCAGCGAGGAATCCGGCATGATCTGGTGCAGGACAACGTGCGCGGCGCTGGAAGATTTCGTTGATTTTGCGAAAAAACTACTTGGCAACCGCATCGTCACTGGATAGACAAGGGCTTGCAGACGGCGGGAGCGCCCGTGTCTCCCCTGATGTTTCTGCGAAATCCATGCAAGGAACGGCGCCCGAGGAGCGGGTGAGCCTTTGGAACTTCCACGCATGACCAGACAAGAAGCTGGACAAATTTAAACATGAGAACTTCCAAGTCACGATCGCGGTCAAAGTCGAACCGCAACCGTTCGATGGGCAATGTCGTCAACCGGGTCTTCGACTCGTCGGGTCCGGAAGGCAAGGTGCGGGGAACCCCGCAGCAGATCATCGACAAGTACAATCTGATGGCACGAGACGCCCAGCTGTCGAATGACCGCGTTGCGGCCGAGAACTTCCAGCAGCATGCCGA
>JAPPCV010000133.1 GCA_028824715.1 Boseongicola sp. | reverse complement strand
GGGACTTTCTCGACCTGCGGATCAGGGACGGCGTGATACGCCGCATGATCGACAAATGGCTGAAGGCGGGGGTTCTGGATTCGGGCGTTCTCCAACGCCCGGACACCGGAACGCCCCAAGGCGGGGTTGTGACGCCCCGGACGCAAAAGGCAACTTTCGTCTTCGGGGCCGCCGCCACCCGGTTTCGACGGGTCCGGGCCACCGCCTGACGAGCCCGCGATCGGGATGGAATGGCGGATGGTGATCTTGTCCTCGGTGACCAGAATCTCCTTCACGAGGAGCCGGACGATACGCTGCCGCTCGGCGATGTCCAGTGTCTCGGCGGAGGAGCGCAGCCGCGCCAGAAAGCCGGTCAGGGTCTCGGCGAGCCGCAGATAGGTCTCCCGATCCTTGGCGCGATCGACGGCGGATTCCAGCTCGCGGTGCAGCGCCTGCTCCTGACGGCGGAGCTCGGGCGTTCTGTCACGCAGCTCGTCGATCGTGATCAACTCTTCCTGATAGGCCGTGACCAGCCGGTCGATGCCCTTGCGGACCCTGACCAGGCGATGCCGAAGGTCGGCCTCGCGCTGCTGGTTGGGATCGGAGACACGGGCCGCCTCCAGGCGCCGGTCGATCTCTGCCTGCACCAGAGCCGGATCCTCGAGCAGGCGGACCAGCTCGGTCCACACGATGTCATCGAGCAGGTCCTGGCGTACGGGACGGCTGTCGCACAGCGGGCCGTTGAGATAGCGCCAGGCGTCGGAACCCAGGCAGCGGTAGTAGGAGATCTAGCGCGCAGTGGTTCGGGCCGACGTGCGATAGAGCGCGTAGCCGCACTTGCCGCACGCCACCAGACCCTGCGAGACGCTGGGCGTCTTGGTCCGGCGGCCGGAGAAGGTCTTGTTCTTCTCCAGCCGCTCTTCGGCGAGGGCGAAAGTCTCCTCGCTGACGATCGCCGGCACCGGGATCTCGATCCAGTCCTCGCGCGGCCGCTCATGGCCGACACTGTTGCGCCCCGAGAACCCGTCGCTGCCGCGCAGAGGCCGCACGCGCTGGCGCGGCGCAGCCCGGGTCTTGCCGAAGCACGCCCTTCCCTTGTACGCCGGATTGCGCAGCATCACCCACACCACCGAGCGTTCCCAGCGCGAACGCCCGGAAGACGTGGGGACCCCGCGCTCGTTGAGCTTGCGCGCGATCGCGCCGATGGTCATGTGATCTTCGGTGTAATGGCGGTAGACGTCGCGAACCACGGACGCCTGCGGTTCGACGACTTCGTAGAAGGCGTCGCTGTCCTGGGTTTTCCTGTGGTAGCGTTAGCCATAGGGAGCGCCGCTGAGGACGGCAACGTCGCCGCGTCGCGCCCGATGGCGCTTGCCGCGCCGGGAACGCTCCAGGATCTGCGCACGCTCGTATTCCGCGATCATCCCCTGGAACTGAACGAGGAGATGGTCTTCGGGGGTTTCCATCGACGGCGCGTTCAGGAACACGGTTTCGACGCCCTGGCGGGCGAGTTCCTCGATGATCAGAACCTGATAGGCATAGCGACGGCTCAGACGGTCCGGTGCATGGACCAGGACGGCTTCGATGCGGCCTTCCGCGGCGAGGTCCCTGACCCGCTCGAGCCCCGGGCGTTCGAGAACGGCGCCGCTGAAGCCGTCATCCTCGATGACCATGTCGGGCGCCACGTGGTAGCCGTGGCGCTCGGCGTGGGCGAGCAGGGCCTCGGTCTGGCTGGCAATCGTGTTGCTGTCCCTCTGCTGCTCGCCAGAGACTCGCGCGTACAGGGCTGCAATCTTCATGACCGTCTCCTACGTCTTGGGTTCGCGGCGGGATCTTGTGCGCCTGATCGGGCACCAGGATCGCGTAGGCGTTCTGGAGCTTGGCGCCGAGCAGGCGGTCGAAGGCGTGATCGAGATGTACGGCCGGCCGGGAACGTGAGCGGCGTTCAGCCATGACGGTCCATGTCCGAGAAGAGGCGCCTCAAGGCCCGCGCGACGATCTCCCCGATCGAATCGCCGCTGCTCTTGGAATGTGTCCGCAACGTCTCCGCCAGCGTGCCCGGAATCTTGATGGTGATCGGGATCAGCGCCTCGGCCGGCTCGACCGGCCGGTCCATGGCGCGGGCATGCTGGACGTAGCGATACGCCTGACGCTGCGACAACCCGAAGCGCTGCGAGAGGCGAAGCACCGCTTCGCTCGCCGAGACGCCCTGGGCGAGCAAGGTGTATGCTGCGTTGAGCCGCTCGACCTTTTGGGATCGCGATGATCGCGCCATTTGACATAAGAATATTACCTTTTGCGTCTAAAGTCAATCAGCGGGCGGTCGCGCCATCGCAGAATCTCGCGCTCAAAGCGGAAGTTGCCTTTTGCGTTCGGGGCGTCGTCTCACCGATTCTGTCGAACGTTTTCCTGCACCATGTGCTGGACAAATGGATGATGGAGACGGTGCGGCCCAGAGGGGGGGCTTCCGGCTCGTGCGCTATGCAGATGACTTTGTCATCGCCTTTCGGAGCCGCAGGGACGGCGAGCGCGTGCTTGCCGTTCTGGGTGCGCGACTTGCGAAGTTCGGGCTATCGCTCCATCCGACCAAGACGCGGTACGTGGACTTCCGGCCAATGGCCGGTGGACATGACACGCAGAACCGGTTCGACTTTCTCGGCTTCACCCATCTCTGGGGGAAGTCGCGGAGGGGACGCTGGGTCGTGCGGCAGTTCACCGCCAAGGCGCGTCTCGCGCGGGCCGCCAAGTCGGTGTGGAACTGGTGCAAGGAGCACCGGCACATGCCGCTTGGGGATCAATGCCGGCACCTAGCCAGCGTGATCCGGGGGCACTGCGCCTACTACGGCTTGACGGGCAACGGCAAAAGGCTCTCCGCATTCCGGACTGCCGTGCTCAGAAGCTGGCGACGCTGGCTCGGACGACGCCACCGCGACGGACGGATCAGCTGGGACCGGTTCAACGCCATCCTGGCCCGATTCCCGCTGCCGCCAGCCAAGGTCAAGCGGTCGATCTACGCTCCCTGAGCGAACCCGACGTGCGAGGAACCGGATGCCCTAATGCGGGCACGTCCGGCTCTGTGGGGGGAGGGGCTCGGTAACGACCCCTCCTACCCGGCCTTCTGACGCACCCGCGCTGTACGCCCTGGCCTCCGCGCAGACCGGACCGGCCATGCTGCAGCGATCATTCCACTGGAACAATGACCATGGAACGGCAGGTCCAGAAGATGCCGACAGCCCGCCCGAAACGGTCACAGAAAGACTGGCGGGCGCGCGAAGCATCCGAGACCCGGTGCGCAGCAACGAGGAGAGCACCGCCGCAACAACGAACTCCTCCCTGGAACCTCAAGCCAGTCTCAAGCTGAAAGCCGAGTGCCTCGTCCCCACCGCTTACGTTCTTTCTTCAACAAACTACAACAATAGCCCTGTGATGCTGGTGCGGCCCAGTAATCCAAGTCAAGGACTCTCAGGACAGGTCATGTCCGCAGTGTCGTCTCATAAACTCGTCGCCGAGGCGGCCGCCTCGAAACTGGCTCGGGAGCCCCTAAAGCTCTCGCCCCACTTTCGGCCACGAGTCTCCTCGCGATTCCCGGTCTGATGATCTCACGGGGCGTTTGGGGCAGACCTGGTTCCTTATCATGTGGCAACAGACCCAACAGTGGCTTCAGTTCATCGGGATTGGAAACTTTTCGTCGCAACCGATACAGGTTTCTGTTTAGTTCGTGGCGAGCCGTGCTTAGTTCATCCTCATGGAGCTGCCCTTGCCTAAGCAGTTCTGCGTTCTCAATCACGGAGATCACCTTTTTTACGTCGCCGCTGCGACGCTGTTTCCAGTCGACTTCGCCTTCGGATAGTTCGAACTCCTCTCTGGCCTTTTGAATAACTTCAGATCCGTAAATTAAAGCCATCCGCCCGTATTTCGAGACGTTCTCGATCGCGTCGGGGCCCTGCGATAATATTGCTGTCAGAGCAGCAGCACCTACGAGTATGTTTAGGAAGGTCCCTCCTTCATCTATGTACAGCGTAATATTGAAACCCTGACCATAAATGTCGGCAGTGGTCGATATGAGGCCATTCTCGAACGATTGCCGCCTGTCGGCAAACTGAGACTCTTCATATATGTGCCGGGTCGTGTGGATGTACGTCGCCGCCATCGAAATCATGCGCCCCTCCTGTGTTCCAGTGATAACCTAGCCTATTCTGGCGAGGCCTGCGCCCTAGAATTTCCGAATTGCCGATAAGGGTACGTTCAACCGGCTGCTGCGGGTGAGCTCGCAGAGATGATGAAGGGTGTTGCCGAGAGCATTCTGCGTCACCGCCCGGTCGAGGAGCGTGCGTTCGTGGGTGGGGTGATCGCAACGCATGCCGTCGTTGGATAGGAGCAACATATCAATCTCAGTTCTCCTGTGTGGATGGATACTCCAAGGGCTGCGCGTTGCTCCAGCCCCTGTCAGGCGCGCCATTCGAACGCATGTGCAACTTCCCTTTGGGCTGAAACACGCGCCGGCCACGGTGGATCAGGGCCCGTACCACCGCATTCTTAGGGTACTCAGGGTCGCTGGCGTTAGCGGACACGATTGCGTCGAATGTCGAAGACGCGAGCCGACCGGGGAGGCGCGGGCCGAGCCAGGCGTCCAACACTGCAGGGGAGAGGTTCCGCCGAGAACCATGATGAGGAACCTGAAACCAATTGAGTGGTGATGTCACAATCCCCATTTGCGAAGCTGCCTGGTAGGCCTCCGTCAACGACCGCACACCTGCGTCGCCGGTAAGTAGCGCCTTCGTTCCGCAAACGTCCGCGAACTGAACCACGCTCGTCTCGTTGTCCGGCGATGTACCATCCGTGTCACCCTTCAGGTTCTCCTCGCCCCAATCGGCGGGTGAGACGGTCTCCACAATCAAAGCCTGCAACGCATCCAGCACTGAGGCCGTTGCTGGCGTCTTCTCGGACTGCGCGACCAGAGTGAGATAGGTAAGCGGCGAAGGAGAAAGAACGGTGAACGCACCGATTCTGGCGCCCTGGAAGACGTCCATGATCTGGGTCCCTTGGGCGGTCGCCAGCCTCTCTAGCGTCGCAACCTTCTCGAAGTCCCTCTTGAGTCGTGCAGTAAGGCGTTCGCGGTCCTGGTAGCGCTCAAAGAGGCCCATCAAGGCGTCGACATGTCTCCAGGGTCGGTTCATCCACAGGTTCGCGACCCTCATATTACGCAGTACAGTTTCGAGCCCCGAGGCGTGATCGAGGTCGGAATGGGTGAGAACGAGATGGTTAATGTAGTACTGAGGGTGATAGTGCTCCCGGATGTGATCGACGAGCTTCTGCCCGTCGGCCGCATAACCGCCGTCGACGACGTGAACGTAGTCGATTCCATTGCATTGATGTCGGATCGCTATGGCGTCGCCGCTGCTTCGGTCCCCGGCCTCAATGAAGTCGATTTCGATGAAGTCCGTCACTTCAAGCACTCACGTTGTGGTTCTCGACCGAGCGCGAAGCCAAGGACGACCCCTTGCAGGACATGACCGTCTTGACCAGCTGCTCGCCTTGTACGCGGGCGACCCAGCGGGCGACCGCGCACTGGCACACTAAGACAGCGCCGTACGCGAGGGCGCGCCCGGTGTCCGCCGCGAGCCAGAGAGATAACGGACCTGCGACAACGAGTGTTGCGGTCGCGATGACCATCCAATCACGGGCAAAGAGGTACGGTCCGTACGATGATAGAACTCGTGGATCGTTCGAAAACTCGCCGAGCCACCCGACCCAGAGTGCATTCTGTTCGTCCGAATCGGTCGGGAACGGGGCGAAGTGCACTTGAAGCGCTTTTCGGTCGATCGTTGAATCCTTGTGCAGAAAGTGGCTGAAAGCACGAGAACCGGGGCGAAGCGCCGGCCAGAACACCAAGGCTTCTTTGAACCGTCTGGGAAACACCCCATTGAAGACACTGACAACGGTCAGAAGGCAAATGTAAGGCCAATGACCCCAAGGGTCCGTTTCAATGACAGAGAAGAGCGTCGCAATCGACTCAAGGTCCCGGATATTGAGAACGCCCGACACGATGCCCGAGAAGACCGCGACATTCAGGATCCATACGAAGACCAACTTGGGGTAGTTCCAGGTTTTCAGAGTGACCTTCATGGGGCTTGTTCACAGTCCGCCTCTACGGCGCGGCGCACCATGCCGAGAGTTCTCTGGAACTTCAAGCAAGGGAAGCGCGTCGACTGCCTTGACATCGCAATCGGTATGGACCGTGCGCATCGCGCGAGGCACGACACCCAAATGCGCTTCCGGATCGAGACCCGCGCGGTCGAGCCGCCGTTCGATTATCGGAAGGTGAATCCCAAGCTCCGCCAAAATCGCCCAAGTGAAAGGGAAGGCTGATGACTCAGGGTGCCTTGCTTTCGAAAGTCATGTCCTGCGTGTCCATGTCTGCTCCCAAGACCGAAGTTGCAAGGCCCAACTGTTTCGCCCGATCAAGGAGCGACTTGACGGAGGACGGATACCAGGTCGTGCGTCCGCGGGGCGTCGGCACGTGCATCTCCTCGAGCATGTCGCACATCTCCTGCAGGGTGACGTCCGGACGTGACGCCCGCATCGCGGCCACCAGCGTCGGCAGCCGGTCGTCCTTCCGCCGCGCGGCCGCCCGCTCCAGGACGGCCTCCGGCAGCAGCCCCTCGGCGACAAAGGCCCTGGCTGCGCGCACCAGGCGCTGCAGCGTCCAGCGCCGCGAGTCAGGCAGGCGCGAATTCACCACCGCCAGGACGTCCTGCCAGGGCATGTCGGGGCGCAGCCTGCGCACGTCCGGCGCCCAGTCGCCTGCGCTGCGGTTCAGGCGCTCCAGGAACGCGTCCCGGCGCGCAAGGCGAAGGCGCGACAACATCGCCCGGTCGCCCGACACCAGTCCCGGATTGCCGCCCGTTCTGCCTTCGGCACGGGCCGCGGCGAGGCCCGACATGGTGCGCTCGCGAATCAGCGCCCTTTCGAACTCGGCCATCGCGCCCAGGATCTGAAGCGTGAAACGGCCTTGCGGCGACGCGGTGTCCACCGGATCACCCAGCGACCGGAAATGAACGCCCCGGGCCTGGAGGGCGGTGATCGTCTCGAGCAGGTGCAGCAAGGACCGGCCAAGGCGGTCGAGCCGGACGACGACGAGCGTATCGCCGGCGACCAGACTGTCGAGAAGGCCGGCCAGGACCGGACGGGACGGATCCCCGCCCGAGGCACGTTCCTCGGCCACGGTCGCGCAGCCCGCCGTCCTGAGTTCGCGAAGCTGGGATTCCATTGTCTGCTCGCCCGTGGAGACGCGCGCATATCCATGCAAGGTGCCTCTCTTGGCCATCACGCCACTCCTGCGCTGATTGTGGGATTGCTGGCCGAACCCAGCAGGATGCGAGGATGTCCCTTACAGCTCGCAGATAGGCAGGGTTGCAGCATTGCCGCGCTGCACGATCTCATGCCTGCCCAAATTCTGATCATGGTCTCACCTCGCGGCATCGAAACGGCTGCATCAGTTCTTCCAGGCGGTTGCGAGCGAGATGTCACGGGGAGCATTGAATTCCCGTCTGCAATGTCTCTTGCGCCCTGCCCCGCCGATTGGGTTGCAAGCCCGTCCACTCCCTGTAACACTGGATTTACAATTTGACAAGTTTCATTCAATCGACCGTTTGAAGAACAATCTAAAGCTGCAAGCTCCCCCCAACCCATTTGAGTTGCCGACTAACACACTTCCATTTTTCCTGCTCAAGTCGTCGCAGGATACCATGAGACGGGTATATACCTTTGCGCCCAAGCAGAACCGGGATCGCCAATGGAGCGATGAAATTCAATATGAAAACGCAACCTGACGGACGAGGAACCAGGGTCTGTCGAGAAAGCCGTGCGCCTGGCGGACCTGGATCTCCTCGGCAATCCAATCGATCATTGATGTCCCAGACACTTGACGACACTCTCGACGCTTGACCAAAGGTCTGCCCTGTCTGCACGCCTGTTCGACAGGCGGCGACGCTCACGCGGGCCTCTTGAAGGTCGAAAAGACCACGCGGGGAGTTCGAGCGCGACGCTCACCGCGCGAAACCCAACCCCACGCGCCACAAGGCCAGCCGGCGGCACGGCCCTGTCCGGATCAGCCTGGCCACAGCGACGCAAAAATCTCGTCGCATGCGTTCAGGAGAAGCAGGAGCGACAGGACCGGGCCCCAGAACCGGATCCCGCGCAGCACGCCCTCGATGGCCAGCAGGATGGCGTCCAGGGTTCCCGCGCAACTGGCAAGCCGGCCGGAGCACTCGTAGACCGCGGTCCTGGTCGCCACCACCATCGCCGACACGTCCTCCAGGGCCGTGACGATTTCCGCCCTGGAATTCGCTGCCGCGATGGCCGCCCGGGTCGGGGACGCCTCCTCTCCGTCGGCGCCGTCCCCGCCAGGCCTCGCGCTGTCCTCGCGGATCCCGCGTAGCGCCTGCGCCGTCTCCCGCTGCACGTCCAGCATCTCTTGCCACGGAAAGCCTGCCATGGCCCTCACGGCCTCCGCCACGTCCGTTCGCGTCACCTTCTCCCGTTCCCCGGTCATGCCCGGCCCCCTTTCGTTCCGTTGTCGTTCGCTGCCGGCCCTTGTCCGACATTGCGCAGGGTCCTGTCCACCGCCGAAGCGTCCGGCCCGAAGGATCGCGCGCGGTTCCGGCATTCCTGATCCCCGGACGGCGCAGCAACTCGCCGGACCGACGATCCGGACTTTCCCAGGTGGTTTCGTGCCTGCCGATTCCGTATGATCGCATCATGCCGGAACGGATTCACCCATGGTCGCCACCGTCACGTCCCTGACCTCCGCGGCCGTGACGACCCGCTACTTCGAGCGGGACGGCTACTACGCGAAAGCCGACCCGGAGCATCGGAAGGCCAGCCGCTGGCACGGCGAGGGCGCGGCCGCGCTCGGCCTCGGGCGCCATGTCGCCCCCTCCCGCTTCGAGGCGGTCCTCGCCGGCGCGGTTCCGGGAACGGACATCACTCTCGGGCGCATCCGGGACGGCAGGCGCGAGCACCGGCCCGGTCTCGACGTCACGCTTCAGGCCCCGAAGTCGGTGTCGCTCGCGGCGCTGGTCGCGGGCGACGGCCGGATCGTCCGGGCGCACGACGAGGCGGTGCGGGCGACGCTCGACTTCGTGGAAGGCAACCTGCTCGTCGTCCGGCAATGGGACCGGGAACGCAAGCGCCACGTCCGCGTGCCTTCGCCGTCCATGGTGGCGGCCACGTTCCGGCACAAGGCCAACCGCAACCTCGAGCCGCACCTCCACACCCACGCCGTGATCGCCAACATGACCCGGAAGCCGGACGGGAAATGGGCCAGCCTCGACACCGGCGCGCTCGGGCGGTCGGAACGGCTCATCGGCGCGCACTACCGGAACGTGCCGAATTTCACCAACGTACCAGCCTAATGTCATCCAAAGTAGCCGGTCAGTGTCGTCCAACGTAGCCGGTCAATTTCACTCAAAGTAGCCACCCAATGTCACCATGGGAGCCACCCGGAGCGAAGCGACGCGATCAGGCCGTGTTCGACAAGTTGGTCTCCTCTTCCGTTCCTGTTCTGAAGCTATCTCCCCGAAGGCCCTGCCGCAAGGCCAGGCGGCGAGGGCTGGCCCGCCGGCAAGTGAGTCCGGCGATGCGCGGGCACGCATCCGGAGCGTCAGCGACGCCTTCCTCGAATCCGAATCGAAAAGGTTGTTGCTGTTGCGGTCCTGTGGAGCTTGTGGGCGAGAGGCCCGCGAGTGTGGGCAACGCGGTGGGCGACGCCCTGGCGTCGTCCACGGCTTGTCCACACGCCCCGGAGGGCGCGGGCCGGCCCGAAGGGCTCGTCCACAAATCCACAGGACCCCCCGGGACCGGTTCCGGCAGGCGTTCCGGCCTGGCTCCGGCTCCGGCCCTCATTTCCCGGCCTCGGCGCTGTCGGCGCGCATCGACGAACCGTGCAGCTCGAACCGGATCGCGCCATGGACGAGGCGGTCAAGTATCGCGTCGGCGATCGTCGGCTCCCCGATCTGCTGATGCCAGTCGGCCACCGGCAGCCCAAAGGGTTGTCCGCTGCCCGGTGCCGCGGGGGTCCCCACACGGGCGGGCGGAAC
>JAPPCV010000082.1 GCA_028824715.1 Boseongicola sp. | reverse complement strand
CCGTTCACCCGGCTCGCGACAAGCCAGTCACGCTACGCATGGGGTGAGCAGTTACCTTGAGGTATTCATAGATCACGAAAGTTGGGGCGATCGCGCCGGTCACGTCCTCATCGTGCAGCACTTCGAATTGTCCCTGCCGCGCAACAGCTTCCAGAAACGACGCATGGGTGCTCCGCGTGGTGTCACCATGGTCTGTCCCGCCGCCGTCACGACGGAAGTAGTCGAAGATCACGACACCGTTGTCAGCATACCTGGCAGCTTGTGCCAACGCCGGTTCCAGCTCGATATAGTGAAAGCTCTCCGCAAATATGCAGAGATCGAAACGGCAACTTGTGTCGAAGTCCTCGAACCTGGCATCGATCACTTCCGTGCCTTCAGGCAGCTTCGCCCGCGCCATCTCGTTCATCTGCACCGAGGGCGAAACGCAGGCCACATCGAAACCTGCCTCAATGAGGTTCTTGGCATTTGCTCCGGTCCCCGATCCGACATCGAGGATCCGGTGCACTTCTCCAGGCACCGCCCTGATTGTCTCGAGCAGTTTCTCAAAATAGGCATGCTGAGCTGTGCCCAACGCCTGCAACGACAGGACTTCCGGCACTCCGTCTGGGAAGTAGCCGTAATGCGCATAGCCGTGGCCGAACACTACTTCTGAGGCCAATGCCGCGCCTTCCAACTCTACAGGTTTGGAAATTATGCCGAATTTTCCCTTCACGCAGCTATCGGATCGAAGCCGTGCATCGCGGCGCTGAATGAAGCATACGCCTCAGACCTTGAAACAGACCGATTTCCGAAGGCGAGTGCACTGCGCGCATGAATCCATAAGCCCGCCATCCACATGTCCAAGCTTCCTGTCACGAGTCTCGTCGCCGGTGCATTGCCACCGGCATGCCATATCTGCAATGCGCAGGTCGAGTCAATTTCTCGATCAACCATCGAGTGCTTCCAGGGCTGTCGCATTCGAAGAGATTCCGTTTGGCTTCCGCACGGCCACATGATTCACCTTCGGAAAACAACGACATGGAGGCAGGCGTGCGACAGGACAATTCGACCTGCCAAGACGTGCCTGACGCGCCGCCTCACATGTTCGCCGAAGCATTGGCGGGCAAGCCTCATTCCCGGCTAGGTCCGGCCATTCGGCATGCCTTGGGCGCGTGCGACTTTGAGCCGTGAGCTGGTAGCGCCGCTTTGATCGCGGGCGCGGCGACGCCGGCGGTCCGTGGATCGTCTTTGAGCCGAAACTGTGCCTGGGCGGCGACATCATCGTGCCGGATCTTGCTGGCTGGATGCGTGAATCACTGCCCAAACGTCCCGAAGCGGCCTCTTGCGCAATCGCGCCGGACATGGCCTGCGAGGCGCTCGCGCCCTAGACTCGCCGGATCTGTCAGAACGAGAAGCGGGCGAATTGCGTCCGGGAAGGCGTCTCGCGCCTCCGGTTTGCGGACCCCGCTGCGAGGATGCTGGAAGGGGTTGCGCTTCGCGACGGCGGGTGGGTGCTCTTGGCCACGCTGCGGTTCGTCGACGCGGGTGGTGCCGGCCATGCGGAGGCTGTCTCGCGAGACCTGCTCCACCTGGTCGCCGCTCTGGCCCGAGTCGCATGGCGTGTTCGCATGGTGGTTCGGCGCGGCACGCGAACGATTGGGAGCATTGGCGTGATCGCGTGCGGATCGCTAAGATCGGGACGTCAGCGGAGAGGGGGCGTGCATGACCAAGCGTGAAACTTTCGAACTGCCAGGAGATCGAGTTCGCCTGCTTTCCCGACTCCTTGAGACGATCGAATTCGAGATCGTGCCGCTGACGACGCGTGGCGTTGCCGCCGGCAACAAGGTTTTCGGCGCCGCTCTTCTGCGGAAATCGGACCTGGGCCTGGTCCTGGCGGACACCAACAACGAGACCGCCAATCCGCTCTGGCACGGGGAGATCCAGTGCCTGAAGAGCTTTTACGAACTGGAGGATCGCCCCGGGACGGATGAATTGATCTTCCTGTCGACTCACGAGCCGTGTTCGCTTTGCCTCTCCGCGATCACGTGGGCGGGTTTCGACAACTTCTTCTACCTCTTCAGCCACGAGAACAGCCGAGACAGCTTTGCGATACCGCATGACCTGAAGATCCTCGCAGAGGTCTTTGGTCTGGAGAATGGACAGTACAATCGAAGGAATGCCTACTGGTCCTGCTGGAGCATCAGGGACGAGATCGACCGTCTCGATGATCCGGAGCGCAGGCGTCTGGTGGAACGGGCGGACCGTCTCGACAAGCTCTACGAGGCGCTCTCCGGAACCTACCAGAAATCCAGGAGCGCCTCGGCAATCCCGCTCCCATGACTGCCCGAGTGGATCGTTCGGCAACACTGGAAATCTCGCTCCGGCTGGAAGAAACGATCGACTCGGCTGCCGGTCACTGGTTCAGGCGGCAAGCCGTGCATGACCTTGCGAGAGTCCTTTGGCCCTCCGGGAAATTGCCACGGGCCTGTGCCGGCCTCATCTCGCCCGACCGGAACGTCGCGGCCTCGTGAACCGCCCCCCTGCCCCAACGCGGCCATTGACAGCACCGAGGTCCTTTCCGGTCATGTGCAGGCGTCACGTGCATCCGTGGTCGATGGCTGCGCAAAAAGGGCGGCCCAAGTTGAACGCAACACGACCTGCCCCTGCCCCGGAGGGGCAGGGTGCGGATCTTGGACATGCAGCCGTAACTTGGATGCAGCGCGGAAGCGGCATCATGAATCCAGTGCCTTGCCGACCGGCGCGCCGCCTTCAAACAGCTGGGTCCGATCATGGCGCGGGGGATCGTCCTGCATTTCGAGATGCAGGCGGTCGCCGGAATAGGCATGTTTCCGCGCCAGCGCCTCGTCCACTTCGATGCCCAGACCTGGACCTTCCGGCGCCGGGACGTAGCCGTCCTCGACACGGATCCTGCCCTTGATGAGCGCGTCGTGAAACGCCGTCTCGATGGTTTCTGCAATCAGGAGGTTCGGAATCGAGACGCAAAGATGCAGGTTCGCCGCCCATTCCACGGGACCCGCATAGAGATGCGGCGCAAGCTGCGCCCCGGCGGATTCGGCAAGGACCGCAATCTTCCGCCCTTCCCAGATGCCGCCTGCCCTCCCGAGGGCCGGCTGCAGTATCGCCGCGCCATTTGAAAGTGCAGCCGCGAATTCGGCTCGCGTTGTCAACCGCTCGCCCGTCGCGATCGGGATCGAGGTCGCCCTTGCCACCTGGCCGAGGGATTCGGGTGCGTCAGGGGGCACCGGTTCCTCGAACCAAAGCGGGTCGTAGGGTTCGATGGCTCGCGCGAGCCTGATTGCACCCGCCGGATTGAACTGTCCATGGGTGCCGAACAGGAGGTCGGCGCGCGGCCCGACCGCCTCGCGAATGCGCGCGCAGAACTGAACCGAGGTCTCGATGTCGAAGCGCGACGGATGGTGGCCGCCCCGCATGGTGTACGGGCCGGCCGGGTCGAACTTGACCGCCGTGTAGCCCTGGTCCGCGAGGCACAGGGCCGACTCCGCCGCCATGTCCGCATCGCCCCAGAACCTTGGCAGGTCGTGATGCCGGAGTGGGTAGAGATAGGAATAGGCCCGGATCCGGTCGTTCATGCGGCCGCCCAGCAGTTCCCACACCGGACAGTCCCGCGCCTTGCCGAGAATGTCCCAGCACGCGATTTCGAGACCGGAGAACGCGCCGATAACCGTCAGGTCGGGGCGCTGCGTGAATCCGCTGGAATATGCGCGCCGGAACATCTTCTCGACATTGGCGGGTGCCTGGCCCTGCATGTGCCGCTCGAACACGTCCCGGATGACGGCGGTCATTGCATCCGGCCCGACCGAGCTTGCGTAGCACTCGCCCCACCCTGTGATGCCGTCATCGGTCGTGACCTTGACCAGGATCCAGTAGCGCCCGCCCCATCCGGGTGCGGGAGGGGCTGTTACGATCACGACGAGATCATCAAGTCGCAAGGGAGGATGCCTCCGAATGGCGGTTGCGAATGCGCCGGGTCAGCCAATCACCAATCACGGTTCGGGTCCAGAGGATGCACAGGCTTCGGCCAAGGCCGGTTCGGAATCGCGGCAAGTGTCCGTTGCGCATGGATGTCGGCTACTGGAACACAATGACGTTTCGCCGGGCCTTTCCCGTTTTCGTGTCCGCGATGGCCTCGTTGATCTGATCAAGTCTCCATCTCCCGGTAATGAGCTCGTCAAGCTTGAGGCGGCCTTGATGATAGAGTTCGGTCAACCAGGGGATGTCGCGGGCCAGCACGGTATCGCCCATCTTGGCACCAAGCAGCATCTGCCCGGCGCTTGCGACGATGTCAGGGTCGTAGGAGGCCAGTTCGCCCGACGGAGGAATGCCGACCAGGACGACCCGGCCGCCGGGCGCAAGCAAGGACGGCGCGCCGTCGAAAGCGGAAGTTGCGCCCACGGCGACGAAGACCGCGTCCGCCCCCTTGCCAAGCAGGGCACGGAGTTTGTCCACCAGGTCGCCGTCGCTTGCCAGAATGCCGTCCGTCGCGCCGAAGGCGCGTGCATCCTCCAGCTTTTCCGGAACCAGGTCGATGGCAACGATCCGGCCTGCGCCTGCGATCCGCGCACCCTGTATGGCATTGAGGCCTACGCCGCCGGCGCCGATGACGACGGCGCTCTCGCCAGGCCTGAGCCTCGCGGAGTTGATCACCGCGCCCACGCCCGTGATGACCCCGCAGGAAAGCAGCGAAGCCGCGTCATACGGAATGTTGTCCGGAACGCGCACGATCTGGCTTTCGTGAACGACGGTTCTTTCCGCAAAGGCGCCGCAGTACATTGCGCGCAGGACGCGCTCGCCGTCCGGCCCCTGCAGCGGCGCCGCGTGCCCCGATCCCGAACATAGTGCGGGCCGCCCGGTCGCGCAGCCATGGCACGTTCCGCATGACTTGATGAGCGTCACGATGACCTTGTCTCCTGGCTGGAATCCCGTGACGCCTTGGCCAACTGCCGCCACTTCGCCGGAGGCTTCGTGGCCGTAGACGACAGGCAGCCGCCCGCCCCAGGCACCGGCTGCGTAGGCAATGTCCGAGTGACAGACCGCGCAGGCCCTGATCGCCACTTCGACCTCGCCCGTGCCTGGCGGGGCGAGCTCCAGTTCCTCGATGGTCAACGGCTCTCCGAACGCGCGACAGACTGCCGCCCTGATCCGGCTCATTTCCGTCCTCTCCCTTGTGCGGACGCACGCGCGAATGACCGCGCTTCAGCCGATGGCGTGCCAACTTGGTTTTGCAGGCCGAACACGCCGTCGATGTTCATGTCGGGATGTTCGGCTTCCGCGACGCTCGCGAGCGTGCGGCCGATTTCGCGGGCGCTTGCGACGAATTCCTTTGTCGCGGCCACGGCCTGATCCGCATTGCTGTCGCCAAGGGCGGCGGGGCGAGCCTCCATGCCTGCCTCGTGCCGGTCGGTCATGGTACATCTCCCGGGTGCGGTGATCGGCAGGACGGTGAAGGCACATGTCCTGGCACCCTCGTGACGGAACGCCAATCCGCCCGGCGGTGCGGGGGCCGCTTTCCTGCCGGTTCCGATCGTTCAGCCATGCCCGAGATCGTCCAGGAATGCCGTGAGATGCCCGGCGAATTCCTCGGGCCTTTCCACCATTGGAAGATGCCCGGCCTGCCGGATCAGCGCGAACCGGCTTCCCTTGACGAGATTCGCGGTCTCGCGAACCAGGTCCGGCGGCGTCGAGCCGTCTTCGCTTCCGGCGATGACCAGCGTCGGCAAGGTCAGGTTCGCTGTCGTGGTGTGGAAGTCGGTTCCCGAAATCGCGGCCGAGCCGCCTATGTAGCCGTCGGCCGGCTGACGAGTCAGCATGTTCCGCCAGGCGACGAGCTCGGACGAGGCCCGGAATTCGCGCGAGAACCACCGCTCCATGACGGCGTCGGCCAGGGACTCGATGCCGCCAGCCTTCACTGCATCGATCCTTTCCTGCCACGTCTCCGCCGTGCCGATCTTCACGGCCGTGTTCGACAGGACCATGGCGCGAACCTGGTCGGATCGCTTCACTGCCAGGCCTTGGGCGATCATGCCCCCGATCGAGCATCCGACGAATACCGCATCCCGTACTCCCAGATGGTCGAGCAGCGCTTCCGCATCGGCGACGAGGGCGCCCATGGGGTACGGAGGCTCTGGGCAGGACGAGAGCCCGTGTCCCCGCATGTCGTAACGGACCAGGCGAAGACCTGACGGCAGGAATGGCAGGATGGGGTCCCAGAGCCTGCAGTCCGTTCCAAGCGAGTTGGAAAAGACAACCGGCACCCCGTCAGGGTCGCCGTCCTCGCGGCAATGCAGGTCGACATGTTCAAGTCGGCAGATGTTCATGGATCCACGCCCCTCAACACCACTTCGCGTGTCCATGGTTGTCAGCGTCAATCAGCTTTGCCAAGCAGATTCAGCGCGTTCCGGAAGACGGCCGAATCCAGGTTGCCGCCGGATGCCACGACAATCACGTCCCGATCGTCTTCACGATGGAAGAGCGCGGCGGCCAGCGCAACGGCGCCGCCAGGTTCAAGCACGATCCTGAGCCGGGCGAACGCCTCTGCAACGGCACGAAGCGCATCCTCGTCCGGCACGGCAATGCCGGGGCCGCAGAGCCTTTGCAGGATGGGGAACGTCAGCCGGCCAGGCGCGGGCGTGACGATGGCGTCACAGATCGAGCCGGCCATTCTCGCGTTGGCCTGAGGCGTGCCGGCGATCAGGGACCGCGTGACGTCGTCAAAACCTTCGGGTTCCACCGGGCGAACGCAAAGATGCGGCGCACGCGCTTCAAGCGCGAGCGCGATGCCCGAACTCAGTCCGCCACCGCCGCAAGGGACAAGAACGTCGGCCTCACTGATCCCTGCTGCCGATGCCTGGTCCGCGATCTCGAGGCCGCAGGTGCCCTGTCCGGCGATCACCTCCTCGTTGTCGAAGGGCTTGACGAGCGCGAGACCGCGCTCTTCCGCGAGCGCCGTGCCGATGGCATCGCGATCCTCGGCCGCCCGGTCGTAGAGCACGACTTCGGCGCCGTAAGCCTGCGTATTGGCGATCTTGAGCGCCGGTGCGTCGCCAGGCATGACGACCACGGCCGGTACGCCCATCTCGCACGCCGCGCAGGCGACGCCCTGCGCATGGTTGCCCGACGAGAAGGCAAGCACGCCCCGTTCCCTGGCGTTTCCGGACAGCGCCGAGAGGGCCGACCGCGCGCCCCGGTACTTGAACGAACCGGTCCGCTGCAAGCATTCGGCTTTCACGAGGACACGGCGACCTGCCGCTTCGTCCAGGAGCGGCGCGTTCAGAAGCGGCGTGCGAAGCGCGTGCCCCGCAAGTCTTTCGGCGGCGGCGACGATTCGATCGATGTTCATGCCAGCCTTCCGATCCATTTCCGTATGGCGGCCAGCGCTTCCGGCTCGTCAAGGAAGGGCACGTGACCGCGATCAGGCACGTCGGCGAAGATCATGTCGGGGCGCTGGCGGCACATTTCCTGGGCGGTTTCCGGGGCAAGGATGTCGGAATTCGCGCCGCGGACCAGCGCAAGCGGCAGGCCTTTGAGCGCATCGAACATCGGCCAGAGATCCTGCGTGGGCGCCGAGGCTGCGGAAAGGAAGGCGTCGCGAAGCGCCGGGTCGTAGTTGATCTTCAGTCCGCAAGGCGAATCCAAGTAGTGCTTCCGTACCTCTTCTTCCCAGCGGCTCTCGGGCACGTGCTCGAATCCCTTCATCAGCTCGGCACGCATTTCCGCCGCTTCGGCATAGGTCTCTTGCGTCGGATTCTTGCCGACGTAGTTGCGGATGGCTTCAAGCCCGGACGCGGAGATCTCGGGTCCGATGTCCACGAGGCAGGCCCCGAGAAGGCGTTCCTTTGCGACGCTGGCGAGCACCATGGCGATCAATCCGCCGCGTGACGTGCCGATGACGGCGACACGGTCCAGCCCGAGATGATCGAGGAGAGCGATCGCGTCTCCCGATTCGACGGCAACGGTGTAGGTTTCCGGGCCTGTCCACTCGGACTTTCCACGGCCCCGACAGTCCAGGCGGATGAGACGTACGGAGTCCGCGAGGTGCGGCGCGACATAGTCGAAGTCGCTGCCGTTTCGCGTGAGGCCTGAAAGCGCGAGGACGGGCAGGCCCGCGCCGTCGTCGGCAAAGTGGAGACGCGCGCCATCTGGTGCTTGGAATTCGGGCATCCGGTCGATCTCGCCAGTTCCGGGATTGTGGCGAGGTCCCTAATCACACGTGCGCGTCGGGCTGGCAACCTGCGCGTCGGCTCGCTGGCGCGGCGTCGACGAATCCGGTTGTCGAAACATCGGGAAGGGCGCACTGCCTGGTCCAACCGGGACCAGGATTGCTACGTCTGTCATGGCCGTCGCCACCCCGCAGCGGGAGAAGCTCCCCCTCGAGGCGTCGCTGCCTATCTCAGTGCCTTGAGGACGGAATCAAAGCCCTGAGCCATGTGTTCGTCGATGTGGGAAAGCATGGCGTCCAGGCTGTCGCCACCCGCGAGTTCGCGGTAGCGCGTCGTCATTTTGCCGAAAACCCCGTGTGAACCATGCAAGTTGTGATGCAGCGACATGTAAATGCGCACGAGTTGCGACAGACGGGACCAATGGGTCATGAGAAGGCGATGGTCCGTCGTCTCGTAGACCCAGCTGTGAAACGCGATTTCGTGTTCGATCGCACGGGCCTGGTCCCGGGTACGGTGGATGGCCATCAACTCGGCGTATCTCTTGCCGAGCAGATCGAGGCTGTCAGGCGTGCGTAGCGGCCAGGCCAGGGTGAAGGCGAATTTCTCAAGCGCGGTCCGCATCGAGTAAAGTTCCGTCAGGTCGCGTTCGGATACCGGGCGGACGCGGAACCCCTTGTAAGGTTCGCTGACGAGTATGCCCTGGTCGACGAGCTCCCGAAGCGCTTCGCGCAGGGGCGCGCGACTGACCCTAAGCTGTGACGACAGCGCGGTCTCCACCAGTTTCTGTCCCGGCTTGAAATGGCCGTCCAGAACCCTGTCAAGAACCTGGCGCCGGACCTGCTCGCGCAGGGTCCGGTCTTCGACCGGACTGAGAGCGGCCGCAGACTTGTTCACCCGGACACCTCGGCATCGTTCTGCTCAAGGATGTCGCCATTGACGCAGATCGGGATCAGGCCGGGGTGGTCGTCGTCAGCCGCATCGCGGGACGGGACTCCAGCGGGACTCTTCATTCAGGCACCTTGGTGTGCGGCGGCGACCATGGCGCCGCCGCCGCATGCGGTCTCAGTTGTTGAACAGGAGTTCGCGCTGGATGACTGGCGAGGCCTTCGGATCAAGGCCGAATTCGCTCAGGAACTCCTCGTACCAGCGTTGCGTACGACCGGTCTCGTAGTAGTAGAAGATCGTGTGATCGACCCAGTCGCGGAAGGTCTTGTCGTCTTCGCGGCGCACGGCGATGGAAGACGGCGACGAAAAGGCCGGTGTCGGAATGACCAGTTGCCCTCGGCCCAGCTTCTGGCGCGCGGCCAGAAGCGGCGGGTGGAAGAGCGAAACGGCGTCGACGCGGCCCGACTGGAACGCGGCGATCGCGGCACCGTTGTCCGGGAAGCGCTGGATGTCGGCGTTCGGGATGGTACGCGTCAGGAAGGCATCCATCGAGGTCGCCTGCGGCACGCCCACCGTCACTTCGGGCTTGTTCAGGTCTTCCCAGCTCGAAACCGGCAGCTCGTCGTCGGCCAGCACCGCCAGCGAGATGTAGAGCAGCGGCTGTTTCGGATAGTCCACTACCATCGCCCGCTTGGGCGTGGCATCCAGGAACATCATGTCGATCTTGTCGGCCTGAAGCGCCGCGATGGCGGTGGCCCAGGTGACCTCGAACATTTCAAGCTCGACCCCCAGTTCCTCCGCCATGGACTTGCCGATGGAGACGATCAGCCCGCTTTCCCATTCGCCCGTGGCCGGATTCTTCGAATACCACGGCGGGGCTTGCGTGACCCCCATGCGCAACTTGCCGGTTTCCTGGATTCTGTCCCAGGTCGACTGCGCCTGCGCCGCGCCGATTGTCAGCGCAAGCGCGGCAAGGACGGCAAGAAGAGCGGCCCCCGTTCGTTTCAGCAGTTTCATCATTCGATCCTTTCCGTGTTTGGGTTGGCCTGCCGTCAATCCGGCAGCTTGAAGAGCGAATGCCCTTCCAGGAATTCGCTCATTCGGTCGGTTGCAGGAGCCTTCAGAATGCTCTGAGGTTCGCCCTGCTCCAGAATTGTGCCCTCGTGCAGGAACAGCACGCGGTTGGCGACGTGATATGCAAAGCCCAGCTCGTGCGTGACGCAGAGCATGGTCATGCCATCTTCGGCAAGTTGCCGGATGGTCTTGAGCACCTCGCCCACCAGCTCGGGATCGAGCGCCGAGGTCACTTCGTCAAAGAGCATCACTTCAGGGTCCATTGCCAGCGCCCGCGCGATGGCCACGCGCTGCTTCTGCCCGCCGGAGAGGCGCGCGGGATACTCGGCGGCCTTCTCGGCGAGGCCGACGCGGTCAAGTTGCGCCATTGCCTTGTCCTGCGCTTCTGGCTTCCCGCGGCCCAGAACGATGACCTGGCCCTCCATGACGTTTTCGAGAACCGTCATGTGCGGGAACAGGTTGAAGTGCTGGAAGACCATGCCGATCCGCGCGCGCAATGCGCAAAGCTCGGCTTCGCGGTAGCGCATCCGGCCGCCACGCTCTGTCCCGATCAACTCGCCGTTCAAGTGGATCTTTCCCTCGGTCGGCGTCTCCATGAAGTTCAGGCAGCGCAGCATGGTGGACTTGCCCGAACCGGAAGATCCGAGAAGGACCACGGTTTCCCCGGCCTGCACGGCCAGGTCGATGCCCTTCAGGACCTCCAGGTCGCCGAAGCTCTTGTGCAGGTTCTCGATGCGGAGAATCTCGGACATCAGTCGCCCTTTCGCAACATGCGCTCAAGCACGTAGGTTCCCTGGACCACGGGATAGAGCACGACAAAGAAGATGACAGCCACGGCCGTGTAGCTTTCGATCGGGTTGAAATTCAGGTCCGAGATCAGCTTGGCCTGGTTGAGCGTTTCGACGTAGCCGACCACGGACGCCAGCGTGGACATCTTGAAGACCTCGATTCCCCGGTTGGTCAGGGCGGGCAGGACGCGCTTGACCGCGACGGGCAGGATGATGCGGCGCAGCGTCTGGTTGTAGTTCATGCCGATGGCCTTGCCTGCCTCCCACTGGGCCCGGTTGATGGACTGGATGCCCGCGCGGTAGATCTCGGCCGAAAACGCCATGGTGTTGAGGGAAATGCCAAGGACGGCGGCAAGAAACGGATCGGTCTCGATCCCGGTCAGGATCGGGAACGCGTAGTAGAACCAGATGATCTGGACGAGCACGGGCGTGTTGCGGAAGACCTCGACGAAGGCGCGGGCGGGCCAGCTGACGAAAGGCGACTTCGAGTAACGCGCGATACCGACGATCAGCCCGCCGCCGAGGCCAAGAATTGCGGTAATGACAAAAATGAACACCGTTCCCTTGATGCCGACCCAGAGAACGGGCCAGTTCTGCAGGATCGTGGCAAAGTCCCAGTTGTGGGCCATCAGCGCACCGTCCCCTCGCCCGACTTGGCAAGGCGGTGTTCGACCGCAATGGAAAATTGGCTGAAGAGAAAGATCAGGACGAAATAGATCGCCGCGACGATGGTGTAGACTTCAAGCGGGCGAAAGGTCTTCTGCGCCAGTTCGTTGGCTTGGAACATGAGATCCGTGTAGGCCACGGTCGAGACCAGCGTCGTCGTTTTCAACAGCTCGATCGAGCGCTCCATGAATGCCGGGATCATCCGCTTGATCGCTTGTGGCAGGATGATCCGGCGCTGGCATTGGCCATAGGTCATGCCGATGGCCTTGGCCCCTTCCCACTGTCCCTTGTCGATCGACAGGATGCCGCCCCGGAAAATCTCGGCAAAGAACGCCGAAGACTGGATTGAGAAGGTCACGACTGCCGCGATCAGCGGAGTCATGCGTACATCGATCAGGATCGGCAGCGCGAAGAAGAACCAGAACAGCTGCACCAGCGGCGGAGTCGTGCGGAAGAACTCGACGATGAACCCGGCGATGCCTGAGAGGATTCGGAACGTCGAAAGGCGTGAGAGGGCGAGAGCCAGCCCGAGGGGAACACCGAACAGAAGCGCCAGGCCAGTGACTTTCAGCGTGTTCAGCAGGCCCAGCATCAAGAGGTCAAAGTCCCTCAGAACCGCCAGGAAGTTCCATTCCATTCGCGCATGCCCCCGAACGCTGCCGAATCCACACTTGCCGGATAGTAGAACTTGGATAGTATGATTGTCGACAATTTTCGGACAGCGCTTCCCATGAGACCAAACATCCTGTTCATCCAGGTCGACCAGTTGGCCGCCCAGTTCCTTCGCTGCTACGGCGACCCGATCTGCCAAGCGCCGAACCTGGACCGCTTGGCCACGGAAGGCACGGTCTTCCAGACGGCATACTGCAATTTCCCGCTCTGTTCACCGTCACGCGCATCGATGGTGACGGGAAGGCTCTGTTCGGAAATCGGGGCCTACGACAATGCCGCCGAACTGCCCGCCACGATTCCGACCTACGCGCACTACCTGCGCGGCGCCGGCTACCAAACCGCGCTCTCGGGCAAGATGCACTTCATCGGCCCCGATCAGCACCACGGCTTCGAGCGCCGACTGACCCCCGATCTCTACCCGGCCGATTTCTCCTGGGTGCCGAACTGGGGTGACGAGGGGGAGCGAGACACGAACGATGCCCGTTCCGTGACGATTGCCGGGGTGTGCGAACGGTCAACGCAGATCGACTTTGACGATCTGGTGACGTTTCAGGCGGTGCAGCATCTCTACAATGTCGTGCGGTCAGAGGACGACCGCCCGTTCTTCCTCCAGGTCTCCTACACCCATCCGCACGAACCCTATCTTTGCCAGAAAGAGTATTGGGACCTGTACGAGGACGCGGACATCCCCTTGCCCAAGGTGCCGGCGCTGCCGGAAGACCAGCATGATGCGCATTCGGTTCGGCTCTTGTCGGACTTCGGGATGTTGAATGCCCGATTTTCTGATGACGATGTCCTGACGGCGCGGCGCGCGTATTACGGCTCGATCAGCTATCTTGACAAGATGATCGGGCGACTGATCGAGACGCTGGACAGGACAGGGCTGCGCAGCAGCACGGTCATCGTCTTCACGTCTGATCACGGCGAAATGCTGGGTGAGCGCGGCATGTGGTTCAAGAAGCACTTCTTCGAACCATCCGTTAAGGTGCCCCTGATCATCGCAGGAGGGGCCTTCTCTGCGGGCCGCGCGACAACGCCCGTGTCGCTTGTGGACCTGTTGCCGACCTTCATGGGACTAGCCGAAGGCGGCGGATGGACCTCCCCGGTCGAGCCGCTGGACGGCGAAGACCTCTCGACCAGGCTGGCGGACCCGGAACCCGACCGGCCCATCTATGCCGAATACCTGGCCGAGGCCGCGACCGCACCGATCTTCATGGTCCGGCGGGGCCGCTTCAAGTACATCCACTCGGCAGACGATCCCCCGCTTCTCTTCGACGTGGAGGGCGACCCGGACGAGCGACGGAATCTTTCGGGGATTTCCGGGCATGCGGACACCGAAGAGAAACTTCGCGCAATGGTCATGCGGCGCTGGGACAGCGCTGCCTTGGCCGAGCGCATTCGACTCAGCCAGAAGCGCCGACGCCTCGTGCTGAAGAGTGGCCTGAAAGGTCTCCGACCTCGCTGGAACCACGACGAGGATCCGGGGTCCGAGGTTGCCTGGTACCGTGGCGAGTCCGGCTACAACGACTGGGCATTCCGATATCTTCCGATCGTCGAGAACGGATGACAGCTTGGGCACGGATGGCGCTCCTCCGATCGTTCACGGCGATGTCGATGGAGGGGAAACCGTCTCCTGCGAAGGCGTGAGAGTCTGAGGCGGCGCAGCTGCAGCATCAACGCCCGTGGTGCAGCCAGTGGTGCCGCCTTCCGTCAATGCAGGTTGAGGTCTCTTCGGCATGAAGCTGCGAAGAGGCGACCTGCTGCGCATTCATCGGTTCCTCCCGTTCGACGAATGGTTCGCGGGTGCCATGTCCAGGCCAGAGGCGTCGTCCCGGCGATGGCGCTCCCGAAGGGCGCCTTCATGGTCCGCGCTGCGTGCCTGGGCGGAAGCGCCTGTCCGGCCAGAAGGCACGTCACGAAGCCGACGACGCCGCATCCCGGGCTTCCGGCCGAATTCGCCGCGGCGGCCGGGAAAGACGTATCGTCAGGACTGCAGACCATTCCGGATCAAGACCCGCATTGCCTCGCGTCCGTCACGCGTCACTGGAGCCCTGTCCCTTTCGCGCAAGAGGCGAGGAAGCCCTTCATTCAGCTGACTCCAGCAGATCGCGCGATCGGTGGACATGCATCCACATTCCGGATTGCCCGATCGGATTTCGGGGTTCTTGCCGAAAAAATCCCGAGGTAGGCCGGCGTTTGGTGGTCCAAGCCGGTTGCGAACGTCGTGACAAAGATTCTAATGAGTTGCCCAATGATCTGCGTCACCGCGAATTCATGTGGTAGCGCAAGGCAACGCGAGATCTGAAAAAGGAGGCGAATGGTGTCCGAAAATCATGGCAAGGTTTGGTGGAACGAGTTGATGACCCGCGACGTGGAGGGTGCCAAGGAGTATTACGGCGCAACCTGCGGCTGGACATTCGAGACGATGCCCGTTCCAGGCGGAGAGGGGGACTATACGGTCGCCAAGCTTGGCGACGACATGGTTGCCGGCATGATGGACATGAGCGGCATGGAACTCGCGGGAGTCCCGGCGCACTGGTTCACGTATTTCGCGGTGGATGACGTCGATGCCGCTGCCGGAGCCGCTGAAGCCGCCGGCGCCAAGGTTCATCGCCAGCCCTTCGATGTCGGGACCGTGGGTCGCATCGCCATAATCGAGGATCCGACCGGTGCCATGATGGGTCTCATGACGCCCTCCGAGGATTGAGCTGGGTCGTTCCACGGCCGCCAGTTCCGGACGGGCCCTGCAATCGATTCGCCGCCGTCCGGACGGCGGCGTCCCGGGCGAGATTGCGTCCGCAGGGCGGCAGGTTCAGGCTACAGAAGAACCCGGTGTTCCGCCTGGCCGATGCCTGCGTCAGCCTCTGCAAAGGTCATGCCGTGCCTTTCGGAGCGCGCCTTGGCCGCCTCGCTCAAGTCTTCCCGCGCGGTCGTGCAATACAGCGTGGAGAGTCCCGGTCCGCCGAAGGCCGGGCACGACGTGTGGGCCGCGTCGAATTCCGTTGCCTTCAGGAATTCGCCGTCGCGGCCGTAGCATGCAACCCGCCACGCACCCCACTGCGCATTCCAGAGATTGCCTGCGGCATCCACGACCGACCCGTCCGGGTGCAGCCCGTCGGCGGACAGGTCCAGGAACACCTCCGGGCCGCCATCTGGCCAGCCGTGATCAGGATCGAGGTCCTGCCGCATGATCTTGCCTGTCGGCGTGTCGGCGAAGAAGGCGCCATCGAGACCTGGCAGAAAGCAGATGGAGTTCGGAATCGTGATGCCGGGATAGAGCTGGCGCAACTCGCCGCGGTAGTAGCGGTAGATCGCTCCCGCACCGCTGCCCTTGCGCTTTCCCATCGTCCCGATCCAGAACCCTCCCCAAGGGTCGGCACGTCCGTCGTTCGACCGCGTTCCGGGATCACCGGCCTCCAGGCCCTCGACATCTTCGCTGCGGTCGCGATCGACATCGTACAGGAACAGCCGCGTTTCCGAGGCGATCAGCAACTCTGTGTCGCTCACCCATCCGGCGGCAGACACAATCTCGTCGAACTGAACGCTGCGGGCTCGGCCTTCTTCGCGCGTATGGAGACGTGCCTCCAGGATGTCGAACCAGTAGAGTTGCTGACGCTCGGGATGCCAGAGCGGACCTTCCCCCAGCTGGCAAGACGTCTCGTCGTACACTTCGCTCATTGGTCGCATTCCTCCCAAGCAGCCACCACCACCCTTGCCCTGTCCGCAATCTCGCCTGCGTCCAGTCCGGGAGCATACAAGGAACTTCCGAGCCCGAACCCGCTTGCACCTGCGCGAACCCAGTCGCCGAAATTCTCCGCGCTCACGCCTCCGACCATGTAGACTTGGGTCTTGGCGGGCAGCACGGCGCGAAGCGCCTTCAACCCTTCCGTTCCCATAAGGAATGCAGGGAAGACCTTCAGCCCGTCGGCGCCGGACGCCAGGGCGGCGAAACATTCCGTTGGCGTCATCACGCCCGGAAAGCTCTGCATTCCCAGTGACTTCGTGGCCGCCACCACTGCAGGATCGCAATTGGGTGAAACCACCAGCGCCCCGCCGGCGGCCTTGACGTTCTGGACCTGGGCCTCGGTCAGGACCGTGCCGGCGCCAATCAGTGCCCTGTCGCCAAGGGCATCCGCCAATCGTTCGATCGACCTGAACGGCGACGGCGAATTCAGCGGCACCTCGATTCTGTCAATTCCGGCCCCGATCAGGGCTTCGGCAATCGGCACTGCTTCGTCCGGATCGATTCCGCGAAGAATGGCAATCAGGGGTCGGCTCATGATGGCTCCTGCAGTCGGGCGCGTGCGGCGGCAAGACCCGCCAGCGTTGCCTGCGTGGCGTCCGCGGTTTCGGCCTCTGCACCGAGAGAGGCAAGTGCCGTGGCATAGTGCGAGACTTGCCTGCCTTCGCCGACCAGAACGATTCGCTGTCCCAGCCAATAGGCACGCGCGGCTGCGAGCTCGGCGCCAACCAGCAGGCCGGACAGTCGTGCCGTTGCGGTGCCCTTGCCGAGACCGGCGAGCAGGGTTTCCGCACGCAGGGCAAACAGTCGCGCGGCAATTGCTTCCGGCCTTCCCACGGCATCGTCGACGGCCTCAGCGAACGCGCAGTCATCCCAGCCCTTGCCCACCGAGTGTCGCAGGACGGATCCGGTGGAAAGCAGCGCGAAGAGCTCGCCGGTCATGAAGGTGCGAAAGCTCACCACCTCTCCGGCGGACACGTGCACCCACTTCGAGTGCGTGCCCGGCAGGCAAATGACGCCGTCGAATCCGGGGCTCCCTGCAAGGTATCCGGCGATCTGCGTCTCCTCGCCCCGCATGACGTCAGCGGGCTTGTCCTGCGCAATGCCGGGCAGGATTGCCACGTCGAGCCGCGGGTCCGACACGTCGGGCCGAACGGCACCAGTTCCCGTCGGTGCACAGGGCACGGTCGCGTAGGGAGCCTCCTGCCAGCCCTGTTTCGCGCCCACCATGCCGGACGCAACGACCTGCATCGGCCCCGCGCCAAGCCAGGGTTCGATGACGTCCAGCAACGCGGATTCGAAGGCATCGGGTGCCAGCACCCCCATGCCCTTGTCCGAGCCCGACTTGGCGACGGCCGTTCCGTCCCGGACCGCCCAGGCCCGCAGGTTCGACGTGCCCCAGTCGACCGCTATCCAGTCCGCATTCATGTGCCCGATTCCCATACGGGGAGATGGCTTGAAACGCTGGCGGAAATCAAGCGCGACTCGGGCTCGATGCCGGATCAGCCCTCCCGTTCCGGAAGTGTCGCGCGGACTTTCTTGGTCAGGCCGGCGCGGACAAGGTCGTACGAGGTCACCAAGCGGTGCCGGAGTTCGTCATCCGCGACGTCCTCCGGCAGAAGAATCCAGCTCTTGTGAAAATAGGGTGCCCGAGCGCCGATGCCTGCCTCGATGAGCATGCCTGCAGTTTCGGTGTCACTCGTCTTCACGGTCACGCCGGGTCTGGATATGCCGGAGCACGCGAATATCTTTTCCCCGACTTTCCAGACTTCGTGTCCCATGCCCCAGGGGTCGGAGACCTCTGCGCCTGGCAGTGGCGCACAGACGGATTCGATTCGTTTCCTGAACTTGGACGAGCTTGTGGCCATGCGCTCACCATAGCTTCCCCTGCGGCATTCGTGTAGACCCGGCCCGATGACGACGGACGTGATCGCAGAAGACCCGCGCTGGCGCGGAACCGGCATCGAATCACTTGCTTCGCGCGCCGTCGAGGCGACGCTGGACCATCTTGATCTTGACCCGGACGACTGGAACGTGACCGTTCTTGCGTGCGACGCCGCGCGGATTGCTGCGCTGAACGCCCGGTTCCGCGACACGCCGGCACCGACCAACGTGCTTTCGTGGCCGTCTGTCGAACGCTCTGCGGCTAAGCGGGGTGCGCGCCCGGAGCCGCCGGACGGTGACCCTGAACTCGGCGACATCGCGATTTCGTTCGAGACCTGCCTGGCGGAAGCCAGGGACGGCGGCATTTCGCTTGAGGCCCACGTCCTCCATCTGGTCATTCACGCGACATTGCATCTTCTCGGTTACAGTCATGACGGTGATTCCGATGCCGACTTGATGGAGGCAACGGAAACGGCGATACTTCATTCGCTCGGGGTTCCGGATGCGCATGCGCGAAAGGAGACCGGCAAGCGACCGTGATGGAAAGGGCTGATGGGAGATAAAGGCGAGGCGTCTTCTAGCGCGGCGCATGGCGCGCAGGAGGAAGACGGCAGTAGACGGTGGTCCGTGCTGAGATTGTTGCGGGCCTTGGCAGGCAGTTCGGACCGGAACGGCGAGAGCGAACCCCCGACCGTGGTTCCCGCAGGAAACGGCCCGACAGGCGGCATTGCCAACCTGACGAGGCTCCGGGTCGAGGATGTCATGATTCCGAAAGTCGAGATCGTCGCGGTCCCCGAGAACATCAACAAAAGGAAGCTGGTGAAGGTCTTTCACGACAGCGGGCTCACACGGCTGCCCGTGTTCAAGGACACCTTGGACGAGCCGCAGGGCATGGTGCATCTCAAGGACTTCGCCCTTAGGCACGGCTTCAACGGGTCGAAGGACCGGTTCGCGCTCGACAAGATGCTGAGGCCGCTCCTCTATGCGCCGCACTCGATGCCGATCGGCGTGCTGCTGCAGAAAATGCAGACAGACAGGGTGCACATGGCTCTGGTCATAGACGAATATGGCGGTGTCGACGGGCTGGTCACGATCGAGGACCTGATCGAGCAGGTGCTTGGCGAAATCGAGGACGAGCATGACGTCGGGGAGGGAGATCTCTGGGTCAAGGAGGCATCGGGCAGCTTTCTCGCCTATGCGAGGGCTCCAGTCGACGAATTCGAACAGGAAGTCGGTCGCAGGCTGCGGACCGGCGAGGGTGACGAGGAAGTCGACACGCTGGGCGGTCTTGTCTTCATGCTGGCGGGTCGCGTACCCGCCCGCGGCGAGGTCGTGAAGCACCCCGACGGAACGGATTTCGAAGTGATCGACGCCGATCCAAGGCATATCAAGCGACTGCGCATCCGGCTGGACCTTCCGAAGGCAGCGGAGTGATGCCAGCGCGTTTCCGGTTCGCGAAGGTCATCCCGCTCTTCCGCTTCCGGACCACCGAACCTTCGCCGGGCGCAGGACCCCACTGGAGAGCCTTGCTGGCCCCGCTTGCCGGTGTCGTGGCCGCAACAGGCCATGCGCCCTTCAACTTTTGGCCGCTCGCGCTTCTGGGGCTGACGGGCCTCTCCTGGATCGTGGCTTCCGCGGACGGTGGCAGAAACAAGGCGATCGCCGCCTGGCTGGGTGGTATCGGCTACTTCGCCGTTTCCCTGTTCTGGATCATCGAGCCCTTTTATGTCGACAGCGATCGCCACGGCTGGATGGCGCCATTCGCGATCATTCTCGTGGCGACGGGTTTCGCCCTTTTCTGGGCGCTGGCCGGGTGGTTCTCGGCACGAACGGGCGGCGGTGCGATTGGCTGGGCGCTGTCCCTGTCGCTGGCCGAGATTCTTCGCGGGCATGTGCTGACCGGGTTCCCTTGGGTGCTTCCTGGCTACATCTGGACCGAGACCCCGGCGATCATGGGCGCGAGCGTTGTCGGGCCGTACGGCTTGACCACGCTCACCCTGATCCTCGCGGCCCTGCCTGTCGCGACGCCACGCAAGGTGATTGCGACGCTGGTTGCGCTGCTTGGCGTCGCGGCTCTCATTGCATGGGGACAGGTGGCCCAGGTGCCGTCGGCATCCCATGTGGGCATGATCCGCGTCGTCCAGCCCAACGCGCCCCAGCACGAAAAGTGGGATCCTGAAAAGGCGAGCGTCTTCCTGCGACGCCAATTGCTGGCCACGTCTGCGCCCGGCAACGACGTTGCTCTCGTCATCTGGCCCGAATCCGCGCTGCAGTACCGGCTTGACCGGGCTGGACCGGTCCTCAAGCACATGGCCAATGCCGCCGGAGGCGCGCCGGTCGTCTTTGGCGTGGACCGGGTTGAAGGGCAGCGCCGGTTCAATTCGATGGTGCAGATCGACGCCGACGGCAGCGTCACGGACATCTACGACAAGGTCCATCTCGTGCCCTTCGGCGAGTACGTGCCCTTCGGCGGGCTGGCCAAACGCGTCGGGATCAGGGGCTTCGCGGCCCGTGACGGCCATGGCTACAGCGCGGGCAGCGATGTGGCGCTCATCGACACGCCGCTCGGGCGGGCATTGCCGATGATCTGCTACGAGACGATCTTTCCGAGGCATGTCCGGCGCGCCGGAGAACGGGCGGACTATCTCCTGCAGATTACCAATGATGCATGGTTCGGCACCTTCTCTGGGCCGTTTCAGCATCTGCAGCAGGCGCGGTTCCGTGCCGTCGAGCAGGGCCTGCCGTTGGTCCGCTCCGCGAATACAGGCGTGTCCGCGGTCATCGGACCGGACGGACGGATCCTGGATTCGCTCCCGCTCGGCGAATCGGGCTTTGTCGACGTGCCGCTGCCGGCTCCGCGACCGGCAACCATCTACGCCCGAACCGGCGATCTGCCGGTCTTTCTCCTGCTTCTCATGGGTCTTGCCGCGGTCTTTTCGGTCAGTCGCGCAATCCCATTGTCAAGCCTCTCCGAAAGTCGTAACGGCGTCTGACCGTCACAACGGCTTCCTGGCGTGACGGCAATTGATCCAATGGAGCACTTCAGATGAACCGCAAGAATTTCGTCTTCGCCTCGGAAAGCGTTTCCGAGGGACATCCGGACAAGATCTGCGACCGGATCTCGGATGCAGTCCTCGATGCCTTTCTGGCCGCGGAGCCCGAAGCCCGCGTCGCCTGCGAGACCCTTGTCACCACGAATCGGGTCGTGATCGGAGGGGAAGTGCGCGGTCCTGAAGCCGTATCCAGACGTGCCGAGGAGATTGCGCGGGAATGCGTGAGGGAGATCGGGTATGATCAGGACGGATTTCACTGGAAGAAGCTGAGCGTCGACAACTACCTGCACGAGCAGTCGTCTGACATCGCGCAGGGTGTCGATGCGTCAGCCGACAAGGACGAGGGTGCGGGCGACCAGGGGATCATGTTCGGCTATGCGGTGAACGAAACGCCGGAACTGATGCCGGCGCCGATCCACTTCGCCCATGCCATCCTGAAGCGCATCGCCGATGCCCGAAAGTCAGGTGACGCACCGACATTGCGTCCGGACGCGAAGTCGCAAATCTCGCTTCGCTATGAAGACGGCAGGCCGGTCGAAGCGACTTGCATCGTGCTTTCGACCCAGCACGAATCGGAAAGCCAGACGCCTGACGACATCCGCGCGATCGTCGAGCCTTACGTCCGCGAGGTCCTGCCGACCGAGTGGCTTACCGATGCCACGGAATGGTGGGTCAATCCCACCGGCACGTTCGTGGCCGGCGGTCCGGACGGAGATGCAGGGCTCACCGGGCGGAAGATCATCGTCGACACCTATGGCGGAGCCGCGCCGCATGGGGGCGGCGCGTTTTCCGGCAAGGATCCCACCAAGGTCGACCGCTCGGCCGCCTATGCGGCACGCTATCTGGCCAAGAACGTGGTGGCGGCGGGCATTGCGGAGAGGTGCCTGATCCAGCTCTCCTACGCGATCGGGGTCTCGAAGCCGCTGTCGATCTATGCCGACACGTTCGACACCGGAGAGGTGCCTGCAGCGAAGATCGAATCCGCCGTCTCCAACGCCATGGATCTCAGTCCGCGCGGCATTCGCGAGCATCTTGAGCTCAACAAGGCGATCTATCAGCGGACGGCGGCCTACGGCCATTTCGGGCGAGCGCCCGACGATGACGGCGGCTTTACCTGGGAGCGGACCGATCTGGCAGACGAGCTCAGGAAGGCCGTCTGAAGGCCCGCGGCGCATGCGTCCGGCACGCTGTGACGTGACGGCAGAAAAGGCGGCGCAATGAAGTTCACGGTCGCGGTCGACGGGCCGGCAGCAGCCGGCAAGGGCACCGTTGCACGTGCCGTCGCGGCTGAATTCGGATTCGCGCATCTGGATACCGGCCTTCTCTATCGCGCCGTCGGGCGACGTGTGCTTGAAGGCGTTCCTCCCGAGACCGCGGCCTCGACGCTGCGTCACGACGACGTCTTGCGAGGCGACCTGAGGGCGCCCGAGGTTTCGCGAGCGGCAAGCGAGGTTGCGGCCTTGCCGGGAGTGCGCCAGGCGCTCCTGGAGTTCCAGCGCGAATTCGCCGGCCGGGACGGCGGGGCCGTGCTGGACGGGCGGGACATAGGAACCGTGATCTGTCCGGGTGCGGAGGCGAAGCTTTTCGTCATTGCAAGCGATGCCACGCGGGCGCATCGTCGATGGCTCGAATTGACCGCTGCAGGCCACGACGTCACGGAAGCCCGCGTGCTCGCGGACATCAGGGATCGTGATGCGCGAGATGCTGGCCGACGAGACGCGCCGATGATTGCCGCTTCGGACGCCGTGATCCTTGACACGTCCGATCTGGACGTGGACGAAACGTCGGCGTTCGCCGTGGCAGTGGTCAGGACGCGCTTGGCAGGCATGCGGCAGACCTGAGGCCGGCCATCATTGCCGCGCCCATGGACCGCATGGCACCGCGCGGTCGCCGGAGAAGGGGTTTTCGGCAGACGAGGTCCGGAAACAGGTCGATTGCAGCGCGCCGCTTGACCGGCGAATGCGTCCTGCAGCAAGGATCATGCCGTTGGACGAGGCCTTGATGGCCGCGAAAGCTGGATTTCGCTCCTGCGCTGTACCTTCATTTGGGACCTGCTCTCGCAGCGGGGAATGGGGGCGGGCGCTGCGCGTCCAGAAGAGGTAGCGAAGCCGCCGCAAGCCGAAAGGGGTCGCTACGCTGCAGGTGTCTAGGCGCTCTGCCCCTTGATGAGTTCGAACCCAAAATCCACCTTTCGCTCCACCGGCGTGTCTGAATGGCGTTTCAAGACATTCCGTGCCGCGGTCCTTCCAATGTCACGGCGCCGCGTCCTTATCGTCGTGAGTGGCTGCGGCAGACATTGCGCCATCCGCAAGCCACTGAATCCTGCAATTGCCAGATCGTCCGGGATGCGCATGCCCAACTCCTGGCACAGGTTCATGCCGCCCATTGCCGCCGTGTCGTTCGAGTAGGCCACTGCCTCGGTCTCCGGCGCAACGGACAGCAGCATTTCCAGTCCCCATTTTCCAGCCGGCATATCCGGCGGTGCATCATAGACATCGGGCGCGACAAGCCCGTACCCGCGCGTTTCCAGTCGCGCCCGAAACGCTCTGAACCGGGCCGCTGCGACAAATTCGTTCCTGTGCCAGCCCAGGTACCCGAATCTCCGGTAGCCGCGTTCCATCAGGTAGTCGGCAAGTGTCGCCGCCGCTGCCTCGTGATCCAGGCCGACGCCCAAGTCGATCGGGTCGCCCCTGACGTCCATGATTTCAACCACGGGCACGGGCGTGTTCGCCAGGATTGAACGGGTTCGGTCGGTGTGAACGAGATTGGCCAGGATGACCGCGGCAGGCCGCCAGGACATCATCGAGATCAGAAGGGCTTCTTCCTTTCGAAGATCGTATTCGGTAACTCCGACAACCGGATTGTATCCGCCCTCTTCCAGTTCTTCCGTGATGCCCGCGAGCACGGACGCAAAGACGTTGTTGACCAGGGAAGGGATCAGTACCGCAACCTGGTTGGAATAGGCCCGAGCCAACGATCCGGCAAGCTTGTTCGGCACGTAGCCCATGTTTCCTATGATGCGTTCTACGTGTTCCCTGGTCCGAAGCGAAACAACCGTGTCGCCCCGCACGACACGGGAAACCGTCATTTGCGAGACACCAGCCGCGCGCGCGACGTCTTTCAAGGTGGTGCGGGTCGCCATTCGGTCAGTATAGTTTACTCAATTGTTAACGGCCAATGATTTATCACTTAGGCTGTCGCATTCTGCTCCGTATCATTTGAACCAGCATACAAGGAGGAACGAATGATGAAGCAAAGAGTCACGTCAGCAGGGCTGGTCGCAGGCTTGGTCCTGACCGCGTCAGCTGCGTTCGCCGAGTATCCGGAACGCACGATAAACATGCTGGTACCGTTTGGCGCTGGCGGTGGAACCGATGTGCCCGCCCGCTTTTTCGCGGCCGAGATGGAAGGAATCCTCGGCCAGAACATCGTTGTCAGCAATGTGGAAGGTGCCGGCGGCACGGTCGGCGCAACCCAGTTGAGCCAGGCTGATGCCAACGGCTACAACCTGGGATTCCTGCCGGTGGGAACCACCACGACGCAGCCGCACCTTAAGCGCACGAGCTACAACGCCGATAGCTGGACTCCGATTTGCATGGTCAGCCAAGGGCCGTTCTATCTGGTCGTGGCCGAAGACAGTCCGATCAAGACCGTCGATGACTACGTCGCCATGGCCAATGGCGATGGCCTGAAATTCGCGGGCGCGGGTCCGGGCTCGATGGCGCATGTGGCGCAATTGACGCTGGACAACAAGCTTGGCGTCACGACCCGGTACATCCCGA
Organism: Boseongicola sp.; assembly: GCA_028824715.1. Taxonomy (GTDB): domain Bacteria; phylum Pseudomonadota; class Alphaproteobacteria; order Rhodobacterales; family Rhodobacteraceae; genus JAJEFO01. Next base: position 46,008 of record JAPPCV010000082.1, on the reverse strand, counting down.
CCAAGGGCGGTGGCGACATCGCGACCGAGATCAATGGCGGACGCGCCGACGCAACGGCCTGGTTCGCTGATTTCGGCACGAAGTTCGGTTGGCGGGCGTTGGCAATCCTGTCCGACCAGCGGTCAGCGCAGCATCCGGACGTGCCGACTCTGGCAGAGCTTGGACATGACGCGCAGGTGTCGGTCTGGTTCGGTTTCTTCACGCAGGCCGGAACGCCGGATGATGTCGTCAACACCTTGTCGGAGGCCTGCGCCAAGGCTGTTGAAGCCGACAGCTTCAAGGAAAACATGGCCGGTGCAAACCGCTTGGTCCGTTACATGGGCACCGAAGAGTTTGGCCCGTTCTTCCGAACGGCGTTTGAGTTGAACGGCAAGCTGCTCGAAGACGCCGGTCTGATAAAGTAGTGCCGAAGGCTCCGGCTGGCGGTGGCCGGCCGGGGCACGCTTCCGGAGAAGAACCGTGACACGTGTTCTGGACATTTCGGTTTCCGGCATGTTGCTCGTCGCCGGCATCGCGCTCTTCGCCATGACATTCGGCGAAGCGTTTGACGTCCCGACATTCGGCGGGGATGTCGGGCCGGCCTTTGCGCCGCGCATCTTCCTGGCAATCTGGATCATGCTTTCGGGCGTGACCTTGATCCATGCCATTCGATCTGCCGCGCCCGAAGAACCTGAAGTCAAGCTGGTCCAGATGATCACGCTTGTCGTCATCGTGTGCGCCACTGGACTTGCGATCACGAGGATCGGATTCGTCTTTGCGACGGTTCCGGGATTCGCAGCCTTCTGCTGGACCTTCCAGTACCGAAAGCCCATGCCGCTGGTGGCGCTTTCCGTGCTGGCGCCCTTGGCGATATGGGCGCTGTTCACGTTCGGGTTTGAACTGCTGCTGCCGCGTTCGCCCTGGTTCCACCATATCTGAGCGGGACGATGGATCAGGTTGCCCAAGCCATGGCTCATTTTGCCAGCGTGAGTGTCTTGATCGCGCTGATCATCGGCTCCGTCTGGGGCACCATCGCCGGTGCCTTGCCCGGGATCGGAACCGTGGCGGCGCTTGTCGTGGCGCTTCCCTTTGCTTTCGGGATGTCCACCGAGGCCTCGATTGCCTTGTTCCTGGGGATCTACGTGACATCGGTCTATGGCGGTTCCATATCGGCGATCTTGATCAACACCCCAGGCACGCCGCAATCTGCGGCCACAGTGCTGGACGGGTATCCCATGGCAAAGGCGGGGAAAGCCGATCTTGCCATTGGCTGGGCCACGTTCTCGTCGCTTGTCGGCGGCGTCTTTTCATTGGTGGTCCTGATTCTTGCGGCACCCCTGCTGGCAAGGGTGTCTGTCGCTTTCGGGCCGGCGGCAATTTTCGCGATCATCGTCTTCGCGCTGACTTGCATCGCATGGGTTTCTGCCGGCAGCACGACCAAGGGCCTGCTGGCTGGTGTCATCGGTCTTTGGCTGACCACGATCGGAACCGACGATCTGACGGGCTATACCCGATTCGACTTCGGGCAACCGGCGTTGATGGGCGGGCTGTCCTTGATCCCTGTGCTCATCGGGATTTTCGCGCTGGCGGAAGTCTTCCACCGCGCAGGGCGTTACTTTGCCGCAAAGCCGCCTGACGTATCCAATGTCGGGTTCCGCATGCCCGCCTTGGGGGAAATCACGTTGCGCATGCCGCAGTTCTTTCGTGCCTCGGTCATCGGGACATTCATAGGCATCCTGCCAGGCACGGGCGCAACGGCTGCAACATTCGTCAGCTATTCGGACCTGCGGCGCAGTTCACCGCGGAGGGAAAACTTCGGCAAGGGCGAGCCCGATGGCCTCGTCGCATCAGAGACGGCGAACAACGCCGTCACGGGCGGGGCACTGATCCCGACATTGGCGCTTGGGATTCCGGGTGACGGCGGGACAGTGGTGCTGTTGGGGGTGTTGACGATCCAAGGCCTCACCCCTGGATTCGACTTGGCGCAGAACAACCCCCACATCCTGACGGGTGTTTTCCTGCTGATCCTGGTCGCCAACTTCATCATGTTCGGGCTTGGCGCGCTTGGCTCTCGCATCTTCGCAAAGATCCTTGCGATGCCGGAACCGCTCTTGATGGCGTTCATCATGCTGTTTTCCTTTGTCGGCGCCTTCGTTGTTCGTGGAAACCCGGTTGACGTGATCATCTGCGCAGTTGCCGGGGTTGCCGGGGTCATCCTGCGGTTCGCCAAGTATCCGGTGGCGCCGATCGTCATTGGCATGGCGCTTGGAACCACGTTTGAAGGCAAGCTCCGTCAGGGCATGATAAGCGCGCAGGGCGACTTCTTCGAGTTCATTTCCGATCCGATCGCGCTTGGCGTGCTTGGCCTTACGGCGGCGTTCATTGCAGCGCCGATCATCGGATCGCGAAGATCGGGAGAGAGGAATGACTGAGTCACACCCCAATGTTCTCCTGATCGTCACTGATCAGTGGCCCGCGGCCCTGCTTGGGGCGGCGGGACATCCCGCCATCCATACGCCGGTGCTCGACCAGATGTGCCGGAACGGTGTGCGGTTTTCCAATTGCTACTCTGAGACGCCCGTTTGCTTGCCCGCAAGGCGCACGCTTATGACGGGATGCACGCCCCGGCAGCACGGGGATCGCAGCTTCCAGCCCTACCGCCCGATGGAGCCGCAATTGCCGACGCTCGCTCAGTGCTTTCGTGACGCCGGGTATCAGGCCTATGCGGTGGGCAAGACCCACACCTATCCGCAGCGGGACCGGATCGGGTTCGACGATGTCCAACTGGACGACGAAGGACGCACCCTTTACGGCGTGACCGATGACTACGAGATCTTCCTGGGTGATCAAGGCCAAGTCGGCCAGCAGTTTGGGCACGGCATGTCGAACAATGCCTATCAAGCGACCGCCTGGCACCTGCTTGAGCGGCTCCATGCCACCAACTGGGCCACCGACACGATGGCACGTTACGTGCGTCGCCGCGATCCCAACCGCCCGTCCCTCTGGTATCTTGGCTATCGACATCCGCATCCGCCGCTGGTGCCGCCGCAGCGGTTTCTCGATCACTACGACGATGTCGAGATCGACATGCCCTTTGCTGGCGATTGGTCGACAGCCGATCTGCCCTACAACCTGCAGGGCGTGCAGGCGCGCAGCGTCTATTCCGAGCGCGAGGTCCGATGGGCACGGCGTGCCTTCTATGCGCTTTGCACCCAGATCGACCAGCAGATTGGCGCGCTGATCGGAACGATCCGCGAGGAAGGCATACTCGATGAGACCATCATCATGTTCACGTCGGATCACGGCGACATGCTGGGCAATCACGGGATGTGGGCGAAGCAGACGTTTTACGAAGGCTCTTCCAATGTGCCGATGATCCTGATGGGCGAAAGCGGGGACGACCGATTGCCCTTCGGCTCGGTCGATGACCGCGTGATCGGGCTTCAGGACATCATGCCGACGCTTCTGGGGCTCGCCGGGATCGAGTCGCCATGTCATGTCGACGGGCGTTCGATGGTGAGTGATGCACCGCGCGACTACATCTATGGCGAATTTGGCGAAGAGAGCCACAGTTCGCGCATGATCCGCGACCAGCGACACAAGCTGATCTGGTACCCCTGTGGCAACCACATCCAGTTGTTCGACTTGGAGAACGACCCGCAAGAGATGACCGATCTCGGGGCAGACCCGGACCATGCCGAAACGGTTCAGCGAATGATCGGGCTGCTGCGATCCGAAACCTATGGCTCGGACGAGAAGTGGTGGGACGGTGACACGCCCAAGGGCGAGCCTGGCCGCACATTCCGCCCCGGCCCCAACCGCGGCCTCAGCCTCACCCGTGGCAATCAATGGCCGGTCCCGCCGATCAACCGGCAGGGCGACATGGTTTTCTTCCCGGAAGCCCCGACGAAAGACGCGCATTGAAGGCAGCGGTCATCGGAGAGTCGCCTTAGGGATGCATCGCCGCCATCCTGCCCGGGCGAGCGGGGTGCGATGTGACCGTCCGCAAACGCGCGACGTCGGGGCTTGCGGGACGCGAAGGCGGACCGGCAATCCCGCGCAAGGTTCTTGGTGAGATGAAATCGCGCGACCTGATCGACGCGCGCTGTTTCGATCCGTCCGTGACCCCTTTCGCAATCCCGGAGCCTGCCTTTTGGGATTCATCGGGAATGCGCGCGTTCCGGCGCGGCCGGATAAAGCCGGCTTCGGCCAGTCAGGGCAGCAGGTTCCGGCACAGTGCGCCGCCCCAATGACGCACGCGTCGATCAACGCCGGGATCCGGTCGGCGTGGCCGTTCATGCAAGCCCGCCTTCTGCATCCATCCGTGCGAGATCACGCGGAGCGTCCGAGCGCGCGGCATCGCGCCTTTCCTTGCAGGCAAAGGGATCATCCGCACGCACGCGCCGATGCCGACCGGTCTTCGTGAACGGGATGTCGCCTGCCTGCAAGAGTTCCATGCGGCAAGGACGAGACACGTTTGGCAGACCGGCGGCTTGCTGCGTGGCGAGTTCGTAGCCGACGGGGATCATGCGGAACCCGCGCCTGCTCGACACACGCAGCAGCACTTCAAGCGGCGATGCCGCAAAATCCGGTGTCAGCGTCACGTCTTGAGCCACACCGCCCTCCAAGGCGAGCGGCAGCGTCGTCGGCTCGCCTTCATTGATCCGGGAGGCAACGATGGTTCCGGGTCGTTCGCCATCCAGTCTCCGGCACCGGGTGAAGCCGCCCTTGAGGGCGTGAACCATCGGCAGAGGTCCGTGCAAGCGACATGAACTCGATCGGGAGCAGTCGGGTGCTTGCCATATGCGACGTTCCCGCCTATAGACCTGCCGTCGAAACGGCGATCACAGCTGTGGGCAAAGGACTTGGGCAGGGTCGGTCGAACACCGGCCCTTCTTGTTTGACGCCTGCGGCCGTTCGTCAAGCATCAACGCAAGACCGGCGGAACCAACCGCCCGGCCGGAAAACGCGAACAAAGGAAACAAAGGCCACATGGCTCAACATGCAACCATGGAGGAATTCGAGGCCCTCCTTGACGAAAGCCTCGACATCGACACGCCCGACGAAGGATCTGTCGTGAAGGGCAAGGTCATAGCCATCGAAGCCGGACAGGCGATCATCGATGTCGGCTACAAGATGGAAGGCCGGGTCGAACTCAAGGAGTTCGCAGCACCTGGCGAGGCGCCGGAGATCGGTGTCGGAGACGAGGTCGAGGTCTACCTCGACCGCGTGGAGAATGCACGCGGCGAGGCGGTGATCTCCCGTGACAAGGCACGCCGCGAGGCCGCCTGGGACAAGCTCGAAACCGCCTATGCCGACAAGGGCGAAGTCGAGGGCGCGATATTCGGCCGGGTCAAGGGCGGGTTCACCGTTGACCTTGACGGCGCCGTCGCCTTCCTGCCGGGCAGCCAGGTCGACGTGCGGCCGGTACGGGATCCCTCGGAAATCATGGGAATGAAACAACCCTTCAAGATCCTGAAAATGGATCGGCGTCGTGGCAACATCGTTGTCTCGCGCCGTGCGATCCTGGAGAAGGAGCGCGAGGGTCAGCGCAAGGCGGTCATCGAGAGAATCAAGGAAGGCGACGCAGTTGATGGCGTGGTCAAGAACATCACCGAGTACGGGGCGTTCATTGATCTTGGCGGCGTTGACGGTCTGCTCCATGTCACCGACATGGCGTGGCGTCGGGTCAGCCATCCGTCCGACATCGTCAAGATAAACGACACCGTGAAGGTGCAGATCGTCAAGATCAACCAGGAAACGCAGCGGATCTCGCTCGGAATGAAGCAGCTTCAGGAAGATCCGTGGGATGCGGTGGAGCGCAACTATCCGCTCGAGTCGACACACCATGGCCGCGTGACCAACATCACGGACTACGGCGCGTTCGTCGAGCTGGAGCCGGGCGTGGAGGGCCTTGTCCACGTCTCCGAGATGAGCTGGACCAAGAAGAACGTCCATCCGGGCAAGATCGTCTCCACCTCGCAGGAAGTCGACGTCATGGTGCTCGAGATCGACAGCGCCAAGCGGCGCGTGTCCCTGGGCCTCAAGCAGACGCAGAGGAATCCTTGGGAGGTGTTTGCCGAAACCCATCCGGTCGGCTCGCATGTCGAGGGCGAGGTCAAGAACATCACGGAATTCGGTCTCTTTGTCGGGCTCGACAACGACATCGACGGGATGGTCCACCTCTCCGACATTTCATGGAACCGGCGCGGCGAGGAGGCTATCCAGGACTACCGCAAGGGCGATGAGGTCAAGGCTGCCGTCACGGAAGTGGATGTCGGGAAGGAACGCATCTCGCTTTCGATCAAGGCGCTCGACGACAGCTTCTCGCAAGCGGTCGGCGGCGTGAAGCGCGGCTCGATCGTCACCGTTGTGGTGACAGCGATCGAAGATGGCGGGATCGAGGTGGAATACGGGGGCGCGAAATCCTTCATTCGCCGTTCGGACCTCTCGCGCGACCGCGCCGAGCAACGCCCGGACCGGTTTTCGATAGGCGACAAGCTCGACGTACGCGTCACCAATATCGATGCCAAGTCACGAAAGCTCTCCCTCTCGATCAAGGCCCGGGAGATCGCCGAGGAGAAAAGGGCCGTCGAGCAGTACGGATCGTCCGATTCCGGCGCCTCGCTCGGCGACATCCTTGGCGCGGCCCTGAAGAAGGACGACAGCTGATTGCAGCAAGGCGCGGCGCGGTTCGTGCCGCGCTGCGGGCAGGCTCGCCCGAGCCGGCATTGCCGGCTCGGCGGTGTTCGCCTGCGGCGGATTCAGTGCCGCGTTGTGCCCTTCGAACGCGACGCGATTCGTGCTGGCTTCAGGTGACGGCATCCGTGACGCGTGAAGGCGCATCGTTCATGCTGCGCAACGGTGGCGGGCGGCTTTGCGACCGGCCGCGCATCTTGCCAAAGGGTGCGCCCTGCCGCATATCCCCACAATGACCGCCCTGGCGCATATCCGCAATTTCTCGATTGTCGCCCATGTCGACCACGGGAAATCGACGCTTGCCGACCGGCTCATTCAGATGACGGGCACGGTGGAGGAGCGGGACATGAAGGAGCAGGTCCTTGATGCCATGGACATCGAGCGCGAACGCGGCATCACAATCAAGGCCAACACGGTCCGCATCGAGTACCCTGCAACGGACGGCCAGACCTACGTCCTGAACCTGATAGACACGCCAGGGCACGTGGATTTCGGGTACGAAGTCAGCCGTTCCATGCAGGCGGTCGAAGGATCGCTTCTTGTCGTCGACGCCTCGCAGGGAGTCGAGGCGCAAACGCTGGCCAATGCCTACCAGGCCATAGACGCCGATCATGAGATCGTGCCCGTGCTGAACAAGATCGACCTGCCCGCCTCGGACATTGGACGCGTCAGCACGCAGATCGAGGAGGTGATAGGAATCGACGCCTCCGACGCGATCCGGATTTCCGCGAAGACCGGCGACGGTGTGCCTGATCTGCTTGAAGCCATCGTCCATCGCCTTCCTGCACCTTGCGGCGACGCGGATGCCCCCCTCAAGGCCATGCTGGTGGATTCGCGCTACGACCCCTATCTGGGGGTGGTCGTCATGATTCGGGTCATCGACGGGATGATCCGCAAGGGTGACCAGATCGTCATGATGCAAACCGGTGCCAGGTACCGCATCGACCGCCTTGCCGTTCTCAAGCCCGAAATGGCGGACGCCGCGGAACTTGGTCCCGGCGAAATCGGCGTTCTCACGGCATCCATCAAGCAGGTGCGGGACACCCGCGTAGGCGACACGATCACGCATGAGCGCAGCCCTGCTCAGCAGCCGCTCGCCGGCTTCAAGCCTTCGCAGCCCGTCGTCTTTTGCGGTCTCTTTCCAGTCGACAACGGCGAATTCGAGGACCTCCGCGATGCCATCGGGAAGCTCGCCCTCAACGACGCGAGCTTCACCTCCGAGATGGAGACCTCCGCCGCCCTGGGATTCGGCTTCCGTTGCGGATTCCTCGGCCTTCTGCACCTTGAGGTCGTCCGTGACCGCATTGAACGGGAGTACAACATTGAGCTCATCACGACAGCGCCGTCGGTGATCTACCATGTCCACATGCGCGATGGATCCATGCTGGAGCTCCACAATCCGGCGGACATGCCTGACCCGTCGACCATCGATCACATCGAGGAGCCGCGGATCAGTGCCACGATTCTCGTGCCGGACGAGTATCTTGGCGACGTCCTGAAGCTCTGCCACGACCGCCGCGGCGTTCAGGAGGACCTCAGCTACGCGGGCTCCCGTGCCGTGGTCATCTATGACCTGCCGCTGAACGAAGTCGTCTTCGATTTCCATGACCGGCTGAAATCGGTGACGCGAGGGTATGCGAGCTTCGACTACCAGCTTGCCGGCTATCAAGCCGACAATCTCGACAAGATGCAGATTCTCGTCAACGAGGAGCCTGTAGACGCGCTTTCGATGATGGTTCATCGCGACCGGGCCGAAGTCCGTGGTCGCGCAATGTGCGAGAAGCTGAAGGAACTCATTCCCCGCCACATGTTCAGGATTCCCATCCAGGCTGCAATCGGCGGCAGGATCATTGCCCGCGAGACCCTTTCGGCGCTGAGGAAGGACGTGACTGCCAAATGTTACGGTGGCGATGCAACGCGCAAGCGCAAGCTGCTCGAACGGCAGAAGGCTGGAAAGAAGAAGATGCGCCAGTTCGGGAAGGTGGACATTCCGCAGGAGGCGTTCATCGATGCCTTGAAGATGGGCGAATGAGTCGAAAGTTCCGTTGCCGTCCTTGTTGTGGCATTGATTGCGGGAGGCACGCGGCTGGTCCCCGCCGTTCCGGCCATCCGTCGGTCGTGGCGCCAGCGTTCCCGTTGGCGAATCGGTCCTGCAGCGGCAGGGCGAAGAAATCCCGGATGTGTCGGCGAAATTGCGGGCCGACGGGAGGAATCCCCTCCGACCCGGCGAATTTTCCGCTCTGTGCGCGTCAAGGAGTTTTCCCCGCCCAGCGCCTTGCCGCGAATTGGTTTTTTGACTTGTCCACAGCCGTTTCCCCAATAAATCCAACGATTTATCCCCAAGAAATTTTGTCTGCCAGGTAGATTTCCCTTGCGGCGAATCGCGCGGCTTGCAACTGTTGGCTTACCGTCAGGCGTCTCCGGACGTGGACGGGTGCAAGGCCTTTGGAGCCGGAGCAAATCGGATCGGGACGTCAGTTCCAGGAAGGGGAGCAAAGGTTCGGGGACCGGGCAGACGAAGAGGGGTTTTCGGATCAATCTTCGACGGCATCGGAACCATGGTCGTTGCGTGGTGGCGAACCGCGAGGTTCGCTGCACAACCGGGCCGGACACCCTTCGGGGAGAAAGGCACGGGGAAGGCGTCAGGGTGTGCTGGCAACGGCACGATGCAAGGACCGCGTCCAAGCACCTGACGCCTTCTTGATTCTCGCGCTTGATCGGCAGAAGCAGCGAGCCCGGGCAGTGGTGCCCGGGCCTCGCCAGCGTCAGGTAATGCATCCGCGTCCTACGCACCTATGGTCAGGCGTCTACACCCATATATTGTGTAACGCAACCAAATCTTGCGATGCCCGAAGCATTTTTCTCAATGCCTTGGGTGCGCAGTTCCTTGGCTGCACTCGCTGGACGGGCCGGCGCAAGGTCAGGCGCCCAGAAAGGCGGTCACCGCCGCTTCGAATGCACGGGGCCTGTCGGCGTGGAGCCAGTGTCCTGCGCCCGGAATCCTGACGAAGCGCGCTTTCGGAAAGAGCGCCCTGATCCGGCTTCGATGCGCCGCCGTGACGTAGGTGCTTTCGGCACCTGTCAGGAAAAGGACCGGCCCCTCGAACACGCCGCCAAGCTCCGGGAAGCCGACGATGCGCGACATTTCATGTTCCAGAACGTCGAGGTTCAGTCGCCAGCGTCTCTCCTTCACGTTGAGCGACTGCAGGAGGAAGGCCCGCACGCCGGCATCATCGATTCGTTCGGCCAGCTGCGCATCAGCGTCGCGGCGACTTTCGACCCGGTCAAGCTCGACGGCGCGCATTGCGTCTATCATGGACTGTTGCGTGTGCGCGTAGGTCACGGGCGCGATGTCGGCGACAACCATCTTGCGGAGAATTTCGGGACGGGTCAGCGCAAGGGCCATCGCGGCCTTCCCACCCATGGAGTGCCCAAGAATGTCGGTTCGTTCGTTGATGATGGTGGCAAGGTCGGCCGCCATGTCGGTGTAGCCGTGGGATTCGAACCAGGCACTCGCTCCGTGGTTGCGCATGTCGACGGCCGTGACGCGCCGGGTCGCCGACAGGCGCTTGGCAACGACGCCCCAGTTCCTGGCCGAGCCGAAGAGCCCATGGGCGATCAGGAGCGGGGCGCACTCGGTTGAAATGCCGTGCGTGATTGCGTGGAGCATGTCCCCCTGTAGCGGCCAGCGCCGGGTTTCGCCAGTGCGCGAAAGTCGCGGGAGCACGATCCTTCGTGCGACGGCCGGTTCCAATTCGCGCGCCGGTGTGGAATTCTCGTTCGGTGACTGACGCTCCAGAACTTCTGCCGCTTGGCCCGGACGGGCTGCTCGTGCGGTTTGCCGACCAGTTGAGCGAGCCGGCAAACCGGGCCGCGCTGGCGTTTCGTGCCGGTCTTGAGGACATCGGGAATCCGGGCATCGCCGAGACCGCTTCGTCGCTTGCCTCGGTGCTCGTGAAATTCCGGCCTGACGTCCTCGCGCGCAAGGCACTGGAAGACGAGCTTGGCTCGATGCTGGCCGAACGGGACTGGCTGGAGGCGCCCCTTCCGGCAGGACGTCGGCTCTGGCGCGTTCCTGTCGCCTTAGGCGGCGCTCACGGGCCTGATCTGGAAGCGGCGGCGGACGCGGCGGGCATCGCGCCCGAAGCGGCGGTCGAGGACATCAGCGCCGCGCGCCTTCGCATTCTCGCCCTGGGCTTTTCGCCCGGTCAGCCCTATCTCGGGTTTCTGCCTGAACACTGGGACATTCCCCGACAGGTTGACGTGACACAGGAAGTGCCGCGAGGTGCCGTCGTCGTTGCCGTGCGCCAGGTCATCCCATTCGCGAACGCTGCGCCCACCGGTTGGCGGCAGGTCGGGCGGACGGCATTTCGCTGCAACGATCCGGGGCATGATCCGTCCATTCCCCTCAGGCCGGGAGACGAGATGGAATTCCTGCCCGTCGAAGGACGGACGCTTGATCGCCTGCTGGAAGACGCGTCGCCGCACGGCGGCGCCGAACGCTTCGAGATTCCATGACGACCGGGCTGGTCGTGGAGCGGATTGGGCCCGCCGCCTCGGTCCAGGACCTGGGACGGCCGGGATGGCTCAAGGCGGGGCTTTCGCGTGGCGGAGCGGCGGACAGGTCCGCCTTCATCGAGGGGCTGGCCCTGCTTGACCTGCCTCTTGGCACGGCGGGCATCGAGATGGCGGAATTGGGCGGACGGTTCCGGTTCGAAGCTCCCATGCGGTTTGCCCTGACAGGCGCCATGATGAGGGCGACGCTGGACGGGGAACGACGGGATGTCGGCGCGAGCCATTTCGCGGCTGGGGGTGCGGTGCTGGACGTCGGCGCAGCCGGGAGCGGCGTCTATGCCTACCTTCAGGTGGCGGGCGGAATCGTCACGCCGGTGGTGAGCGGAGGACGAGGGTTCCACGGGATCGGGGGGCTTGGACGGTTGCTGCGGGCAGGAGATGTGGTTCCCGTAGCACCCGACCCGGCACCGGATACGCCGCTGACCAGGCTGGAACGCCCGTCCGGAACCGGACCAGTCCGGCTCATGCCGGGTCCGCAAACCGGCCTGTTTTCCCCGGACATGCTGAAAGCGTTCGAGGACGCGGTCTTCGTGCGAAACCCCCGCGCCAACAGGCAAGGTGTCAGGCTTGATCACCAAGGCGCACGGTTCTCGACCCGTGCGCAGCTCAACCACGTCTCGGACTTCATTGCGGAAGGAGACGTTCAGATGACGGGAGACGGCACGCCCTACGTCCTCCTGGCAGATTGCCAGACCATGGGCGGCTATCCCCGAATCGGGACTGTCCTGCCGACCGACCTGCCCAGTGTGGCACAGGCCAGGGCGGGAGAGGAATTGAGGTTTCGCTTCGTCACCGTCGATGAGGCGGAGGCGGCCTGGCAAGGCGACAACGAACTTCTCGCGTCACTGAAGCTGGCACGGATCCCGCAATCCCGGGATCCGCGGGACGTGACTGACCTGCTGACCTATGACCTGATTGGGCGACCGCCGGAGGACGTTGCAGGACATTGAGCGGTGTCGAGGCGCGGCGTCGCTCGACCTGGCACCTGAACTTGCGCTACTCGCGGGCGCGGAGCACGCGCGCCGGCCGGGCGGAAAGCGGCCCCCATGCAAAGACCAGTCCCGCAGCGAGCGTGGCCGCAACCCCGCCCGCGACGATCAGGAGCGCCGAGACCGGTTCAAAACCGTATTCGACATCCATCACGAAGCGCATCACGCCCCAGCCCGCAAGGCCGCCCGCGATGATCGCGACGATGCCGGCGGCGGCCCCCAGCAAGGCGGAGCGCATGGCGAAGCTCCGCAAGATCGTCCTGCGCGTCGCCCCAAGCGTCTTCAGGACAGCGGCTTCATAGGTCCTGGCATGGGCGCCTGCGGCCACCGCGCCAATCAGCACGACGATGCCCGTCAGGAGCGTTGCCAGCGCCGCGTAAGTGATTGCCGCCGCAATGCCGGCGAGTATCTCGGTTATGCGGCCGATCGCGTCCCTGACGCGGATCGCGGTCACGTTGGGATAGGTGCTCGAGACGTCGCGAAGAATTTCGGCTTCCGCTGCGGCATCCGCGTAGACGGTCGAGATGAAGCTGTGCGGGGCACCGGCCAGCGCACCGGGGTTCATCGAAAGGATGAACCCGATGCCGGCCGTCGAAAAGTCCACCTCGCGGAAACTCGTCACGTTGGCCGTGATGTCACGGCCAAGGATGTTGACGGTGATTTCGTCGCCGACGGCGAGGCCCAGTTCGAGCGCCTCCTCCGTGGCAAAGCTCACTTGCGGGGCGCCTTGATGTCCTCGGGGCCACCATTCGCCGTGGGTGATGACCGTCCCGTCCGGCGGTCGGTCCGAGTAGGTGACGCCACGGTCGCCTTGCAGGACCCAGTGGTCGCCACCGGTTTCCGAGGCCGGCCTCCCGTTGATTTCGGTGATGATTCCCCGCAGCATCGGCGCGCTCTCGATCTTCGACACGGCAGGATTGTCGAACAGGCGCGTCCGAAACCCGTCCATCTGGTCAGGCTGGATGTCGACCATGAAGAACGCGGGTGCGCGCTCGGGCAGATCTTGAGCGATCGCGTTCCTGAGATTCGCGTCGATCTGGCCGATCGCCGCGAGCACGGTGAGGCCCAGGCCCAGCGACAGCACCACGGACGTGGCCTCGCTTCCAGGGCCGCTGACCGCGCCGAGTGCGAGCCGCACCGCGCTCTGCCCGCGGGCGGCAGGTGCGAGGCGGCGAGCCAGCAACTGGATTCCTCGTGCGGCCAGGGCCAGCAGAGCGAAGGCGCCGATCAGGCCACCTGCCGTAGACAGTGTCAGGACCCAGAGTCCGGAAAGCGCCGCCGCCAGGGACACGAGGCTGGCAACAAGGAGCAAGGTAAGCCCGATCCACGCAGCCCGAGGCAGCCCGCGCTGCCGCTCCCCGCTTGCCCGAAACAGCGCTGCCGCCCGAACCTCCTCCACGCGTGCCAAGGGCCAAAGCGTGAAGATGAGCGCCGTCAGGGTTCCGTAGAGCGCGGCTTCCGCAAGCGGCCGGGGATGAAGCGCGAACACTGCGGGCACCGGCAATCTCTCCTCGATCACGGATGCCAGCAAGACAGGTGCCAGGCTCCCGGCGGCAATGCCGATCACTATGCCCAGAACCGTCAAGGCGCCGATCTGCAGAAAATATGTCTGGAAGATCGTTCGGCCGTCCGCACCCAGGGTCTTGAGCGTGGCAATGACGGCCGTCTTCTGTTCCAGGTAGGCCGTGACTGCGGCCGAGATGCCGACACCGCCGACGGCCAGTCCGGCCAGCCCGACAAGCACGAGGAACGTGCTGAGCCTGTCGACGAACGCCTGAACGCCGGGCGCTCCGTTTCGCCGGTCCCGCCAGCGAATCCCCGTGAAGAGATCGTCTGCCTCGGCCATGAGAAGATCCAGGTCGGTCGCGCCGTCCAGCCTGAGCTTGTATTCGGTTTCGAAGAGCGTGCCCGCCTGGATCAGCCCGCTGTTCTCGAGTGCCCTGGTCCGCACGATCGTGCGTGGTCCCAGCCCGAAGCCCCCGCCCGCATCGTCAGGCTCATGCATGAGCGCGGCCATGAGGACGAAGTCCTGTGTTCCCAGGCGGAACCGGTCTCCCGGCTCCATGTCGAGCCGTGCCATCAGCAGCGGCGCCATGACGGCGCCCGGCAGATCGTTCTCGCCGTCCAGGGCGGTGCCGAGCGGCATGTCGGGATCCAGGCCGACGTGACCCAGAAGCGGATAGGAGTCGTCCACTGCCTTCACTTGGGTCAGGCCGCGTTTGGCCGTGTCGCCGGAGCCGAACACCGCCATGGAACGGAAGTCGACGAGTTCGGCGACCTCTTCTGCAACCCCGTCCATCCAGGCGCGCTCTTCCTCGCTGGCAAACCTGTAGGTCAGTTCCAGTTCCGCGTCCCCGCCCAGAATCGTGGCGCCCTCGCGTTCCAGTCCGGCGCGAATTGCCTCCCGGACGCTTCCGACGGCGGTGATCGCGGCAACGCCCAGGATCAGGCAGGCAAGGAAGACGCGAAACCCGCGGATCCCGCCCCGAAGCTCTCGCCGGGCTATGCGGCTGGCAACGCGCAGGCTCAAACTGCCACCGCCTTCCGGTCCTCCGGCGCGAGCTGTCCGTCGAACAGGCGCACAACCCGATCGCACCGCGCCGCGAGTTCGGGGGCATGCGTGACGAGCACGAGTGTTGCAGCGTGGCGGGCATTCAGTCCGAAGAGCAGGTCCATGATTGCCTCCCCGTTGGCCACGTCGAGGTTGCCTGTTGGCTCGTCCGCAAGGAGGATGTCTGGCCTCGGCGCGGCGGCGCGTGCGAGCGCCACGCGCTGCTGCTCGCCGCCGGACAGCTGCGAGGGGTAGTGGTGGATGCGGTCTGCCAGCCCCATGGCGGCCAGCTCGGCCGCGGCCCGGTCGAACGCATCCTCCACGCCTGCCAGTTCCAGCGGGGTCGCGACGTTTTCAAGCGCCGTCATCGTTGATATGAGGTGGAAAGACTGGAACACGACGCCCATATGCTGCCTGCGGAAGCGGGCGAGGGCGTCTTCGCCAAGCGCCGTGAGGTCGTTGCCGAGCGCGGCGACATCCCCGCCGGTTGCGCGTTCGAGGCCGCCGAGCAGCATGAGGAGAGATGACTTGCCTGACCCGGACGGACCGACGAGACCCAATGCCTCGCCTCTCGTGATGTCGAGGCTGATGCCCTTCAGGATGTCGACCCGTCCGGCATTGCCGTCGAGCGAAAGGCGTGCGTCTCGCAGGGAGAGGATTGTCTCGGCCATTGGCATTCCGTTCCGGCGGTTACGAGTGGCATATGGGGTCATGCGCGTGGTGCGCAACGCCGGAATTGCAACATTTCTCTCCGTCGGGGCCGCATGGGCGGCGCCCGCAACGGTTGCGGCCCTTGGCGACAGCCTGACCCAGGGTTTCGGCCTGGTCCCGGAGGACGGCTTCGTGCCGCAGCTGCAACGATGGCTGGGCATGCAGGGCGCCAATGCCGAACTGATCAACGCGGGCGTGTCGGGAGACACGACGGCGGGAGGCCTGAGCCGCATTGCCTGGACATTGTCGGACGATGTGGACGCGCTGATCGTCGCACTCGGCGCAAACGACATGCTTCGCGGCATCGACCCCGGAGTTGCCCGGGCAAATCTTGACGGCATCCTGGCCGAGGCGGGACGCCAGGGCGTTCCGGTGCTGCTGATCGGCATGGACGCGCTTCCGAACTATGGTCCGGAGTACAAGGCCGCCTTCGATGCGATCTACCCTGAGCTGGCCAACAGGCACGGCACGCTGTACCACCCAGACTTTCTGGGCGCGCTGGCAGCGCTTGGAGACCGGGCCGCAGCCCTCGAGAAATACATGCAGCCCGACGGCATGCATCCGAACCGGGACGGCGTGATGCTCATCGTTGCCGACATCGGCCCGTCGGTGCTTGAGCTCCTTGCGGAGATCGACTGAGCGGCACATTCGCGTGCACGCGTCTCAAGGCGCGTTCCTGTCTCGAACGGTTTCCATGCGAGCTGCCGATGCCGCAGCCGAGTGGTGTTCAGGTCAGGC
The DNA here is from genome assembly GCA_028824715.1 of Boseongicola sp. GTDB lineage: Bacteria > Pseudomonadota > Alphaproteobacteria > Rhodobacterales > Rhodobacteraceae > JAJEFO01. The sequence goes on along the minus strand of JAPPCV010000082.1, from coordinate 29,766 downwards.
CCGGCTCGTCGAGCATGTGGCGTCCTGTCCGGTCCTCGACTTCGATCACCCAAATGTCGGGATCGAACTCACGCTGCCGCGCGACCTTCTGGTCGACCTCCGCTTCCGGGCCTTCGGCAAGAACAACCCATTTTCGCTCGCCGCTGACAAGGTCGAAGGAGCGCTGATAGCAGGTTGCAGACCCGTCGAGCGGGTTGAGTTTCACGAGCACCGCGCCCGCCGTGGCATCGCCCTTCTGCACGATGAATGCGGGAATCGCCGCGAGTCTCAGGCGCGTCAGGTAGGCGGCAATCCAGATTTCCGAGGTCAGGCGCGTCATGGCGCGTCGTCCGGAAACTCGAGACCCATCTCCCGGAACCGCTCCGCCTCGTCCAGCCAGTTGCCGCGCACCTTCACTGTCAGGAACAGGTGGACCTTGCAGTCCAGGAATTCGGCGATTTCCCGACGTGCCAGCTGCCCGACCACCTTGATCATTTCGCCCTTCCTGCCAAGCATGATGCCCTTGTGGCCGTCGCGCGCGACATAGATCACCTGTTCGATTCGGACGGACCCGTCCGGGTTCGTGTCCCACGAATCGGATTCGACTGTCAGCTGATACGGCAATTCCTGGTGCAGGCGCAGCGTGAGGGCCTTGCGCGTGATTTCCGCAGCGATCATCCGAAGGGGCATTTCCGCGATCTGGTCCTCGGGATAGAGCCAAGGACCTTCCGGCAGCTCCGCGGCCAGCCACCGGCGCAGGTCGTCTACGCCATCGCCGTTCTTGGCAGAAATCATGAAGGATCGTGCAAATTGGAACTCGCCGTTCAGTTCCTCTGCAAGGGAAAGGAGCGCGGTCCGCTTGACTCGATCGATCTTGTTGATGGCAAGCGCAACTGGTGCGCGACCGGAGCCGTTCCGGAGAGAGTCCAGGATTGCGGCCATGCCGTCGGTCAGGCCGCGATGCGCCTCGACCAGGAGCACGACGATGTCTGCATCTGCCGCCCCGCCCCATGCCGCCGCGACCATGGCGCGTTCAAGGCGTCGCCGAGGCTGAAACAGTCCGGGCGTGTCAACAAGGACGATCTGCGCGTTTCCTTCCATCATGACGCCGCGAATGCGTGTGCGCGTCGTCTGAACCTTGTGGGTGACGATCGCAACATTGGCCCCGACCATCCGGTTCAACAGGGTCGACTTGCCGGCATTCGGTTCGCCGATCAGAGCCACAAAGCCTGCGCGTGTGGACATGCCTGGGCGCCCTTCGAAACTGCTTGCCCGCATTTATGTGAATTTCCGTGCTTTCACCAGTACACTTCCATTGGTCGGGTCTTGGTCGTTGGCCAGAACTCGCGCGCCCGGTCGAAGGGACATCCCCCAACCCTTGCGGAGTGACGGGATGGACCGCGCGGAAGAGGCGGCGCCTCAAAACCTGCGTGCGATGGAGAAATTGAAGATGGCCGTGGTGTCCCTGTCTGGCGGGACCGTGGTCAACCGGAAATCGGTGCCGCCGAAGCGTGCCGAAAGCGTCGCTGTCGCCAGTGGCAGATAGCCGCCGATGTTCGGAATGCCGTAGTCATCTTTCAGGTCCTCGGCCAGGGTTCGGTAATACCCGATTCCCGTGCCGACCCCTCCGCGGATTTCAGCGCGGCCAAGCGTGATGAGGTGAGTCGAGACTCCGACAAGGACGAACGGTGACACCTCGTCGTAGCTGTTGTGGAAGACCCCGCCCTCAAGATGCCACTCCGTGCCAAGCCGACGCCCCCAACGCTTGCCGTAGCTCAGGCCGGGATTGAAGTTGTTCAGGTTGTCGTTGCCGACATGCAAAGAGCCCACGACCAGCCCGAAATAGCGGTCCTGCGCATGGACCGCTCCGGACAGCAGGAGGAAGAGGAGGATCAGAAAGCGCATTGGAACCCTGTACATGGGAGAAGAAGGGATTGCCAGCGGTTCGCTTTCGGACAGGCCATTCTCACCTGCTTCAAGCTTCCAGGCCACTTTGGTGGCTGCCAGGCCTGGGAGCGCCGGATCCGTGTTCGCGAACTTTGCACGGGCCGCACCGGATGCCAGCCTTGCCCTTTCCGCGGACACGCGCGATTGAGAACACGTGGAACGGGAATTCGCTCGGGAGGAGGCGTCTCATGAAGATCGTCCATCTTACCGACACGCATGTCGTGGCAGGCAATGGCTCTCCGGCCGGTCTCAGTCCCGGTGAGCGGCTACGAGCGGCGGTGGACTCGATCAATGCCGAGCACGGCGATGCCGCCTTTGTGGTCGTGACGGGCGACCTGTCGGATTCGGGGGATGTCGCCAGCTATGAATCCTTCGGCGCCGAGATCCGGCGCCTCAAGTTGCCGTACCACCTTCTGGTCGGCAATCATGACGACAGGGATGAACTTTTCCGCGCCTTTCCCGATTTGCCCAGGGACAACGAAGGGTTCGTTCAGTCCAGCGCCGCAACGCCGTTCGGTCGGTGCCTGTTTCTGGACACGCACGTTCCCGGATCGGGCGTCGGCGAATACTGTCCCGCGCGGCAGGGATGGCTTCGTGCGGATCTGGAGCGCGATGCGGAGCCGGTCATCCTGTTCATGCACCATCCGCCCATGCCGGTGGGGATGTCAGGCATGGACGACATCAGGCTTGCCAATGGCGACGCCTTCCACGCCTTGCTGGCCCCGCACGCTTCGCGCATTCGGCACCTCTTTTTCGGCCATCTCCACCGGCCGGTCTGGGGAACATGGCGCGGAATTCCCTTTTCCTGCATGCGTGGGACGAGCCATCAGGTCGCCCTCGATCTCGACGGCGCAACGGACCGGGTTCTTGGCACCCGGGAGCCGCCTGCATACGGCATCGTTCTCCTCTCCGACGAACAGGTTACCGTCCACATGCACGACTACACGAACGCGTTCAGAACAGTGCCGATCTGAGGGGTTGCGCGAGCCCGGACCCGCGACATGACAAGTTCTGCCGCCTTGAGCGGACAACCTGCGGCACTTGGACGCCGCCCCCGGATCCATCAAAAGTCGACTGCCCGGCCTTTCCTCTCCCAATCGCCGTAGCGAACCGGATCCGGACCCTCAGGGCCACCGATTTCCTCAGGCCGTTCCTTGTCCTCGGACTTCTGCTTTCGAAGCCGCTCGGCGTCGGCAAGCGCGCGACGGGCCTCGGGAGGCAGGTCTTTCTCGGCCATGGTGGCATCCTTGTGGCGCGGTTCCAGCCTGTTATAGGGTTCGTCGGGTTTCCCGCAAGGCTTGGCGATGACGAAGGCTGGGGCAGAAGCGAGGCGCACGGCGGTTGCGGCGATGACATCCGTGACGGACCGACGCCAGTTGCTGGGCGTCGCGCTGGCGAGGGCGGCAGAGGGACTGGATCCACCTGAGCGAGCTCGTGCCGGGCGCCTGGCGACTGGCGCGCTTCGTTGGGCAGGCCGTTCGGACAGGATGCTTGGCCCGTTCCTGAAACGCCTGCCGGAGGATCGGGTCATGAACCTGCTGCGACTGGCCGTGTTCGAGATGTTCGTCGAGCTTGCGCCGGCACATGCGGTCGTCGATCAGTCCGTGTCGCTTGCCCCGCGCGGCAAGACAGGCCTGGTCAATGCCGTCCTGAGGAACGTGCTGCGCAGTGGGCCGGACTGGGACAGCCTGCCGCTGCCAGGTCTTCCGAAATGGCTTCGCAGGCGCCTGGTGGATGCCTGGGGCCGGGATGCCGTGCTGGCCATGGAGGCGGAATTCGCGGCTGGGCCAGAGCTCGACCTTACGCTGCGCGATTCCGGTGAAGAGGAATCCTGGGCCAAACGGCTTGGGGCGGCACTGCGGCCGGACGGCGGAATCCGTCTTGTCGAACCCCGGCAGGTCTCCACCCTGCCTGGATACGAGGACGGTGCCTGGTGGGTGCAGGACGCCGGGGCCGCGGTCGCGGCGCGCGTGCTTGATGCGCAGCCAGGCGAGCCAGTGCTTGATCTCTGCTGCGCGCCCGGCGGAAAGACCTTGCAACTGGCGGCGTCAGGGGCCGAGGTCACGGCGGTTGACGTCTCGATGGAGCGAATGGCGCGGGTGGAAGAGAACCTTGCCCGCACGGGACTCGCGGCGACCTGCATTGTGGCCGACGCATTGAACTGGACGTCGCAGGGGAAGTTCGACGCGGTCCTCGTCGATGCCCCTTGCTCGGGAACCGGAACGCTGAGGCGGCATCCTGATCTCGTCTTCGTGCGCGACGGGAGTGGCATTGACGAACTCGTGGGGCTGCAGGCAAGGTTGATTGACCGTGCGCTTCTTTCGCTCCGGCCCGGCGGACGGTTGGTTTACTGCACCTGCTCGCTTCTTCCTGAAGAGGGGGAGGGGCAGGTCGGGGCCGCACTTTCGCGGCACCCGGATCTCTCGGTCGTGGCACCGGCCGGCGACTGGATTGACAAGCTGTGGCGCACGACGGACGGCATGTTGAGGATTCGCCCCGACCACTGGCGTGACAAGGGCGGAATTGACGGCTTCTTCGTGGCGTGCCTGGAAAAACGACCATGACAGCCTGACGGCGTTTCGCTATCCTCGCAGCCCGAGGGTCGGGCCGGCTGCGTCCGGGCAGGGCGATGCGAGTGCCCAGGACAGGGAGTTGGTTTGTGCGTGCAACGCGCTGGTTGAACCGCCTTCACGCGATTTGGGCCTGCCTTTCGCCGCCAGCGGCGGCATTTACCATGATGTCTGACACCCGCGTGACCGGTTCCGTCGAACGCGGGCGGCGGCTCGCTGCCGGAGACTTCCTGTTTGCAGGACTTCACCTGCCGGCCCCTGGCCAGGACATCTGGGACCTGCCGATGCCGAGCGAGGGATTCGAAGCCGCAGTTCACGGGTTCGAATGGCTCGACGACCTGACGGCCGTATGCGACTTTCACACAAACCGTCTCGCCCAGAACTGGACACACGACTGGATCCGGCGATTCGGCCTTGGCGCGGGTTCCGGATGGACTCCCGAGCTGACGGGTCGGCGCGTGCTCCGCTGGATCAACCACGCAGACCAGTTGCTGGCCGGGCACGGGCGCGCGAAGAGCAATGCGTTTCGTCGGTCCCTCTCGGCCCAGACAGTCTTTCTTTCGCGTCGCTGGAAGACTGCGCGTCCCGGCCTGCCCCGGTTCGAGGCGTTGGCGGGACTGATCCAGGGGAGCGCAGCGCTTTCGGGAATGGACAGCCAAATGCGCAGGGCTAGCCGGGCGCTCGCGAGGGAGTGCGGGTCCTGCATTGACAGCCACGGAGCGATAGCGTCGCGCAATCCTGAAGAACTTCTCGAAATCTTCTTCCTGCTCAACTGGGCCGCCGCGGCTCTTCAGCTTGCCGGACGGCCACCCGAGGACGGCCACAGGGCGGCCATCACCGCAGTGGCGCCAGTCCTGCGTTCGCTGCGCCACGTGGATGGAAGCCTGGCGCGATTTCATGGAGGCGGGCCTGGAACTGTCGACAAGCTTGACTGGGCCTTGGCCAATGCTGGCGTCAGGGGCGGTGCCGCGTGGCGCCAGCAGCTGGCCATGGGCTACGCACGGGTGGCTCACGGCCGCACGACATTGATTGTTGATGTCGCGCCGCCGGCAGCGACCGCCAATGCGCATGCATCAACTCTGGCATTCGAGTTGACAAGTGGCCTGCATCCTCTGGTCGTCAATTGCGGTTCGGGCGAGGTCTATGGCAAGAGCTTGCGAATGGCCGCCAGGACAACGTCCTCTCACTCGACCCTGGATGTCGAGGGCTATTCCTCGTCTCGTTTCGCGGCCCCCAGCGGCGCATTTGCAGACAGCGCGGAGAGGATCGTGCACGTGCCGGCCAACATTACGCTGGAACGCAACGACTACAATGACGGCACCTGCATTGTCGCCGGCCATGATGGCTATCAGCGCAGATGCGGTCTCAATCATTGGCGCCGGCTTCAGGTCGATCCGGAGGGCAACAAGGTCAATGGCGAAGATGTCCTTCTTGCGGCTTCCGACGACGGACGGAAGAGGCTTGATGCATTTCTCAGCGCACAGCGACTAGAGGGCGTGCCGTTCAACATTCGGTTCCATCTGCATCCGGACGTCGAAGCGGAGGCGGATGCAGACGGTCGTGACGTTTCGATGTGGCTCAAGAACGGAGAGACCTGGAGATTCCGTTGCCGGGGCGACGTGCAGTTGGCGTTTGAGCCAAGCGACTTTCTGGAACGCACGTCGTCATCGTCGCGCGCGACAATTCAGATTGTTCTCTCCGGCTTCGCCATGGAGTATTCGACACGAGTCAGCTGGATTCTCGCAAAGGCCAGGCGAAGCGACGGCGTGATCCCGGAGGACGAACTCCTGCTGGAATGAACGAAAGGACTGCGGACGAATGACAGACCTTCAGCCGGTGCGTCGCGCATTGCTTTCCGTGTCGGACAAGACGGATCTCGTCGAGTTCGCCACCGCGCTCTCGAGCCGGGGCGTGGAGTTGATTTCCACCGGCGGCACCTCCTCAGCGCTTCGCGGTGCAGGGCTGGAAGTGACCGATGTCGCGGAAATCACCGGATTTCCAGAGATGATGGATGGCAGGGTCAAGACGCTCCACCCGGCGGTGCACGGCGGGCTTCTGGCGTTGCGGAGCGACGCAGCACATCTGGACGCAATGGCAGAGCATGGGATCGGAATGATCGACCTGCTGGTCGTGAATCTCTACCCGTTCGAAGCCAGCGTCGCGAGCGGTGCCGATCAAGACGCGACGATCGAGTGCATCGACATTGGCGGACCCGCGATGATCCGGGCTGCTGCGAAGAACCACGCGTTCGTGAACGTGGTGGTGGATGCCGCCGACTACCGGAACGTGCTGGATGAACTGCAGGCCAATGACGGCCAGACCTCACTGGATTTTCGCAGGCACCTGGCGCTGACGGCGTTTTCAAGGACCGCCGCCTACGATGCCGCGATTTCGGCCTGGATGGCTGACACGTGGTGCGAAACGGCGCCGCGGCGTCGGGTTTTCGCGGGCACGTTGGCGCAGCGGCTTCGCTATGGGGAGAATCCTCATCAGGCGGCGGCATTCTACAAGGACGGCTCGGATCTGCCTGGAATTGCGACTGCCGTGCAACACCAGGGCGGCGAGCTTTCCTACAACAACATCAACGATGCCGATGCCGCCTTCCGGCTGGTCGCCGAGTTCGGCCCGGCCGACGGGGCCGCCGTCGCGATCATAAAGCATGCGAATCCCAGCGGCGTGGCACGTGGTGCAAGCGGCGCACAGGCGTTCGGTCGTGCGTTCGACTGCGACCGGACGAGCGCTTTTGGCGGCGTCGTGGCTTTGAACGGCACGCTTGACGGGGCGACGGCGCGCGCAATTGCCGAAATCTTTGCCGAGGTGGTGATTGCGCCGGAGGCAACGGACGATGCCAAGGAGATTCTTGCCGCAAAGAGGAAACTGCGCTTGCTGACGACCGGTGGGCTTCCCGGATCTTCTGCAGCCCGAGTGTCCGTTCGGCAGGTCTCGGGCGGATGGCTGGTCCAGGACGAGGATAGTGGTGCCTGCACGGCGGCGGATCTGAAAGTCGTGACCCGGGTTGCGCCGACGCGGGAGCAGATTCACGACCTTCTCTTTGCGTGGCGCGTTGCCAAGCACGTGAAGTCCAATGCGATCGTCTATGCCCGCGACCTCGCCACAGTCGGAATCGGAGCCGGCCAGATGAGCCGGGTCGACAGTTCAACGATCGCAGCGCTGAAAGCGGGTCGCATGGCGCATGATCTCGGTGTCACGGAGTCGATGGCCAATGGTTCGGTCGTGGCGTCCGACGCGTTCTTTCCGTTTCCGGACGGCCTCCTTGCCGCCGCCGAAGCCGGCGCGAAGGCCGTGATCCAGCCCGGCGGGTCCAAGCGGGACGATGCCGTGATCGAGGCTGCCGACGCAGCCGGGCTTGCCATGGTGTTTTCCGGCATGCGGCACTTCAGGCACTGATGCAGGCTCTCGCGCCCCTCCTTCGCACGGCAGCCCTGACTGCCTTGGCCGACCAGTTGGCGAAATACTTCGTGGTCAACGCCCTGAACCTCAAGGAACTGGGCGCCATCCCCGTCTTGCCGCCCTACATACAGTTCCGTATGGCATGGAACGAGGGGGTGAATTTCGGCATCCCGCTCGCGGGCAAGTGGGTTCTGATCGCGCTGGCGGCGGCAATATGTGGCGCGATCTTCTGGTGGATGATGCGCGATCGTCCCGGATTCCCGGTGCAGGTGTCGGCGGGCCTGGTCATTGGCGGCGCCATCGGCAACGTGATTGACCGACTGATCTACGGGGCGGTGGCAGACTTCCTGAACATGTCGTGTTGCGGCTGGCGGAATCCGTGGTCGTTCAATGTCGCGGACATCGCCATCTTTGTTGGCGCGTTCGGCCTGATCACGCTCAGCGCCGGCCGGCGATGAGCAGGACAGGCTTTCCACGGGATGGATTCACGAGTAGAAACCGAGAAACGGTCTCGGAGGCATTCATGCTGCGTCGGTTGCTACTTGCTTGCTTGGTCCCGACACTTGCCGCCTGCGCGGGTGGCGATCCGGGCCTGATGAACATCGGCCGGGACCGCGCTGGCGGTCCGGACGAATTCGGGATCATACCGACGAAGCCGCTGGAAGTGCCCGAGGACATCGCCACCCTGCCCGTGCCAACGCCGGGCGGTGCCAACCTGACTGATCCGACGCCGGAGAGTGATGTTGCGGCAGCCCTTGGCGGCGACATCGGGGCATTGGCACGAGGCTCAACCGACGGCGCGTTCCTGGCCCATGCCACGCGGCACGGCGTCGACAGCAACATCCGTGTCGAACTTGCTGCCGCAGACCTGGAGTTTCGCAGCGACAATCAGGGCCGTGTCCTGGAAAGGCTCTTCGACGTGAACGTCTATTTCCGCGCCTACGAGGAAATGGCGCTTGATCAATATGCAGAGCTGGCGCGACTCCGCCGGCTTGGCATTCGGACCTCGGCAGCCCCGCCCAAACCGGTCGCGGAGTGAGGTCGCAGATCTGTCGAGGGAAGACGGTTCGGAACGCATGCGCGGCGACGTCTCGACGCCAATGCAATTGGCCGGTCAAGGCGCTCATGATCGGGCTATGCTGGTCACCTTGCGTTGGCATGTATCAGTCCGGCGCCGTGACAGGCGGTTCCGCCTTCCGGATTCGGGAGCGGTGATGACGGCCGGACGTCCCTTTGCGCGGTCTTTCGAGGCCGGTTCCAAGCTGTCCCAATTCTGTTGAAGCCCGCTTGGCCGACACTGACGTCCGGCGCTGGCGCGCCATGAGCCTCGTGGACGGCCCCGATCTGGGACGTTGCAGATGCGGCCATGAACGACGCGCTTGGCCGGGACCTGCATCGCTTCAGGCCGCAGCGGTTAAGACAGACGCCTGTGAGAGCGCCAACGGTCCCCGTTCAGGAAGGCCTTTCACGCACTTCATGAAACCGGACAGGCACATCTTCGGACTCTGCATTGCGTCCTGGCGCGACAGGGCCGTTGTCGATCCCGAGGCCTGGCCCGCATTCATGAGTGCTCTCGCCAGCCGCCATCACGGCGTGCAGCTCGGTGTTCCCGATGGAAGCGGGCGCGGGATTTGATCAGGCGATTCCGGCTGGGCACAGGTGTGGTTGACAGGATTCGCGTCGGACATCGAGGGCCAAGCCGCTCGCGCGCCACCCCGGTCAAGGCCGACTTGGATGCGAATGGACCGCTTTCTGCCAGAATCAGGTCATACCGTGGCCCACTCCCGGGTTCGGGCAGATGATTGAATGGCCTCTACGGTCTTTTGAATCTCGTGGGCTTCGCGGAAATCGGGCATGCAGGATCCGCGTTCGAAGTGAGCCTGGACGAGTTCGGCAACCTCGATGACCTTTAGGTCATTGAAACCCAAATGATGCCCCGGAGCAGGGCAGAACCTGCCGTAAGGAGGGTGGGCGGGGCCCGCCTCTATACGTTGGTATCCCGCCCTTCGGCCGGAGCCCGAATAGACCAGCAATTCGTTCATGCGCTCCTGGGTGAAGGCGATGGCGCCCTTTGTGCCCGTCACCTCGAAGGACAAATCCAACGTGCGTCCCGTCGCGGCCCAGTTTGCCTCGATGCCGCCCGTGACGCCGCTGGCGAAGCGCAGGATCGCGTGGGTCATGTCGTCAACCACGACTGGGCGGCGCTTGGCGGATCCCGCAACGACCGGCCTGTCGGGGAATATGGTCCGTGCGTGACCGTTCACTTCGGCGACCGGGCCAAGAAGGTGCCGGGCCAAAGACAGGATGTGGCTGCCAATGTCGGTCAGCGCCCCGCCACCTTGAGGATCGGTGCGGAAGGAATGCGGCGCGTCCGGGCTGGCCATGTAGTTTTCCGCATGGCGACCGCGAAAGCCGGTGATCTCTCCGATCTCGTCGGCGTAGATCATCTGGCGTGCGAGCCCGATCATCGGGTTGCGCAGGAAATTGAACCCGACGGAGGTGACGACATCTGCAGCCTCGGCGGCCTTCGTCATCTTCAGGGCCGATTCTGCGGTCGTCGACAAGGGCTTTTCGCAATAGACCGTCTTGCCGGCGGCGATTGCGGCCAGCGCCATGGGCTCGTGCAAGTCGTTCGGGGTGGCAATCGCGACTATGTCGACCGAGTCGTCGTGTACCATCGCTTGCCAATCCGACGTCGCCCGCGCAAATCCCAATGCCGCCGCCCCCGCCGCCGCAATGCCTTCGGTTGCGTCCGCCAGGATCGACTTGACGGGATCGGAGGGCAGATCGAAGAGACCTGCGACAGAGCCAAAGGCGTTGGCGTGGCAGCGGCCCATGAAACCGGATCCGATCAGGCCAATGCCAACGCTCGGTTTGCTTTCGATCATCATGTCCGACCTACTTTTGCGATTTCAGGTTGTCGAGCCAGACGGCGACGATGATGACCATGCCGATCAGCACCTGCTGATAGAACGAGGAAATCCCGAGAATGTTCAGCCCGTTGGTTATCATGGCCATAATCAGCGCCCCGATCAGCGCGGTCAGGACAATGCCGCGTCCGCCGACAAAGCTGACGCCACCGATGATCACGGCCGCAATGGCCTGCAGCTCGATGCCCTGCGCAACGCTTGGCGGCGTAGCTGCAAGGCGCCCGGTCATGACCACGGCCGCAAGTGCAGCCAGAAAACCGCTCAGCATGTAGATCTTTATCTTCTGACGATCGACCGGAATGCCTTCCAGTCGGGCGACCCGCTCGTCGCCGCCAATCGCGTAGACGTGGCGGCCGAAGACTGAGGTGTGGAGCATCACGGTGACGACAAGGTAGGTAACGACAACGAAGTAGAGCGGAATCGGAAGCCCGAGGAACTTGGCGTTGCCGATGTAGAGGAAGAATGGCACCAGCACCTGGTAGGACACGCCCTTGGTGATGACCAAAGCCAAGCCACGCGCAATCCCCAACATTCCCAGGGTCGCGATGAAGGGCGGGATCTTGCCGCGCGTGATGACGACGCCATTGACAAGGCCGGCGAGCGTACCGACTGCCAGGCCGGCCAAGGTGGCGACGAGCGGATCCACATCAACTTGTATCAGCGCGCCGATCACAACAGCAGACAGGGCCAGAACAGATCCCACCGACAGGTCGATGCCGCCAGAAATGATGACCACCGCCTGGCCGGCAGCAAGGATCGCTACGATTGACACCTGCTTTGAGAGGTTAGTCATGTTGCCGACGGTCATGAAGAACGGCGACAGGAACGAGAGGACTACGGCCAGCAAAACGGCGACGAGAAGGATCCAGACGAGCGGCTGCGACTTGATTCGCGCGAATTGCATGTCTCAGCCCCCTGCTGCAGATGTGCGGCGCTCCACAGCAAGACCGGAGATGATCATCGAAACGATTTCGTCCTGGGTGAATTCCTTCGTCGGACCCGTCATCACGTTCTTGCCGCCGTGCAGGATCGTGATCCGGTCGGTGAAATTGAAGACCTCGTGAATGTCGTGGCTGATCCAGATAATGCCGATGCCCTGCTTCTTCAGTTCCACGGTCAGTTCCATGACCATCTTGCTTTCTTCCATGCCCAAGGCCGCGGTCGGCTCGTCCATGATCAGGATCTTGGTGTCGAAATGCACTGCGCGGCTGATCGAGATCGCCTGGCGCTGACCGCCCGACATGCTGTCGACCTCTACGTCGAGCGACTGGATGCGGATGTTCAGGCGGCTGAGCGCCTTGGTCGCTTCGGCGGTCATGGCCTTCTTGCGAAGAAAGCCCCATTTGTGCAGTTCGCGCCCCATGTAGAGGTTCGCCGGGGCGTCCAGATTGCCGCAGAGCGCCAGCTCCTGGTAGATCGTTTCGATTCCATAGGCGCGAGCGTCGTTCGGGCCGTTGATTTGCGCCTTGCGTCCTTCGACAAAGATAGCGCCCTCGCTGGCTGTCTCGGCTCCCGAAAGGATCTTGATCAATGTAGACTTCCCGGCGCCATTGTGTCCCAAGACGCCGAGAACCTCGCCTGGAAACAGCTCAAGCTGCGCGTCGGTCAGTGCCTGCAGGCCGCCAAAGTGCTTTGATATGTGCCGCATTTCGACTAGCGGGGTAGGGTCCGGCATCATTCAGTTCCGTGTTCGAAAAGAGATGGCCGGGCGCGACCCGGCCATTTCTGGGCGTTGGCCGTCCGATCGGCTGACTGGGCTATTCCAGTACGATGCCGCGACCGGCAAGGTATTCGTCGGTCACGTCCTCGGCCACCATAATCGAAGATTCGACAACGATCCAGTCGTCCAGCTCTTCGCCCTTCGTGACATGGCGATAAGCGGCCATCACGGCTTCGTAGCCCACCAGATCGGTGTTGCCGTCGATCGTAGCGTTCAGCTCGCCGGCCCTCAGGGCAGCCAGTGCCGACGGGATCGCGTCGTCGCCGACCACGATGATGTCATCAAGCTTGCCTGCGCCCTTGACGGCCTGAACCGCACCCAGCGCCATCAAGTCATTGGAACCGACGATCGCATCGACCTCAGGGTGCGTCTGAAGGATGTCTTCTGACGCCTTCAGGCCCTTCTCCTGGTCCCAGTCGGCGGCAATCGATGCCACAACCTCAATCCCGTCATTGGCGTTGAACACGTCCATCATGCCATTCAGCCGAAGCTCGGCAGTCGAACTGCCGCGAAAGCCTTCGAGAATTGCGACCTTGCCTTTGCCACCCAGCTGATCGACGACCCATTGGGCCATGCCGGCAAACGAGGTCTGCTCATCCAGGCCTACAAAGGTCTCAACCTTGGCCGGGCCGTCATCAACCCGCGTGTCGGCGGTAATCACCGGGATCCCGGCCGCGTTGGCCTCCATCACTTTCGGGATCAATGCAGTCCCGTTCATCGGGACCAGCACGATCGCGTCATGACCCTTGATGATCTCGGTTTCAACCACGGCGATCTGGCCCTCGATGTCGCCGTTGTACTCGGCTGAAACATAGGACAGCTCGATGCCCAGCTCGTCGGCTGCGCGCTTTGCCCCTTCGCCCATGCGCCAGTAATAGGGGTTGTTCATGTCCTTGACGATGAAGGCCATGCTGATGTCCTCGGCGAATGTCGCCGTGGTCATAGATCCGGCCATGGCCATGGCGCCGATCGCCAGGCCCAGTTTCGACTTGATTTTCATTACCGAGTTCCCTCCTTGGATTTCGCGTGGCCGAACATTGGGTTCGGCCACAAGAGTGCGTTCCGGCAGAGCTTGCTGCCCGCCCGCGACACGAGGAGCGTGCAACAGGCCGACCGCGCGGCACGAGAGCGAAGATGTCCAAAATGAATCCTTTGGCGGGAAGCCGTTGGAACTCAATAGTGTCCATTTGCCCGCATCAGCGCATCAATGCGGTTTTGCGCATTGTCAAGCGCAGCGGCAGGCTTCGCATCGCCCTGCAGCATCTGGTGGATCTCGTCGCCGAGAATCCCCAGAATGTCGCTGAATTCCGGAATCGGCGGGCGCGGCCAGATCTGCAGTTCGCCGCGACGTTCCATGCCGTCGATTTCGCTGATGAGCGGGCTCTTGGCCTGCACCTCGGGGTCGGCGCTGGTCGAAAACCGCGGGCTGGACAGATTTCCATTCTGGACATACCATTTCAGCATCTCGGGCCTGGTCAGGTATTCCATCACTTTCCACGAGGCTTTTTTGCGTTCGCTGCTGAGCCCCTCCGGCATCGCTAGCGAGAAGCCTCCGATCGGAGAGACCGTGTGCGCGCCAGGCGCGTGTGGATGCGGCGCATAGTGAACCTTGCCGTGGGCTGGTGACGCGTTGTTCAATTCAAAGGCGGCTGCTCGGACACTCCAGCCATATGTCATTGCCGCGTGGCCTTCCGAGAAAATCCGGATGCGGCGATCCCAGTTGCAGGTCAGGCTGTCCTTGTGGGACAGACCGAGCAATTCCAGCAGGAACTCGGCGGCTTGTCGCGCGGAATCGGTATCGAGCTGCGGGCGATGGTTCTCGCCTGAAATCTCGGTGAGGTCGAATTCAACGCCAAATGGCTTGAGATTGATGATCGGCTGACCGAAATCCGCCAGTGTCTGGACGAATGTGTGGGCGACCGGCGTGCCTCGGCCGTAGTTCATCACGATTCCGGACATGTTGAAGCCCGAACGGTGCAGGACGCGTGCAGCAAACAGCACGTCGTCAGTGGTGCGCGGGATCGAAAGGCCGGCGTCGGCAAACAGGTCCGAGCGGCAGAACAGCAGCTCCGCCGTCGGCTGGATCGGCAGGCCGAACTGCTTGTTGCACCAGAATGATCCGCGAAAGGCGGCATTGTGAAAGTCGGACGGGTTGTAGCGTTCCAGACGCATTATCTCGTCCAAGGGCTCAATCACACCTGCCTCAGCCAACTGACCGACCCAGGGAAGGTCAATTGCGATCAGGTCGTATTCCGGAACCGGTTGCTCTGCACTGTCCATGATCTTGCTGTGCAGATCGTCCAGCGGCAGGTTTGTGATCTCGATTTTCGTGCCGCAGAGCTCCTCCAGAATGGATGAAGACTCGTTCAGTGTCTTGAACGTCGGATCAATGGGGCCGAGGATCCGGAAAGTCCGGTCATAGCCGACGCCGGTACGCATGGCGCTGGGATAGGGCAGGATCCTTGAAGCCATGTAATATCCGCCGAAGTAGAAGTCGCCGATCTCGCCGTCTCCGGTATTGAATCCAAAGGTATTTCCCACCATGGCCTTGAGTTGCATGGCGAAATTCTCGAACTCTTCGATCAACTTGCGCGTGGGATGCAGGGAGTAGGATTTTCCGGTCTTCGACTTTGGCCTCTTGTGCAGCAACTTCTGGTCGATCAGCTCTGAAATCCGCCGCATCGCTGTACCATAGGGGACATTGGCCGCCATCGCCGCCGAGGTGGTGGTCAGCAGCTTGCCTTCCAGGTGCCGTCGCATGGCGTAGGAAATAATGTTCCAGCGCGCATCAGTGGTTGACAGTCCCGTCCGCTTCTCGGAAATCTCGCGATTGGCGTCCACGAAATTCAGGATTCGCAGGAGTTCTTCGCGGGTCACTCAATCGCTCCAGGGTCGGGATTCAAATTGTCCATATCTGATAATCTATGGATTCCGGACGCGAACGAGTGAAATTTCGTCCAAATCTGACAATTGCGTTGTTCCGTGGTTGTTGCCGGTCATGTCACGCTTGGCCGACAGGTATCCAAGCAGGGTAAGCGGATCGATGACGACCGGAGACCATGATTTTGCGGTTGTCGGCGCCGGGTCCGCAGGTTGTGCCGTCGCGGGGCGGCTGGCCGAAGCAGGATTTTCGGTGCTGCTTCTCGAGGCCGGTGGGCGCGACCGAAATCCTCTCATTCACATTCCTCTTGGATATTCGCTGCTGTATGACAATCCGGCGGTGAACTGGTGCTACGAAAGCCAGCCCGAGCCGCACTTGATGGGGCGCCGCCTGTTTCAGCCTCGCGGCAAGGTGTTGGGCGGCACCGGGGCGATCAACGGCATGATCTACATGCGCGGCCAGCCGGAGGACTTCGACGGTTGGGCCGAGGCCGGATGCGCTGGCTGGGGGTGGGACGACGTCCTGCCCTACTTCAAGTCCTGCGAGGATCAGGAGCGCGGCACCGACGCGTATCATGGCACCGGCGGGCCGGTCGCCGTTTCCGACCTTCGCACGGAACACAAGCTGGGCGACGCCTTTCTCGCCGCATCGGTCGCGCTTGGCGTGCCGCGCAACGATGATTTCAACGGGCCTCGGCAGGAGGGCACGGGCTATGTCCAGACAACGACCCGCAACGGGCGCCGCTGGAGCACCGCGGCGGGATATCTCAAGGGACCCGCCAAACGAAACATAGACCTTCGGCTCCATGCGATGGTCGAGCGCATAGAGATCGAGGGAAGACGGGCGACCGGTGTGGCCTGGACGGACCAGGGCGGGTCGAAATCCGCGCGTGTTCGCCGCGAGGTAATTCTCTGCGGAGGCGCGTTCAACTCGCCTCAACTGCTACAGATCTCGGGCATTGGCCCCGAGGCGCACCTGCAGGCGCACGGGGTCGAGACCTTGCTCCATCTGCCGGGTGTGGGCGAGAACTTGCAGGACCATTTCGGCATCGGTGCCGAATACCGCTCGACCGTGAATTCCACTGTCAACGATCTCTACAACAACAAGCTGAAGGGCGGCCTGCAGCTGCTGCGCTACCTTCTGTTCCGCACCGGGCCGTTTTCTGACAACGGCAACTACTCCAACACCTTCATTCGTTCGGGACCGCAAATTGACCGGCCCGACATGATGGTGACGTTTATGGCCTGGTGCACGGATGAACGGCTGAAGCCGCACCCCTTCTCGGGCTTCACGATCCTGGCAGAGCACATGCGTCCGAATTCGTGCGGACACGTTCGCATCACCGGTCCGCGCGCATGGGATCAGCCCGCGATTCAGTTCAACTTTCTCGCTGATGCGGCTGACCGGCGTGCCGCGCTTGCGGGCCTGAAGTTCGGGCGCAAGATCGCTGCGACGGCGCCGATGGCCAATTGCGTCGAAAGCGAGATCTCGCCGGGCGAGGACGTTCAGTCGGACGACGAACTGCTCAACCATTGCCGGGCATCAGGGCTGTCGCTGCTGCATCCCGTGGGCACCTGCAAGATGGGGGTCGGCGAGGATGCGGTTGTGGACCCGCGCCTTCGGATCCACGGCATTGACGGGTTGCGTGTGGTGGATGCGTCGATCATGCCGCGCATCGTGACCGGCAACACCAACGCTGCAGCCATCATGATCGGCGAAAAGGGGGCCGCCCTGATCGCGGAAGATGCGCGCAAATAGAAGGGGAAACGCCATGCTGGGAATTGCGTTGCTTGGAAGCGGGCGCATGGCCCATGTCTACGGGCCGAAGATCAGAGCCCATCCCGGCCTGCGGCTGATTTCGGTATTCAACCCCAATCTGGCCTCTGCGGAACAGGCGGCGGCTCGATATGGCGGCACGGCCAGTGCCGATCTGGACGCCGTGCTGGCCGACCCGTCGGTCGATGCTGTGGTCATCGCCACGCCGACCAACACCCATGTCGAATATGTTGAGGCCTCGGCGAAGGCCGGCAGGCCGATCTATTGCGAGAAGCCGCTGGACCACACGCTGGAGCGCGTGGACCGGGCAATGTCGTGCCTGAAGGCGTATCCGGTCCCGTTCATGCTGGGATTCAATCGCCGGTTCGACCCGGACAATGCCAGCTTGCAGCGCGCTGTTCGGGCGGGCGAGATCGGTACAGTCAACATGCTGATGAGCTGGAGCCGCGAGCCAGCGCCGCCGACGATCGACTATGTTCGCGCTTCCGGCGGGTATTTCCTGGATGCAACGATCCACGACATCGACCTGTTGTGCTGGATCGCGGGCGAGCGGCCCGTGGAAGTGTATGCGACCGGCAGCTGCAAATTCGATCCCGCAATTGGCGCAGAGGGCGACGTCGACCTGACCATGACAGTGCTGAAGATGCCTTCCGGTGCGTTGGTTCATGTCAACAATTCACGTGCCTGCGCCTACGGCTTCGACCAAAGGCTGGAGGCGTTTGGCACGAAGGGCATGCTGCAGACAAAAAACCACCGCGACGACAACCTGGTCCGCTGGGATGGCCAAAGGACCGATGCGCGCGCGACGCTCAAGCATTTCTTCCTGGAACGCTACGACGCGTCGTTCTACCACGCGCTTGACGAATTCCAGGCCGCGATTCAGGAAGGTCGGCCACCATCCGTCACCGATGAAGACGGTCGCACGGCCCTTGCCATCGCGCTGGCATGCGACCGGTCGAGGCGCGAGGGCGTGGCCGTGATGCCGGACTACTGATTCCCGGATTTGTCAACCGAACAGAATTGTGGATTGTGGCCGGTTGAACGGAGTTCGTGTCGCAATTGTGCGTTGACTTGATGATCGGACGTCCATTCTCCGTGTTCGATGAACAGGTCGCCATGATGATGTGTTCGGGGGTGGGTGGTGCAAGTTGCGCTGTTCATGTGTTCTCGCGCGCATGCGCCGTATCGCCGGATCACCCGCTGCGCGGGATTGACTGCATTCTTGACTCTAGCCGTTCGTTTCTGGCGGCGCTCCAGCCAAACGAAGCGTCAGCCGCATTCGCGGGGGATCGCGCTTGAATGTGACCATTCCCTGCCCATGGCCTCAGGAAAGGAGATGCCGCAGCAATGTTGTCCGCCCCGCGCGGATCACGCTGCACGATCCTGCATCCTTTCTCGACCGAATGCTCCTTGAGGGCCCATCGCCGTTGTTCCCCGACCTGCCCTTCAGCGTCGCGCCCCGATGTCCGGGATCTTGCGTTCACTGACTCACTGAGCCGGGAGTTCCTTTGTCGCTCAAGCCCCTGGAATCCGTCCGACGGATGCGAATGTCAGTCGTCACGGCCTTGTTCGCAAGAGCGTGTGCAACTACAATCTTGAGGATGGTCGCGTGGTCAGAAGAAAGTCGAATGAGAACAACGTTCCGGTTCCGTGAATTCCTGACTCTCAGCGAACTGCGAGGCGAATCGCAATTGCCCGAACCTTCCCGGCGACAACTTGCAGTGGAGGTGATGTGCTTGAAGCGGCCTTTCGACCATTGGTGCGTCGCGACGTCAGACTTGTCATCCTCCGTGTCGCATTTTCATCCAGATTATCACGCAGATGCGAGTTGACTGGGCGTGAATCTCGCGCCAACTCTGGCCGCAACCTGCCCTGCTAGGAGTGCCCATGCACATTTTCGTTCTTGCCTTGGCGACGGTTCTTCTCGCCCTTCCGGCCTCGCTCCGAGCCGCGGGAGTAACGACGTTCGAGCTCGAGAACGGCCTTGAGGCGGTCGTGATCGAGGATCACCGCGCTCCGGTCGTCGTGCACATGGTCTGGTATCGGGTCGGTGCGGCCGACGAGCCGCCCGGCAAGTCGGGAATCGCTCACTTCCTCGAACATCTCATGTTCAAGGCAACCGACGAACTTGCATCGGGCGAACTGTCCGACGTGGTGTTCCGGAACGGGGGCAGCGACAATGCGTTCACGTCCTATGACTACACGGCCTACGTTCAGCGCATCGCGGCGGATCGCCTCGATCTCGTGATGGGGATGGAGGCCAGCCGGATGGACGGCTTGGCGCTCGTCGAGGAAGACATTTCAACAGAGCGGGACGTCGTGATAGAAGAGCGGAAGCAGCGTACCGACAGCGACCCCGGGACCCTGTTCGGGGAGCAGATTTACGCGGCGGCATTCCTGAACCACCCTTACGGCGTGCCTGTCATCGGCTGGAAACACGAAGCCGAGGCGTTGACGCTTGAAGATGCCGTGTCCTTCTACAAGCAGCACTACGGGCCGAACAACGCGATCCTCGTGGTGGCAGGCGACGTGGAGCCGGACGGAGTCAGGATGCTCGCCGAAAGGCATTACGGAGTCATTCCGCCCAACCCGAACGTGCGGGTCCGCGTCCGGCCCTCCGAGCCACCGCAACTGGCCGAACGACGTCTGAGCTATTCGGATCCACGGATCGGCAATGACTACATGACCCGCGTCTACCTCGTGCCCGAGCGTGACCCAGGGGACCAGGAGGAGGCGGCGGCTCTTGCCATGCTTGCGCAGGTCCTGGGAGGTTCGGCGACCACCTCGGCTCTGGCGCGGAAGCTGCAGTTCGAGGATCCCAAGGCCGTGTACACCGGTGCCTGGTATCGGGAGCGGGCGCTGGACGACACGATTTTCGGGCTGGCAATCGTGCCTGTCGAAGGCGTCTCGCTGGAAGAGGCCGAGTCGCTTCTGGACGAGGCTGTCGCCGAGTTCCTGGAAGAAGGCGTGGATGCAGAGGAACTCGAGCGAATCAAGACGCGAATCCGGGCTGCGGAGATCTACGCCCGCGACGACATCTCGAATTTGGCCAACCTGTATGGCGCGGCGCTGACCGCGGGCCTTTCGGTAGAGGACGTCGACGCCTGGCCAGACATTCTGCAAGAGGTTACCGAGGAAGACATTATCTCGGCGGCGCGCAGGCATCTCGACCGGCGCCGCGCGGTCACGGGATTTGCGCGGCAATCGGAGGAGGTGGTCAGGTGAACCGGCTATTTTGCACTTTGGGGCTGGCGATTCTCGTCGCTGGTCCGGCGGCGGCGGTCGACATTCAGGAAGTCACGTCGCCTGGAGGCATCAAGGCCTGGCTGGTCGAGGAGCGTTCGATCCCGTTCAGCGCCCTGGAAATCAGGTTCCGCGGCGGCGGCTCGCAGGACCGGCCCGGCAAGAGGGGCGCAGTCAACCTGATGACCGCGCTCCTGGAAGAAGGCGCGGAAGACCTGGATGCGCAGGGATTTGCCGCAGCGCGGGATGCGTTGGCCGCAAGCTACGGATTCGATGTGCACCGGGACGCGCTTTCCGTTTCGGCACGGTTCCTGACCGAGAACCGCGACGAGGCCGTCGCTCTCCTGCAGAGCGCGCTCACCGCCCCTCGGTTCGACCAGGATGCATTGGATCGCGTGCGCGACCAGGTGCATGCGGTCATTCGCGCCGATGACACGGATCCTGATGCCGTTGCGTCGCGTCGATTCAATGCCCTCGCGTTCGGGGATCACCCTTATGCGACATCCATCGACGGCACGGTCGAGAGCGTGTCGGCGCTGACGCGGGACGACATCGTGACGGCCTACAAGGACGTGATGGCCCGGGACCGCATTTTTGTCGGGGCCGCCGGTGACATCTCGGCGGAGGAACTGGGCCTGCTGCTTGACACCTTGCTTGGAGGATTGCCGGCCGTCGGGGCGCCGTTGCCGAACGATGCCGAGGTGCTGCTGGCCGGTGGCGTCACGTTGGTGCCCTTCGATACGCCGCAGTCGGTGGCGGTCTTTGGCCACGTTGGCATTCCACGGGACGACCCCGAGTTCTTTCCGGCGTTTGTCGCAAATCACGTCTTCGGGGCCTCGGGACGTCAGTCGCGGCTGGGCATGGAGGTGCGGGAGAAGCGGGGACTGACCTACGGCATCGGCGCCTACCTGGCGAGCTTCGATCTCGCTCAGGTCGTCGTGGGACAGGTTGCCTCGGCCAACGAGCGGATTGCGGAGACAATCGAGGTGACGCAAGAGGAATGGGCGAAAATGGCCGCGGAGGGCGTGACGGAGGAGGAACTGGAAGAGGCAAAGGCCTACCTTACTGGCGCCTATCCCCTTCGTTTCGATTCAAACGCGAGCATCGCGCGCATAATGGTGGGCATGCAGATGGATGATCTGGGCCTAGACTACGTCAAGACCAGAAACGGCAAGGTGAACGCCGTGACGACAGAGGACGTGCGCAGGGTGGCCAGGCGACTGTACCGTCCGCAGGATCTGCACTTCGTTGTGGTTGGCCAGCCCGAGGGACTCGACGGCACCAACTGAATGCCGCGTGTCGCCGCGTTTCGGTCAGTCAGCGCCCAGGGCGGTGGATGGCTGTGTGATCCGGGCGAGTGCCGCGCCTTGCACGGCACGCCCGCATGTCAGGCCGCGCGGCTGATCAGGACCTCGTCAACCTGGCGCTGCGCATCGGCCTCGTCAGCGCCGTTCACGACCGCAACTTCCCGCGTCAGGCGCTCCAGCGCCGCCTCGTAGAGCTGGCGCTCCGAATAACTCTGTTCGCGCTGATCGTTGGCGCGGTGCAGGTCGCGGACGACTTCGGCAATCGCGACCAGATCGCCTGAATGGATCTTCTGTTCGTATTCCTGCGCGCGGCGTGACCACATCGCCTTCTTGACGCGCGCCTTGCCCTTGAGAGTCGTCATTGCCTGGGACACAACGTCCGGCGACGACAGAGTCCGCATCCCGACATGGGCGGCCTTGTTGGTCGGCACGCGCAAGGTCATCTTGTCCTTCTCGAACGAAATCACGAACAGTTCGAGGTTGTGGCCCGCGATTTCCTGCTCCTCGATCGACACGATCTGGCCGACGCCATGCGCCGGATAGACCACGTAGTCATTCGGGCGGAACTCCATCTTCTTGACTTTGCTCATTCAGGCAATCCTCTCAAGCCGCCGGGAAGTTGCAAAAATACACCGCGGGAACACGTGTCTGCCTTCCCGTCGCGCATTTTCGCCAGCCAGGGGAGGTCACGAACCACGTTTCCCCGCCCATGTCCCGGACATATAGCAAGATCCGCTGCAATTCCAAGGTGGGGAAACGCATATTCCTGCTATAGCGAGGAGATGCGTCGAATTGCACTTGCTTGAGGACGTTTCGCTCTCGCGAAAACGGAGAGCTCGTCAGTTCCCTTCGCCGGGGTTCGGCGAGAACAGCTCCATCTTGCCTTCCTTGTCTTCCATTTCTTCGGCGTCGGGCAACGGTTCACGCTTCGTGACGATCACGGGCCATTGCTCCGAGTACTTGCGGTTGAACTCGACCCACTTCTCCATGTCGGGCACCGTATCCGGAAGGATGGCGTCGACCGGGCACTCGGGTTCGCAGACCCCGCAGTCGATGCATTCGTCAGGGTGGATGACCAGCATGTTCTCGCCCTCGTAGAAGCAGTCCACCGGGCAGACTTCGACGCAGTCCGTGTACTTGCATGCAATGCAGTGGTCGGTAACGACGTAAGTCATGGATGCCTCGCGACAGGGAATCACGGTCACGTAACCACTTGAGCGGGCTCAATCAAGCGAAGGATCACCATAAAGACGGGCGTTGCGACGATCCTTGCCGGAAGGGCGACCCTTGCCCTCGAATCGCGGGGCGTGCGGAACATCGTCACTCCTTGCCGGGACAAGGTCCGTGTAGAGGGCCTGCGCTTCAGCGGCCGGGCCGCGGCGTGTCGCCAGCGATTCCACGCGGATCACGCGAATTTCGCGGGCCTTGCGAAAAGTCAGCACATGCCCCGGGCGCAGCGCGAATGAGGGCTTCGAAACGCGCTGACCGTCAATCCGGACATGACCTCCCGCCACGAATCTCGTTGCCAGCCCACGGGTCTTGAAGAACCGGGCGTGCCATATCCACTGGTCCAGGCGCTGGGAGTCGCTCACGCGGTCAACCCGTTCGGCTTCCTCGAAAGGTTCTTGTTGCGCACCGATTTGCCGCAATTGTTCTCCCGCATGATGCACTTGCATATGTCTGGAACCGATGGGGCGTCAAGCGGGCGCAAGCAGTCGGTCCTTGCCGCCTGCCCGACGGCTCAGGCGAAGAGAGGGGACGGCTGCGGACCAAACGTCGTCGTCTCCAGGCCGCTCGCGTGCATACTGCGACGCGGCCCCATGCCGTGGCGGGAACAGCACCGGCAACCGCTGTCCGCAAGGTCTGACAGGATCCGGAAGCGCGGATTGCCAGTCGTGGCGAATTGCTTTCCAATCCGGTCATTAAACTGTTTCACATCCAGGCGATGGTCACGGTGGCGGATGCCGGGCCAATTCGCTCTGCCGCGCAAGTGTTATGACCCAGTCCGCGCTCACGAAGCAAATCCGTCAGGTCGAGGAGGAACCTGGGCTGGCGCTGTTTCTCAGAGCGTCGCGGGATGTCATTCCGACCGAAGCCGGCGTGGCGGTTCTGTCGCAAATCATGCACGCCCTGCGCACATGTCGATGCGCAGAACGGCGCGTTGATCGGCACCTTTTGCGAGGAAGACATCCTCGACGAGACGATCATCATGTTCACTCCGGATCACGGCGACATGCTTGGCAAGCATGGGAATTGGGTCGAGCAGGCGCTTTGCGAACGGGCTTCAAATTCGCAGACGCTCCTTGTGCGAGTGGCGGGGAATCGAGGCACCCGACCACGCCAAGGATCGCTCGATGATCGCCGGAGATCGGCGCGGGCAATTCCGCGACGAGCCTGGCGAGAACCTGCTTGCCAGCCGCAAGATGCACGATGATCTGGTACCGATGCGGCAACCGAAAGGAAGTCCTCAACCTCGCCGGCGGCTCGTCGATCATCAGTGCTTGCAGGTTGTCGGACGGCATCAGGATGGGGTCGGGCACCCCGGATCAATGGGTCGCGGCTGTCGAGGCGCGGCTAGCCGCAATAAGGCACATCCCGATTGAACCGGCAGGCGGGTGCGTGTTGACTCCTGGCGTGCCTCCGACACAGGACGCGGCGACCGGATTCCAGTGACGCTTGTGGTCAGGCTTCCTTGTTCTTCAGCCCCTGGAGGGCTTGCGCGAAAGGATTGTCGGGATCGATCCGGTCCTTCTTCGGCGGGCGGGCCTCGAAGCGGCCGGTCCTGGCATCTGACCCGTTCTTCGGCCTTTCCTTGCGGGGCGCCTTCTTGCCTTTCCGCTGCGGGCGTGCGCCTCTCCTTTGGCTGCCGCGTCGTCCGCTCCAGACGAACGTGTAGAATTCCTCGATTTCCGGGCCGTCATCGGCCGAATCAGGCTCTTGCCGAGCTGTGGCGGCTTGATCATCGGGTTCTGCCGGAACGGAGGCATCCGGAGTCGTCTCGGGAATGGCCGGCGTTGCATCGCCTTCGGATGGCATGGGTTCTTCCGGCCCCTGACGCACCTTCTCGCGCTCGCCGCGCTTCGCCTTGTACCCAAGCCCTTCCATCAGGTTCGCGAATTGCGCAAGCGTCGTTCCGGTGATCGAGAGCATGTCGGGCGTCGCCTCGAAACCGCCGCGGCTGTCTTCCGTGCGGAGCATGTCGGCAAGCCGCTCCAGCATGTCAATTCGGATCGCGCGCTCTCCGGCTCGTCGGTACCCGGATTTCAGGTAGACAGCTGCAGGAACCTTCTGGTTGGCGGGAATCGTGACAAGTCCGGGCGGCGGGCTTTGCGGAAACTCCTCGTCGCCCCGCGCCAGCGACCAGAGCACGAGTCTCAATCGGGTTGGCGCCGGCTTCAGGAGGTCGGGCATGAAGATCGTGAACTGGCCGAAGCGAATGCCATGCTTCCGCAGGACGCCACGTGTTTCCTGGTCGAGTTCCTTTACCTCGTCTGCCACCTCGCGGCGATCAATGATGCCCATGGCCTCCACCATGCGAAACCCGAAGCCCTTGGCGATGCCGCCCAGGCTTTCGTCACTCCGGATGTTGAGCAGGGGAAGAAAGTGCAGCGCGATCTTCCGATCGATGAAGTGCTGGAGCCGGCGCTGGACCTTTTGCGCGACATCTGCGTCGGCCTCGTCATCGACAAATGATGCCACCTGCGGTTTCAGCGGGTCGTCTCCGGCCACGAGCTTGCCGACCGTGTGCTCCCCCCACATCAGCCCGCCCTGGTCCGTGAAGTCCATTTCGGAATCGGGTGAATTGTAGAATCGGTCCCCGCGAAGGCGGAATTCCGGTCCAAGTGCCGCGATGGCCGCCGCGCGCACCGTCCTGGCTTCGTCACCGGACACGTCCGCGTCCTGGCGGAACCGAAAGCCGTCGATGTGACCGACGAACTGGCCTTCTATCGCGACTTCGCCCTTGTCGTTGACCTCGGCCACGAGGTTCTCCTTCTGCTTCAACCCGCGCATCAGGATGGACGTGCGCCGGTCGACAAATCGCCTTGTCAGTGCATCGTGGAGCGCATCCGACAAACGGTCTTCTACAGCGCGAGTGAAGTCCCGCCAATGGGTTTCGTTGGGACACCATCCGCTGCGCTGCGCGACATATGTCCATGTCCGGATGAACGCGAGACGGCGCGACAGCATGTCAATGTTGCCGTCCGTGCGGTCGATGTGCTGGATCTGCCCGGCGAGCCAGTCCTCCGGAATCTCGCCGCCGTCATGCAAGTGGCCATGGATCTCGCCGAGAAGTTCGGCATGCTCCTCGTGACTGATGTCGCGGAAGTCCGGGATGCTGCAGACATCCCAGAGAAGCCTGACGGAAGGTTCGTCCGTGGCACGCGCACGGATCTCGGACTGACTGGCGAGCAACCTCAACGCGATCAGGTCATCGGCGTCCCTTGCGCGGACGAGGCGGTCGCCGTCCGCGGGCAACTCCAGGGAATCGATGAGCCTGTCAATGCTGCCGCAGTCCAGCCGGTGGTTTCGCCATTGAAGCCTTTGTACCGGGGCGAAGGAGTGCGTGGTGATGGCATTGACCACGTCCTCGCCGAGAGGCGGTGCGTCGCCCGTCACTCCGAACGTACCGTCGGTATGGAACCGGCCTGCGCGGCCCGCGATCTGCGCCAGTTCGTTTGGCGCGAGGTTGCGCATCTTGCGCCCGTCGAACTTGCTGAGACCGGAGAAGGCGACATGCCCGATGTCGAGATTCAGCCCCATGCCGATTGCGTCCGTGGCAACGAGATAGTCGACCTCGCCGCTTTCGTACATGGACACTTGGGCATTGCGGGTGCGGGGTGACAGGGCGCCCATGACCACCGCAGCCCCGCCCTTCTGGCGACGGACCAGTTCCGCGATCGCGTACACGCCTTCGACCGAAAACCCGACAATCGCGGAACGGTGCGGCAGTCGGCTGATCTTCTTCGCGCCGCCATAGGAAAGGGTGGACAGCCTCTCGCGGCGCTGGAATTTCACATTCGGCACGAGCGCGGCGATGGAGTCGCGCATGGTGTCGGAACCCATGAAGACGGTTTCCATCAGGCCCCGGGCCCGGAGCAGCCGGTCCGTGAAGACGTGTCCGCGCTCCGGGTCGGCGGCGAGCTGGATTTCGTCGACGGCAAGGAAGTCGACCGCCATGTCCCCTGGCATCGCCTCGGTCGTGCAAACCCAGTACTGGGGCCGGTTCGGGATGATTCTCTCCTCGCCGGTCAGGAGGGCGACCACCGAGGGCCCGCGAAGTTCGACAATCTTGTTGTAAATCTCGCGTGCGAGCAGCCTGAGCGGCAGGCCGATGACACCCGTCCTGTAACCCAGCATCCGCTCAACGGCGTAATGGGTCTTTCCGGTATTCGTGGGACCGAGGGCCGCCGTGACGCGGCCTTGCATCTGTGGCATGGGAGGGCGGGTCAGGATTGTCTGTCGAGGCGCTTAAAGCGGATCGCAAACGACGTGGCAAGTCCGTGTGCAGGGTCAAAATTGCCGTGTTGACTCGGTCGTACCGGCTTGTATAAGCGCGCCTTCATTGGTGTTGGTGGCCCCCGCGAGGGGATGCCTGTCGGCCTTCTGGCAGAGGACAACGCCCTTCAAGGTCGCCTGCCGGGCAGGTGACATCCAGGAAGGAGATCAGCCGTGACCAAACGCACAGCTGCCAAGTACAAGATCGACCGCCGGATGGGCGAGAACATCTGGGGCCGGCCAAAGTCCCCCGTCAACCGCCGCGAATACGGTCCTGGCCAGCATGGACAGCGCCGCAAGGGCAAGATGTCCGACTTCGGCCTTCAGTTGCGTGCCAAGCAGAAGCTCAAGGGATATTACGGAGATCTGACCGAAAGGCAGTTTCGCCGCATCTTCGCCGAGGCGGAACGGGTCCGGGGCGATACCGGCGAGAACCTGATCGGCTTGTTGGAGCGACGCCTCGACGCCGTCGTGTATCGTGCCAAGTTCGTGCCGACCATCTTCGCCGCGCGCCAGTTCGTGAACCACGGTCACGTCAGGGTGAACGGCAAGCGCGTCAACATACCGTCCTACCGCGTCAAGGATGGCGACGTGATCGAGATCCGTGACCGTTCCAAGCAACTTGCAATCGTGTTGGAGGCGGTCGGACTGCCCGAGCGCGACGTTCCCGAGTACATCGAAGTGGATCACTCAAAGATGACTGCCACCTTCGTGCGCACCCCGGGCCTGACGGACGTCCCATATCCTGTCCTCATGGAACCGAACCTGGTCGTCGAATACTACGCACAGAACTAGCGACGTCGACCGGCAGGACGGATTGTCGGCACTGCGCGGTCGTGGTCATGCGCTCGCCCAAGCGGCGGGACCGGCTATCCGGATTAGGTGGAGGGATGTGCCTTCGCTTCGCTGTCCGGCCCGGCGCGTGGCGCAGCGAGGCGGCCCGTTGCATCGTGCCGGCGATGCGCGCCTCGGTCTCGGAAAGTGCCGCCCGCATCCATGTTTGCGGCCCAAGGGAGGTATCCCATGCCAAGCATCGTCAAGGTCGAAGACCTTCGCAAGACTTATGACAACGGGCTCGAGGCTCTGACGGGAGTCACGCTCGACATCGAGGAAGGCGAGATCCTTGCGCTTCTCGGGCCGAACGGTGCAGGCAAGACGACGCTGATTTCGACGATTTGCGGAATTACCGTGCCCACGTCCGGGCGAATCTCGGTAGGTGGTCACGACGTACAGTCCGAATGGCGCGCCGCACGAAAGCTGATCGGGCTTGTGCCCCAGGAAATCAACCTCGAACCCTTTGAGTACGTGCAAAGCACGCTGCGCTTCTCGCGCGGACTCTTCGGCAAGCCTCGCAATGACGCGCTGGTCGAAGGCGTGCTGAAGGACCTCGCGCTTTACGACAGGCGGGGCAGCAGGACATCAGAGCTGTCCGGCGGGATGCGTCGCCGGGTCCTCATCGCCAAGGCCCTGTCGCACGAGCCGCGCGTCCTGTTTCTGGACGAGCCGACGGCCGGCGTGGATGTCGAGCTTCGCCGCGACATGTGGGCGCTCGTAAGGCGGTTGCGTGAGGATGGCGTCACCATCATCCTGACCACGCATTACATCGAGGAAGCCGAGGCCATCGCCGACCGGGTCGGCGTGATCAATTCCGGCGAGCTGCTGCTGGTCGAGGAAAAGTCCGAGCTCATGCAGCGCCTTGGCCGGAAGGAAATCCGGATCGAGCTGACGCAGCCCGTCGAAGCCATCCCGGACGCGCTCGCCGAATACGAACTGGTTCGTTCCAAGGACGGCAGGTCGCTGACCTATGCCTACAAGGCAACCGGGGAGCGCACGGGCATCACGCGTCTGCTCACGGCGGTGCAGGCCGCCGGGCTGACCTTGTCTGACATCCAGACTCGCCAGAGTTCGCTCGAAGATATCTTCGTGCGCCTAGTCCGGGAGGAAGCTGCATGAACTGGTTTGGCATCGCCGCAATCTGGCGTTTCGAAATGGGGCGCTTCTTCCGTTCCATCCTCCAGTCGATCGTGTCGCCGGTAGTCTCGACTGCGCTGTATTTTGTCGTCTTCGGCGCCGCCATCGGCAGCCGCATGCCCGAGATCGAGAGCGTGTCCTACGGGGCCTTTATCGTGCCAGGGCTGATCATGCTGACGGTCCTGCAGCAATCGGTCCAGAATGCGGGATTCGGAATCTACTTTCCGAAGTTCATCGGCACGATTTACGAGGTGTTGTCTGCACCCATTTCGTCGCTTGAAATCGTGATCGGCTATGTCGGTGCCGCCGCCACCAAGTCGATGCTGATCGGGCTCATCATTCTCGTGACATCCCTGTTCTTCGTGGATTTCAGCATCGTCCATCCGGTGCTCATGCTGGCGTTCCTGGTTCTGACTGCGGTCAGCTTTTCGTTGCTCGGATTCATTCTTGGCATCTGGGCGCGGAATTTCGAGCAATTGAACCTGGTGCCGCTCCTCGTTGTCACGCCGCTCGTCTTCCTCGGCGGATCCTTCTA
>JAPPCV010000021.1 GCA_028824715.1 Boseongicola sp. | reverse complement strand
CCGGACCAAAGCGCGTGGTCGATCCATTCCGCTCTTCACCGAAACCTTCCGCAGGCACGCGTTGCGCTGCACATCCATCCGCCATATTCGACAGCGCTCGCGAGCTTGACGGATCCGACGGTCAAGCCGGTTGACCAAGTGACCGCCCGTTGGTTCAGGCGCTTGGCCTATGATCTGGCTTTTGGCGGAATCGCGTCCGACGAGGAAGAGGGAGAGCGCATCTCCCGGACCGTGGGCAACCATCGAGCCGTGATGATGCAGAACCATGGTGTCACCACGTTCGGCACCAGCGTGGCCGAGGCCTGGGACGCGCTCTACCATCTTGAACGCGCTGCCCGGACAATGGTCATGGCCTACCAGACCGGGCAGGAGCTTGCCGTGATGCGGGACGAACTTGCCGAGGCGACGGCATGTGAGTGGGAGGTCTACAAGGACGCGGAAATCGCGCACTTCGAGGAGATGAAGCTGGTGCTCGACAGGGAGGAGCCCGACTACAAGGATTGAGACTCGGTGAGCGGAAGTTCCCGGCCATTGCTGGATTGTTCCGGCAGCACCTGCCGTGACCAGCCCCGAGGTCCCTTGCGGAATCTCCATTGCTCATTCGGTCAGATGTCTTTCTTCCTGATCATGCGAACATGCACTTTGGCAAAAGGGAGGGCAGAGGGACAAAGGAGAACGTCCTGTGGCTCGTGCCGGTGATGTTCGCCAGACTGAATCTCTGGGCAGTTGCACCTTCGACACAATTTGCGTGCGCGATCGGGTGTCTGAGTGGACTACAGGATCTGCGCATTTCTGGATTCGTGTTTCCGGCAAGTTCCAGTTCGAGCCGGTGAAAGACGAGACCGCGAGCGCCGTTCACGGACTTGCCTCCCGAATTGAGGTCCATTTTCCGATCATTGTCTGCCAGGCCGAGTTTGTACGTGACATCTCCGATTGTGTCTGCTTCTTCTGTAGCCGGGATCGAAGAACAGGGAACGCTGGCCGAGTTGTTCGAATGCGTGAAGACGGAGCCCGCACACAAGGTCTTCGCTGCGGTTCATGAAGCCGTGTAACGGGGCCAGAGGAGCATCGAGAGCGGCCGCCGCCCGCCTCGACGGCCGGACTTAAGCATTCTGCAATGAGAAAGCCCGACAATCTCCTCTGCAAAGGTGCCGTCAAATGTTCAAGTCCGGCGACGTAGTATCATCCAGGCGCTGGGCTCCGATTCTGGACAAGGGTCGCCATCATCGCGCCCGCATTGGGTTCATTCTCATGTCTACGGATCTCGCGTCGGAATCCGACTTTTTCGACATGGCCCCCGAGGGCGTTGCGGTGCACTTCACCCGCCTGAAGACGGAAGACCATACCACGAACGAAACGCTGTCGCGTCACATCGAGCATATGGCGGATGCAGCCTCCCGCATTCAGCCCGATCTGAAACCGGATGTTGTCAGCTATAGCTGCACGAGCGGATCCATCGTGATCGGCGAGGATCGGGTCATGTCCGAAATCAGGAAGGGTGCGCCATGGGCCCAGCCCATGTGCCTGGTTCAGGGCGTGATCGATGCGCTGGGCGAACTGCAGGTGAAGAAGCTCGTTGTGGGAACGCCCTATCTTGACGAGGTCAACACTGCTGAAGCCGAGTACCTGCTGGGAAAGGGCTATGAAGTGCTGGATGTCCAGGGACTCAACCTGAGCACCGGAACGGAAATGGGACGGGTGACGCCGGATTTCTGGAAGGCCTTCACGATCAGGATCGACCGGCCGGACGCGGATGCGATCTTCCTGAGTTGCGGCGGCATTCGCGCGCTCGAAGTCGCCGAAGAGATCGAGCAGGCCATCGGCAAGCCGGTCATCACGTCCAACCAGGCACAGTTCTGGAGCTGCCTGCGCCGCGCCGGAATCACGGACGAGTTGAGAGGATTTGGGCATATCTTCTCCAAGCCCGGAAGGGCCCTCCTGCCGCAATCCCCGCGGAACCAGGATCATGTCGATGCAGCCCCAGGACAGGCCGGTCGCCGTCGGGGCTTGCCAAGGGTCAATTCCCCTTGAGAAGATTCGGTTCTGCGTCGAGGCGCGCCAATTCCGAAACAGGCCAAACTCTCATTGGCCGCGTGACGGCGGAGCCGGCCAGGAATGGATAGACGAGGAGGTCCTTGTGTGTACCGATGACTTAAGTCTGTCGGCGCTGAGGCGCGATTTCCACCGATATCCCGAACTCGGCTTCCGGGAATTCCGCACGAAGGCCAGGGTTGCGAAGTTCCTGCGTGAGCATGGCCTCGAAGTGCATGAGGGCGTGGGGGTCGTGGGCGTCCTCCGGTCCGGAGCAGGCAACCGGGCAATAGGGTTGCGAGCTGACATGGATGCTCTTCCGATTCATGAGGCAAGCCGCCACGCGTATCCTTCCGAAACGCCCGGCGTCATGCATGCCTGTGGGCATGACGGTCACATGGCCATGCTGTTGGGGGCAGCCCGAACTCTCGCCGCGGACGCCGGCTTCAGCGGTACCGTCGTGTTCATTTTCCAGCCCAACGAAGAGCATGGCCTGGGCGCGCAGGCGATGCTCAAGGAGGGCGTTCTCGAGCGCTTTCCCATCGAGGAAGTCTACGCCTTGCACAACCTGCCCGGCGCGCCGGTCGGCCAGGTGTCAACTCGCCCCGGCCTGATTTGCTCCTCGGAAAGCCTGTTCGAGATTACGATCCGCGGTCAGGGCGGCCACGCCTCGATGCCGCAGACCGGCCGCGATTCGATCACGGTCGGGGCGGAATTGGTGCTGGCATTGCAGACAATCGTGTCGCGCAAGCTGCCTCCTGGCGCCGGGGCGGTGCTGTCGGTAACCGAGTTTCAGACCGACGGTCAACGCAACGTGTTGCCAGGCACGGTGGTGCTGAAGGGCGACGTACGTGCCCGCAGCCCCGAAGATCGAGACGACGTCGAGACCTTCATGCGCCAGATCGCAGAAGGGGTTGCAACGGCGCACCGTGTTTCCGTCAATGTGGACTTCAGTACCGAATTCATCGAGACGACCAACGCCCAGGGGCCTACGGAGGCAGTGTTGCGTGCAGCCCGGAGCGCCGGGCTTGACATCAGGTCGGACCGGCAACCGATGAGCTTTTCCGAGGACTTTGCCCATTTTGCCGCTGCGGTGCCGGGCTGTTTCCTGCTTCTCGGCAACGGAGAGGTCGGAGCGTACGGGCAGCCGCTTCACTCGGACGACTACGATTTCAACGACGATGTTTTGCCAATCGGAGTGGCGTTCTGGACGGAACTTGTCCGTGACCGCCTTCCCGTTCAGGAAAGGGATGGCAAATGACGGAGTTTTCTTCCCGCATGCAGGCCTTTCGCGAGCGCCTTGCCGAGGACGGGATCGACGTGGCGCTGATCACGGACGACGACAATGTCTACTACCTGACCGGATACTACGACTACCTTCACATGGAATTCGGTCGCCCGACGATCCTGGCCGTGCCACGCGATGGTGACAGCCTGCTCATCACGCCGACAATCGACCTGAATTCCGCACGGGCCTCGGCGCAGGTTGAACGGATCGCGCCCTGGAATGACGGAAAGGGAAACGAATGGCGCGAAGAGCTGCCTGGCATCGTCAAGGATGCGGTCTGCGTCGCCATTGAACCCGACCAAATGCCGCCGGTTGTACGCACATTCATCGACGAACTGTTGGATCCCGGAAGATTGACAAGTGCTGCGGCCGTCCTGGCAGAATTGAGGATGATCAAGTCGGACGAGGAACTGCAACTTGCCCGGCATGCCGGGCAGGTCGGCAAAGCCATGATGGAGGCCGGTCGGGCCGCGATCGCCGATGGCGTCCCGGAATACGAGGTGGCGATCGCCACGTCACAGGCGGGCACCCGCAAGGCGGCAGAGCTGCTGTCGGCGCACTACGATGATGCCTACATGTCACCGAACACCCATTTCCTTCAGATCATGGCCTCGGGCGAAACGATCATCAATACGCATCGCAGGGCCTCCACGCGAGTCATGCGCCGTGGCGAGCCCGTTTTCCTCTGTTTCTGTGGCATGACCAACTTTCACCGCTTCAAGCTGGGGTTCGACCGGACATTCTGGATCGGTGAAATCGCCGACAGGTCACAGGCAGCAATTTATGAAGTGGCGGTAGCAAGCCAGAAGGCGGCGCTTGACGCGTTGCGTCCAGGCGTGACTGCCGAAAGTGTTCATGCCGCCTATGCCGAAGTCATCGCTGGTGCCGGGTACGAATACCCGTTTCGGTGCGGGCGGGCGACAGGGTTCAGTTTTCTCGAGAAGCCGCAACTGGTGACCGGGGATGCCACGATCCTTCAGCCCGGCATGGTTCTGGCCGTGGATGGATCGGTTTCGGTCGAAACGTTTCGCGCCCAAGTTGGCGACAGCTTCATCGTCACCGACAATGGCTGGGAGCAAATTACCGATCATCCCAAGACACTCGATGAGGTCATTTTGTAGGTGCGGTAGAGCCCAGGACGCGCACCTTGCAATGTCGACCTGAACGTGCCGACGATCCTGAAGAACCGCCAGATCCCGCCGGAAGCGACGCGCTGATTGCGCAACTCGAAACCGGCGAGCGCCGCCGCGGCATGCAGTTCCACCCGGATGACCTTGATGCCGTCATCCATCATCGCGGGCGGGGCCATTCCGAGGATGAGCCTGCCGGGAACATCGTTGAGATGAGCCGCCATCTCCGGGAGATCGGGGAGCAGGTTCCCGCGGGCAGGCATGCTCTCGTCGTCCTCGACGGCGCGGGCTGGCACCGGTCCAGGGAACTGGAGATCCCCGACAACGTCTCCCTGCTACGGCTGTCGCCCTACAGTCCGGAGCTGAACCCCGTCGAGACGCTGTTCTCGGTCCTGAAGCATCGCCACTTCGCCAACCGCGCCTTCGAAAGCGCCGAGCATGTCAGGGTGGACTCCGGCATCCTGTTCTCACCCACCGGAGATGCACGGCTTGCAGTTGGCTCCCGAGGACGGTCCTCAAGACAGCAGTCTCACGCCACGTGCCGCGTCCAAAGACTTGACTGGCGCGGCGAGCGGGCGCATATCCGAAGGCATGGCAGATGCATCTTTCGATACATTGGCGGTGACGCGCCAACTCAAGGCCAAGGGCTTTTATTCCGACCAGGCTGAGGCGATCACCGAGGCTGTCCGGACTGGCGTGACCGGTGGAGTGGCGACCAAGGCCGATCTGGCGGAGCTGTCCGGACTGGCGTGACTGGTGGAGTGGCGACCAAGGCCGATCTGGCGGAGCTGGAGACACGACTTACGTGGCGCATCATCATTGTTGGCCTCGCATTGAACTCCGTCGCCGCCGCCGCCGTAGTCGCTGCGGTGGGCTGGATGCTTGCAGGAGGCTGATGCCGTGCCGATCCGGCGCAAACTCCATGGGTAAGCTGGAGGGCGACCTCGAAGGGCTAGTTGCTGCAACGAGGGGCAGTGGTTTCGGTGATCCTGATGCTCTCCAGCAGCATCTCGAGAAATAGACCACGCAAGGTTCAAGATCACTCAGCGTGACAACATACGGACTGGCTTGCTACGCGCCGTCATTGGTGCCGCTGTGGGCGGTGCAGTTCGTGCAATTGATTCCTCAATCCTTCTCTGGCAGGGTGCCCGTCGCTGGCGTCGGCATGTTCGCGAGGAACGACCGGTCGGTCAGCGAAAGCCGAAACTTGCAAGCGGGCGACAGGCAGGCCGGAGGAGAGCCGAGGGGAGCGGCCGCACTGTCGCAACACGCGGAACGAGCCCGCGGTCGACGGAAAGGCGCCATCGGCGGCAATGCCATGGTGACGTTCGCCGCACAGGCATGCGGATAGGCGGAGGACAGTCCGAACATGATTGAGCGAATCAGGGCAAAGGGGATCGGACCGGTCAAGGAAGCCGACATTCGCCTCGGCGATGTCACCGTGTTCGTGGGACCGCAGGCAACCGGCAAGAGCATCTTCCTGCAATTGCTGAAACTCCTCGTCGACAAGCCTGCGATCCACGAAACCATGGCGCGGTTCGGTCTGGTTCGGCGGGGCCACGCGAGCTTCTTCAATCAGTATTTCGGTGAAGGCATGGCGTCGATCTGGTCGGAAGAAACGAGCCGGCTCGTTTTGGGAAAGGATCGCAAGCCGACCGACTTGACAGCATATGCGCGTTGGAGGAGTGCCTCGAGGCCCGAGAGACTGTTCTACATTCCCGCACACAGCGGGTCATGAGCCTGCGTGACGGAATGACCAGGCCGTTCACCGACTACAGGGCCGGAGACCCGTTCGTGTTGAGAGACTTCAGCGAAAAGCTGCATGGCATTGTGCAGAACGAGATCGGCTTCGATGAAGAGGTCTTCCCTCGTCCGCAACGGCTGGCTGCCGTGTTGCGCAAGCCGCTGGAAGAGCATATTTTCGGCAATTTCGGACTGCGCACGGATGCATCAAGATCCCAGGGTCGCCTGGTCCTGAAGTCGGGTGAGGAGAGTTCCTTGCCGTACCTCGTGTGGTCTGCGGGGCAACGTGAGTTCGTGCCCCTCCTGCTGGGTCTTTACTGGCTCCTTCCCGCATCCAAGGTGCCGAAGCGTGACTCCCTTGAGGCGGTTGTCATCGAGGAACCGGAAATGGGGCTGCATCCGAACGGGATCGGCGCAGTCATCAACCTCGTGATGGAATTGCGGCTGCGCGGATACCGTGTGCTCATTTCAACGCATTCACCGCACGTGCTCGATGTCATTTGGGCGATGCGCTTCTTTCAGGGCAATGGCGGAGAACGTCGCGATGTCTTGCGGCTGCTTGGCCTTCCGCCGCGTGCGAAGACGCTAGGTCTTGCCGGTGCCGCCTTGGAGAGCGAGTTCAGGACCTACCATTTCAAGCGGGACGGGACGGTTGACGACATATCGGATCTCGATCCGGGGTCGGACGATGCTGCCGAAGAGGGATGGGGTGGCCTGACCGAGTTCTCCGGCCATGTGGGTGAGACTGTCGCGGACGTGGCGAACCGTGCAGCGATCAGGGCATCATGAGTTTCCGGAAGGCTGTGGAGGATGCACCGCCTCCAGTGAATGGCGCATACCGCAATGGCATCCAGGTACTGGAGGGCAGGCATCGTCCGCACGTAAGATGCGGGGATGCGCGCCGGCTTAAGGGCAGCATCGACCTGGACAGGGCGCTGGCGCAAGAGCCTGGCTACGCAAACGCACCGAGATGGGATTACGGCATTGGATATTCTCCAAGGCAGGGACCCGAACAGGCGGTCTGGATCGAGGTTCATTCAGCGACGACAAGTGAGGTTTCGGCAGTCCTCAGGAAACTGCAATGGCTTCGTGACTGGTTGAACGGCAATGCCGAGCAACTCTTGCAAGTGACGAATGCCGCCGACAGGAATCTTCGTTTCGTGTGGATAGCGAGCGACAAGGTGCATGTCCTCAAGAATTCGCCGCAGGCGCGACGACTTGCTGCAAGCGGCATAGGGAAGGCCCGCCGACATCTTTCCTTGCCTTGAGCGAAACCGATCCGGGTCGTCTGGCCGGAATTCCCGGCGCCTCGTGACGAACTGCCGGAACTGCGCCAGGCCGCCTCGGCTCGCGATGTCAGTGCATTGTCCAGGGGCAGCGCAGCTGTCTTGACCCGGACAGCCAGACTTCCGTTGGTTTCCAGCGGAGGTGGACGGCATGCCCGGAAAGACGGTGTCATCCCGATTTGACGTGGACCTGGCTTCGGGTCGTGTATAGTAGGCGGCGACAATCGATAGTGCAGGAATTTGTGGCTCGATTCAAAGAGATCAACCCGGATCAACGGAACAAAAGTCCTAACAGCAAAGGAAAAATTAGTGACGACGAATGACAAGTTGGGGCTTGGAGTAATAGGCTGCGGGCATATTGCGACTCAACGGGTGGCTCAGTGGGAGAGTGCTGGCAAGGTCGAGATCATCGTGGGTCTGGATCCCAGCACCCCGCACTTCGAAAGATTCTCGGGCTCACTTGCCGCTGGTCCCGCACGTGCGGAGTCGATTGACACCTTGCTTGCGAAATTTCGCGAGCAATTGGACGCAGTCTATATCGCGACGCCGCACAACTGCCATGCGTTTCAGGCAGAGGCTGCGCTGCGAGCGGGACTTGATGTCTTGGTCGAGAAGCCAATGGCCTATTCTTTGGCCGACGCACGCGCAATCGAAGCAGCTGCGCGCGACACCGACCGCGTCCTGATTGTTGCCTTCAACGGATCGCTGTCCCCAAAGCTACGCGCGACGTCGGACGCGGTCCGTGCTGGAAAGTTTGGCAGACTCCTCGCCATTTCTGGACATGTCTCTGAAAATTGGGCCGGAACTTACGCCGGGCATTGGAAACAAGAACCCGGCATCTCGGGAGGTGGCTTCCTTCTGGATAGCGGGAGCCATGCGCTGAACGCCATCGTCGACCTGGCTGGGTGCGGAGTTGAGAGCGTTTCGGCGGTCCTCTCAGAAGTCAAGCCGGGCGTCGAAGTTACCGCCTCCCTGTCCGGCCGCATGCGAAACGGGGCGCTCCTGGCGCTATGCGCATGCGGCGATACGGCCCCTCCCTGCCTTGGGGAAGTCACGATGTTCTGCGAACGGGCAGTCGTGACTGTCGACCCTTGGGGAAAACGCCCATCAACTGTTCGTCGCGACGCATGCAGCCCGGTCGAGGAAGTCCCGTACGGTGAAGAACGGGAACTGATCGACCTCTTCACGGATGTCAGATCCGGGCGCATCGAAAATCCGTCGCCCATCTCACGAAATGTAGAATTCGCCCGGCTTTGGGCCGCGACACGAGAATCGGCCAGCCATGCAGGTCGACCGGTGCATGTCGACGAAATGGGAGGCTAAAGTGAGCAAGACCAAAGTCCTGATTTGGAACGAAAACGAGCACGAAAGGATCCATCCGGAAGTGGCCGAGATCTACCCGCTTGGCATTCATGGAACAATCGCGGCAGGTCTTGCCGACGATGATTTGGATATCTGGGTCTCAACGATGGATCAGCCGCATCAAGGGTTGACCGATGGTTCGCTCGATGACGTTGACGTTTTGGTCTGGTGGAGCCATCTATGTCATCACCTTGTGGAGCCACGGATCATTGAGATGATCAACGAGCGGGTGAACGCCGGCATGGGGTTTGTCGCTCTCCATTCGGCACATCACAGCTTGGTGTTTCAGCGGCTATTGGGGACAAATTGCAATCTCGCCTGGCGGGACGCCGAAGGGGGCGAACGTGTGCGTGTCTGGTGCGTCGATCCTTCGCATCCGATTGCAAGGGGTGTTCCACAGTGGATCGACATACCTGCAGACGAAATGTACGGCGAGCCGTTCAATATCCCGAAACCGGACGAGGTCGTGTTCATCAACTGGTATCAGGGTGGCGAAGTCTTCCGGGGCGGCTGCACGTGGACGCGCGGGCGCGGTCGGATTTTCCACTTTAGCCCTGGACATGAGACTTTCCCGATCTACCACCAATCCGAAATCCTGCATGTGATCGGGAATGGAATCCGCTGGGCTGCCGAACCGCATAAGGACGGTCACGACCTAAGCAACTTGCATCGTCCCATTCCACTGGAAGAAGGCGCTCCGCGCCAGGTGTGGTGGGGCGACAAGCGCGTGTCCTGATGAGTGCTTGTCATGGCAGCCACCCACACCGGGTTGGCCGGAGCCTCTTTCGTGAAGGATCGATCATCACAAGAAAGACCACAAGCACGTGTGCCCCGGAAGTCCGGAGCGTGCGGCATCGTTGTTCATTCGCACCTGTGCCAATTCCTGGAACATGGCGGTGATGCAGCATTTCCCTCTGAACACCCTATTTGTTCATTGGCAATCGGTTGTACAGCCGTCACGAATTCTCGTTTGTAGACCTTTTGCGCCGGACCGGCTGTCCTGCGCCCAAACAGGCAAAGGCCGAGCAGGAAAGCGTCCGAACTCCTTCCGAATGCAGCCGCCGATGCGTGAGAAGCGATGTTGCCCGGATCAGCCTCGTTCGACCCATGGTCGCGATCACGCTGGCTCCAAGGTCCGAAAGTGGCGGAGGTTCAATTCGAAGGAGGATCGAATTGGTCATGACACGTAGACCTTCGCCGCGCCGGGGCTTCGATGCTGCCGAGTTCGAGACGCGCACGGTGATCGCTCAAGGAATGATGGACCGGCTCGCATTGAGCGCCATGCTTCTGTCAACCGAAGCCGAGGTTCGCTACTATTCGGGTTTCCACACGCCGTTCTGGCAAAGCCCGACGCGTCCGTGGTTTCTTCTCATACCGCGCCAGGGCAAGCCGGTCGCGGTCATTCCAGACATTGGGGCTGCTGGCATGGCCGCCACCTGGATCGAGGACATCCGCACCTGGCCGGCCCCGCAGCCGGAGGACGATGGCGTATCGCTATTGGCGGAAGCATTGAATGAGATCGCCGGTTCCGAGGGAAAAATCGGCACCCCCATGGGACATGAGACCCATGTTCGCATGCCCGCGGCGGACTTCGACCGGTTGCGGGCACTGGTCGGCGTTGACCGTTTTGTCGACGCCACCGGCATCGTGCGTGCGCAAAGGATGGTGAAGTCCGAGGCCGAGATCGAGAAGATCGCTCATGTCTGCGCAATTGCATCAGACTCCTTCGATGCGCTTCCTGGCTTGGTGCAGATCGGCGACGCCGAACGTCAGGCCTTCGCCAAAATGCGGATCGATTTGTTGCAGCGAGGCGCGGATGACGTTCCCTATCTGGTCGGCGGTTCCGGCCCGGGCGGAATTGCAGGTATAATCGAGCAGCCCACAAACCGCGTTCTGAGTTCCGGAGAGGTGTTGATGCTCGACACTGGGGCGGTCTTCGACGGGTATTTCTGCGATTTCGACAGGAATTATGCTCTTGGATTTGCCTCGGACGAGATGCGACGGGCCTATGACGTGGTTTACGCTGCGACCGAGGCGGGAATCGCCGCAGCGGTTCCCGGCGCAAGATCAGCCGATCTCTTCCAGGCCATGTCCGAAGTGTTGTCTGCAAAGGGAGCTAGCGAAGGGAGCGTTGGCCGCCTTGGCCACGGGCTTGGCATGCAATTGACCGAATGGCCGTCGCACGCACCCTCTGACACGACAGTTCTCGAGGTTGGAATGGTTGTCACAATTGAGCCCGCAATGGGCTTTGGTGACGGCAAGACCATGGTGCATGAAGAAAATGTCGTGATCCGCGAGAATGGCGCAGAGCTCCTGACCCGCCGTGCGCCAGTGGAAATGCCCGTGATTAGCTGACGCGCATGGCGGAGATGGGTCCGGCTCGACCTCGCCAGGCACTTTGCATGCCCATCGCTGAAAACATCGCTTTTGGTCAAATGGCGGGATGAGCGAGGGAATCCTCAACCAGGACCTCGGCGTAGTTGCGATCCCGTCTTGTCCGGATCGGGTTGACAGTGGATAGAGTTGTCTCGGCAAATTGCCGGAGATCATGAACTTGAACGGTGCCGGGAGGCCTTGCAGTATTGCCTTCGGAAATGTCGCGGACGATCCTTGCCGGCAGATGTTTCTGGGGCCGCAAGGTGCCTCGAATCCAATTTCGATGCTCTTGCGATGTCCGACAGCAAGGTAGCGGTTCAGGGATCTTCTGAACCACGCGCCTGGACAGCAAACGAAAGGATCAGGAATGTTCCCCGGATTGGAACGGAAGGTAGTCGATCGTGCCGCGTATGACCGAAATGTCGAAAAGCTGCGAAGTGCCGGAGTGGTTCTTCCCAGGATTCTGGAACTTGCCGATCCCACGGTTCACCTGGCCTCGAAATCCGCGGAAATCGCTGATGCCGATCCCGACGGGCCTGACGCCCGCAACCTGTTTCGGGTGCATTGGCACAACGGCACGGACCGGAGGAGCCTGGTTGATGTGCCGGAACACGTCGTTCTCCCGGAAGCGCTGACGGGAGTGAAGGCCACGATAGCGGTGGCTCTTGGAAGCCGTTTTCCGATGATCGGCGCGCACAAGGTGCTTGCAGCCTATGGATGCCTGATCCCGCGTCTTCTTTCTGGAACCTTCGATGCGACCAGGCATCGAGCGGTCTGGCCATCGACCGGCAACTATTGCCGTGGCGGTGTGGCGATCGCCACTTTGCTGGGATGCCGGTCCATTGCGGTACTGCCCGAGGGCATGAGCCGGGAACGGTTCGACTGGCTCAATCGGTGGCTCGTGGATGCCGACGGCATCCATCGCACGCCGGGCACCGAAAGCAACGTGAAGGAGATTTACGACGCCTGCAATGCCTTGGCCAAGGATCCGGAGAACTTGATTCTCAACCAGTTCAGCGAGTTTGGAAACTACATCATTCACCGCTCGGTGACCGGACTGGCCTTGCAACGCGTCTCCGAGCACCTGAATGCCGTTCACGACCTGCGCCCGCGCGCTTTCGTTGCAGCAAGCGGTTCAGGTGGAACGCTGGCGGCTGGGGAACACCTGAATCGGGTCTTCGGCACGGACATCGGCGTGATAGAAGCCCTGGAGTGCCCGACCCTGTTGTACAATGGCTATGGCGAACACAACATTCAGGGGATCGGGGACAAGCACGTCCCACTGATCCACAATGTCATGGCGTCCGACTTCGTGATAGGGGTGTCAAGCGGCGCCTGTGACGGCTTGAACCTTCTGTTCAATACCACGGCAGGGCGAAAGTATCTCGCAGGCCACAGGGGGATAGGCCAGGAACTGATGGCCAGCCTGGGAAATCTTGGGCTGTCTTCAATTGCCAATGTCCTCGGAGCGATCAAATACGCCAGGTACATGGATCTGGGGGAACGTGATGTTGTGCTTACCGTGGCAACCGACGGAGCAGACATGTACCAGACCGAGATCGGCATTGCTGCGGACAGGCACTTCGGTGGCCGATTCGACGAATTCACCGCCGCGGAGACGTTTGGCCGCTATGTTCTTGGCACCGGAATCGAACATATGCAGGAGTTAGGTCGATTTGAAAGGGAGCGCATCTTCAACCTGGGCTACTATACATGGGTCGAGCAGCAAGGCATTTCGCTGGAGGATTTTGACCGGCGCCGGGACCAGTCATTCTGGGACGGCCTGTCTGCCCTGGTCCCTCTTTGGGATGAAATGATCGTACAGTTCAACGGCAGATAGCAGAGCGTTGCCTGGCACTGAAATTCGCTTGACTGCCTGATCGACAAGGCTCGAAGAGTCGCTCTTGAAGTCTTGCAGGCTGATAGTTGGCATCGCTGGCTCTCTTCGAAATGGTCATATGTGACCGGGACAGGAAAACCGGAACGCCGATCATCTGGGCCAGGACGCAGGATCTTGTGGAGTGTGCGGCTTGTCTCGAAAGTACCGACGACCGCGCGCGTCTCCGGACACCATGCGCGGAATGCGTGGAGGCGGACGAAACCTTTGCGGCCGCCGGGCAATGATCGCTACCCTGACACTATGCAAGAATCTGCCCGGCGGCACACCGGCCCGAAAGGCTCGGATTCGATGACGGCTTTTCGGACCGGTTCCCGGGGCGCAGGGCGATAGTGCTCTGCGCCCGAAAGGGACTCAGGACGTCATGTCATATGCCCGCTCGCCACTCTGCGTGATGTCGAGCCCCGTCACTTCCGTTTCTTCGTCGACGCGCATGCCGAGAATCGCTTTCAAGGCCAAGGCGATGATGACCGAGATGACGGTCGCATAAAGCCCAACGACCACGACGCCGCCGAGTTGCCCGACCCAACTTGCATGGCCAAGGATCGCGAGCATGACGGTTCCAAAGATTCCACCGATCCCGTGCACCGCAAAGACGTCGAGCGTGTCGTCGATCTTGAGGCGGTCACGGATGACGTGGACGCCCTCCAGGCAGAGAATGCCCGCTATGGCTCCAATGATGAGCGCTTCAAGGGGGCCGACAAAGCCGGAGGCTGGCGTGATGGATGCAAGCCCCGCGATGGTGCCAGTAACCATGCCGACGAGCGACGCAGTGCCGTGCTTGATGCGCTCCCACAGGGCCCAGGTCAGCGAAGCCGTTGCCGCCGAAATGTGTGTCACGGTTATTGCCATGGCGGCTCCGCCGTCGGCCGCGAGCTGCGAACCGCCATTGAAGCCGTACCAGCCGACCCAAAGGAGCGCAGCTCCCACCATGACGTATCCGGGGTTGTGAGGCGGTCTTGACTTGTCCTTTCGCGCGCCCAGCAGGACAGCGAGAACAAGAGCGG
Organism: Boseongicola sp.; assembly: GCA_028824715.1. Classification (GTDB taxonomy): domain Bacteria; phylum Pseudomonadota; class Alphaproteobacteria; order Rhodobacterales; family Rhodobacteraceae; genus JAJEFO01. The sequence continues at coordinate 57,517 of JAPPCV010000021.1, read as the reverse complement.
CGATGCCCGCCGTCTGGTGAACCACGATTCCGCCGGCAAAGTCGCGAACACCGACCTCGCCGAGAATCCCTCCGTCGGACAGCATGCCGCCACCCCAGATCCAATGCACCACGGGTGCGTAGCAGATCAGCATCCAGAGCCCGGAGAACGCGAGCACGAACGAGAGCTTGGTGCGCTCCACATAGGCGCCGACGATCAGGGCGGGCGTGATGATGGCGAACGTCATCTGAAACGCAAAAAAGAGAACTTCGGGCAGCGTCCCCGAAAGGCTGGTCGTGTCGACGCCGTTCAGGAACATCTTGCCGAGTCCGCCCCAAATGCCTCCGGTTCCGTCGCCAAATGCAATCGAATACCCCGCAACCAGCCACAAGATGCTCATGAGACAAGCGAGCGCATAACAGTGCATCAGGACGCTCAAGACGTTTCGTGCGCGCACAAGCCCGCCATAGAACAGTGCCAGTCCTGGCAATGTCATGAGCAGCACGAGTGCCGTGGCTACAATGATCCAAGCCGTATCTGCCCCAACCATGAAACTTCTCCTTCCAAAGTTCTGCCTGCGCAGTCAGAAACAGCAGCGTCGCTGGAAACAAAAGCCGCACGGCGCAGAATTTGCACGTTTTGGAGGGCGCTTCTGAAATTGCCTAACTTTTTGGCAAATTTGACGTCACTGGCCAATCATTTGAGCATTTCGGCAATGCCGGAATCGAGAACTTCCAAGGCGTGTTGCACGGCGGCAGCCCTTACGCTCTCGCGACCGATCGCGCCGAATCGTCGGGTTTCGGTGAACGTGTCGGCATGAGCCGAGGCCAGGCCGAAACAGACCATTCCTTCGGGCTTGCGGCCGGCTCCGCCCGGGCCTGCGACCCCGGTTATCGAGACGGCGACATGCGCATCCGAGTTCTCGATCGCGCCCTCCGCCATGGCTTTCGCGACTTCCCGGCTGACCGCCCCATGCCGCGCGATGATCCGGGCATCAACTCCCAGCAGTTCGGTCTTCGACATGTTCGAATAGGTGACAAAGCCGCGTTCAAAGACGTCCGAGGAGCCGGGAACGTCGGTGATTCTGGCTGCCACCAAGCCGCCTGTGCAGCTTTCGGCCGTGGCAATCATCACGCCGGCGCGTCGTGCACGGTCTAGGAGGGCGGAGACGTTCATTGGGGGAACCCAAAGTGGGCAAGGGCCGCGAGGGCCGTGACGCCGCATGCCGCGAAGGCGCCGGCCCAAAGGTCGTCAAGCATGACCCCAAATGCGTCCTCACGACGGTCCGCATGGCCCACAAGCCATGGTTTCCAGATGTCGAACAGGCGGAACAGCACGAAAGCCGCAAGTATGCCAGGCCATAGCCGTGCAGGTGACACGCCCGACATTGTGGCGCCGACAGCGACCGGCAGGAGCGCGATCCATTGACCTACGACTTCGTCAATGACGATCCAGCCGGGGTCATGCATCCGGCTTTCCTCGAACTCCCGTGCTATCGCCAAGGTGCCTCCGGCAAGAGCGGCTATGATCGCGACGGCAAGCAAGACCGGTCCGCCGACTTGCCAGAACACCCATGCCGCAGGAAGGGCCGCCAGTGCCCCCCATGTTCCGGGTGCGGGGCGCAGGAAGCCTGTGCAGAAGAAGCTGAGGAACAGGCGTCGTATCACTTTGCCACCAAGGCGGCGGTCGCGATTGCGGCGATGCCCTCGCCACGGCCAGTGAATCCCAGCTGCTCGGACGTTGTTGCCTTGACGCTTATGCGATCCCGGGCAAGCCCGATGATCTCGGAGAGTCGCGCCCTCATTGAGGGCACGTGAGGGCCGATCTTCGGAAGTTCGCAAATGATCGTGGTGTCGACATTTGCGATCTGAAAGCCTCGGTTACATGCGAGCGCTACCGCATGCTCCAGAAACGTTGCGCTTTCCGCACCTTGCCATTGCGGGTCCGTCGGCGGAAAGTGCTGACCTATGTCGCCCTCTGCCACCGCGCCATATATCGCATCTGCAATTGCATGCATGGCAACGTCGGCGTCCGAATGGCCGACGAGGCCGCGATCATGGGGTACATGCACTCCGCAGAGCGTGACATGATTGCCGGGACCGAACCTATGTACGTCAAAGCCGTTGCCTAGGCGAAAGTCCATCGCGGGCCGTATCCTTCAATTGTTGCCGCAATGTCTATGCCGTGCCCGTGCCGCTGACAATGCCAGCCAAGCAGGACGATCCCAAGCCTGACACCCTTGACGTCCGGTTTGGCCATCGTGGCGCCTTCCGCTTCCCGCCAGCCCTCCTGATTGAAATCAAGTTCCAGGTCTCGAATGCGATGCCATGCGACCCGGCACCATCCTGAACCCGACAAATCGTTCATCCGCCCTACCAACCCCGTCGGCGGCGTGCGGCAAGCCCACGTCACTCACTGGTTCGTCCGGGTCCTGCGGATCGGCAATCGCGTGCGTCGCGTCACTGCGCTCAATCCCGGGTGCCAAATTCGACCGGCCCGGAGAGGATGGTGAATCGCCGCCGTGCCGTCGCGGGTCCAGCGGACAGTTCGTCACGAGGTCCGAGTCCCCGTCGGCAACCGGAGGCCGCATGCACCGCATCGCCGGTCAATTGCAGCCCCGCAAGGGCACCGCGATTGTCGAAGCCGGTGCCGGAGCGTGGCGCTCAGGAAATCGGCATTGGATTCGCTAGCGTCTTGACGTCTGCCCAACAGCATGATCTAAAAGAAAAAATTTCGGATGACAGGCATGGGTGGGAGTGGCCAGATATCGGGGCATTTCCAGTCACATGTAACAATTGTTGCTCGGGCAGGGCCAATGTGATTGTGCGCCGTGCAGAAGAAGGGACATGAGGATCAGTGATTGAGTCTGGGTTCTCGATATTTCCGTATGGGCTGTCACTGATCCCGCCGCGTGCCGAAGGACCGGGCGAAGCGCCGCGATTGCCCATGCAGGCAATCCGCGCACTCGAACCTGGACGTCGTGTCAATGCCAGATCCAGCGTCAGACCCGCATCCGCCGGCATGGCGCGGGTGCCGGCATCGATGTTCGCGGCGGTTCATGAATGACGGAGTTCCAGGACGGCTTCTGGTTGTCGATTCCCGTACCGGCAATCCTGCTGGACGAGAAAGACAGGATCGTTGGAATGAACCCGGCGGCAGAGAGTTACCTGAATTCTTCCGTCCGGCAGTCAGTCGGCTTGTCCGCATTCGATGCAATTGCCACGGACGCGCCGATGAGCGAACACGCCGCACGAGTTCGGCGAGAGCAGGCCCCGCTATTCATGAACAACTTGAATGTCATCACGGGCGACAACGTGGCCGAACGTTGCGACATCAAGCTGGCGCCCATGGTCGGCACACCAGACCACCTTTTGATGCTTGTGGAACCCAGGTTCGTGAGAGAGAGGCTGAATCAGGCGATGTCCGGAAGCTCGGCCGCGAGATCCGCGATCGGCATGGCCGAAATGCTCGCGCACGAGATCAAGAACCCGTTGGCGGGCATCACGGGCGCTGCACAGCTCCTTGGCATGAACCTTGTCAAGGATGACCTTGCCCTGACCGACCTGATTGTCAGCGAGGCGCGGCGCATTCTTGGGCTTCTCGAGCAGGTGGAGCAGTTCGGCAACCTGCGGCCACCGGTCTGCCGGGCGGTCAATGTCCACGACCTCATTGTTCGTGCGAGACGTTCGGCATCGGTGGGATTTGCGGCACACATGGCGTTTGTCGACGAGTTTGATCCGTCGCTGCCATTGGTTTGGGTGGACGAAGGCCAGATGCTGCAGGTCTTCTCGAACCTGTTGAAGAATGCTGCCGAAGCGGCGGCCGGTTCGCGCGGGCGCATCCTGATTCGGACATTCTATGACATGTCGTCGAAGATCCGACGCAATGGACGCACGACCGGACTGGTGCTGAATGTCGAGATAGTTGATGACGGACCTGGCATTCCGCCGAACATCTTGCAGGGCATTTTCGATCCTTTCGTCTCAGGCCGGGAGAACGGGACCGGTCTGGGCCTTGCCTTGGCTTCGAAGATAGTTTCCGACCACGATGGCTGGATCACCGTGGACAGTGCGCCGGGCATGACGGCCTTTCGCCTGTCGCTGCCAGTCGCCCCGAAAGATCAGCAACAATAGCAGGGCGAGAGACCAATGGATGGCACGGTACTGGTAGCTGACGACGACCGCACGATCCGAACGGTGCTGACCCAGGCCCTGACCCGAGGCGGCTGCAAGGTTCACGCCACATCCTCGCTTCTTACCTTGATGCGATGGGTCAAAGAGGGAAAGGGGGATCTTGTGATCACCGACGTGATCATGCCGGACGGGAACGGAATCGAACTGGTCCCGCAGATCAACTCGTTGCGTCCCGATCTGCCGGTAATCGTGATCTCTGCGCAGAACACCATCGTTACGGCGATCAAGGCAACCGAGGCGGATGCATACCACTACTTGCCCAAGCCTTTCGATCTGCCCGACCTGATGAAGCGGGTAAGCCGGGCGCTTGCCGACAAGTCGCAGTCTCGTGCACAATCGTCGCAAGCGGACGAGGTCGTGGCCGAGGACCTGCCTCTTGTCGGACGCAGTCCGGCCATGCAGTCGCTCTATCAAGTGATAGCCCGGGTGATGAATGCCGATCTGCCGATTCTGATTACTGGCGAAAGCGGGACGGGCAAGTCCTTGATCGCACGCACCATTCACGACTTGGGCGATCGACGCACAATGCCGCTTGTCAGCGCGACCGGAGCAGATTTCCAGAACGTCGAAGAGTCGTCCTCGTTGGCCAGCCGGGCGCGAAATGGAACCCTTTTGCTCGACGAAGTCGCCGACCTGCCGCTCGAAGCGCAAATCCGCATTGTTCGCATGCTGGACGACTTGAAGGAGGACGGCCCGCGCATCATTGCGACCACGCAGGCAAACCTCGCGGCGGCGATGGACAAGGGCGGCTTTCGGCAGGACCTGTATTACCGGCTGGGCGGAATGACGTTGAAACTGCCACCGCTCCGAGACCGGATCGACGACATCATGCTACTTGCCCGGCACTTCGCACAGCGGGCCGAGCAGGATGGATTGCCGACACGTCAATTCGACAGCCACGCGGTCGAGCTTCTTCGCGCGTATTCCTGGCCCGGAAACGTTCGTCAGCTTGAAAACACCGTGCGGCGCTTGATGCTCATGGGCGGCGAAATGCGGATTCTGCGATCGGACGTGAAATCGGTTCTAGACAACCAGCCGGAGGCCATTCCCACGGCTGGCGACGACGACGGCGTGTCCACTTCGGTTGCCAGGCACCTCCGGAGATACTTTGACCTGCATGGCGGGCATCTGCCGCCAGCCGGGCTCTACCAGCGGATCCTGCGCGAAGTCGAGTTGCCGCTGATCGAGACGGCACTCGATGCCACGGGCGGCAACCAGGCCAAGTGTGCTGAACTGCTGGGCATCAACCGCAATACGCTGCGGAAAAAGATCGCTGAACTTGACATTCGCGTGGCACGCCGTCGCAAATTGATGTAAATCGGCAACAATTGCGCGCCGAACCGGCGATCGCTGTTGCAGATCTTCAACATGCAGCGGCGGTCGCAGGGCGCGACGCGGCATTTTGGCAGGAACCTCTGTGGCCCAAAGAGCACGTACAACGCCACCGATAACGGCCAGCCCGTTCTGGAAATTGCGGCGGTACCGGTACGCCGGGCCGTTGAGTCTCGTCATTCTGGGACCGGTCCTGGTTCTGGCGACCTTTCTGGTGCTTGGTCCGCTCGACAGAAGCTCCTCGCCTTTGACGCTGCGTCTCGTCTTCCTGGCGGACCTGATCTATGTGCTTGCGGTTGCAGCTCTCGTCGCCAGGCGGATTGCCGCGATGATTGCCGCACGACGTGCGAGATCGGCGGGATCCCGCCTTCACTTGCGGCTGACCGGCGTCTTTGGCCTGATTGCGTTCATCCCGACCGTGATGGTGGCAATATTTGCCGGGTTGACGATAAATGTCGGGCTGGAGAGCTGGTTCTCCGACCGGGTGAGCGGCGTTGTACGGGCATCGCTTTCCGCTGCCGTGGCCTATCGCGAGGACCAGCGACGCGATCTTGCCGAAGATGCCGAGGCGCTGGCGGAGTTCCTGAACGCGTCACGCAACCGGTCGGTTTTCGTTTCCGACGGTGATCTCCGGCAATTGCTTGGTCTGGGGCAGGGCCAAGTGCAGCGCGGCTTGCGAGAGGCATATGTCATTGACGGCACCGGGGAGATTCGCACCCGTGGCGAACGATCCTACCTGTTCGACTTTGAAGTGCCGAGCGAGCAGGAAATCGCCAATGCCACTGCCGGCGAGACGGTGATCATCGAAGATCTGGAGACGGACGAATTCCGGGCGCTCGTGATGCTTGCGGAATTTCCGGACCGGTATCTCTATGTGTCGCGCAATGTCGATGGCAAGATTCTCGGACTTCTGGACGAGGCGGCGGAAACGGCGAAGCTGTACAATGAGCTGGAGGCGGCGCGCGGGCAGCTCGTCTTCGAGTTCGGACTTCTGTACCTTGGCTTTGCCGTCATCCTGATCCTGGCGGCGACATGGCTGGGCCTTTGGTTCGCCGAGCGTCTGGCACGTCCGGTTGGCCGTCTCGCTGGAGCCGCCCAGCGTGTTGGCGCCGGAGATCTCGACGTGCAGGTGCGCGAGGAGCCCGGCGACGATGAAATCGCCATGCTTGGTCGCCTCTTCAACCAGATGACCCGGCAACTCAAGGGCCAGCGCGAGCGGCTGCTCACGACGAACCAGCAGATCGAACGGCGGCGCCGGTTGTTCGACAGCGTGCTTTCCTCGGTAACTGCAGGCGTGATCGGCCTCGACACCCAAGGGCGGATCACGTTCATCAACCGGTCGGCGGAGCGCATTCTCAGGATCAAGGGTGACAGCCTGTCCGTGGCGCTGGAGAAGGCGGTTCCGGAATTCGGGCCCCTGCTGACCCGACTGGATGAAAGCGGTCGCGTTACCGAGCAGGATGAAGTCCGGGTGTCGCGGGGCGGCGTTGCAGAGTCCCTCCTTGTGCGGGTTGCCAAGAGGCGCGGCGTGGAAGGCGAGGAGGAGGGATACGTGATTGCGTTCGACGACGTGACCGATCTCGTCACGGCCCAGCGAATGGCGGCCTGGGGCGACGTGGCGCGGCGGATCGCCCATGAAATCAAGAATCCGCTGACGCCGATTCAGCTTTCCGCGGGGCGGATCAAGCGGAAATTCCGCCCTGTGGCAGGAGATGACGCCGACCAGCTTGACCAGATGACCGACGTGATCGTGCGTCAGACAGACGACCTGAGACGCATCGTGGACGAGTTTTCCAGATTCGCGCGAATGCCGGAGCCAGAGCGCAGCCGACAGGACCTGGCCGCGACCGTTCGGGACGTGGTGACGTTGCAGGAGACAACCGATGCGCACGAGTTGATTTCGGAGATTCCAGAGACGCCCGTCTATGCCGACGTGGACAAGACAATGATAGGCCAGGCACTGACGAACTTGATCAAGAATGCCGGTGAAGCAATTGAAAGCATTTCAGAAAAAAGCCTGGAGATGAAAAACTACTCACCACGGGTCCACGTCAGCCTCAAGGTCGCGGGACAAGTTGCGCGCATTGCGGTTTCCGACAACGGGATCGGGTTGCCGGAGGACCGGACACGGCTCTTCGAACCTTACGTGTCGACACGTGCAAAGGGTACCGGACTGGGCCTGTCCATTGTGAAGAAGATCATAGAGGAGCACGGAGGGTCGCTGGTTCTGACGGACGCCGACCCGCTGGACGATTCGGGCCGGATCGGGGCCCGCGCGGAAATCTGCCTGCCCTTGGCGGCGGACAACGACCAAGCCGGCGCGCCTTGGCTTGCCGAACGGGGGAGACACGCTGATGGGTGACATTCTGATTGTCGATGACGAGGAAGACATTCGGACCCTCATCTCGGACATTCTGGGGGACGAAGGATTCGACACCCGGACGGCGGCGAATTCGGAAGAGGCGATGGCCGAGCTGAACCGGGAACCGCCGGGCCTGATGATTCTCGACATCTGGCTTAAGGACAGCCGCATGGACGGAATTGACATCCTGAAAGTCACGAAGCGCGACAATCCAGATGTTCCGATCATCATCATTTCGGGGCATGGCAACATCGAGATTGCCGTCGCCGCCATCAAGCAGGGTGCCTATGACTTCATCGAGAAGCCGTTCAACATCGACCAGTTGCTGGTCGTGATCTCGCGGGCCATGGAGACCTCGCGGTTGCGGCGGGAAAACTCTGAACTGCGTCGCAAGGAACTGAGGTCGGCAAACATCATCGGTACGTCACCCGCGTGCAAGGCGCTGAGAACACAGCTTGACAAGGTGACCAAGTCGAACGGGCGCGTGATGCTGACCGGTCCATCGGGATCCGGAAAGGAGATCGCGGCGCGTTACATCCACGCCAATTCGGACCGCGCCAACGGGCCGTTCGTTTCGGTCAGTTCGGCATCGATCGCGCCAGAGCGCATGGAAGAGGTTCTCTTCGGACGTGAAAGCACGGAGCGAGGAATCGAACAGGGGCTGCTGGAAGAGGCGCATGGTGGCGTCGTCTTCTTTGACGAGGTTGCTGACATGCCGCCCGGAACCCAGTCAAAGATTCTTCGCGTGCTGACCGAACAGCAGTTCCAGCGTGTCGGGGGCACGGACAAGGTAAGGGTTGACCTGCGTGTCGTTTCCTCGACGACACGGGATCTCGAGGCCGAAGTGGAAGCCGGAAAATTTCGTGAGGAGCTCTTTCACAGGCTGAACGTCGTGCCGATCATGGTTCCCGACCTGGCCGACCGCAGTGACGACATTCCGGAACTCGCCCGGCATTTCATTGCGTCGTTCAACAAGTCGCAGGGTCTTCCGCTGCGAAACCTTGCTGACGACGCCGTCGCGATGCTTCAATCGATGACTTGGCCTGGCAATGTGCGCCAGTTGAAGAACACGATCGAGAAGGTTCTGATTCTGGGGGCGGACAAGGGCGACATCACCGCAACCGAGGTCGAGGGTGAGAGTCGGGCGAAGGGGCAGGATAGCGGCAAAGCCGTCTTGTCCGGGGACTTCACCAACATGCCGCTCCGGCAGGCGCGAGAAATCTTCGAGCGAGAGTACCTGAACACGCAGCTCAATCGGTTCGGCGGCAATATCAGCCGGGCGGCGAAGTTCGTCGGAATGGAACGATCGGCTCTTCACAGAAAGCTCAAGTCGCTGAATGTCATGGCATCTTCACGCAACACCGCGGCGGTGGAGGGAACCGCGACGGGTGAAGCGGAGGAGACAGCCTGAGGTGCGGAACCGGCACTGAAGTGCGCCTGGACACAGCACGTCGCTCATAGGAGTTCCCTTTGGAAACCTGACCGCCTCGATCTGCCCGCAATTCGACGCCAGGGAATCCGACCCGGACGAGGTCCCGGTCTCCGTTCACCAGCACGCCGACGCCATGTACTTGGCACAGGCCCACGGTCTTGCACATCGTGGACGACATTGCCCGCTTCCCCAGCCTCGCTTGCGCCCTCCTTTTGACACCTGAAGCCAGAGCCGGCATTTGCCGCGCATTGGGGCCAGGAACTGGCCTTCGGTCGCGAAGTAGGAACGATGGTCCGAGGCTTGGCCGAGCCGTCGCATTCATGCGATGGAGGTTCATGGGAAGATGCGGTGGATTTCCGCAGGCCCAGCCACGAAATCCTGTGGCGGCATCAGCGCCCGCAGGCATCCCGGATATGGCCCGCGCTCCAGCTGGCCGAGCCGCGCCTTGATCATGGCCGTTGCACGTGCCAGAAAAATGCCGTCCGGAACGGCAAGGGGCTACCCATGAAGGTCATCATCTGCGGCGCGGGCCAGGTCGGCTGGCAGATCGCGCGGCATCTCTCGGGCGAGAGAAACGACGTGACCATTGTCGACAAGAATCCGGATCTCGTGCGCAGAGCGACCGACACGCTGGATGTCCAGGGCGTTGCCGGACATGCCAGCTATCCGGATGTCCTGCAGCGGGCCGGCGCGAGAGACGCTGACATGATCATTGCCGCCACGTATTCGGACGAGGTGAACATGGTCACCTGTCAGGTGGCCCATTCAATTTTCAACGTGAGACGCAAGATCGCGCGCCTGCGGGCGCAAAGCTATCACGCAGAAATCTACTCCGACCTGTTTCGCAAGGACCACATGCCAATCGATGTGGTCATCAGTCCGGAACGCGAGGTTGCGGAAGCGGCCTTGCGACGCCTGAACGTGCCATCGGCATTCGACACGGGAGTCTTTCTGGGAGGCAAGGCTCAGCTGCTCGGCATACAGCTGGGCGAGGACTGCCCGGTTCTTGACACGCCGCTCCGGCAACTGACCGACCTGTTCTCGACCTTGAGGGCTCTTGTCGTTGCGGTCAGGAGAAACGGCAAGCTCTTTGCACCCAGCCCCGGCGACCAGCTCTTTGCCGGCGATCAGGTCCATGTCATGACGCATTTTGAGGACATTGGACGCATCCTGTGGATTTTTGGCAAGAAGGTGCAGCGACAGGAGCACGTCGTGATCCTCGGCGGCGGGAATGTCGGCCTTGCCGTAGCGGAGGCGCTTGAAGGGCGCGCCGAACGACGGCACGTGCGTGTCATCGAAAAGGATCTCGCACACGCCGAAAGTGCGGCCGATGCGCTGGAGCGAACCATTGTTCTGCACGGTGACGGCATGAACTCGGACCTTCTGACGGAAGCCGGCATAGAGCGCGCAGACGCGATTCTCGCGGTCACCGACGACGACAACACCAATCTTCTGGCTTCGGTTCGGGCCAAGCAGGCCGGGTGTCCGTTTGCAATCGCTCTCGTCAATGATCCCACGCTTATCCCGTTGATGGATCCCCTGTCGATAGATGCCTACATCAACCCCCGTGCAACGACCGTCAGCTCGATCCTGCGCCACGTTCGCCATGGTGGCCAGGTCAGGAGCGTCTATTCCATCGGGGATGCCGAAGCCGAGGTGATCGAGGCGCCGATCCTTTCGACCTCGTCCCTTTCGGGCAGGCATGTCCGCGACATCGAGTTCCCGGATGGCGTGATTGTGGGAGCCGTTGAGAAGGGCGGCAGGATGGAAAAGCCGACCGGTTCGACCCGGATAGACGAGGGCGATGTGATCGTGGTCTTCGCGCTTGCGGGCGACGTGCCCGAGGTTGAGCGCCTGTTCCAGGTCTCGATCGACTTCTTTTGATGCTCAGGCTTGGCGATGCGCCGTTCATTGTGAGCCTGATGGGGCTTGCCGGCCTTTCGATGTTGCTGCCTGCGGCACATGCCCTGGCCATCGACGATCACCCCACGTCAAGGGCGTTCTTCTATGCTGCCCTCCTGTCTGGCCTCTTGTTCCTGATGGTGGCCCTGGCGATCAGCGGCATGCGGATTCGGAGTCTCGGGCGCAGCCACCTGGTCTCCATCGTTGGCTGCATGGTACTGCTTCCCCTCATGCTGGCCGTGCCGGTTGCGGAAGCCGTGCCTGGGACCGCGTTTGTTGATGCGTATGTCGAGATGGTTTCCAGCATCACAACGACCGGGCTGACCATTCTGAATCCGGACACGCTGCCGCCCTCTGCCCATCTCTGGCGGGCGCAGGTCGGATGGATGGGCGGGTTCTTCATCTGGGTCGTCGCGATCGCGATTCTGTCCCCCTTGAGCCTTGGCGGGTTTGAAGTCACGTCCGGCGCCGAAATCGGGCAGCAAGGCCAGTCGGCGAGCCTGTCGGTCAGCCCGTCCACGCGCCTGCGACGCTATGCATTGCGGCTTTTCCCGGTCTACGGCGGTCTGACGCTGGTGCTCTGGCTGTCGCTGTTTCTCGCCGGCGACAGCGCTTTTGTGGCGCTCTGCCACGCAATGTCCACAATTGCGACATCGGGAATCTCTCCGGTCGGCGGCATGGAAGGAAGCGAGGCCGGGCCGTTGGGCGAATTCATCATCCTTGTGTTTCTTGTATTCGCCCTTTCGCGCCTGACATTTGCCCGCGAGGAGCGACCACGTGGCTGGCGAAGCCTTCTGGTCGATCCTGAACTGCGGCTTGGACTCGTTCTCGTGCTTGTGGCAGTCGCCTTGCTGCTCCTGTGGAACTGGATCGCGAGCCTCGAGACGGGGTCCGGAATGTCGCTGTCCGATGGCCTGCGCAAGCTTTGGGGCGCGCTCTTCACGGTCGCTTCGTTCCTGACGACGACGGGGTTCGTCGCGGAGGAGTGGAACGCGGCGCGGGCATGGTCAGGTCTCAGCGCACCGGGCGTTCTGCTCCTCGGTCTGGCGTTGCTGGGGGGTGGCGTGGCCACCACCGCGGGCGGCGTGAAGCTCTTGCGGGTCTATGCGCTATATCAGCATGGCGTGCGCGAGATGGAAAAGTTGGTCCAGCCGTCCTCGATAGGAGGGTCGGGTCGGCAGGGGCGCCGATTCAGACGGCAAGGCGCATATGCCGCATGGGTGTTTTGCATGCTCTTTGCCCTTTCCTGCTCCGTGGTGATGACCGGGTTTTCCTTGATCGGAGGGCTGGGCCTGGAGGATTCCCTGATATTGACGATTGCGGCGTTCTCGACGACGGGGCCGCTGATCGAGATTGCTGGCAGCGTGCCGATGGATCTGGCGAGTCTCGGCAATGCTGCGCTGGGTCTCCTTTGTGCGGCGATGGTTTTGGGTCGGCTGGAAACGCTTGCCTTGATCGCGCTTCTGAACCCGGATTTCTGGAGATAGGCGTTCTCCGAAGAGATTTATGTGAAGATTCAGCGCAATTGGGGTGGTCATGGTCCTCTCGGACCCCCATATTGGGCGTCAAAACTTGCGACAGATCGGAGAAACGACCGCAAGAAAGACAAAGAGGCTGTGACCCATGGCAACAGACAGACAGAACTTGCAAGACGTGTTCTTGAACCACATCAGGAAGTCGAAGATTTCCGTGACGGTGTTCCTAGTAAACGGCGTGAAGCTGCAGGGCGTAATCACGTGGTTCGACAACTTTTGCGTCCTGCTGCGACGCGATGGCCAGTCTCAGCTCGTCTACAAGCATGCAATCTCCACCATCATGCCAGCGCAGCCGATTTCTCTCTATGACGGTGAAGGACAGAGTGAACAGGCGCCAGAGGCCCCTTCCTGAAAGGACGGGCTTGAACGGCGGCGGCCCGGAGTGTCCATGCTGACCAGCGCAGCAATGGGGACCGGTATCCAATTCACCCTGAACCACGCGTTCAGGATCGACCCGGGAGTGCTTCCGCAGCACCGGGAACTCGAAGACCCGTCAGCAGACGCGACCGGTCGGACACGGAACGAGGCGAATCCTGACACATGGTGTCGGGATGTGCGCGGCGAGACCGGCTTCGGCCGACCTTGCCGAAGACGCTCACGCGACACCGGGCGCGTCGCGATGAGCGCAGGTTCGATCAACGTCCTGACCGCTGGCGGCGCAGTGCCGGGCATCTCCCGCATCCTGTGCAGCATCGTTCCTCGGCTCGCGGCGCGGCGGGCAAGGATAGAACCTCATCGCGTGCCTGAAGCGAGGACCGCACCAATGCACGGTACAAAGGGCCGCGCACTCCTCCCGCATCCGAGGGTAGCGGTATCTTGCTGCGTGAGCAGGTGACGTCAGGACGTGCGGGCCCTCGTGCTTCATCCGGACCTTCGAGGTCAGGGACGGCGGCGTGACCCGGCCCTGGCACTTGAAGAGGCTGCTTCGCTCGCAGCGGCGTTGCCGAGGGTCGCGCTTGTGGGCGCAGAACTTGTGCGGCTCTCGCGCGTTGCTCCCGGTATGCTGTTCGGCAAGGGCAAGGTCGAGGAAATACGTGCGATTGTCGACGCCCGGCAGATAGAGCTGGTGCTCGTGAACGGGCAGGTGAGTCCGGTGCAGCAGCGAAACCTGGAGCGGGAGTGGAAAGTCAAGGTCCTGGACCGCACGGCACTGATCCTCGAGATATTCTCGGATCGTGCGGTGACGCGTGAGGGCGTGTTGCAGGTCGAAATGGCCGCGCTGTCCTACCAACGGACGCGTCTGGTTCGGGCATGGACGCACCTCGAGCGCCAGCGGGGAGGTCTTGGATTCGTGGGTGGGCCCGGAGAGACCCAGATAGAGGCCGACCGCAGGGCCATCGATGAACAGTTGGTGCGCCTCAGGCGCCAACTTGAGAAGGTCGCCAAGACGCGGGGCCTGCACAGGGAGGCGCGAGCGAGGATTCCCTTTCCGGTCGTGGCGCTCGTCGGCTACACGAATGCGGGAAAGTCGACAATCTTCAACCGGCTGACTGGGGCGGGCGTGCTGGCGAAGGACATGCTCTTTGCGACGCTTGACCCTACGATGCGAGTCGTACGGTTGCCCAAATTTGGTCAGGACGTGATTCTGTCGGACACGGTTGGTTTCATTTCTGATCTGCCGACGCAACTGGTGGCGGCGTTTCGCGCGACGCTTGAAGAGGTTCCAGTGGCCGATGTCATCCTGCATGTCCGGGACATTTCCCATCTTGAGACCGAGGAGCAGCGAGGCGACGTCCACGCGATCCTGGAGGATCTCGGGGTTGGCGAGGAGAGTGTGGTGATCGAGGTCTGGAACAAGATCGACCGTCTGGACGAGGATGCGCGGATTTCGCTGGACATGATCGCGTCACGCAGAGGGAACGCGGTGATGGTCTCTGCCCTTGACGAGGTCTGCATCGCGCCATTGCTGGAACGCATCGAGTCCGCACTTGAAGCAGGGCGGAGCCGTGCCGTGATCGAGATCACGCACAAGGAAGGACGAAAGCGCGCCTGGCTGTATGATCAGCGAGTCGTGGTGGGAGAGACCCAGAGCGACACCGGAAGCAGGATCGAGGTGAACTGGACCTCGTCACAATCCATTCGCTATTCGAGGCTTTGACTGGCCGACACTTCATTCGCTCGGCAGCAGCCACGTCGTTCCGATCGAACCCGCTCTCGCAAGGTCCGGATCGAGCACCATCGGGATGTATTCGCCGCGCCGCCAGAGTTCGCCGAGATCTTCATAGTGGGGGCTCAGCGGATGCCCTGACTGTCCGGTGGAGATAACGAAGACCGAACTGTCCGGATCGGCAAAGTCGTAGACGCCACGATATCCGGCCCCGCGGCGGCTGAGAAAGGGTTCGGCCCCGGCACCGACGGTTTGACCACGAAGCAGTGTGTGGTCCCCGCCTGAAGTGGATTGGCGGATGTTCACGAGCGCGGCCAGCCAACCACTTTCTCCAAGCACGGGGTGCTTGTGGACAGCCTGGTGCGCGTCTCCCCAGCGCAGCGTTTCAAGCGGCGTGCCGTAGGTCTCGTCAATCCATAGCAGCGCATCGTCAAGCGAGAGTCGCGCGATTTCCCCGCATGTCTCGACATCTTCGGACTGGATCACGTCGCACCACACGCCCGCTCCTTCGACATCCCGGAAGACGCGTTCAAGAAAAATCGGCTTTGCGTTTGGAAACCTGTCCGCGATTGGGCCGAGTTCATCCCTGATCAGCCGGTCCTGCAACCGCTGCATCCAGGCCGCATAGATCAGAGGTTCCGGAATATGCTCGTTCATTTCTCCGTTCCAGTCGGCCAGAAGATCCAGTGCGTCACGGCGCAGGCGCTCGACCGTGCCGCTCTCCGCAGCTTCACCGGTGAACCAGAGGTCGCGTGCGATCAACGGAAGCAATGTGCGCGCGGTGACGGAAACGGCGTCAAGCTGCGCCTCGATGAAGCTTTCGCGGGTGTGGACCTTTCGGTTCTCCATCAGGCGCTGCCATCTCTGTATCCTTTGCGTGTCGCCCCAACGATGGCTGACATGCAAGGGGTAGGCCCGGTCCGATATCTTGTTGTTGGTGTTTCCGATGATGCCGTTGGCCGGGATCCGGAACTCCGGATTCGTCGAGTAAGGGAGGATGCCCAACCATCGGTTGTCCGAGTTCCAGCCTGGTGTCGGAACGCGACCCAGAGTCTGGCTTCTGGCCGAGCGGCGGGGGATCGCCCCAATCACCTTGAGCGCGATTTCCTCAAGGTCGACGACGACGAGGTTTTGCGTCGGAGCAACGAAATCCTTACCGGCTGAAATCGCTTCGTCTATGTTTCCTGCGCGCATGATGCCCATCATGGCTTGCGCTGACGTGTCGGCGTCGTCCAGGGCGGTCCAGGCGAGGGCCGCGACATGACCGGGCGGGACGATGGATGCAAGATCGTAGCTGGAATTGGACAGGACCGGCCCGTTTTCGCTCCATCTCAACGTGACGGTCACGGGCTCCGAATCCTTCACGTCAATGATGGACGGGCGCGATTCGAGCCGTTTCCATCCGTCAGGTGCGAGGACCTCTTGCGGGTCATCCGGATTCAGCTTTTCTAGAAAGATGTCCTGATCGTCGGCATAGGTATAGGTGAGGCCCCAGCCATGGTGGTCGGACCGGCCCGTCAACACGACCGGCATGCCGGGAATTGTCCCGCCGATCACGCCGCCCGTCGCCAGTTCCAGCCGCGCAAGGTACCAGAATGACGGTGCCGTGAATTCAAGATGCGGGTCGTTGGCAAGAAGGGTGCCGCCCGCAGCCGACCTCTCCGGCGCCGCAGCCCACGCGTTCGATGCGCCTTCGGCTCCTGGCTGCGCGACGGGCGAGAGCTGATGATGGGGCACAGGGGCCGTTGCATGCCCGGGCATGGGCGTGCCAAGCAGCGCCGCGAAATCGGACGTGGCAGTCTTGCCGTCGTCTGGCGTGTCGGGAAGAATGTCGAACAGGCGTGCCTCCGGCAGCATGCCGGAAAGCTGAGCGCGCAGCACCTCGTCACGAAGGTGTCCGGAGAGCCGCAAGGCCATGAGCTTTCCGATGACGACCGAATCGGCGGGTTGCCAAAGTGCGATCACGGGTTCGAACAACCAGAACTCGGGCGCCCCGCGGCCTCGGGTGCCCGTGTTGACTTCGGCCAGCCAGGCATTGACTCCAGCAGAGTATGCCTCGAGCGCGCGGCGCGTGTAGGCATCCTGCGCCTCAACCGAAGCAACTGCCTGCGAATAGATGTCCAGCCTTCGCATCAGCTCGTCGATCGGCAACGTGCGGGCCCCGAAAATCTCCGAGAGCTGCCCCTGCGCCGTGCGTCGCAGCATGGTCATTTGCCAAAGTCTGTCCTGGGCATGTGCGAGACCAAGACCGAAGAACACGTCTTCGTCGGTTTCGCCAAGGACATGCGGAACGCCGGCGTTGTCGCGCACGATTTCTACGGGGGCGGTGATGCCTGGAACCGGCAGGGTCTCCGAATAGTCCGGAATCGAACGTGACAGAAGCCAGTACAAGCTCACGGCAAGCACCAGGCCCAAGGCCATCAGCCCGGCAACGATCCGAGTAAGCCAGCGAAAGAGAGCGACCATGTGTGCCTTGTTGACTGTGGGATTATATACTTGTCTGAAACTCGCAAACGCCGCCGTCCGTCAACCGGGAGCCTCTTCTTCTTCCAAAACGTGCCGAAACCACTCCCCGATCAAGCCAGGGTTTTCCGCGATCACCTTGTCATGTACCTGCTTATGCGACAGGCTCTTGTCCCTGGTCATTTCTTCCTCAATCTTCTGGCCCATCACGTAGGCTTCGAACACCGCCTGTTCAGACGCAATCCTATCGGCCATGTATTCGCTAGGCTCCTTGCCCTCTTCAATGGGCTTTCCCATTTCGGCCTCCAAGATGGCCCGTTCCCGTTCGGTCAGGTTCTTTGCTGTGTAGATTGGTGACATTCCATCACCCGGCAAGATTGTGGTCCATGTCTTCCTCGGACACCATTGGAGACTTCATCTTCGAGTTGTCCGCCTCCGTTTTCCTTTCCGTTTTTGGGCGCAAAAGCGCTGCGGCCACCATCTGCGGCGTCGCGCCAGCATAGCGTGGATTCAGGATTTCAGGCTCCCGCCGTGGTTCACACGTCATTGGCTATCTCCTGTGGTGGCCACCAATTGCAGGAATGATATCGCGTCATGCCTGCACTTGAACGACGCTCTGACCTCATCACCGTTCGAGTAGCGAACGTTTAGTTCGTAGCGGGTAACATCCCCGATTGTCTGCGGTCTCCAAGTAGTGATGAACTGAACGGCGTTATCCACGTTTCGGAACTCGCGCCCCATTCCAGACAGCGGTAAGATGAAGATGGCTTCGACCGCTCGGCTCATAGATGCTCGCAACGCATCAAAGAACGGATCAAACTGGTCTGCGTGAGCATCCATGATTGTTTTGTGAATGCCGCTCAAGGTAGAGCGGTCCAGCATTTCCAGAACTTCGACCTGCTTCAGCAAATCGGCCTCGTCGGACATTTCCTCGGATGACACATCAACACCGGACTCGGCAAATGCCCCAATGACTGTCTCATAGGGACAATAAGCGATGCTGAACCCAAGCGACTTCATTTGCGTGAGTGCGCCTTCGGTAAATTCACCAGCCAAGACCGCTCCCAGAAATGGCCTGTGATCGCTGTATTTTTCTGCGAGCGGCATCAAGGCGCCTTGAATCTCCTGTGCCTTGTTCCGTGAGTGCTTCGTATATCGCCGCCATGCAGTTTCTATGAACGCCTTGGGGGTGCCGACGAAAGACTCACTGCCTGCATCTTCGATGACATAATCAAGGTCATGGGAGTTACCGTGACTGTCCGTCCAAGTGACCCTTCTTCGACCTTCTCTGGCTTTGCGAGGGTGAGTGAAGTCAAGATACAGGTTGTATTCGTGAGCGAGCGACAGGAGTGGCCCATAGAGCGCATTCTCCACTTGGGAGCCGACGAATTGCCCTAAACGGTGTGCAGGCGATTGCGCCATCTATCCTTCCACCCAAAGGCGACCTTCACAAAGCGGTACCCGGTGTTTGCGATTCTTCCACTTGATGTTTCGATCCCTGATTTTCTCAAATCGGAATGACTTGAATCCGGCCGCACAAGCCAATCTCCCCAGCCAATCTGGGACAGGAACGTAGACGCCATAAGGGGCGGAATCCCCGATCACGAAACATGCGCTGGAAGGCGACTTGCACACACGCCGCAATTCAATCCAGACCATTGCCAAATCGAGGAAATAGCAGGCTATCATGTTGTGGTAGTTCTTCTTGCCGCCGTGATTCAGCCGTTCCTCACCCAGACGCATGCACACTTCTGAAAGATCATCTGCGATAGGTGTCAGTTCAGGACGTGACAAGACGAGGTTCAAGTCGACCTCTCGTTCAGGAACCTGCTGTGTACAAGAGCGCAACAAATGACAGCGCACGGTGGCGTGAAGGTCTCGCCACCGCTCTACCTCTCCAAAGAATGTCATTTCCAGTCGCGTAGCATCTGCGTAGTCGTAATTGTTGGGATATGGCGGAGAGGTAATCACCAGGTCAAAATGCTGAGACGGAACCGATTTGCATAGCCTGGCATCGTCAACATGGAACACTGCCTCAGGACCTGCCACTGACGACGTTATCATGTCGGATCGCATCATGTTGACAGTTTCGTCGTATGCCGCGAACGGTCGCTTGACATTGACTTTTTTGTGTTTGGGTAGGACATATTGGCTGTTCGCCGTCCCGGCATGCGATGTCGGCCTCAAGATCGTTGCCAAGGCCAACCATGCCAATGTCGTTGCGTCAGAGCCATCTTCGATTTGAGACAGCGCAGTTCTTAGGCAATCAAGTTCGCCCAACGAATCTTCGGTGTAGCAGTCTTGGATTAGTTTCGGATACCGACACGGGTTGGGGGCAAGTTCCAGGGCAAATGACAGGATGTCTTGAGCAATCGAATAGAATTTCCGGGGATCAGATCGATACGCTAACTTTGCCCTCGTGACCTTCGACACAAATGGATGAGCGTCAATTCCCCAAGCTTCAATGCCGCTTTGTTCCGCAGAAATCAATGTCGTGCCAACACCAACAAAGGGGTCGAACACGCGTTCAGGCAACATGTCCAACAATACAGAAGACGCCCAAGTTCCGCTGTATCCTGCACTGTACCGAAACCATCGATGCACTGGAGCATGTCGGTTGTCGGCAAAACTCCCAGACAAGGAGGCCCGAGATTTCAGCGGGGCCTTTGTGCGTGCAAGGACTTCGGTCGGGGTCTCTAGGAGTGCAAGTGCACTCACGACCTAGCCCCCGATGAAAGCCCGTTGTCCGCGATCAGGTCGCGATACATCAACCGCTTCCCGACCATCCGCGTGACGACTTCCTGCATCTGCTTCATGGTTCCTACCTCCCTGATGTTGTGGCGTCCGGCGAACTTGTCAACGTAGCGTTGCAAGTGCTTCGCGCTCATCTTGTGATAGACGCCCTGGAACCCGCGCTTGAGCATGCTCCAGAACGACTCCATCCCGTTGGTATGCGGCATCTCCCGTACGTACTCCCCGACCGAATGGTTGACCCATTCGTGTTCGCGGTCCATACTATCGTAGGCGGCCACCTCGTCCGAATAGACCTTGGCGTCTGGTGCAGTGTGGCCTTCCACGAAGCCTTGTCGCGTCGGCGCGTCCGTTGACTGGACCACCTTGGCGGCAATCTGGTTTGTGTCGTGGTACTTGACGCTCGGCACGGCGGTCTTGCCAACCGTGCCCCGTCCGGCCCCGGCCTCTTTCTGCTCGCGCTGCTTGGCCTTGCTCATGTTCTTCCGCTTCCCGCCAACATAGGTTTCGTCAACTTTCACCGGAACCTTGAACACTTCTTCGGCTTCCCCGGCCCATGCCTCGCGGATGCGGTTGAGCATGAACCACGCCGTCTTCTGAGTGACCTTGATGTCGCGGTGCAGCTTCATGCTCGATACGCCTTTCGGCGACGTCATTTCAAGAAATATCGCAAAGACCCACTTGCGCAAAGGCACCTTCGACTTTTCGAGGGCCGTGCAAATCTTGACCGAAAAAGCCTCATGGCAACCCCTGCAGTAGTAGGGCAGTCCCGAGGTCTTGGCGGCGACTTTCGTATCTGTGCAGCCGCAGCGCGGGCAGACCCTACCTTTCGGCCAGACCACGGACTCGAACCATTCCCTGGCCGAGTCTTCGGTTGGGAACATGTCGCCCAGTTCGAAGACACTGATGCCTTCTCGGTAGTGCTTGCCGGGTGCCTTGGTCACGCTCTACTCCTTGACCGGTTGCGAATTTAGCGGAATCGCATTTTTCAGTCAAATATATAATCCCGTTGACTGCGTCCGCTTGTGCAGTAGAAAGATCGGCACGCAAAGACTATGCCGCAGCGAAGGGGGATTACATGGCAATTTGTGCGTTCATAGGGCTCGGTGTCATGGGGTATCCGATGGCGGGTCACCTGGTTGCCGCAGGACATGCCGTCACCGTCTACAACCGTACCGGAGCAAAGGCCGAGGCTTGGGCCAATGAGCATGGCGGAAGTTTTCGCTCAACGCCCCGCGAAGCGGCTGAAGGCGCAAACTTTGTCATGGCCTGCGTAGGGAATGACGACGATCTGCGTTCGGTCTGCCTTGGGGCGGACGGGGCCTTTGCGGGAATGGAGGCAGGGTCCATCTTCGTGGACCACACAACGGTTTCGTCCGATGTCACGCACGAGATGTGCACGGTTGCCGAAGACCTCGGCCTGTCCTTCGTTGACGCTCCGATAAGTGGCGGGCAGGCAGGAGCCGAAAGCGGTCAGCTTTCGATCATGTGCGGCGGCGAACAGGACGCGTTCCGCCGCGCCGAACCGGTGATGCAGGCATATGCACGGATCTGTCGCAGGATCGGAGAGAGCGGTGCCGGGCAGCTGACGAAGATGGCAAACCAGATCGCGATCGCTGGACTCGTCCAGGCATTGTCCGAAGCGCTTCACTTTGCTGAGAAGGCGGGCCTTGACGGGCGTGCGGTGGTCGAGGTCATCAGCCAGGGCGCCGCCGGCTCTTGGCAGATGTCGAATCGCCACGAAACCATGCTCGAAGATCACTTCGAGCACGGCTTTGCCGTGGACTGGATGCGGAAGGACCTGGGCATCTGCCTGGCTGCGGCAAACCAGTTCGGAGCCAGCCTTCCGGTAACGGCATTGGTGGATCAGTTCTACAAGGAGGTTCAGAAGATGGGAGGAGGGCGTTGGGACACCTCCAGCCTGTTCAAGCGCCTTCGGGCGCTTGATTGAAAGTCGGGTTTCTGCGTTCGCTGCACTTGGCGGCGAATGGTGCAGGTCAGGGAACTATCCGCGTGTACTTCGTGCCTGTTACGGAAGCTCCTGCGAGAAGGCCGGCCTGACCGAACACAATGCCGATAATCGGGGCGAGAGCGGTCGTGGTTTCGGCGGCAATGTTGCCGCCGATGTCCTTGGAAACGTATTCGATGTCCGCACCTGCAGCCCAACCCTGCGATGCGCGGAATCCCGAGAGCGCCTCTTCCGTCATGAAGAACAGGATATGCGCGTATTGTTGCGCGCCTGCCTGGAGCCCAAAGCTTGCCTGTGTCGCCGAATAATAGTCCACGGTGGCGCCATCGATCCTGAGCGCGCCACGTCCGTAGGCACCGCCATAAAAGAAGCTCGCTTCCGTCACCAAGGGCATGACCAGCATTCCAGCGGCCTTTTCGCGGAGTTCCCTTGTGTCTGGATGGTTCGAATCAATGAACGCAAGCGCAGCATCTGCGCGCGCGTCGACCTTGGCGGCGCCGCTGCGGCCGCCACTGCTGCAGGCAGACAAGGCAAGTGTTGCTGCAGCACCCGATAGCAGGGTGCGACGGGGAATGGATTTCATCAGATCTGCCCTCATATGACTGTTGCCTCGTTGATGGCCTTCACGGCCATTCTTGTCGGCACCATAGGAGTTGATGACCCGAAAGTCACCTCAAATTTGTGACAGTGCACGATCCCGTGAGACCTGCCCGGGTGACATGCCGGGAGCCTTTCGCTCGCCGGTCCGATCGGGTCTGGCCTCTTCATCTGGCCGGCGAACGCCGTCCCGAGGCATGGCGGGAATCGCCGCGCGGTCCGCCAGAGGGTGGCCGCACCGCCTTCAGGCCACGTAGCGAAGGCTGGCTGCTGCCGGCACGGTTCTAAGCGCGCGGATCACTTCCTTGGTCAGATGCGGCTTGTTGAGCGTATAGAAATGCAGGTTCTCGGCACCGCCATCCAACAGGTCGCTGCAGAGTTCCGTGCATACGGAAATCGCCAGGAGATCATGGCGGTCGTCGCGAAGCGCGACTTCGAAGGCGTCCGCCAGCCATGCGGGAACATGTGCGCCGCAGCGTCTCGCGAATCTCTTCATCCGCGTCCAGTCCTCGATGGGCAGGATGCCGGGGATGATCGGCACGTCGATGCGGGCAGCGTCGCAGGCGTCACGAAAGCGGAAGTAGCTTTCCGCCTCGAAAAAGAACTGGGTGATCGCTGACGTCGCACCGGCGTCAACCTTGCGCTTCAGCCACTCGACATCTGCACCCGGCCCGGCCGCTTCGGGATGCGGGTCGGGATAGGCGCTGGCGCGTATGCTGAACCTGTTCAGTCCTGCAAGCGCCGAGATCAGCGCGCAACTGTCCTCGAAACCGTCAGGATGGGGTCGGAACGTGCCGGTGCCGGTCGGCGGGTCGCCTCTCAATGCGACGATCTCGCTGATGCCAGCGGCAGAATAGGATTCGGCGACTGCCAGCGTTTCCTCGCGCGTCGCGTTGCAGCAGGTCAGGTGTGCCGCAACAACGAGATTGAAGCGTCGCTTGATCGCCTTGACCGTGTCAAGCGTCAGACCGTGATCGGCGCCGCCGGCGCCGAAGGTCACGGAGACAAAGTCAGGGTCCAGAGGGGCAAGTTCGCTCACGGCTTGCCAAAGCCGGAATGATGCCTGGACTCCATGGGGCGGGAAGAACTCGAATGAAAGGCCGGGGAGGGACATTGGCTCGGGAATCCTTTGGGTCGGGCATCTTGTGCCACGAGTCAAATTGTGAGACAATTTCATAATATTCACAAAGATTATGAGGCTGGATCATGCACTTCGAGTTGCGCCATCTCCGCACGATCAAGGCGATCAACGACGCAGGGGGTCTGGCGCGGGCTGCGGACCAGATGAACATCACCCAGTCCGCCCTCAGCCATCAGGTGAAGGGACTCGAGGATCAGGCTGGCGTCGAACTCTTCGTGCGTCGCACCAAGCCGTTGCGGCTCTCCGCTGCGGGCATGCGGTTCCTGAAGCTTGCCGAAAGGGTCCTTCCCGAGGTGGAGGCTCTGGAGGAGGACTTTCGCAACCTGCGGCAGGGACGGTCCGGAAGGCTGCATATCGCGATCGAGTGCCACGCGTGCTTCGAATGGCTCTTCCCGGTTCTGGAACAGTTTCGCCGGGCATGGCCTGACGTGGACGTGGACATTCGCCCGGGCCTTGCCTTCGAGGCATTGCCGGCGCTTCAGCGCGAGGACGTGGACGTTGTCGTCTCGTCGGATCCGGAAAGCCTGGACGGAATCGACTTTTCGGCACTCTTCGACTATGAGCCGGTCTTCGTTGCGTCATCGAACCATCCGCTTGCCGCCAAGGACTTTGTCGTCGCTGACGACTTTCGCGACGAGACCCTGATCACCTATCCGGTGGATCGATCCAGGCTTGACGCATTCACGGAATTGCTCCTGCCTGCAAAGGTCGAACCTCGTGCGGTGCGGCAGGTGGAACTGACGGCGGTAATCTTGCTGCTCGTGGCGTCAAACCGGGGTGTCGCCGTCCTTCCCGACTGGGTGTTGCGGGACGTGAAGCTTGATTCCGACTACGTGACCCGGCCGTTGACCGAGAACGGCATCACGCGGCGGCTCTATGCGGCGACGCGTGACAGGGACACGAACCGGCCGTTCATGGCATACCTGCTGCGCCTGGCACGGACGGAACCTCTGAAGCCGCGACGCAAGTCGGCCTGACCTCCGCGCACCCTTGCTTGCGACGCCTCGACTGGAGCGCCAACATCCCTGTCCGGCACGCCTTGCGCCTCGGCGCGCCCGCACTACTGCATGATCATGCCGCCGTCGATCATGATGAGCTGGCCTGTCATGTAGTCGCTTTCGTTTGAGCAAAGGAACGCGGCCGTGCCCTTCACGTCGTCGGGCGTTGAAAGCTTCTTCATCAGGATCATGGTGTTGGCGAGGTGGTCCATCGACTGGCCCTCTTCCTCGAACATGCCGATCTCAACGAGGTCCTTGTCAAGCTGCTCCCAGAGCTCTGTCTTCACGACGCCCGGGCCATATCCGTTGACGGTGATCTTGTGCTCCCAAAGAGCCTTGGCGCCGCCGATGATCATGGCCAGAACGGCGTATTTCGAACAGCAGTAGGGAACGACGTCCAGAAACGCCGTGCGCGAGACGATCGAGCCAACGGGGATGATCTTGTACGGATGGTCGTCCATCGGGCCCTGGGCGATCATCTGTCGGGCCGCCTCTTGCATGCCTAGGAGAACGCCCTTGGCGTTGATGTTCATTATCATGTCCCAGTTGTCTTCGTCGATGTCCATGAACATGCGGGGCTTGTTCACGCCGGCATTCAGAAGGGCGACATTGATCGACCCGAAGGATTCGACGGTACTTGCAACGGCCGCCGCGTTGTCTTCGCGGCTCGTGACGTCCATCCTGACAGCCACCGCCTGGCCGTTGCCGGCGGCATTGATGCGTCCAGCCACTGCCTGAACGCCTTCAAAGTTGAGGTCGCCGATGCAGACGTTCGCGCCTTGCTGCGCAAAAAACTCCGCGTTCGCGGCCCCCATGCCTTGTGCAGCACCCGTAATCAGGATGTTCTTTCCGGCGAGTCGTTGCGTATCCATCTTGCGTCCTCCCAAGGCACGTCTCTTCGGTAACATGCAGAAGGGTAGCGCGATGCGCATGTCAGTCAGAGGCAGATTTTGCCCAATATGGACTAATTTTGTCTATAATGGACCAAATTGCGGAATACTACGTTTGCGCAATTTGAAATGCTCCCTGCGGCGAAAAGGACTCGTCTAAATTCCTGAACGGAGGACGCAATGACATATTCGGGAAAGATGATACGCAACATGATGGTCGGTGCAATGGCCCTGGGAGTCACGGCGGCCGCATCGCTCGCGCAAGACAAGCCGTCGATCATCTCGTTCAATGGCCCTGCCGGCGAGGCCTATATCGGCCGGTTCATCAGGGGCATCAAGGATACCGCCGAGTTGAAGGGCTTTGACATCCAGGTGTTCGAGAACCAGTTCAACCAGGCCGAGCAGGATCAGCAGGTTCAGCAGGTTCTTGCCGCTGGCGTCTTGCCGGACGTCTTCATCTGGTGGCCGTCTGACGCCGTCGCGGGCCTTGGGTCGCTGCGTGCGCTTTCCCGGACGGGCGTTCCGGTCCTGAAGATCAACCAGCTCCCCAACGAGCAGGACAAGCAGTACATATTTGGCTACGCTGGCCCCGATGATCGCCTGCGTGCGCGGAACGCCGGCTACATGATGCGTGAGGCTGCCGCCGCAAAGAAGGCTGCCGGTGGCGAAGGCTTCAACGTTCTCGTGCTGAGCTATCCGCACAGCTATGGCGGCTACGGCCTGTCCATCAACGCATTCAAGGAAGCGGTCGCCGGTTCCGACCTGAACATCATCGGAGACGTTGATGAAGGCTTCGGCCAGGCCAACGGCTACAAGGGCGCCGCAAAGGCGATCGCGGCGCTGCGCGACGAAGGCATCCACTTTGTCTACGGCATGGACGACGCGATCCTGACCGGGGGCATCAAGGCACTGGAGGAAGCTGGCTACGTCATGGGTGAAGACGTGATCGCCGTCGGTACCGTCTGCAACGGCGACAAGCAGTTGATAGAAGAGGGCAAGCAGTTCGGCACGACGCTTCAGTCCCCCCTGCACGAAGGCCAGCTCGCAATCAAGATGGTCGAGGAATATCTCGAGACCGGGGAGCTGGAGAACTACATCAACTTCACGCCGAACCCGGCCGTGACCGCGACCAACATAGAGACCGTTGCGCTCCGCGGATATGACGGGAAGCTATATGGCATTGACGAGCTTTGCTCGGGTGCCTGGGGCGGCTAGATTCACGCGACCAGCAGGGCGCCCCTAGCCAGGGGCGCCCGATTCCCGCTAAGAACAAGAGTGTCCCGACTGGATGAGGAAGGGGACGGTGAACACTCCATCGCACAAATGCGACGGCTTCTCGGCCAAGCCTCGGACCAACGTCCCTGCTTCGCGACCGAAGGCCGGTTCCTGGCCCCAATGCGGGAAACCTGGGGGCTCCGGTCACCCCTGTCAGCAAGGAGCGCGCAATCCCCTGTCGCCTGAGCGCGACAGTCCCCTGCGCGAGGCCTGATGGCGGAACGGATGCTTCTTCGGCTCTCAAACGTCAGCCGCGACTATGGTGCCATTCAGGCGCTGAAGAGCGCGAGCTTCGAGATCGGACGTGGCGAAGTCATGGGGCTGGTTGGCGAAAACGGCGCCGGAAAGTCCACGCTGGTAAAGATCATCGGCGGTTTTGACACCGGTTTCACGGGCGAGTACTTCTACGACGGCGAAGTCCGCCGCTTCAGCGGGCCAACCGCCGCCGAACATGCCGGCATCGCCATTGCGCAGCAGGAACTGAGCCTCATCCCGACGATGAGCGTGGCCGAGAACATTTTCCTGGCGGGCGACGGCGTCCCCCGGATTGCCTCGAAGGGCATTCTCGCGAGAAAGGCAAAGCCTTTCCTGGAAGAGGTGGGGCTCGGGCATGTCAACCCGATGCGTGCCACGAACCGGCTTTCCGTCGGTGAACAGCATCTGGTCGAGGTGGCGCGCCTGTTTGCGCACAACCCGCAGGTCTTGATCCTTGACGAGCCCACGGCGGCACTGGGCGAGACGGATTCCATCCGTATCCTGAACATGGTGAAACGCTTGAAGGACCGCGGGAAGTCCGTGATCTACGTCAGCCACCGCATGGACGAGATCTTCAAGGTCAGCGACCGGATCACGGTGTTGCGGGACGGCGAAAGCCAAGCCCCCCGCGCGGCGACGGACATGGATGTCAACTCTCTCGTTGAGCTCATGTTGGGATTCGAGCTTGGAGACATGTACCCGGACCGCAGGCCGGTCACGCGCAAAGCCCCCATCCTGGAGGTGCGGGGTCTCTGGCCGGACGGCATTCTCGATCCCATCAGTTTCGACGTGTACCCAGGGGAAATCCTGGGCCTTGCAGGGCAGCTCGGGTCGGGGACCTCTGAAATCCTTGGGGCCATGGCCGGATCCACCAGGTCACGCGGCGGGAAGTTGTACTACAATGGCGAGGAATTCCTGCCCGCGCGCCCAAGGGACGCCATCCGACGCTGCATTGCCTACTGTTCCGAGGATCGAAAGCGCGACGGGCTCTTCCTTGGTCGCCCGATCATGGAGAACCTGTCGGCCCCGTCGCTTGAAACGATCTCGATCAACGGATTGCTGAACGGTGCCAAGGAGCGGGCCTCGACGACGGAGAATGCCATCAAGTTCACCGTGGACCCAACGCGCTTGCCGCAGGAGGCCGGGGTTCTGTCAGGCGGCAACCAGCAGAAGGTCGCGCTCGGAAAGTGGCTGTCGGTCTCGCCCAGGGTGATTCTCGTGAACGAGCCCACGCGAGGCGTGGACGTCGGCGCGCGAGCCGAGATTTACCAGATCCTCCGCGACCTGGCGGACCAGGGTGCCGCCATCGTCGTCGCCTCGACCGACATCCAGGAAATCACCAACTTGCCGGACCGGGTCCTCAGCTTCTATCGCGGGGTCGAGGTCGGCGAATTGCATCTGGACGAGATGACTTCGGCCAACATTCTTGAGCAGATCACCGATCCGTTCCGCGAAGCGGGCATTTCCGTGTCGGAGAGAGCGTGATGACCGACGCAACTGCAGTTTCGGGTGACGGTCTCAACTTCGTTCAGCGCATTCGCAGGGACTATTCGCCATTGGTGATCGCAATGGTGGGGCTGTTCCTGTTCGTGTTCTTGGCGGGAGCGGTTCTCACCGATGACTTCCTCACATGGTTCAATGTCAAGACGATCATCCGGGACGCCGCGTTGGTCGGGATCATGGCCATCGGGCTGACCTTCGTGACCCTCAGCGGCAATTTCTTCCTGTTGTCGATGAAGGAGATCGCGGCACTTTCGATCATTTGCTTCGCAACGCTGATGGGGGCGGAGTGGAACCAATGGGGTCCGGCCGAGGGAGATCCGGCGACCCTTGCCCTGATGACGACATTCCTTGTCGCCATTGCGGCCACGTTGATCATTGCGACGGTCGCCGGCGCGTTGCAGGGTGCACTGATCGGGCTCGGCGGCAACCCGATCGTCGTCACGCTTGGCGCTGCGGGCCTGTTCTTCGGGATCGGGTCCTGGTGGTCGGACAACCTTGTCGTAAGCTACCGCCGCCCGCATGGGGCCGAATGGCTGGGGACCGGGTCTTTCGTCGGCGACATTCCGAACATCACCGTGGCCTTCATCATCATCGCGGTCGTGGCGGAGCTGACGCTGCGCTACACCACGTTTGGCCGTCAAGTCTATCTGGTAGGCGCCAATCGGGCGGCCGGTCGCGCCACGGGCCACGAGAACTTCGGCATGGCGATCAAGTGCTGCATCATCGCCAGCCTGTGCGCGGCCTTCGTTGCGGTGGCGTTCTCGGGCCAGGTCTCGTCCGCTCATGTGAACTATTTCTCGTCCGAGTTCGGCTCGTCCGGCGACATGACCATCATGGTCATTGCCATTGTCATGGTCGGCGGCAATTCGATAATGGGCGGATATGGCTCGACGCTGCGTACGTCGCTCGGCGCGATCTTCATTTCAAGCATCGACAACATGATGGTCCTGAACGGGTTCAACTCGGGCGCACGGGTGCTTGCCGTGGGCCTGATGATCGTCTTCTCCATCATCGTCTTCGCCCTTGTGCGCCGCGGCAGCCGGGCCGTGGAATAGGAGGCAACAATGGAACGCATCAAACACTTGGTCACGGACAATCCCGACCTGAGCTTCGCCATCCTGCTGGCTGTCGGCGTCTTCACTTTCTTCGCGATCACGGAGCCGCTGTTCTTCACGCATCGCACCGGGTTCGCGATCATGGAACGGTTTGCCGTTCTTGGCCTGGTTGGACTGGCGTTGACGCTTTGCATCATTGCTGGCGAGATTGACCTTTCCATAGGCTCCAACGCAGCACTGGCCGCCGTGATCACCGTGCGGTTCACGGACGACTGGGGGGCCATCAATGCGCTCCTCCTGGCGTTGGCGATTTCCACCACCATCGGTGCAATCCAGGGGTATTTCATCGCCTACTTGAGAATCCGCGCAATCGTCCTGACGGTTGGCACGCTCATGCTGTTGCGTGGCGTCGCGCTCTTTGCAGCCGAGGAGAAGACCGTCATGCTGACGGATTTCCGCATTCCCGACTTCATCACGACAAAGATGCTTGTCTACTTCTCGCCCGCTTCGATTCTGGTGATCGCGATGTTCATCGTCGTAGGATTGTTCATGACCTTCACGCGTTACGGCCGTGAGATCTATGCCATCGGAGGCGCCCGGAAAGAGGCCCTTGCATCGGGCATCTCGCTGCAACGCCCGATGATCATCGTCTTTGCCATCTCAGGCTTCTGCGCCGGTCTGGGCGGCGTGATCATCGGTTTGCGTTCCGGCACGGCGCAGGCGCTAGGGCTTCAATATCTCCTGCTGGCCGGGACGGTGGCGGCTTTCATCGGCGGAGTGTCGATCCTTGGCGGCAAGGGCGGGGTCATCGGTGCGGCCATCGGAACGCTGACGGTGAACTTCCTGAACACGGGGCTGGTCTTCAACGTAACGCCCGCCTTCATGGTGCAGCTCTACCTCGGCATCCTTCTTCTTGTCGTCATCATGTTCCAGACCGGCAGCCGCGTCTTCGATGAACGACAACGGCGAAGCCAGCTTCTCAACGATGTCGATCGACGACGAAGCATACTGGCCGAAAAGATAGCCGAGCTCCGGCGGCCGCCTGGATAGTCGCGGCAAAGCTGGAAAATCATCCACATTGGACATAGTCTGACCCAGAACCATGCCGGGGAGGGGAAGGAACGTGCCGGAACTGCCTGAGGCGCTGCGCGAGGTCATGAACCTTCAGCGAGGACAGTCAAGGACCCGACCGGAAGGCCCGTTCGAAAGTGGGGATGTCCCACGCACACAAGGGATCTCAGGACAAGAATTCGCACTCTTCCTGGACTTCATAGACGCGCTCGACGAGGAAGCCGATCAGGTGCTGAGCCTCAAGCGCGGCTACGATGAAACCCGCATCTTCATCAAGCTGCTGCGAAATCACCTGCAGGGAAAGCTGACCACGACAACCAATCTGGCGAATGCAAGCGGGTTGGGCTACGGCACCGCGATCAGGGCCATAAACTCAATCGAGGAACGCGGCCTCTTGATCCGTCGGCCAAGAACGATGACCGGCAAGAGCTTTTCGCTGCACCCGTCCGACAAGCTGATTTTCGAATGGCAAGAGTACGCGCGCCGCGTGCGCGGTGCGATCAGCTTGACTCTCGGCTCCGGTGCGGCGGGAAAGAGCAGCATCGGCGATTATTTCTTCGGCTCTTCCTATGGCGACAGCCAGACGATCCCGCCGCCCACGCCGTTGCAGTCCAGGCTGGACCTGCGAGTCGACCTTCGCGTTCTTGTCCATGCCGACCCTACATTCATGGCAATGAACGTCCTCAAGCGACAGTTTGAGGGTCTGTTTGGCGTCGGAATCAGCAGCCGGGCCTTGTCGATCGACCGGTTGCGCCAGGAAATCCTGGCAAACGCAGCGCAAACGACGTCCCGCTACGACATCCTGGCCTGCGACCTCCCGTGGTTTGGCGAACTTGCCGAAAAGAACGTGCTTCTCCCGATCAGCGATCTCATTGACGAGAACAAGGTCGACGTCGGCGACTTTCACAGGGTGGCACTCGCTTCGGCACGGCATGGCGGCGTACAGTATGGACTCCCGGTCCAGACAACGCCCGAGTTGCTGTGCGTCAGGCGCGACCTGTGCGACGCGGCCGGGATTGACGTGCCATTCACGATCTCCGAAACGCTGAACGCGGCGCGTGCCTTGCACAACCGGGCGCATGGACGGTCGGGAATTGCCTGGAATGCCGCGCGCGGGACACCCCTTGGGCACACATTCATGTTTGTCATGGGAGCCATGGGGCGACCGCTGCTGAATCTGGCAAGGATTGGTGATGACTTTGATGCGGAGTGGCCCCAGGGCGAGAACCTCCGTCCGCTGCTGCAATCGGATGAAGCCCTTGCGACCGCGGAGTACCTCCGCGAACTTCTGGACTTCTCTCCGGTGTCGATCCTTTCGATGTCCTGGTACGAGCGCGCCCGCGTCTACGCGGACGGCAAGGCCGCGATGGCGTATTGCGCCACGCTTCTGGCACCGCTCTTCGAGCTGAACCCGGCATCGCCTGCATTTGGCGTCACCGAATTCTTGCCCCATCCTTATGGACTTGGCGGCAAGCCAATCGCGCCGGTCGGCGGCTATGCCTTGGCGATCCCGTCCAACATTGCGCCCGATCGCATTGATGCGGCCTGGAAGGCGCTGCAGTCCTTCACCTCGCCCCAGGCCATCAAGCTCTACATCGAAAACGGCAGCCTTGTGACGCCCCGCTTCAGCGTCAGCATGGACCCTAACGTGCGCAAGGTGTCGCCGGTAGTCTCGATCGTCGACGGCATGGCACGATCCGGAATCCTGCAATATTGGCCTCGGCCGCCCGTTCCGGAGATCTCTGACTTGATCGAAATCCTGGGAGCCGAGTTGCATGACATGCTGCAGGGGGCGACGAGCATCCGCACGGCCCTGGAAAATGCACAGAACCGTGCCGATGCCTTGATGCGGTCGCGTGGGCACTACGGCTGACTGCGACGAAAGGCATTCGTGCGGCATTCCTGGCAGGTGCATGACCGCGTCTCATGTCGCTTCATCGTGGCGCAATGGTCGCACGGGCGCTCGCTTGTCAGGCTGCGCGGCTCCTGCTTTGCCGCCAGACGCGCCGGCAGAGATGTCGTCTTTCGATTCCAATCCGAATTGCCCGTCGAGCAGGTATCGGTACAGCTTGAATGCCAGTCGCTCTTCGTTCGTCTCGAGCCGGCGCCGTGCGGTCGACGTCAACACCATCGTTCGGCATGCTTCGTCCGCAACCACCGATGCCAGTTGCGCACCGAAGGTGTTCGCCAGCCCGATCGCGTCACCCGTGCCAAACTGGTGCAGTCGCGAACCCTCGCCGTCTTGGGCAGAGGCCCGGCCGGAGATCAAGAACTGCAGCCGAAAGTGGGGGACATTCGCATCCAAAAGGGTCTCGTTGGTTGCATATTCGCAAGGCGTGAGCCAGTCGCGCAGTTCGTTCATCAGGTCCTCGAATTCGATTTGCCTTTCCAGATGGCGTTCGAGATCGTGGCCGACATGTTCCAGCAAGGCCATGCGCCGGTCGTCTGCGGCGGTCGCATCCGCTCTCCATGTGGAGATGACAATGTCCTCGCACCGTTCGAGCGCGCGATCCATGTCTGGTTCCAGAATCAGCTCTGCGAACGCCTGATCCGGCAGGTTCCGGCTCAGGCTCGACTTCAACTGATCGGACACTGCGCTCAACACAACCTTCGTCCCGCCTTCGTTCGCCGACCGCAGAAATCGGGACAACGCGTTCACGGCGGAGAAATCGAATCCCGAAACGGAAGTGAAGTCGAGCATCAGGCAGTCAGGGCGCGAAGGACCTTCGACAGTTGCCCTGAGGCGGTCAATCAGTGGATCGGCGCTGCCGAAGAAAATGTAGCCACGCAACTGATAGGCTTGGGCCCGCCCGCCTTCCTCCAACAGGATCGCTCGTTCTGGTATGTTGCGCGCCTTTTTGCTTCGCCGCTCGCGCACCGTGAACGCGGCTTCGATCAGGTTGACGCCGCTCAGGCGCATGGTGAAGAACACGAGCGTGGCCAGCATCCCCGCTGCTACGCCTTCGATCAGGCCAAAGACGACGATCACGGCGAAGATCATCAGGACGATTGCCAGCTCCGCCAGGGGCAGGCGTTTCCGGTTCTTGGTCAGCCCTTCTTCCAGCATGCCCAGGCCCGCGAAAATCAGGATGCCGCCGACCAGGGCCGCCGGGACAAGTGCCAGCATCCCATCTCCGAGAATGAGGGCGATCCCGATGACCGATGCAGCGACCACGCCGGTCAGCCGGGTGGTGGCCCTGAGCAACTTGCTGCGCAGGGAAGTGGGCACGATCAGCGTTGCCACGGTTCCGCCGCCGAAGCTGGCGACCACGCTGGCGAGACCGCTGGCGCTGAACTCGCGGTTCCAGTCGAGGTCCTCATTTGCCGCAAGTTCAAGCCCTGCGACGTTCATGACGACGCAAATCAAGGCGATCAGCATCAGCGTCAGAATGTTGGGAATTTGGCGGACCAGCGCCGCCCATTCCACTTGTGCCAGATCGGCGGGCACCAGCGCGGGCCAAAGACTGCCGCCTGCCGTGCTCGAGAGCAGCAAGCCGGCGGCTCTCGCTTCATCGCCGGACATGCCGAGGGCACCGAGGGCGAGATGGTATGCTCCAACCGCGACGACCACGCTCGCCGGCATGATCAATGCATTGCCCCACCGCTTCATCGCGACATAGAGCGCTATCCCGTACGAAGCACCTGGAAGCCAAGTCCACAGTACGGCGGGCTCGAACAGTGCGGACGCCGCTCGCCATCCCGGATCCGCCCCCATGAGCGACATGGCTGCCAGGCACACGGCGCCCCCGATTCCAGCCACGAATCCCGCTGCGACCGGGTAAGGGATGAAGCGAACGAGGTTTGCGAGACGGAATCGCCCGATCAAGAGGCAGCAAATGCCGGTGGCGAGCGAACTGATCATGAGCGCGCATGCCACGGTGACGAACAGCGACTCTCCGTGCCCTTCCGTTGTGCTTGCGATCGACGCCATGACGATCACGAGCGTCGGGGTCAGACCTGCGACTGCACCGCGATAGCCGCCCGTCAGCGCAACGATCAGGCAGGCGGCGAAGTTCCCAAACAGGATCATGCCGATGCCTTGGGAAGAATAGGGTGCCAGTGCGCCGGAGAAGATGAAACTCCCGAAGGCAACTTCGGCCACAAGCAGGGCGAGACCGGACGTGAAGCCCGCCGACAGTGCCGGAACGGCTTTCGCCGACAAGATGTCGTTGCGAAGTTCAGATCCGAGATTTCGGAGCGCAGGTGTCATGCAGACCACCCAACGGTTCAGGCAACAGGTCCAAATCTCGTCCGACTATATTGTTGGCAATCAGGTTGGACCAGCCAAAGCGCTAGAAGAAGCGACGGAAGGCAGCGGGGTGGAGCGGCGAGACCATGGATTCCTGCGGTGTGGCGTTCGGCCCGTTGGCTTCGAGCTGTCGCATGGGCGCCGTTGACTGGGCTGCGGAACTTCGCCCGGTTTGGTTCGAACATGGGCGCCTGATCGACCGCAATGGCATGGCATTGCGCAGCATTCGCGTTCGGCGAGCCCGAGGACGGCAACTCGACGCCAGTGCACGGAAATCAGGCCTGTTTCCAAGGACGTTCAGCATCAGGCATGCCGCAGTCGACTCAACTGGCGGGCGCCCGGAATGTCCTCTCCGTGCGGCAGCGTCCGATTGCGGCGGCACTTTGGGCATCGCCGCGAAGACGAGTTGGGTCCGTCTGGGCAACAACAGGGCCGCGCGGATGGCGCCGCCGATCATTTTCGCCTGCTTGAATTCGGCTTTGTACTCGGTTGCCGGATTTGCGATATCGGTCTTTGCTGCGAGCCCGCCACTCACGCCGCCCTCCATGGCGGTGGTGATCGAAGGAGCCTGACACTCTTCGATGCAGGGTTCCCAGAGGAGACTCGCGGCCGCCGGGTGACAATGGGAACATCCTTCATGCCGGGCAGGTCGAGCTGCACGCCTGCCGCCTCAGCTCCGGTCAGTCATGTTCCCGGCAACACCAGACCTGCGTCGGCAGGTGCATTAACATCCTCTGTCAGAACCTTGCTATAGAAAATTAATTTTAAGTTTGCGCATGACGACGGCAAGCGCGCTCAGTTCCCGCTGTGCACGAAGCGGCCCGCGTCCTCGGCAGCCTTTCTCAGGGCATGCGACTTGTCGACTGTCTCAATCCATTCGGCCTCTGGATCGCTGTCCCAGACGATGCCGCCCCCTGCCTGGATGTAGAGCCTCCGGTCCTTCAAGACAGAGGTGCGGAGCGCGATGCACATGTCCTTGTTGCCTCCAGCACTGAAGTAGCCGACAGCCCGCACAACGGATTGCTGATCGCATTGATAAGCTTTGCGGCGTCTGAACCGGCCATGATGGGCATTGGAGGGCCGCGAGATCCGGCAATGCATACCTGCTGTTGAGTCAACTGCGAAGGTGTGCCGCGAAACAGTTCCAGATCGTGCGCGTTGTGCTCGAAGCCCTGGTGCAACACCCTGGTGATGCTTTGCCAGCTTGTATTTTCGGCGGACCTCCCCCTCAAGACAATTTAAGGATGCCCCTGGCAGCCCCCATGTTGGGAGCGTACTCCAGTCCAAGGGATTCGAATTCGTGCTTGATGTCGTCCTTGATCGTCGTCCTGTCACTTGCCGCATAGTCGCGTGTGTTCGATGAGACGAATACTGCGATCGCGTTACGTCCCGTGTCGCGCAGCGACCGCAAGTGCTCGAGATAGGTTTCAAGGATCACGCAGTCCTTCATGGACTGTTTTCCTCTCCTCGCAGGGGTGCGTGCCTGATTGAGTCGCCGGAAGGCGCTGGGGACGGTGTCCGGAGTCTCGCGAATTGTCGTTCCGACTTCCAGCCAGCGCTCAGCCATATTCCTGGCCCGCTTCTCGTGATCGCTCCAGTGGGTCAGGTCGATCGGCTGCGACTCTCCGTACAGCGCCACCAGTGCGTTCAGCTTTTCGGTCTCCCTTGTTCGCCTGACCAGGCCTTGTCGTGCGTCCTGCTGAACCTGTTCGACGTTGTTCCCGAATTCGCGGATCACCTGTTCCGCGACGATGACTTGCAGGACCTTGCCGGACTGCGCAGCCGAAAGGAGAGCGAGGGACGCCTCATGGTCGTGGACACGGACATCACTTCTGCCCGGGTCGCGAAGAATGTCGAGGATTGCGCATGTGTCCAGGCACAAGACGGGAATGTCCATTGAATGCGAAGTTCCGGCATGTCTCGGGTGAAGGTGGTGCGGCCGCTACGCGGCCGCTCGGGAATTCAGCAAGTCCATGGAATACTCGTAGCTGCCTGCCAGGTCGTTTGCGATTTCCCACGGCCAATTTTCGGCCTCTACCAGCCATCGGCGGAGAAGCTCGGTGTCAAGCCTGCCGTTCGCGGCGTGCGCCGCGAATAGAAAGTCGAACCATCTCTTCCTGTCCGCGGGATGCCCTGCGCCGGTCGACTTGTTGGCGCACACGGAAAACCTGTGAAGCGCGAAAGCGGCTTCTTCGGATGTCCAATCGCTGATTGACTGCCTCCGGGACGTCAGGGAGACGTCGAGTGTCAATTCCTGAGCGGCAGGGTTGACAACGCGCTCAACGAAGTCGTCGAGGACATCGTTGTATCCGGAGATGCCAAGATCGCTGTCTTCAAGGGGAACGATGTTCACGACCTTGTACCCGGCCCTTCGCCCGCAGAGCGTCAGGCCGGACGCGGCAAGGCCGTCCGCAGCAGCGCGCTGGAACGCCAGGTACTCGTGCGACTCTTCTGACAACTCGCGTTCCCTTGCCTTGGCATGGTTCCATGGGGGCCCTGCACTCCTGCGCAACGCCTCCCGGACGGCCGAGCGTTGGCCATGGCGGGAAGTCACGGTCAAGTCCTGGAAGACTTCGATGGACAGGGGCTTGTCATCACTCATGGCGCTCTCCTTTGGTTGCGGGGGAAATCCACGACCTTCGGCATGCAGCAATTTAATTCACCTTGAGGAGTTTCTCAACGCTGGATGAAGACCGTAAATTCCGGCAAGGCAAAATTCGAGCAATCTGGCCTCGTGCCGAATGTGCCTGGCCGGCGAGGCCAATGCCTGGCGAATGGCCTTCGAGTGAGGACCGCCACCTTCCGCCGCCGGCGCGGCAACGGAGGACGGTGCCCAGCTCGACCGGGACCCGGGCCCTGCATCTTCCCACAGGCACCCGCTCATGTCGTTCATGGCGTCTTCCTTGCATCCCGCTTCATGTCGAATCCGCCGTGACCGCCCTGCGTCTCGACAGGCGTCACGTCATCATCCTCGGATCGGGAATCGCCATATGTTCCTGTATTGTTCAAGGGAGAACGTCAGAAATGTTGCGTTCGTTGCTTGATAGTGAAGCAGGCACCGAGGGGGCGCCGTCCCCAGAGCGAGGCTGCCGGGTTTCGAACTCTGTCCCTGCCGTATCCGCCATCGGGGTGGCGCCAAGCAGTGCCTTCCCGCGCCTGCGGAGACTTGCGCATTCGGCGAAGAGACTTCCATTGCCTGAGTGCAGACCTGGCCCAACTGACCGACGCGACCTGCGCGAAGCTCTAAGCGCAACGCAACTGCACGCCTATGGAGGCACATAGCCAAGGTGTTCCAGGCGCGACGAAGCAGCTCAAGCCGTGGATGGCTCCTCAGTGCCAGCGACGGCAAGACCCTGTACTCGTGCCTTGTAACGGAAAGCAACAACGGAACCGCCGAGCCGCCTGTGGCGGCACGGAAATACACGCTCAGTTCCCGCTATGCACGAAGCGGCCCGCATCCTCGGCAGCCTTTCTCAGGGCATGCGACTTGTCGACTGTCTCGATCCATTCAGCCTCCGGATTGCTGTCCCAGACGATGCCGCCCCCAGCCTGGATGTAGAGCTTTCGGTCCTTCAAGACTGAAGTGCGGAGCGCGATGCACATGTCCATGTCGCCGCCAGCACTAAAGTAGCCGACGCCGCCACCATAGACTCCGCGCTTTTCCGGTTCGAGCTCGTCGATGATCTCCATTGCCCGGACCTTTGGTGCGCCCGACAGAGTGCCGGCAGGGAGCCCTGCGAGCAGGGCGGACAGCGCGTCGTGCTCTTCCGAAAGTTCGCCAACGACGTTGGAAACGATGTGCATCACGTGACTGTAGCGTTCGATCGAGAATTCCTCGGTTGGCCGCACGGTACCGATCTTGGCGACGCGACCGACATCGTTTCTGCCCAGGTCGAGGAGCATCAAGTGCTCGGCCAGTTCCTTTTCGTCTGCCAGCAACTCGGCTTCCAGGGCGCGATCCTCGTCGGGCGTCTTGCCTCGTGCCCTGGTGCCCGCGATGGGACGAATTGTGACCTTGCCGTCGAAGACGCGAACCAGGATCTCTGGCGATGCGCCGATGACCTGGAAGCCGCCGAAGTCGAAATGGAACATGAAGGGCGACGGGTTGATCCGGCGCAGCGCGCGATAGAGCGAGAAGGGCGGCAGTGCAAACGGCAAAGTCCATCTCTGGGAAGCGACAACCTGGAAGATGTCACCTGCCGCAATGTACTCGCGAGCCCTTTCGACTGCAGCCATGTAGTCTTCCTTGGACACGTTCGAGACCGGTTCAGGCGAACCCACCTCGTCTCCGAAGTCGCGACCTGCAGGGGGCAGGGGCCGGTCAAGATCGCGGACAGAATCCATCACGCGCTCAGCGGCCTGGTTGTACGCGGCGCGCGCTGAAAGGCCGGAATTGGCCCAGGCCGGAGAGACCACGATCACGTCGCCCTTCACGCCGTCAAGAACGACGACCACCGAGGGACGCAACAGCACTGCATCGGGAAGACCGACAGGGTCAGGGTTCACGTCGGGCAACCTCTCGACGAGCCGAATCATGTCATAGCCGAGATAGCCAAACAGTCCGGCTGAAGCGGCCGGCAGGTCGGTCGGCAGGTCGATGCGGCTTTCGCCGATGATTTTCCTGAGCGAGGCCAATGGATCTTCCTGATCCTCTTCGAAGGCATCCGGGTTGTGGCGGAAGTGCCGGTTGATCCGGGTCTTTTGCCCATGGCACTGCCAAACGAGATCCGGCTTCATGCCAATGATCGAGTAGCGTCCACGCACTTCGCCACCGGTCACGCTCTCAAGGAGAAACGAATGGGCCTGAGCACCCGTAAGTCGCATCATCAGAGAGACCGGCGTATCCAGGTCAGCGGCGAGGCGCGTGTAAACCAACTGGTTTTCGTCGCGCTCGTAGGCCGCCTCAAATGCGCCGAAAGTCGGTTCCAGCGTCATGTCAGCGCAATTGCGCGTGGACGGCATTGAGTGCAGCCTGGTCCACTTCGACTTCGGCCTGCTCGACCAAGGCCTGCGTGTAGGCAT
Source organism: Boseongicola sp. (assembly GCA_028824715.1). GTDB lineage: Bacteria > Pseudomonadota > Alphaproteobacteria > Rhodobacterales > Rhodobacteraceae > JAJEFO01. Next base: position 17,436 of record JAPPCV010000021.1, on the reverse strand, counting down.
TCAGAATGCCGCCGGACAGTCCCGTCGCGATCCATGCCGCAAACGCATCCCGTTCCGCCGCCGTGTCCGGCGAACCCAGGTCAGGTTTCGTGATCTTGTCCAGCCGCATCAGCCACGCCTCGCCATCGAAGGACAGAACCCGGATCTCGTCACGCTTCATGTCGAAGAGAGCCTCTATGAAACCCGGTGCCGTGCCATCGACAAACCCGTTGCGCGGGAGGTCTCGATCCGATTCCAGGTTCAGGTTGAGCGCGGCCATTTCCCGGCCTCCGCGCAGTTGATCGGCAAGTCCTTCCGCCTGGGCCATCAGCGCCTCCTCCGTTCGGGCGCGGACCAGCGCCGCGGTGACCTCTTCGCGCACGTCACTCAGCGGAAGGAGTTCAGGTTCATGGATCTCGTCCACGCTCATGGCGAAAATGCCGCCGTCTTCCAGTTCGACCACTTCGGGGAACGTGTCCGTCCCGGTGCGTGCTGCCGTTGCGCGAAATTCCGTGTGGGCCGCAATTCCGTCAAAGACGTCCTCGTTCCATTCGATCCGCCCTTCCGTCATGTCGGTCCGCTCCGCCAGCATGGCCATGTCCGCCCCGCCCGCGAGGAGATCCTCGACTTCCGGCACCAGCTCCAGGATCTGCCGCCTGGCCCGATCGAGGGCGGCCTCCTGCCGAAGCATTTCCCTGGCGCCTTCAAAGCTGGTTTCCTGGCTGGCCAGGATGCCGTTCATGCGGTAGAGCGCCGGTCCCAGTTCGGACGGAAGCGGGCCCACGACGCCGGGCGCTTCCAATGCGAATACCTCGGCTGCGGCCTCGCCAAGGTCCTCCTCCGCAACATCGCCGAGATCGACATCCGAGAGATCGAGACCACGCTCCGCCACCAGGGAATCGAAGCTGGCTTCATCGCCGTCAATGCGATTCTTGGCTGCTGACGCCTGCGCATCGGTCGTGAACACGAGGCGTTCGACCAGACGCCTCTCAGGCTGAACGAACTCGTCGACGCGCGACTCGTACAGTGCACGAAGCTGCTCGTCGTCGACATTGATCTGCCCAGCCAGATCATCGGGCGTCAGCAAGGCGTAGCGGACCGTCTTCGTCTCGGGCCGCGTGAAGGGATCTGGATTCTCCCGATGGTAGCTTGCAAGTTCGCCTTCTGCAGGATTTGGGATCGGTGCTTCCAGGTCCTCGGCAGTCAGCCGAGCCCATGTCACGTCGCGGGTCTCGCGTTCGTGGTTGAACAGCGTATTGACAAGGATGTCGGGCGCTCGGGTGCCACCGAGAATCGCGTTTCGCAACAGTTCCTCGGCGACATCGCTTCTGACCTCGGCCTCGAAATCGCTGGCGTCCAACCCGGCCCGTTCAAGCGCGAACTCGTAGACCTGCCGATCGAACTCACCGGAGGCATCGCGGAACTCTGGCAGCGACTGGATGCGGTCCCCCACGGTTTCATCGCCGGCCGAGATGCCGAGCGTCGCCGCTTCGCTTTCGACAGCGGCCGAATTTATGAGCTGGGCTAGCACGGCGCTGTCCAGGCCGAAATTGCGAACATCCTGAAACGTCACCGACTGCCCGGTCTGCTGCTCCAGTCTTTGCATCCTGGAAAATACGGCGCGCGCGTAGTCGTTGATGCCGACCTCGGCCTGGCCGACCGTGGCCACGGACCCTGCCGAGCCGCCGAAATTCGTCACGCCAAAGCCGGCCAGTCCGAGAATGAGCAGGGCCATGATCACGAACGTGCCGGTGCTCTTTACCTTGTCCTTTGCCATGTGACCTTGCCTCCGGTTCCGGGTCGCGACGTCCTAGCCGAGGCTCCGGCTCAGGGCAAGTGCCGCGCGTCAGCCCGGGCCGGGCAAACGGGCCTGTCCGGATGACGGCCGTGACTCGCGGACATTCCGGATCGTGGTCTGAGTGGTGTCAGGTCACAAACGCGCTCATGCTTCCTGGTTTTCGTCATCGGGGCGTGGAACGTCTGTTCGAGACAGGTGACCGGCGGAGGGTCTCGCCTGGACAGGTCGCAAGGATCGAGCGCATTCTCGCCCGTCTCGACGTAGCGACGGCGCCGGGAGACATGAACCTGCCGGGGTTCGGCCTCCACCCGCTGAAAGGCGACCTGGCAGGACATTGGGCGGTTCGCGTGTCCGGCAACTGGCGCATCGTCTTCCGTTTCGACGGAGGAAACGTCACCGATGTGGACCTTGTTGACTGTCACTAGGAGGATCGGATCATGCCGATGAAACATCCCCCCCATCCCGGGCTTTCCGTACGGCACGACTGCCTGGAGCCGTTGGGGATCACCGTTACCGAAGCGGCACGCCGGCTTGGGGTCAGTCGAAAGCAGCTGTCGGACATCGTCAATTGCCGTTCAGGAATTTCCCCCGAGATGGCGATCCGCCTTGACAAGGCGTTCGGAGGGGGCGCGGGCGCGTGGTACCGGCTCCAGTCTGCCTGGGAGCTGGCACAGGCAGAGAAGCGGGCGCATCGCATCAAGGTCACGCGCTTGGCACCGGTGTCGTGAACCGATGTCGACCGGCAGGATTCGCCGACGTGCCGCCTGCCTCGACTTCGAGGTTGGGAAAGTCGGCTGCGCCCGTGCCCTTCGACGGTGTGCGGAGAATTCCGCCCACCGAGTGAAGCGCCGGCGAGCCTGTTTGGCTACTGCATTGGCGAGCCTGAACGACTTCGTCCGGAACGCTCGCCCTTGGTGTCAGGACACAAGCTGACCGCCATGGATTCACGCCGTCGTCCGGCCGCGATTCAGCGCCGCCGGCAACGAGAGTGCCGTCGAAGGACACGCTGCACCAAGGCCCGTTCGCTTGAAGATCGTGGGTGACCGCGGCGATGCGGAGGCGAACAGTCGGCGTTCAATTCGCTGCAACGGTCAGAGCGGCGCTATGTCGCCTTCAGCGCGGAGCGCATGGAATTCGTCTTCGAATGCGAGAAACCGCCCTTCCCTGATGGCATCGCGGATTCCGGACATGAGGTCCTGATAATAGTGAAGGTTGTGCCAAGTGAGGAGCATCCCCGAAATCATCTCTCCGGCGCGGAAGACGTGGTGAAGGTAGGCCCGGCTGTAGCTTCGGCACGCGGGACAGGTGCACGAATCGTCCAGCGGTCGCGGGTCGCTCGCATGCCTGGCGTTCTTCAAGTTGACGGTACCACGGCGCGTGAATGCCTGACCGGTGCGGCCAGACCGTGACGGCAGCACGCAGTCCATCATGTCGATCCCGCGCCTTGCGGCACCGACGATGTCATCGGGCTTGCCGACGCCCATGAGATAGCGCGGCTTGTCGTGAGGGAGCATTGGAGCTGCATGGTCGAGCACGGCGAACGTCGCGTCCTGGCCTTCGCCGACGGCCAGCCCGCCAATTGCATACCCATCGAATCCAATGGCAACGAGCGCCTCGGCACTTTCCTCCCGCAACTCCCGATTGAGTCCGCCTTGCTGGATTCCGAAGAGCGCATGTCCCGGTCGCTCTCCGAACGCGGCCTTCGATCGCTCTGCCCATCGCATCGAAAGGCGCATGCTCTTCGCGATCGCCTTGTCGGGGGCGGGCAGGGCGAGGCACTCGTCGAAGCACATGACGATGTCGCTTCCCAGCAAACGCTGGATCTCCATGGAACGTTCCGGCGAAAGCATGTGCCGGGAGCCGTCGACATGAGAAGTGAATCGGACGCCTTCTTCGGCCACCTTTCTCATTCCGGCAAGGCTCATGACCTGAAACCCGCCGGAATCCGTAAGGATGGGCTTGTCCCAGTTCATGAACCCGTGAAGTCCTCCCAGGTCCGCGACCCGCTCGGCGCCGGGCCGCAGCATCAAGTGATACGTGTTGCCGAGGAGGATGTCCGCGCCTGTCGCCGCAACGCTTTCAGGCAGCATGGCCTTCACCGTGCCCGCAGTGCCGACAGGCATGAACGCCGGAGTCCGCACTTCGCCGCGCCCTGTCCTGATCACGCCCGAACGCGCCCTGCCGTCCGTGGCGTTCAGCCTGAAGGAAGGGCTTTCTGTCATGGGCGGGCCCGGTTCAGGCCGAAAGCTGCGCCATGAACTCCTCGGGAACCTCAAGATTCGCCGTCACGCGCTGGATGTCGTCGTCGTTCTCCAACGCGTCGATCAGGCGCACGAGTTTCTGGAATCCCTCGAGGTCCAGTTCGGCGACGGTCGTGGGCTTCCAGATCAGCTTGGTTGATTCCGCCTCGCCCAAGTCCGCATCGAGCGCCCTGGAGACATCGTTCAGTTCTGCGTCGGCAGTCAGGATGACATGACCGTCCTCGTCGGATTCAATGTCCTCCGCGCCGGCCTCTATGGCCGCCATCATGACCGTGTCCTCTTCGCCGGCAGATGCTGGGTAGACGATTTCGCCCTTGCGTTCGAACATGAAGCTCACGGAGCCGGTTTCGCCGAGGTTGCCGCCGTGCTTGTCGAAGCAGGCGCGCACGGTTGACGCGGTCCGGTTCCGGTTGTCAGTCAGCGCTTCGACGATGACCGCAACGCCGCCCGGCCCGTATCCTTCGTAGCGGATTTCCTCGAATTCATCGCCTTCCCCGGCCTGGGACCTGGAAATCGCGCGCGCGATGACATCCTTTGGGACCGAGTTCGCCTTCGCGTCCTTCACGGCCAGCCGCAGCCGCGGGTTCTTTTCCGGGTCGGGATCACCGAGCTTTGCCGCAACGGTGATCTCCTTGGAGAGCTTCGAGAACAGCTTGGACCGGGCCGCGTCCTGGCGTCCCTTGCGGTGCTGGATGTTTGCCCATTTGGAGTGGCCGGCCATCGCGTTTCGGTCCCTTTCGCCTCGCGGGTTGGCCGAGGATATATGGCAGGTGGCGGCTTGCGTGCAAGGGCGGGATGACCCGAGCGGCGCGCTGCCGGCCGAGGCAATGCCTTCTATGGACCCGAACGCAAAGTGCTGCTACAAATTGTGTGGTGATTGCCAGGGACCCCAAGATAAGTGGCGCGCAGCCGACAATTCGCCGCCTGGAAGACGCGGCGATCAACCGCATTGCGGCCGGGGAGGTCGTCGAACGACCCGCCTCGGCGGTGAAGGAACTCGTCGAAAACGCGATTGATGCAGGTGCGCGCCAGATTTCGGTCGTCGTCGCCGAGGGTGGCAAGCGCCTGATACGAGTGGAAGATGACGGTTGCGGCATCGCTGAGGATCAGTTGCAGCTTGCTCTCGCGCGCCATGCGACGTCAAAGATAGACGGGTCGGATCTACTGAACATTCACACGTTGGGCTTTCGCGGCGAGGCACTGGCATCGCTTGCCGCAGTCGGGCGGCTGAGCGTCACGTCGCGACCCAAGGGATGCGATGCCGCTGTCATCGAGGCGGCCGCCGGAACAGTGGAACCGGTGCGTCCTGCCGCGAGCGGGCTGGGCACGACGGTGGAACTGCGGGACCTCTTCTTTGCCACGCCGGCCCGCCTCAAGTTCCTTCGCAGCGAACGCGGCGAGATGCGGGCGGTAACTGACGTGGTGAAGCGGCAGGCAATGTCGGAGCCGTATGCCGGCTTCGAGCTGCTCGTCGAACACTCCGACGCAAGGCGCAAGGTCTTCGCCGTTCACGCTGAGACCGGCGATCCCGTTCAAGCGCTGTCGGGCCGCATCCAGGCCATTCTCGGGAAGGATTTCATCGAGAATGCCGTTTCCGTCGATGCGAAGCGCGACGGCCTGCACATGACCGGATTCGCGGCGTTGCCGACCTTTTCGCGTGGGTCCGCGGTGCATCAGCACTTTTTCGTCAATGGCCGCCCCGTCCGCGACAGGCTCTTGATCGGCGCCCTCAGGGCTGGCTATTCGGACGTGCTGAGACGGGACCGGCACGCCGCTGCCGCGATCTTCATCGACTGCGAACCCACATTGGTGGACGTGAACGTTCACCCGTCCAAGTCCGAGGTTCGGTTTCGCGAACCTGGCGTGGCGCGCGGGCTTGTCGTTTCCGGCCTTCGGCACGCGCTTGCGGAAGCCGGACACCGATCGTCAAGCACGATCGGAACCGATGTGCTCGGCGCGTTTCGCGCGCCGCCGGGAGAAGCGCGTGTCTACCAGATGGACCACCGGCCCGGGCGCGGAAGAGCACAAGTCGTCGAGCAGGAGCCGCAAGGAGATGGCGGCTTCCTGCAGGACATGGACGGGGTCGCCGCCGGGCGCGTCGAGCCCGTGGATGCCGAAGACGAGCGGCTGGACTTCCCCCTCGGCGCGGCCCGTGCGCAATTCCACGAGAACTTCATCCTTGCCCAGACGCGGGACGGCATCATCCTGGTGGACGCGCATGCCGCCCATGAGCGCCTCGTCTACGAGAGGCTGAAGGCTCAGTTGGCCGAATCCGGGGTCGCCCGGCAGGCGCTTCTGGTCCCGGAAATCGTTGAGCTCGGAGAGATGGCTGCGGAAATCCTGGAACATGCGGAGGACCTGCAGGCACTCGGGCTGGCGATCGAGCCGTTCGGCCAAGGAGCGGTTGCAGTTCAGGAGACGCCGGCGATCCTCGGCCAGGTCGATGCCTCGCGACTGCTGAAGGACATTGCCGATGAACTTGAGGCAGGAGGGTCGTGCGGGACGCTCAGGGCGCGGGTCGACGCAGTCCTGTCTCGCATCGCCTGTCACGGCTCGGTCCGGACGGGCCGGTTGATGCGAGCCGAAGAGATGAACGCCCTTTTGCGCGAGATGGAGGCAACGCCAAACTCGGGCCAATGCAATCACGGACGGCCGACGTACGTGGAACTGAAGATGCACGATGTCGAGAGGCTCTTCGGTCGCCGGTGACGCGTGCGGACGCAATGGCAGAACTGACGGGTCGAACGTCTTGGCGGCCATCTCGGCAGGACCTCGGTCGTGAACTTCAAGCAAGTCCAGGACAGGGCGTTCTGCGTGCCCGAGCGGCCCGGTCGCGTGGCGTCTATCTGCGCATCCGCGCCCTTCGTCCGCCACGTCGCCCGGGCAATCGGGACTTTCGATCGGGCAGTTCGGCCATGATCCTGTCGCGTTCCGCGGGAGTCATCTGGCCCCAAAGCGTGATTTCCTCGCCCGTGCGGTGACAGCCGAGGCAGATCCCGGCATCTGGATGAATGAGGCAAACCTGGACGCAGGGGCTCTCGATGTCGTCGCGCTTCCAGAGGTCGTCGCTCATGTCGCCTCCAAATGGCAGATCCGGTCCAGCGCCCCCTGCAGAATGTAGGAGGCGGCAACGTGATCAATGACCTGGCCGCGACGCCTGCGCGACATGTCGGCCTCCAGAAGTGCACGTTCCGCCGCAACTGTCGAGAGCCGCTCGTCCCAGAAGGCAATGGGAAGTTCGGTGGATCTCGCGACGTTTCTCGCAAATGCGCGTGTCGCCTGGCAGCGGGGGCCTTCCGAGCCGTCCATGTTGAGCGGCAGTCCCAGTATCAGCCCGACGACCTCCCGTGGTTCGCAGATCGCGATCAGGGCCGAGATGTCCCTGCCAGGCTTCGTCCTGCGGATCGTCTCGACGGGGCTCGCCACGCGCCGGCGCGTGTCACTCGCCGCAACACCGATCGTTGCGGTTCCGAGATCAATTCCGGCCAAGGCGCCGGAGGCGGGCAATTCCGCCGCAAGTGATTCGATGTCGCCAAAGATCATTCGGCAAGCCCGGATCTCGCACCCGCATCGCGGATGATTGCCATTGCCGCCTCGTCGTCGCCAAAGACCTCCCTGGCTTCGGCAAGGATGCGCCGCGCGCGCTGTTCATCTCCCAGGACCATGAGCGAGTGGACAAGTTGTGCCCACTCTTCCGGCCTGCCGCCTTCCTGGGCAAGGCGCGCCGCAAGACCCTCGACCATTCCGCGGATCATGGCGTCCCGGTCTTCAGCCTCCATGTCCTCTGCCGCCGCGATCTCGGCAGCGGTGGGCCCTCGGACGGCAGGTGGTTCATATGTCACGCCAGCGCCTGCAGCGACTCCGGCGATTCCGGCGCGCAGCACAGGCATCCAGGGTTCGTCCGCCGTGCCGGTCTCCAGCAGGTCCCGCCAAAGCGGAAAGGCGAGATCCGGCCTGCCAACCTGCGCCTGCAGCAGCCCGAGAAAGTAGCGCCCCGCACGGTTTCCGGGATCGCCGGCAAGGAGGCGCCGGACATATTCCTCGGCTTCCGGAGAAACGTGGCCTCCAGCCGAAAAGACCATCATCTCGATCACGTTGGCGAGATCGTCGGTCGTGACTCCGTCACCCTTCGCAGCAAGGAGCTCTTCCTGCGCCCGGCGCGCGGCGGCAAAATTGCCCAACCGGGCCTCGTATCTTGCAAGGAGCGTGAGGCCCTGGATGTCGGACGGGCGTTCCATGACGGCCGCCCTTAGCCGCTCCATCAACTCCAGCAAGTCCTCGGGCACGGTCCCTGGGCCAGGCAGGCTTGGCGCTGCCGCTGTCTCGGCCTCCTTCTGGCTCGGGCGATCCCGCGCGGCCACTTCCAGCGCCGCCAGCCGCGATTCCATTGGAAGATCGGGCGTGCCCGGCGCGCCTTGCGTCAGATAGATGCCGATTCCGCCTGCCAGCAGAGTCGCGACGATGATCCCCGCCGCAAGCCGCCGGTTTCCCGGAGCGTGATCGTCGCGCTCCCGCGCGCGCCGGTCGGCATCCAGCAGCCTTCGGGAAACCTCCAGGCGCGCCGCATCCGCTTCCGTCTCGGCTAGCACGCCGCGCGCCTCGTCTCGCGCCACCTCGTTCAACTGGTCACGATAGACCTGCACGTCCGAGGCGGCACCGTCCAGTTCGCCGCGACGCGTGCGCATCAATGCAAGGACCATCACGCCGGCCACTCCGGCAATGACGAGAATTGCAAGCAACCAGAAGACCATGGGCTCCCCTGTGGCTGTTCGCCGGGCACCAACTGACCTGGCGACAGCTTTCATCGATGCGCCAGTCGCTGCATCGTGGCCGCCTGTGGCGAGAGTGCCTGCTGCAAACGAGGAGTTCACCGAGCCGTGCGGCCATCGCGACTGGCCGGACGCTGCCAGAATCAGGCGGTGAAGGAAAGCGGCATGTCACCTGCCATGTTCCTCCGGTCCCGCATTCATCGCGCGACATCCATCAAGGGATCGGCCGTCCAACGGAAAAGACGGGGAGGTGCGGTTCGGAGCCTGACTTGCAGGAAGTCACCAATTTCTGTATATTCTTGACTAACTGGATTCACTGCATGGAGATTTCCGTGAAACAGTTTCCCGCAGGCGATCTCACCCGCAATTCGGGCAATCTCTTCGAGGCGGCGGCCATCGCTCCGGTAGTGATCACGAAGCACAGAAAGCCACGGTTCGTGGTCATGTCGATGCCACGGTTCGAGGAGCTCACATCGGAACGGTCTTCACAGGTTGCGGTGGATGTCGCCGACATGCCGGAGGATCTGGGCAGGCTGCTGGACAAGGGCATCGACGACCATGTCCGAGGGCGCTGACCTTCCGGTCGCAGGTCAGGTCTTCGACTATCACTACCTCTGGAAATGGCGGGCGGAACGAGGTGAAACCGAACCGGAAGTAGCGAGCAAGCTGCGTCGTCGTCGTTGTCGTCAACAATGAGGGCCAACACGTCCTGTTCCTTGCACCGATCACCTGCAAGGCTCCTGGCAGCGGGCGATCGGCCTTGGAGATACCCGAAACCGAAGCCCGACGTGCCAATCCTGACACGGGCGTTTCGCTCTGGGTCGTCCTCGATCAATTGAACGTCGACATTCTGGAAGCGTCCTGCACGTTGGAAGAACGCTCGCGACGGGGATCTTTCGGCCCAGCTTTCGCCGATGCGATCATCCAGGGCGTGCAGCGTGTCCGTGCCGCCGGGAAGCTCAATCCGTCGGAGCGAAGCCAGGCGGGAGGACATCCCCTGGCGATTGCCGGTTCTCGATGCGCGTGAAGGCCAGTTTCCAAGTCACGCCTCCTGTCTGGCAGGACGGCCCGCCGCGCAGCGTCGTCTCGACGACAGGTCGACGGCACGCCCGTCCCGCAAGGGCGGCACGGCGGATGACACCGTTTCGGTCAAGCGCGGATTGGGCGTGGGTGCCTCCGGGCAACTCGAAGGGAATCCCGTTGGCCCTTATGGCGCAGGCCGACGAGGGAACCGGACGGAAACCGAGGGCGATGCGATCATGGCCGAGCGCGTCAACGTCATGGCGGAGTTCGCGTCCGAACCAGATCTGCGTCATCGACCGCGTTGCTTCGGGCGGCGCAGGTCATTCGCCGGTGCCGCGCTCTTGCCATGTCAGCACCGTCTGCAACGTGCAGATTGAGTGTGTGAACCGGTCATTCACGTCGGCCGGAGGACTTCGGTCATGCGACCGGTCCCCGAAATGCCGGGAGCAAGTGGGGCAGGGGAGGGACCGCCAAGATGCTGCGCGTCGACGGCTTCCATCTATCGCATTGAGATACATGGGTCAGCTACAGAGCCAGGGACGGGGAACGTCGGAGCCGGGCGTCGAGTTCGTTCCTGCCCCGATGGTGTGGCCAATGAAGCGGGCGAACTTGCCGCCCAGGTGCCGCATTGGCACGCCCGGGAAGGGTCGCGAGACCGTCCCCCGGGTGTAGATGCCGAGGCTGGCACTGCAGCACAGGATGGCCGCGTTGAATGCAGCGGCGGGATTGCGTGACGCTCCGTCTTCTTGGCGCGCGTCATCGGACTGCCTCTCGGCTATTCCGCCCCGATTCGGCTCGCATCGCGGGTCCCGGAATCGCGGCGCATCGCACCGCGCGCAACGCCGCGTCCGGGGACGCAAGGTCGGAATTAACCGAAACGACATCATAAATTTGACTAATTGATAAATTTTTAACGCATGATGTACTGCATCAGGTCGTATGGTGGCCGTGAAGCGGATTGCCGCACGTCGGCAACCGGTGCCCGAAGTCCTGGGTTCGCGTGCTGCGCGGACGGGACTTCCCTCGAGGCCGCGAAACTCGGTGCGCGGCAGCTGGCCAGGTTCAAATTCAATTGCGTGGGGTTTGCATGGTTGGAAACACCGTCGGCAACAAGTCACGGTTCGGGGCGGTTCCGAGCCCGACATCGCGATCTGGTGCTGCAGGCACGGATTCTCGTGGTGCAATGAAGCGCCAGGGCGCAAGAGCGATCCCTGAATCCGCTGCCCGACCGAGGTGGTGCAGTGCGCCGGGACCGCCACGGGTGCGGGGCACCTGCGCCGCGCCGGGACCGGAAACGCCGCTTCCGTCTCCCAAAGACCTGCATCGGGTGGGCGCCGTGTCCACATGGCTCGAATGCGGCAGCTGCCCGTCGGAAGACGACGTCGCCGGGGTAAGAGGGAGGCTGCAACGCCTGACCGACGACCTTGGGCTGGACCACTTTGCCTACAGGATGTTCAGGCCGCCGTCCGACGACGATCTGGCAGGGTTCGCAAGCTATCCGCGAGAGTGGCAGGACCGATACCTGAAGCGGCGATATCTTCAGATCGATCCGGTCGCTGACGTGGCGCTGAAACAGGCCCGTCCGTTCTTCTGGGGCCGCGGAAGGTTCCTGCGCGCCTTCCGCAAGCAGCAGCGACGGGTGTACGATGAGGCGGCCGTCTTCGGAATCGTTGCAGGGCTGACGATCCCGGTGCGTTGCGGGCGCGGCTGGGTCGGGGCACTCAACGTGGCCGCTTCCGACGCCAGGCGCCTGCGGGACGCAGTGCGCTGCGAGCACGAGCGGCTGTTCGCCGCCGCGTTCGACGCGCATGACGCCGTCGTGAACGAGAAGCTTGCCGCCCCGGAGAAGGAAGTTCCCGAAGCCGGCCTTACGCTCCGGGAACGGGAGTGCCTGCTTTGGGCGCTCGAGGGCAAGACGGCGGGGGAGACCGCGGACATCCTCGGCCTGTCCGTCTTCACCGTGAACCGCCATGCGTCCACGGCGACGGACAAGCTAGGCTGCCGGAACAAGCACCACGCCGCGATGCGGGCTTTTCGCGCCGGCCTGCTCTGACCGGCGCCCCGGCGCCGCCGATGCGCCTGAGCGCGGTCACAATGCCGTGACTTCTTCCATCGGTGCAAGAAACGCCAAACCCTTGCAATTGTGGCGGACGCTCGGCGGCTGTCGAGTGGCGGTGCCTTCCCCGGAAAAGGGAGTTCCCGTCTCATGGCTGTTCTCGCAACGCGCTGCGTCCTGGCCACCGACACCCCGCACCGACAATCCGGATCGACCCGCCGATCGCCTCCGCATCGCCGCGAAGGGCACGTTTCCCCGATGATCTCCGCGCTGTCCGCCGGCCGCGCCAGCTCCTGGAAGACGTGCATCGGGTAGGCGCCGTGTCCACATGGCTCGAATGCGGCAGTAACCAGCCGGAAGACGACGTCGCCGGGGCAAGCGAGAGGCTCCAACACCTGATCGATGACCTGGGGCTGGACCACTTTGCCTACGGGATGTTCAAGTTGCCGCCCGACGACGGTCTGGCGGGGTTCGCAAACTATCCGCAGGAGTGGCAGGACCGATACCTGAAGCGGCGATATTTCCAGGTCGATCCGGTCGCCGAGGTCACGCTGAAACAGGCCCGTCCGTTCTTCTGGGGCCGGGGACGGTTCCTGCGCGCCTTCCGCAAGCAGCAGCGGCGGGTGTTCGATGAAGCGGCCGTCTTCGGAATCGTCGCCGGACTGGCGATCCCGGTGCGTTGCGGCCGCGGCGGGGTCGGGTCGCTCAACGTGGCCGCTTCCGACGCCAGGCGCCTGCGGGACGCCGTGCGCTGCGAGCACGAGCGGCTGTTCGCCGCCGCGTTCGACGCGCATGACGCCGTCGTGAACGAGAGGCTTGGCACTCCGGAGAAGGAAGTCCCCGAAGCCGGCCTTACGCTCCGGGAACGGGAGTGCCTGCTCTGGACGATCGAGGGCAAGACGGCGGAGGAAACCGCGGACATCCTCGGCCTGTCCGTCTTCACGGTGAATCGGCATGCATCGACGGCGGCGAACAAGCTGGGCTGCCGGAACAAGCACCACGCCGCGATGCGGGCCTTTCGCGCCGACCTGCTCTGACCGGGTCCCGGCGCTGCCGATGCGCCGGCGCGCAGTCACAATCCCGTGACTTCTTCCATCGGTGCAAGAATCGCCAAACCCTAGCAATTGCGGCGAACGTTCGGTGCTTGTTGGAAGGCGGCTCAATCCCCTGCCAAGGCGAGATTCCGCAACATGGCTGCTCCTTCATCGCACCGCGTCCCGACCCCCGAAATCCCGAATCGACTCCCGGACCGCCGCCTCCAAGTCGTAGCGAAAGGCATGTTTCCCCAATGATTTCCGCACACTCCGTCACTTGCCGCGCCCCTTCCCTGACCGCCCTGGCCTGCCGCACGGCGGGCGCCGTCCTGCTCGCGTTGCTGACGCCGCTTGCGCTGCCCGCCTTCACGCCAGCGGCAGAGGCCAACCACCGCGTCGAGACGCCGACGGCCATCCGCATAAGCGTGACTCCGCGCACGGTGCGCGAGGACGCCGGCTCGAAGACGGTGACGGTGACCGCGGCCTTCCCCGCCGGCAGCAACGCGATCTCCAGGAACACCGACGTGACGGTGACGGTCGGGGTGGCGCGAAACCGCGCGAGCGACGCGACCCGCCCGCGGTGGCCGGGGGCGGACTACACCACGGCCGGCGCTGACTTCGTCCGGCGGCCCTTCGGCGACCGTCTCACGGTGACCATTCCCGCCGGGCGGACGAGCGGCAGTGCGACATTCACCCTGACGCCGACCGACAACGACGTTGCGGAGTGGGTCGAGCATATCTGGCTGCGCGGCAAGGCCAGGGGGTTTGGCCCCCTGCACGGCGCGTTGGCCCGCCTGACGATCATCGACGACGACCAGTCGGTCGCGGTCTCGGCGACGCACCCGGACCCGCTGACCGAGGCGGACCTGAACGGCGCGCGGCTCACGCTCGATCTGGGGGCGGCGCGCTGGGCGCGTGACTTGCGGCCCGGGCATTTCACCCTGTCGAACGCGGTGCCGGGCCTCTCCGTGTGGCGGGTCGACCGGGTGGGCGTCCACGCTCCCGTGCTGACCTTGGCCCATGACGGTTCGGACCTGGCGGCGGACGCGCAACTGACTGTCACGGTCGCGGCGGCGGCGACGAGCCACACGGCATCCCTGACGACACCGGCGGTGACGGTCCGGGCGCTCCGCGCGCCGGACGCGCCCGCCAATGTCCGCGCGACGCCGGACCTGCGGAGCCGTACGCCGGGGCAGGTTGCCGTGACCTGGGACCCGGTGGCGGATGCCGACGGCTACAAGGTGCAGTGGAAGTCGGGGTCGCAGAGCTACGACGCGGGCCGCCAGAACGTGGTCGTCGGCGGCGCGACAGCGGCGGGCGCCATCCGGAGACTCACAAGCGGCACGGCCTACACGGTGCGGGTCTTGGCGACGCGGGCCGCTGCGCCAGACAGCGCGCCCTCGGCCGAGGCGTCGGTCTGCGCCGGCGTGGCGGTGCCCGCCGCGCCGACCGGGCTGCGCGCCGTGGGCGGCTCGCGCTTCGGCGGCACCCGGAACGACATCCGCTTCGACTGGGACGATGCGCCGGCCGCCGGCTTCAAGCACTATGAGGTAGGAACCCGCACGCTCCCCTCGGGCGCCTGGACGCATCTGGCAAACCTCGGCAATCGCATGGGCGGCACTGACATAACGGCCGGCCCCAACGAGGACCGGGAGCTGCGCGTGCGCACGGTCAATACCTGCGACATCGCCGGCCCGTGGTCCCATACGACGGTGTACCGCCCGACGCAGGCCGCCGCGCCGAGCGTGAGCACCGACGGGGTGCGTGCGGAGAGCGGGGCGGTCAGGCTCGCCTGGACCGCACCCGCCTCGCAGGCGCGGATTACGGGCTATGCCTACCGCCACAAGCTGTCCTCGGCCGGCAACGACGGCTGGACTCTGGTCGAGGTGAACGACCCGGCCGCGCGGAGCGCGAAGATTACCGGCCTGACGGACAACGAATCGTACGACTACCAGGTGCGCGCCGACCATGCGGGGCGCCTCGGCTGGTTCTCCGGCTCGACGACGAAGACGTTCTTTGCGCCGCCGTCCGCGCCGCTGCTTCTCAGTACCAGAGACACCACGGAGGACGCAATATCGTTCGGATGGGCAGAACCCTCCAATTGGGGCGCCGCCTTCAACATGATCCTGATGACGGGCCGCGACTACCGCTACGAGTGGAAGCCGAGCACCGCCACCGGGTGGGAGGGCCGGGAATTCAACTCCAACACCCGGAGCGTCACGGTGACGGGCCTCAGTCCCGGCACGACCTACGATTTCCGGGTGCGGGCGAAGAACCGGGACCGTGAC
Organism: Boseongicola sp.; assembly: GCA_028824715.1. Lineage (GTDB taxonomy): Bacteria > Pseudomonadota > Alphaproteobacteria > Rhodobacterales > Rhodobacteraceae > JAJEFO01. The sequence continues at coordinate 2,228 of JAPPCV010000021.1, read as the reverse complement.
GGCGCGTTCGCCACCACCATCCAAGGGACTACCGACCCCCCGGGGACCACCGACCCGGCGCCGGTGGAGCCGGCGTTTGCGCTCGGGACGCTCGATCCGGCGGCGGTGCCCGAGGGGGGCGCGGCGACCTACACGGTGACGCTGACGGTGCGGCCGACGAGGGATGTGCCCATCAATATCGCCAGCGACAACACGGACGTGACGGTCTCGCCGTCGAGCCTGACCTTCACGCCGTCGAACTGGGACACGGCCCAGACGGTGACGGTGCGCGCGGACGAGGACGCCGACGCGGCCGACGAGGCAGCGACGCTCACCCACAGCGACGGCGTGAATGTATTTGTTCACGCGGTTGAATACGACCGCGTGAGCGCCGAACTGGCCGTGACCGTCGCCGACAACGACGCGCCGGGCGTGCGGGTCGGGACGCTGTCGTCCGCGGCGGTGCCGGAAGGCGGCAGCGCCACCTGGACGGTGGCGCTGGAGGCGCAACCGACCGCGAAGGTGGTCGTCGACGTGCGCAGCGACAACGCGGACGTGACGGTCTATCCGTCGGCGCTCGACTTCAGCCCGACGGACTGGGACATGCCGCGGACCGTCACCGTCACCGCCGCCGAGGACGGCGACTCGCTGGACGACGTGGCGGCGCTGACCCACGCGGTGCGCGACGCCGAGAGCGCCGGCGAGTATGCCGACGTGAGCGCCGTGCTGGACGTGACGGTGGCCGATAACGACGTGCGGGAGCTCGTGCTCGGGACGCTCGCACCGGTGCCCGAGGGCGGCGCGACGACCTATACGGCGCGGCTCAGCGTCCGGCCGAGCGCGGACGTGACCGTCGAAATCGCGAGCGACAACCGCGACGTGGCGGCCGCGCCCGCTTCGCTCACGTTCACGCCGTCGAACTGGAACCGGGCGCGGACCGTGACCGTCTCCGCCGCCCAGGACGGCGACACCGCGGACGACGTCGCCACCCTCACCCACCGCATCGTCGACGCCGCGAGCGCGCCCGAGTATCGCGCGGTGGCCGACGCGAGGCTGGCGGTGACGGTTGAGGACGACGACACCTCGGCGCAGCGGCTGATACGCATCGCGCCTACGACGGTGAGCGAGGGCGACGGCACGGTGGACATCGAGGTCATCATCGACCTCGGCGAGCGGTTCAGCCAGTACTACGCGGTGTGGGCGGAGCCGGCGCCCTCGACCAGGAGCACGTTCCAGCGGGAAGGCTATGTGCGCCCGGGGGAGGCCTGGGATTTCAGCGGCGGGCATCTCCCCGACGGCCAGGGGCCGTCCATCCGCTTCACCACGGGACCCGACGGGGTGTTCACCCACCGGTTGCGGCTGGTCCTGAACGACGACACGGAGCCGGAGTTCGACGAGGCGGTGCTTGTCCGTTTCGCGATGGCGACCGTTCCCCACGGCCGGCTCACCTTCGACGAAACGCTGCATGCGACCCTGACCATCGCCGACAATGACGGGCCGCAGGCACGGCAAGGGGAAACGTCTCCCAACCGGACGGCCGGCGTCACGGTCTCCGCCGCCGACCCGCTGACGGTGGCCGAGGGTGGCAGTTCCAGCTACACGGTGGTCCTGGACGCCGAGCCCACGGGCGACGTCGTGATCGCGATGACCAGCGACAATGCCGACGTGACGGCCGAGCCGGCGAGCCTCACCTTCACAGCCGAGAACTGGCAGACGGCGCAAGTCGTCACCGTCAGCGCGGCGCAGGACGGCGACGCGGCGGATGACGCGGCGACCCTCAGCCACGCGGCGAGCGGGGCCGACGGGTACGCCGGCATCGCCGTCGCCTCCGTCAACGTCGCCGTCGCCGACGACGATGCCGCCGGGGTGACGGTGAGCAAGACCGAACTCAGTCTGGAGGAGGGCGGCGAGGCCACCTACACGGTGGTCCTGGACACGCAACCCGTCAGCGACGTGGACATCGTGATGTCCTCCAGCCACGGCGTCACGGTGCAGCCGGCGAGCCTCACCTTCACGCCGGAGAACTGGGATACGGCGCGGACCGTGACTGTCAGCGCGCCCCAGGACGACAACGTGGCGGATGAGGAAGCCACCGTCATCCACTCCATCGGCGTCTCCCCCGGGTCCGCCTACGCCGGCGTCGTCGTCCCCCCCGTCACCGTCAGCGTCACCGACGACGACGCGGCGACGTCGCAGGCGCAGCGGCCGCCGTGGACGCTCAGGCTCGTGCGCGAGGACCGGCCCTTCAC
>JAPPCV010000087.1 GCA_028824715.1 Boseongicola sp. | reverse complement strand
GGGTCGTCTCGAACATCCTCGACTGACAAGGGCCGCAGAAGACGCGACGGCGAAGGCGGGCTCGGCCCGGAATGAGTTCGAAGTGGAGCCGCAGGCTCCACCTCTCAACGAAAGGACAAGACAATGGCAATTGCCAGCCAGAACATCCGGATCCGCCTCAAGGCGTTCGACTACCGCGTGCTCGATGCCTCGACGCTGGAAATCGTGAACACGGCAAAGCGCACCGGCGCCACCGTTCGCGGCCCGATTCCGATGCCGAACCAGATCGAGAAGTTCACGGTGCTTCGTGGTCCGCATGTTGACAAGAAATCACGGGACCAGTTCGAGATCAGGACGCACAAGCGCCTTCTCGACATTGTCGATCCGACGCCCCAGACGGTGGACGCGCTCATGAAGCTCGACCTCGCGGCGGGCGTGGACGTCCAGATTTCCGTTTAGGGAGGGCGATCAGATGTTGCGCTCCGGTGTAATCGCGAAAAAGGTCGGCATGACCCGGCTCTTCATGGATGACGGGCAGCAGGTTCCCGTGACCGTGCTCCAGCTGGACAAGCTCCAGGTAGTTGCGCAGCGCACGCCCGAACGGGATGGCTATGCGGCCGTTCAGCTCGGGGCCGGTGCCGCCAAGGCCAAGCGTACCTCGCAGGCCATGCGAGGCCACTTCGCCGCTGCAAGGGTTGAGCCCAAGCGGAAGATCGCGGAATTCCGCGTCGATCCGGAAAACCTGATCGAAGTGGGCGAGGAGATCACGGCGAACCACTATTTTGAGGGCCAGTTCGTTGACGTGAGCGGCACGTCGATCGGCAAGGGCTTTGCCGGCGCAATGAAGCGTCACAACTTTCGCGGTCTGCGTGCTTCGCACGGGGTTTCGATCAGTCACCGGTCCCATGGCTCGACCGGCCAATGCCAGGATCCTGGACGCGTGTTCAAGGGCAAGAAGATGGCCGGCCACATGGGAGCCGTGCGCGTGACCACGCAGAATCTCCAGGTTGTCCGCACGGATGCCGATCGTGGCCTGATCATGGTCAAGGGAGCGGTTCCGGGATCCAAGGGAGGATGGGTCACCATAAACGATGCCGTCAAGAAGCCGGCGCCGGACAACGTGATGCTCCCCGCCGCGCTCAAGTCGGACGCGGCGGCCGCCGCAATGGTCGCCGAAGAGGCCGCCGAGGCGGCCGCAGCCGAGGCAGAAGCCGCTGCGGCAGGTGCGGCAGAGGCAGAGCAGGCTGCCCTCGACGCGGCTGAAGCCAAAGAGGCGAAAGTGGACAAGGTGGCGCTCGCCGAGGCCGCTGAAGCCGAGACCGCCGGCTCCGGCGAGGCGGAACGGAAGGACCGTAAGGAATGAAACTCGACGTGATCAAGCTCGACGGCAAGAAGGCCGGGTCGGTCGACCTCGGAGACGAGATATTCGGACTCGAACCCCGTGCCGACATCCTGCACCGGGTCGTCCGCTGGCAAAGGAACAAGGCACAGGCCGGCACCCACAAGGTAAAGACCCGATCCGAAACCAGCTACGCCAGGCAAAAGATCTATCGCCAGAAAGGCACGGGCGGAGCGCGCCACGGCGACCGGAACGCGCCCATCTTTCGCAAGGGTGGCGTCTACAAGGGCCCCACGCCGCGCAGCCACGCCCACAAGCTGCCCAAGAAGTTCCGGAAGCTCGGCCTCCGCCACGCGTTGTCGTCAAAGGCCGCGACCGGGGATCTCGTCATCCTGGACGCGGCGACCGCGAAGGAGCCAAAGGCAGGGATCCTCGCCAAGAAGGTCCGGGAACTGGGATGGCGGCGCGCGCTGATCATTGACGGTGCCGAAGTGGACCAGAACTTTGCCCTTGCCGCCTCCAACCTGCCCGATGTCGACGTGCTGCCGTCCATGGGTGCCAATGTCTATGACATCCTGAGAAGTGACACGCTGGTGATCACGAAGGCGGGTGTCGAAGCCTTGGAGGCCCGACTGAAATGAGCGCGACCACAGAACAGTATGACGTGATCCACAAGCCGGTCATCACCGAGAAGTCGACCATGGCGTCCGAGAACGGCGCCGTCGTGTTCGAAGTGGCGATGGGCAGCACCAAGCCCCAGATCAAGGAGGCCGTCGAAGGTCTTTTTGGCGTGAAGGTGAAGGCGGTGAACACGACAATCACGAAGGGAAAGTCCAAGCGGTTCCGCGGCACTAGCGGTCGCCGCAAGGATGTGAAGAAGGCTTACGTGACGCTCGAGGAAGGCAACACGATAGACGTAACCACCGGGCTTTGATAGAAAGCCGCGAATGCACGGCCCCCATGAAGGGGGCCGAGCTTGTTTGAAACCGGGTCGCTGACCCAAGGCAGACGGAAGACAGGAAGCATGGCACTCAAGTCGTACAAGCCAACGACGCCTGGCCAGCGAGGGCTGGTGCTGATCGACCGTTCGGAGCTTTGGAGCGGCCGGCCGGTCAAGGCCCTGACCGAGGGCTTGGCAAAGAAGGCTGGTCGGAACAATGCCGGACGGATCACGATGCGGCGTCGTGGCGGGGGCGCAAAGCGCCTCTATCGCATCATTGATTTCAAGCGGACCAAGCGCGACATGGAGGCAACTGTGGTCCGGATCGAGTACGATCCGAACCGGACGGCCTTCGTCGCGCTGATCGAGTACACGGATGGCGAGCAGGCCTACATCATCGCGCCACAGAGACTCGATGTCGGGGACAAGGTCGTCTCGGGCAACAAGGTTGACGTGAAGCCCGGCAACGCAATGCCGTTCACGGGCATGCCTATCGGCACCATCGTCCACAATATCGAGCTCAAGCCGGGCAAGGGAGGGCAGATCGCCCGGGCCGCCGGTTCGTATGCACAGTTCGTGGGTCGCGACGGAGGCTATGCCCAGATCAGGCTCTCCTCGGGAGAGCTCCGCATGGTGCGCCAGGAATGCGTGGCGACGGTTGGTGCCGTCTCCAACCCGGACAATTCGAACACGAACCTGGGCAAGGCGGGCCGCAGCCGGAACCTGGGCAAGCGGCCAAGCGTCCGCGGCGTCGTCATGAACCCGGTCGATCACCCGCACGGCGGCGGCGAAGGCCGGACTTCGGGCGGACGCCACCCGGTCAGCCCGTGGGGCAAGCCGACCAAGGGTGCCCGCACCCGCAACAAGAACAAGGCGTCGTCGAAGCTGATCCTGCGATCGCGTCACGCCCGGAAGAAGAGGCGCTAGCACATGAGCCGTTCAGTTTGGAAAGGGCCTTTCGTCGACAGCCATGTCCTCAAGAAAGCCGAAAAGTCACGGGAGTCGGGACGGAACGAGGTCATCAAGATCTGGTCTCGTCGTTCGACAATCCTGCCGCAATTCGTCGGGCTGACATTTGGGGTGTACAATGGCCGGAAGCACATTCCGGTTCTGGTTACCGAGGAGATGATTGGCCAGAAATTCGGCGAGTATTCCCCGACGCGAACATATTACGGTCACGCGGCCGACAAGAAGGCGAAGAGGAATTAGGCCATGGGCAAGGGCAGAAACCCGCGCCGCGTGGCGGACAACGAGGCGATGGCGAGGACTCGAATGCTTCGCACGTCGCCTCAGAAACTGAATCTGGTCGCAGCCATGATCCGCGGCAAGAAAGTCGAGAAGGCCATGTCCGATCTCGCATTCTCGAAGCGCCGGATTGCCATTGATGTAAGGAAATGCCTTCAGGCGGCAGTCGCCAATGCGGAGAACAACCACAGCCTTGACGTGGATGAGCTGGTCGTGGCCGAAGCGTATGTGGGCAAGAACCTAGTGATGAAGCGTGGCCGCCCGCGGGCACGCGGTCGCTTCGGACGGATCAAGAAGCCGTTCTCCGAGCTAACCATCAAGGTCCGCCAGGTTGAGGAGCAAGCGTAATGGGCCAGAAAGTCAATCCGATCGGAATGCGCCTGCAGATCAACCGGACCTGGGACAGTCGCTGGTACGCGAACACCAAGGAATACGGGGACTTGCTGCATGAGGATGTCGAGATTCGCGCGTTCATCAAGGAGGAGTGCAAGCAGGCGGGGGTGTCGCGCGTCATCATAGAGCGGCCGCACAAGAAATGCCGCGTAACCGTCCACACGGCGCGGCCCGGCGTCATCATCGGCAAGAAGGGCGCGGACATCGAATCCCTGCGCCGCAAGCTTGCAGGCATGACGGCAAGCGAGTTGCACCTGAACGTTGTTGAGGTTCGCAAGCCCGAACTGGATGCACAACTCGTGGCCGAATCGATCGCCCAGCAGCTTGAACGCCGGGTCTCGTTCCGCCGAGCCATGAAGCGGGGCGTGCAGAATGCAATGCGCATGGGTGCGTTGGGCATTCGCGTGAACGTTGCCGGCCGTCTGGGCGGCGCCGAAATCGCGCGGACGGAATGGTACCGGGAGGGCCGGGTGCCGCTGCACACCCTTCGCGCAGACGTCGACTATGCGCTGGCGGACGCACCGACCCCCTACGGCATCATTGGGGTCAAGGTCTGGATCTTCAAGGGCGAGATCATGGAACATGACCCGCAGGCACGTGACCGGCGTCATCAGGAACTGCAGGACGGCCCCGCACCACGCGGTGCAGCCCGTGGTCGCAACTAGGGAGCCGGAAAGATGCTGCAGCCAAAGCGCACGAAATTCCGCAAGATGCACAAGGGCCGAATTCATGGCGAGGCCAAGGGTGGTTCGGGCTTGAATTTCGGCTCCTACGGCCTCAAGTCGGTCGAGCCGGAGCGGATCACTGCACGGCAGATCGAGGCAGCCCGAAGGGCAATGACGCGCCATATGAAGCGTCAAGGCCGCGTCTGGATTCGCATTTTCCCCGATACGCCGATTTCGGCCAAGCCGATCGAGGTCCGGATGGGAAAGGGCAAGGGTTCGGTCGACCGGTGGGCGGCAAAGGTGAAGCCAGGCCGCATCTTGTTCGAGATCGACGGCGTGAATGACACAGTCGCCCGAGAGGCCCTGCGGCTTGCCGCGATGAAGCTTCCGGTCAAGACCCGTACTGTCGTTCGAGAGGACTGGTAGCTCACGGACCGTCCGGTCGCATCCGAGTTCTGGGATGATCAGGGGCCCTGCCTGCTTGGCCCGGACCGGTGGTCGGTGTGCCGGCGTGTCCCGGGACGTCTTGGCTGAATCCGGGGCGATCGGAGTGCGGTGCCCGGATGTGGGGCCGTTCTCGCCATGCCCGGTGCGTCGCGCTATTACCTGTTCATGACCACGCGTTCCCTGTTTGCCACCCGCGTCTATCATGCCCGGCTTCCGGACGAGATCGACGTTCAGGAACTGGAGGCTTCCTGCCTTTCGATCGCCGAGGACGACGAGGCCGGTCAGCGCTGGTGCGAGGAAAACGGATTTCCTGGCTACACGAGCTACTCCAGCCTCGCGGATCTTCCTTGGCGCTTCCCGATCTTCGAGCAGGTTCGGCAAGCGCTGGACCGGCATGTTGCGGCATTTGCAGAAGAACTGGCGCTTGATCTCGGTGGCAGGTCGCTTGGCCTCGAGGATCTGTGGATCAACATCCTCCCGGAAGGCGGAATCCACACGTCTCACATTCATCCTCTGAGCGTGATCAGCGGAACGACCTATGTTGCAGTGCCGACAGGCTGTGCGGCTCTCAAGCTCGAGGATCCGAGACTTGCAATGATGATGGCGGCACCTCCGCGGAAGAAACATGCGGCGGAAGAGCTCCAGCAGTTCGTCTTTGTTCAGCCAGTTGTCGGCGACGTGCTTCTCTGGGAGAGCTGGCTCAGGCACGAAGTGCCGATGAATCTCGCAGAAGACGACAGGATCAGCGTCAGTTTCAACTACCGTTGGGACACATAGCGGCGGGAAAATGGCGTGGGAACGTCGCTTGAGGCTCCATGTCGGGAATCTGGCACGAAAAGGCTTGCAATGTGCCGTGAACCACCCTAAACGGCGTGCTTCACCTGTTGATCTCCACCGGACGCAAGGGGTGACGCGAATGCGGCCTCCCGGTGATGTTGAAAGGATGTTCGGCGATGGACGCCAATGAACTGCGGGAAAAAACTCCCGACCAGCTTCGTGACGAGTTGGCAAGCCTCAAGAAGGAGTCATTCAACCTCCGGTTCCAGCAGGCAACCAGCCAGCTGGAGAACACGGCCCGCATGCGCAAGGTTCGCCGGGACGCGGCGCGCGTCAAGACCGTCCTGAGAGAGAAGGCCGCTGCAGCGGCGGTGACGGAGGCCGGATAGATGCCAAAGAGAGTTCTTCAAGGCGTCGTGATCTCTGACGCGAACGCGCAGACCGTCACGGTCAATGTCGAGCGCCGCTTCAAGCATCCGCTCCTGCAGAAGACCGTGCGGCGGTCCAAGAAGTACCGTGCGCATGATGCCGCGGACACGTTCAAGGTTGGAGATGTCGTGCGCATTCAGGAATGCGCGCCGCGATCAAGGACCAAGCGATGGGAAGTGATCGCGGAATAGCGTTCGCATGCCCGTTTTGATCGAAACCCTGGGGTCGCGTCCCCAAAGGTCGGGAGGAACCACATGATCCAGATGCAGACCAGTCTGGATGTTGCTGACAACAGCGGCGCACGTCGCGTTCAGTGCATCAAGGTTCTCGGCGGTTCCAAGCGAAAATACGCGTCCGTGGGCGACGTCATCGTCGTTTCGGTCAAGGAGGCCATTCCGCGCGGTCGCGTCAAGAAAGGCGACGTCCGCAGGGCAGTCGTCGTGCGCACCGCCAAGGAAGTGAGGCGTGACGACGGCACGGCAATCCGATTTGACCGGAATGCCGCCGTGATCATCAACAACAACAACGAGCCGATCGGCACTCGGATCTTCGGGCCGGTCGTGCGGGAGCTTCGGGCGAAGAACTTCATGAAGATCATTTCGCTGGCTCCGGAGGTGCTCTGACATGGCTGCGAAACTGAAGAAAGGCGACCGGGTCGTGGTGCTTGCCGGCAAGGACAAGGGCAGGGAGGGCGAAATCTCCCAGGTCCTGCCCAAGCAAGGCAAGGCCGTGATCAGCGGGCTGAACATTGCCATCCGGCACCAGCGGCAGACCCAGACCGATCAGGGCGGACGCCAGCCGAAGGCGATGCCGATCGACCTCTCGAACCTGGCGCTGCTTGACGGCAGCGGCAAACCCACCCGGGTCGGGTTCCGGTTCGAGGACGGCAAGAAGGTCCGCTTTGCCAAATCGACGGGGGAGGCGGTCTGATGCTAGACGCAGCCAGCTACACGCCGCGTCTCAAGGCGCACTACAGTGAGACCGTGCGGGCCGCCCTGAAGGACGAGTTCTCCTACAAGAACGACATGCAGATTCCGCGCCTGGACAAGATCGTCCTGAACATTGGCACTGGAGCCGAATCGGTCAAGGATTCGAAGAAGGCCCGGTCGGCGCAGGAAGACCTGACGTTGATTGCCGGCCAGAAGGCGGTGATCACGCGGGCCAAGAAGTCCATTGCCGCATTCAGGGTCCGCGAGCACATGCTGCTCGGTGCCAAGGTGACGCTGCGTGGCGACAGGATGTACGACTTCCTTGACCGTCTCATCACCGTCGCGTTGCCCCGGGTCCGCGACTTTCGGGGCGTGAAGGGGAGCTCGTTTGACGGTCGAGGCAATTTCGCCATGGGCCTGAAAGAGCACATCGTGTTCCCGGAAATCGACTTCGACAAGGTCGACGAAGTTTGGGGCATGGATATCATCATCTGCACGACGGCCGACACGGATGCAGAAGCAAGGATGCTGTTGAAGCAGTTCAACATGCCGTTCAACAGCTAAGTTCGGGAGAGGGTACATGGCCAAGAAAGCGATGATCGAGCGCGAGAGAAAGCGCCAGATGCTCGTTCGGAAACATGCTGCCAGGCGTGCCGCGCTGAAGGAGATCGCAAATGACCGGGACAAGCCGATGGAGGAGCGCTTCAAGGCTCGTCTGAAGCTTGCGAAGCTGCCGAGGAACAGTTCGGCCACGCGGCTTCACAACCGCTGCCAGCTGACCGGGCGCCCGCACGGATATTACCGAAAGCTGAAGATGTCACGAATCGCGCTTCGGGAACTCGGCAGCCAAGGCCAGATTCCGGGTCTCGTGAAGTCGAGCTGGTGAGGAGTAGAGAGGATGAATGATCCCTTGGGTGATATGCTGACCCGCATCCGCAATGCACAGATGCGCGGCAAGTCGACGGCGATGACACCGGCGTCCAAGCTGCGAAAATGGGTTCTGGACGTCCTTGCCGACGAGGGCTACATCCGCGGCTACCAGGAAGTCACCGATGATCGTGGCCATCCCGCGATCGAGATCAGCCTGAAATACTACGATGGAGCGCCCGTGATTCGCGAACTCAAGCGGGTCTCGAAGCCTGGACGGCGCGTGTACCTCGGAGCGGATGACATCCCGCGAGTCCGTCGTGGCCTCGGCGTGTCCATTGTTTCAACCTCCAGGGGCGTGATGTCCGATACGGCCGCCCGTTCCGCGAATGTCGGCGGCGAAGTGCTCTGCACGGTCTTCTAGGGAGCAGGATCCATGTCTCGGATAGGGAAGAAACCGGTGGAGCTGCCGACAGGCGTGGAAGCCACGCTGTCCGGCCAGACCGTGACCGTGAAGGGCCCGAAAGGTCAGCGCGAGTTCACGGCGACCGACGACGTGACGATCACTGTCAAGGACAACGCGGTGAGCGTCGACCCACGCGGGTCGTCGAAGCGTGCGCGCCAGCAGTGGGGCATGAGTCGCACCCAGGTCCAGAACCTCGTCACCGGCGTCACGGACGGGTTCCGGAAGGAACTCGAGATCAGCGGCGTTGGCTATCGGGCGCAGGCGCAAGGCAACACGCTGACGCTGAATCTCGGCCTTTCGCATGACGTGATCTTCGATGTGCCGGAAGGCGTGACCGTGACTACGCCAAGGAACACCGAAATCATCGTCGAAGGCATTGACCAGCAGCTCGTAGGCCAAGTCGCGGCCAAGATCCGCGAATGGCGCAAGCCAGAGCCGTACAAGGGCAAGGGCATCAGGTACAAGGGTGAGTATGTCTTCAGCAAGGAAGGCAAGAAGAAATAGGAACCGGTCAGATGGCACTTTCCAAGAGAGAACTGTTCGAAAAGCGCCGGATGCGTGTCCGGAACAGGCTTCGCAAGGCCAATGCCGGGCGCGTGCGGCTGTCGGTGCACCGTTCGAACAAGAACATCAGCGCCCAGGTGATCGACGACAAGCTGGGCAGGACCCTGGCTTCGGCATCGTCGCTTGAGAAGAGCATCGGCACGAAGGGCGACAACGGCATCGAGACCGCTGCGTCCATTGGCCGCGCCATTGCCGAACGCGCAAGGAAGGCTGGCGTCCAGGAAGCGTATTTTGACCGGGGCGGCTTCCTGTTTCACGGAAGGGTCAAGGCTCTGGCCGACGCGGCCCGGGAGGCCGGACTGAAGATCTGAACTGCGGGTGGCACGCCACCCCGATGACCAGGGCCGCAAGCGGCACCGAGGTCGGGCAACAGCGCTTCGGCGCACAAGTGAGGGGAGAAGGCCGTATGGCCAGGGAACCAAGAAACGGCGGGCGCCGCGACCGCGACGAAGCGCCTGAATTCGGCGACCGCCTCGTCGCGATCAACCGTGTGTCGAAGACCGTGAAGGGCGGCAAGCGCTTCGGCTTTGCCGCACTCGTCGTCGTCGGCGACCAAAAGGGTCGCGTGGGGTTTGGCAAGGGCAAGGCCAAGGAAGTGCCCGAAGCCATTCGCAAGGCCACCGAACAGGCCAAGCGCCAAATGGTTCGGGTCCCGCTGCGCGAGGGCCGGACGCTTCACCACGACATTGAGGGGCGCCATGGCGCTGGCCGCGTCGTGATGCGGACCGCGCCGACCGGAACCGGCATCATTGCCGGCGGACCGATGCGCGCCGTTTTCGAGATGCTGGGCGTGCAGGACGTTGTCGCCAAGTCGATCGGCACGCAGAATCCCTACAACATGATCCGCGCCACCATGGACGGCCTCAGCAAGGAGGCGTCGCCACGCTCGGTGGCTCAGCGCCGTGGCAAGAAGGCCGCCGACATCCTGCCGAAGCGCGAGGAGCCTGCAAAGGCCGAAACGGCTGAAGTCGAGGAGGCGTGACGACCATGGCAAAGACAATCGTCGTAAGGCAGACAGGATCACCGATTCGACGGCCGGCAATCCAGCGTCGGACGTTGACCGGGCTCGGCCTTGGCAAGATGCACAAGACCCGCGAACTGGAGGACACGCCTTCCGTGCGCGGCATGATCGCCAAGATTCCGCATCTGGTCGAAATCGTCGAGGAGCGCGGCTAGCGAACCGGGTTCCTGGACGGGCCCTGCCTTGAAGCGGTGCCTGCGCTCGTCTATACGCCTCCGGTGGCCGATGCCGGTCCTGAAACAGGAACATGCCGTGGCCGTCCCAGTTCGCTTCGGGGGCGGGTCCGGTCAGGAGAAGCGACATGAAACTGAACGAACTTCGGGACAATCCCGGCGCCACAAAGCGGGCGAAGCGCGTCGGCCGGGGACCCGGATCCGGCAAGGGAAAGACCGCCGGACGCGGGACAAAGGGCCAGAAGTCGCGCTCAGGCGTGGCTCTCAACGGTTTTGAAGGCGGCCAGATGCCGCTTTACCAGCGCCTTCCCAAGCGCGGATTCAACAAGCCAAACCGCAAGTCCTTTGCCGTCGTGAACCTGGGCCTGATCCAGAAGTTCATCGACGCCGGGAAAATTGACGCCAGCAAGGACATCAATGAAGACGTGCTGGTCGAGAGCGGGCTCGTGCGCCGCAAGAGGGACGGAGTCCGCGTCCTGGCAAAGGGCGAATTCTCGACCAGGGCAAAGATCGAGGTGACCGGCGCGTCTCGATCCGCGATTGCGGCGGTCGAGCAGGCAGGCGGCTCGCTGACGATCACGTCCGCGTCGGTGACTGGCTGACGGCTTGCGGGCGGCCCTGTCGCCGCCTACATGTCCATGGACGTCCGGAACCGCTGGCCGCGTGCGCGCGGGCGGCGCCGGCATACAGGAAAGGCCTCGCATGGCGTCTGCAGCAGAGCAAATGGCCTCCAACGTCAGTTGGGGCATGCTGGGTAAGGCAACCGAGCTTCGCAATCGGCTGCTGTTCACGATCGGACTTCTGATCGTCTATCGCATCGGAACATACATCCCGGTTCCGGGGATCGACGGCGTCGCCTTGCGCGAGTTCATGGAACAGGCCGCCGGCGGCATTGCCGGCGTGCTCGGCATGTTCACCGGCGGCGCGCTCAGCCGCATGGGCATATTCGCGTTGGGGATCATGCCGTACATTTCGGCCTCGATCATCATTCAGTTGCTGGCGGCAACATGGGGTCCCCTGCAACAGCTCAAGAAGGAGGGCGAGCAGGGACGTCGCAAGATCACCCAGTACACGAGGTACGGAACCGTGGGACTGGCGACATTCCAGGCCTATGGCCTTGCCGTGTCGATGGAGGCCGGCAACCTGGTGACGGATCCAGGATGGTTCTTCCGCATCTCGACGGTGATCACTCTCGTGGGCGGCACCATGTTCCTGATGTGGCTGGGCGAGCAGATCACGGCGCGCGGCGTCGGCAACGGGATTTCGCTCATCATCTATGTTGGCATCGTGGCCGAGCTTCCGGGCGTATTCGCTCAGTTCTTCGAACAGGGCCGCGTCGGCGCATTGTCGACGGGCGTGATCCTCGGAATCCTCACGATGATATTCGCGACGCTTGTTTTCGTGGTCTTCATGGAGCGAAGTTTGCGCAAGATACACATCCAGTACCCGCGCCGTCAGGTCGGCATGAAGGTCTATGACGGCGGCTCCTCGCATCTGCCGGTGAAGGTCAACCCGGCCGGCGTGATTCCTGCGATCTTCGCCTCGTCGCTTCTGCTCCTGCCCACGACGCTCTCGACGTTCTCCGGCAGCTCGGCAGGTCCGGTGATGGGCTGGATTCTTGCCTATTTCGGACCTGGGCAGCCGCTCTATCTGCTGTTCTTCGCGGGCATGATCATCTTCTTCACCTATTTCTACACGCTGAACGTCTCGTTCAAGCCGGACGACGTGGCGGAGAACCTCAAGAACCAGAACGGGTTCGTGCCTGGCATCCGTCCAGGGAAAAAGACCGAGGAATACCTGGAATACGTGGTTGTCCGCGTCCTTGTCCTGGGTTCGGCCTACCTGGCGCTGGTCTGCCTGATCCCGGAAATGGTCCGGGGCAGTCTGGCCATCACCGCCTATTTTGGCGGCACGTCAATACTGATCATCGTGTCCGTCGGCATGGATTTCATTCAACAGGTTCAGTCCCACCTGCTGGCCCATCAGTACGAGGGATTGATTGAACGTTCCCAGCTTCGCGGAAGAAAGCGTGGCGGCAAGCAAAGAGGGACGGCAAGACGGTGAACATCATTCTGATTGGCCCGCCCGGGGCCGGAAAGGGAACGCAGGCGCGAATCCTTGAGGAAGAGCGCGGCATGGTCCAGCTTTCAACAGGTGACATGCTCCGCGAGGCGCGCACGTCCGGCACCGAATTGGGCAAGAAGGTGGCGGACATAATGGACTCGGGCGGCCTCGTGACGGATGACATTGTCGTCGGCCTGATCGATGAGAAGCTTCAGTCGGTCAATGGAGACGGGTTCATCTTTGACGGCTTTCCACGCACGCTGACACAGGCCGCCGCGCTGGATGACCTGCTCAAGGCGAACAAGAAGGAGCTTGGCGCCGTTGTCGAGATGCAGGTGGACGATGATGCGCTCGTGGCACGAATCACGGCCCGTTCGACCTGCGCCAACTGTGGAGAGGTCTACAACGACATCACCCGGCCGATCCCGGATGACGGCAGGTGCTCCACCTGCGGCGCCTCGGATTTCAGGCGTCGGGCGGATGACAACGAGGAGAGCCTCAGGACCCGCCTGATGGAGTATTACAAGAAGACCGCACCACTGATCGGGTACTACTTCCATGCGGGTCTCCTGAAGCCGGTCAACGGGCTTGGCGAGATCGACGATGTGAAAGGCGAAATCGCGGCATCGCTGGGTGCGTGACGGGCGAATTGGCCAGAGGAACGGAATTTGCGGATGGCGATGTTTCGCCCCTTGACCCGCAGCGGGCAAAGGCATACTTACCGCCATCTTGAAGCAGAATCACGAACCAAGCCCGGGCCGACACAGTCCCGGGCTTCCGTTGTGAAAAAAGGGCCTGGAATCACGGGCTCGCAACGAAAGGAAGAACTCCGTGGCACGTATTGCTGGCGTGAACATCCCGACTGCGAAGCGGGTTCCGATCGCGCTCACCTACATCACCGGCATAGGCCGGTCCTCGGCGCAAGCCATTTGCGAGGCGACGAACATAGACGTCTCGCGCCGGATCAACGAACTCAGCGACACCGAAGTTCTCGCGATTCGCGAGCACATCGACGCAAACTACAACGTCGAAGGCGACTTGCGGCGCGAGGTGCAGATGAACATCAAGCGCCTCATGGACCTGGGCTGCTACCGCGGCCTGCGTCATCGCCGGAACCTCCCCGTGCGCGGCCAGCGCACGCACACCAACGCCCGCACCCGCAAGGGCCCGGCGAGGCCGATCGCCGGCAAGAAGAAGTAGGGGAGGACAGCGAGCATGGCACGTGATCGCCGCGTAAAGAAGAAGGTATCGAAGAACATCGCCGCCGGCGTGGCGCATGTGAATTCCTCCTTCAACAACACCAAGATCCTGATCTCGGACGTCCAGGGCAATGCCATTGCCTGGTCCTCTGCCGGAACGATGGGTTTCAAGGGGTCCCGGAAGTCGACTCCCTATGCCGCGCAGATGGCCGCTGAGGATGCCGGCATGAAGGCAAAGGAGCACGGCGTTCGCACGCTTGAAGTCGAGGTGCAGGGTCCGGGCTCGGGCCGGGAAAGCGCCCTGCGCGCCTTGGCCACGGTCGGCTTCACCATCACTTCGATCCGTGACGTGACGCCCATTGCACACAATGGCTGCCGTCCGCCGAAGCGCCGCCGCGTCTGAATTCCTTGGCGGGCCGCATATCGGCCCGCAATACCTCGGGAGCGCGTGGTCTCGGACATGGGCCAGGCGCAGGAATTGAGGAGATTCACATGATCCACAAGAACTGGCAGGAACTCATCAAGCCGACTCAACTCGAAGTCAAGCCTGGCAACGACCCCCTGCGGCAGGCGACCGTGATCGCGGAGCCGCTTGAGCGCGGCTTTGGCCTGACATTGGGGAACGCGCTTCGCCGCGTCCTGATGTCCTCGCTTCAAGGGGCCGCCATCACCAGCGTCCAGATCGACAACGTTCTCCACGAATTTTCCTCCGTGGCAGGGGTGCGCGAAGACGTGACCGACATCGTCCTGAACCTGAAGGGCGTTGCCATCAGCATGGAGGTGGAGGGGCCCAGGCGTCTGTCCATAAGCGCCAAGGGACCCCAGATCGTGACCGCCGGGGACATTTCCGAGATTGCCGGCATCGACATCCTTAACAAGGATCACGTGCTTTGCCACCTCGACGAAGGCGCAAACCTCTACATGGAACTGACCGTTGAGACGGGAAAGGGCTACGTGGCGGCCGACAAGAACCGCCCCGAGGACGCTCCGATCGGCATGATGCCGGTCGACGCGATCTATTCGCCCGTGCGACGGGTCAGCTATGACGTCCAGCCGACCCGGGAAGGCCAGGTGCTCGACTATGACAAGCTGACGCTCAAGCTCGAAACCGACGGTTCGGTCACTCCGGAGGATGCCGTGGCTTTGGCGGCGCGGATCCTGCAGGATCAGCTCGCGACGTTCATCAACTTCGACGAGCCTGAATCGGCGCAGCGTGCCGACGAGGACGACGGTCTCGAATTCAATCCGCTCCTGCTGAAGAAGGTCGACGAACTGGAGCTCAGCGTTCGGTCCGCGAACTGCCTGAAGAACGACAACATTGTCTACATTGGCGACCTGATCCAGAAGACCGAGGCCGAAATGCTCAGGACACCGAACTTCGGCCGCAAGTCGCTCAACGAGATCAAGGAGGTGCTGTCCGGCATGGGCCTGCATCTCGGCATGGACATCGAGGAATGGCCGCCCGAGAACATCGAGGATCTCGCCAAGAAATTCGAGGACCAGTTCTGAGGAACGCAAGGTCCGGGAAGCCGGAACAGCATGGGCGATAGCCCCAAGGTGAGCGGGGGGTGCGCATCCCCCGCCGGACAAAGCACAAAAAAGGGAATCGGAAAATGCGTCACGCCAAAGGCCATCGTCGCCTGAACCGCACTCATGAACACCGCAAGGCGCTCTTCGCCAACATGGCCGGATCGCTGATCGAGCACGAGCAGATCAAGACCACGCTGCCCAAGGCCAAGGAGCTCCGGCGCGTGATGGACAAGTTGATCACGCTCGGAAAGCGCGGCGACCTCCATGCCCGTCGCCAGGCAGCGGCCCGGCTGAAGCAGGACATGCACGTCTCCAAGCTTTTCGAGGTGCTCGGTCCACGCTACAAGGAACGCTCCGGCGGCTATACCCGCGTGCTCAAGGCCGGATTCCGCTACGGCGACATGGCGCCGATGGCCATCATCGAACTCGTGGACCGCGATGTCGACGCAAAGGGTGCCGCCGACCGCAAGCGTCTTGCAGAAGAGGAAGACGCGGCCGAAGAGTAGCCTGCCCGCGGACGCGGCAGCCGACAGGCGGTCGCGGAAACTCCCGACGGCGTGACCGCACGTGAATCCCGGATGGCCGGCAGGCGCATTGCGCCGTGTCAAGGACCGGCGCCCGTCGCGCCCGGGTTGAATCCCACTCCGCTCTTTTCGTCCGCGCGACCGGAGCGTAGCCTGCACGGCAGATGGCAGATCTGTTCGAGAGTCCTGGACCAGAGCCCGAGCCCGCCTGGCATCCGCTGGCGGACCGCTTGCGCCCGCGCGCGCTGGAGGAGGTGATTGGCCAGGACGAACTGCTCGGCCCGGACGGTCCGCTTGGCACGATGCTCGGTGCCGACACCCTGGGCTCCTTGATCCTGTGGGGACCGCCTGGAGTTGGCAAGACCACAATTGCAAGGCTTCTGGCCGACGTCACTGACCTCGCCTTCGTGCAGGTCAGCGCGATCTTCACGGGCGTTGCGGATCTGAAGAAGGTCTTCGAAGCGGCCAAGATCCGTCGCGGCAACGGTGGCGGCACGCTGCTGTTCGTCGACGAGATTCACCGTTTCAACAAGGCTCAGCAGGACGGGTTTCTGCCGCACATGGAGGACGGGACGATCCTCCTGGTCGGGGCGACCACGGAGAACCCGTCGTTCGAGCTGAATGCGGCGCTGCTGTCCCGTGCCCAGGTCATGGTGCTGAACCGCCTTGGCTTGATCGACCTCGAACGGCTCGCACGGCGCGCCGAGGAAGCGCTGGGACAGACCCTGCCGCTTGACCCAGCGGCACGCGATGCGCTCCTGGAACTGGCCGACGGAGACGGGCGCGCCCTCCTGAACCTGATCGAGCAGGTATCGGGCTGGTCCGTGGCGGACTGCCTCGATCAGAAGGAACTGGCGCGGCGGCTTGCACGGCGTGCGGCGCAGTACGACAAGTCCGGCGATGCCCACTACAACCTGATTTCCGCGCTGCACAAGTCCGTGCGCGGGTCGGATCCCGACGCGGCGCTCTATTGGCTTGCCAGGATGCTCGAGGGCGGCGAAGACCCGAGGTTCCTTGCGCGCCGGATCACCCGGATGAGCGTCGAGGACATCGGGCTTGCGGATCCGCAGGCGCAGTCCGTCTGCATCGATGCATGGAACACCTATGAACGTCTTGGCAGCCCGGAAGGGGAACTCGCGCTGGCCCAGGCGGTGATCTACCTTGCGCTGGCCCCCAAGTCGAACAGCGGCTACGCGGCGTTCAAGGCCGCACAGAGAGCGGCCAGGTCCACAGGCTCCGAGCCTCCGCCCAAGCACATCCTGAACGCACCGACGCGGCTGATGAAGGACCAGGGGTACGGCAAGGGCTACGCCTACGACCATGACGCCGAGGACGGGTTCTCCGGTCAGAACTATTTCCCGGACGGCATGGAGCGCGCATCCTATTTCCAGCCGGTGGAGCGCGGATTCGAGCGGGACCTCAGGCGCCGCCTCGACTACTTCAGGAACCTGCGCGCCAAGCGACAGAGTTGACAAGCGCAACGCGTCAAGACAGACCCGGGCGCATGCTGGGCACACTGATTTCGATTGCCGGCGGCGGTGCGTTGGGAGCCTTGGCCCGTCACCTGACCGGCCTTGGAGTCCTGCGGCTTCTGGGTCCGACCACGTTTCCTCTCGGCATCATCACGGTCAACGTCATCGGCTCCTTCCTGATCGGGTTCTTTGTCGTCCTGGCGGCACAGCGCGGACTGACGCATCTCTCGCCCTTTTTCGTGGTGGGCTTCCTGGGGGCGTTCACCACGTTCTCGGCATTTTCTCTCGAGGCCGTCCTCCTCTATCAGCGCGGAGATATCGTGGCGTCGATCATTTACGTCACGGCTTCCGTCGTGCTTTCCATACTTGGTCTTCTGGCCGGGCTAGGCCTTGCGCGCGTGTTGCTTTCATGAAGCGAACACCTCGATCGGGGCGACTGTTTCCTTCTGACGCGGATCTTGCGGAACTTGCCTGGACGGCTGTCGCCGTGTTGTCACGATGACCGGCGTTCAGTGGATCAGCGTCGCCCCGGGCGAAGGCGACCAGCGGCTTGACCGATGGTTCCGGCGGCGATTTCCGCATGTTCCGCAAGGACGGATCGAGAAGATGTGCCGGAAAGGCGAGATCCGGCTCGACGGGCGACGGGCAAGGCCGGGCGCACGGGTAGAGGACGGCCAGACCGTACGCGTTCCGCCGCTGCCCGAAGCGGAGAGTCAGGCAAGGATGCCCGCAGGGCTGGTGAGTCCGGTCGATGCGGAGATGATCCGGAAGACCGTAATTTATCGCGACGAGCACTTGATTGCGCTCAACAAGCCTCCCGGCCTTGCGGTTCAGGGCGGCTCGAAGCAGCCTCGGCATGTGGACGGGTTGGCCGAAGCGCTCAAATTCGGGCGTGAAGACAAGCCGCGCCTCGTTCACAGGCTGGACAAGGACACGTCCGGCATCCTGCTTCTTGCGCGAACGCGTGCCGTGGCCAATGTGCTCGGAAGGGCTTTTCGCGCCCGCGACGTCAGGAAGAATTACTGGGCTGCCGTCGCGGGTGTCCCGAATCCTCGCGCAGGAGTGATTCGCTATGGCCTCGCAAAGGCACGTGGGCATGGAAAGGCAGGCGAAGGCGAGAAGGCACGCGTCGTCCTTCCGGAAGATGTCGAGCGGACGCCGGATGCACGGCACGCAACCACGGACTACTCGGTTCTGGCGGCGCTCGGCAACCGCGCAAGCTGGGTAGCACTCATCCCGGTCACCGGTCGCACCCATCAGTTGCGCGCCCATATGGCAGGAATCGGACATCCCGTCGTCGGGGACGGAAAGTACGGTGGTTCGGGACAGGAGAACCCGGGCGACGGCTGGGGAGCTCAACTGGGCGGCGAAATCAGCCGCAAGCTGCATTTGCACGCACGTTCCCTCGTTCTCGACCATCCCGTGACGGGTGACCGCCTTGAGCTCGTTGCCCCCTTGCCACCACACATGCAGCAGACATGGAAGATGCTGGACTGGGACGCGTCCTGCGTCCCAGGAGACCCGTTCGAGGGTGCAGGGAGCCCATGAGCGAGTGGGGACCGAAGCGATTCTGGAGCACCGTGTCCGTCGATGCCGGCCCGGAGGGTTTCTCGATCCGACTGGATGACCGTCCAGTTCGGACACCGGCGAAACGTGCACTCGTTCTGCCGACACAAGCCATCGCCAGGCATGTCGCGGCAGAATGGCAAGCGCAGGAGGAACGGGTCGATCCCGCGACCATGCCCTGGACGCGTTCGGCAAACGCGGCCATTGACAAGGTTGCAACGCAACGGCGCGAAGTCATGAACCATCTCGCCGGTTACGCAGGCAACGACCTGTTGAGCTACAGGGCTGCAGGGCCGGTCGAGCTTGTCCTGCGCCAGCAGAAGACGTGGAATCCGTTGCTCGACTGGCTGGCAACTCGTCATGGCGTGCGCTTCGAGGTGACGCAGGGCGTGATGCCGGTCGAGCAGAATCCGGCATGCGTCTCAAGGCTCGTGCGGAGCATGGAGTCGATGTCCAGTTTCCAGCTGACGGGATTTCAAGAACTCGTGACCCTATCGGGATCTTTCGTGATCGCGCTTGCGGTTGCAGATGGCGCGTTCCCTGTACAGGACCTTTGGTCGGCATCCCGCCTCGACGAGAGCTGGCAGGTCGAGCAATGGGGCGAAGATGTTGAGGCGACCGAGGAGGCCTTGCGCAAGATGCGGGCGTTCCTTCATGCTGCCAAGCTTTTTCGTCTGGCCGGATGAGGCGGTTTCGAAGCCTGCGACAAAATTCCGATCAAGACTGTGACAGCGCATTTTTGGGCAGCGCGGTCTTGACCTCGGGCATGGAATCCCTCCACATTTCGACTGTTAGGCGGAATGACCGCCAAAGGAATCGTCGGGACCGGGTTCATGAGCCGGTTTCAGGATGATCGCCAGCGATGGTGGAAACTCAGGAAGTGAAATCATGAAAGAGGAAATCATGCAAAAATCCGTATTCTATGGCGCGCTTGCTGCTGCCGTTGTCATCGGTGGTGCGGCTGGCGCCGCGACCCTCGATGACGTCAAGGCACGCGGGAATCTCAACTGCGGCGTGTCTACTGGCCTTGTCGGCTTTGCCTCTCCGGATGCCAGCGGCAACTGGGAAGGGTTCGACGTGGCGGTATGCCGTGCAGTTGCTGCAGCCGTTCTGGGCGACCCCCAGGCGGTCGAGTTCATTCCGACGACCGGCAAGACGCGTTTCACGGCGCTGGCGTCCGGCGAAGTGGACATGCTGGCCCGAAACACGACCTGGACCTTCTCGCGCGACACCGATCTCAAGCTCGACTTCATCGGCGTCAACTACTACGACGGCCAGGGCTTCATGGTGCCCAAGGCGCTTGGCGTGACTTCTGCCAAGGATCTTGATGGCGCAACGGTGTGCATCCAGACCGGCACCACGACCGAGCTGAATCTCGCGGACTTCTTCCGCGTGAACAACATCAGCTATGAGCCGGTGCCGATCGAGACAAACGCCGAAGCGCAGCAGCAGTACCTGGCTGAGGCGTGCGACGTCTACACGACCGACGCGTCCGGTCTTGCCGCGACCCGCGCCTCCTTCGAGTCCCCGGGCGATCACGTGATCCTGCCCGAGATCATCTCGAAGGAGCCTCTCGGCCCGGTTGTCCGTCATGGCGACAACGAATGGGGCGACATCGTCCGGTGGACCCTGAACGCCCTGATCTCCGCCGAAGAGCTTGGCATTACCTCGGCGAATGTCGGCGAGCTTTCGGGCGGTCCCACCAACAACCCGGAAATCAACCGGCTTCTTGGCACCGAGGGCACTCTCGGCGACATGATCGGCCTCGATTCGGAGTGGGCCCAGCGCGCCATCATGGCGGAAGGCAACTACGGAGAGATTTTCGAGAAGAACATCGGCGAAAACACTCCGGTTGGTCTCGCGCGCGGATTGAACGCGCAATACACCGAAGGTGGCCTGATCTATTCGCCGCCGTTCCGGTAATAGGTCTTCAAGGGGCGCGGTTGAACACCGCGCCCCTTGCTCAGCGTAGATTGGCACCCAGGACTGGCCATCGGGCACAGCGCCGGAAGAGCGCGTCGCCCGGCGGTGCCGGATAGACAGGGGGGACAGGTTCGCCATGGCGACGATGACGGACCCGCCGCGTGAAAGCTTCAGGCTTTCAATGCTCATCTACGACACGCGATACCGGTCGCTTACAATCCAGGTAATCGCGTTGTTCGCGTTCATGCTCCTCGTAGCATGGATCATTTCGAATACCGTCCAGAACCTTGCCAGTCTCGGCAAGGAGGTCGAATTCGGCTTCTTCAGCGAGCCGGCGAGCTATGACATCAACCAGAGGCTTCTGGACTACACGAGCCGCGACACGCATCTCCGTGCGTCATTCATGGGGCTCCTGAACACGCTGGTCGTGGCGGTCCTGGGCTGCATAACCGCAACGATCATCGGTGTCCTCGTCGGCGTCGCGCGCCTTTCCAGGAACTGGCTCATCGCCCGCATCATGACCGTCTATGTCGAGATGTTCCGCAACGTGCCCGTGCTGCTCTGGATCGTGTTCGCGATGGCGATCCTGATCGAGAGCCTGCCTTCCCCGCGCGCCTTCAGGGGAGAGAACGCCACGCAGTCCCTGATCCTGAATGACAGCGTCGCGATCACGAATCGCGGCGTCTACGTGCCGGAGGCGCTGTTTTCCCGAAGCCTTGGCGATGTGCGCCTGTTTGGCGAAAGCTCGCTGCGCTTCGACGTGTCGCTTGACCTGGTTGCGATCATTGCCGTGCTCGCCGCCTCGTTCTTCGTATTTCGCCGCATCCGGATCTGGGCCGAACGTGTCCAGAACGAGACCGGGAACAGGCCGACGACCTGGCACTTCCAGGTCGCCGTGCTCGTCGTTCCGACCTTCATCCTGCTTGCTGCGCTCGGGTTCCATCTCGGAAAGCCTGAACTGAAAGGCTTCAACTTCGCAGGCGGAACCCACCTCAGGAACTCGCTCATCGCTCTCTGGATCGCGCTTTCGCTCTACACGGCGGCGTTCATTGCCGAGATCGTGAGGGGCGGGATCCTCGCGATCTCGAAAGGCCAGACCGAGGCGGCCGGTTCGCTCGGTCTCAGGCCGAACCGAATCATGAGCCTCGTCATTCTCCCGCAGGCGCTTCGCGTGATCATTCCGCCCTTGATCTCGAACTACCTGAACCTGACCAAGAACTCGTCGCTGGCAATTGCGGTCGGCTACCTGGACATCACGGGCACGCTCGGCGGGATCACGCTGAACCAGACCGGGCGGGAGCTGGAATGCCTCCTGCTTCTGATGCTCATATACCTCTGCATTTCGCTGACGATTTCCGTGTTCATGAACATTTACAACAAGAGAGTTGCGCTGGTGGAGCGATGACGTGAGCGATACATCCTTTGTCCGCACGGAAATGCTGGCCGAGCAGGATCCCCCGCCGACGTCGGTGGGCGTGATCGGATGGCTGCGCGCCAACCTGTTCCCGAACTGGTGGAACGCAATCCTGACCGTGCTCTGTCTTGCCGCGATCTGGTATGTCCTGTCAGGCCTCCTCGGCTGGACTCTCCGGTCCGTCTGGACCGCCGGCTCTCTGAGCGAATGCCGCGAGGTCATGATCGAGACATGGGGCAGCACGCATGGTCATGCCTGCTGGGGCGTGATCAACGATCGCTGGCTGCAGCTCCTCTTCGGGTTCTATCCGCCTGAACTGTACTATCGGCCGATCCTGGCATTGCTGCTGCTGATCGCGGCGCTTGCTCCGGTTCTCTTTGCCGACAAGGTGTCGCCAAGACTCCTGTACGTCACGGCAGCGTATCCGTTCCTGATGCCCTGGCTGATGTGGGGTGGATCCATCTGGACCCCGGTCGGCGTCGCTGCGGGCTTTGTCGTGGCCTATCTTGTCGGCCGGGCCCTTCGCGGGGCGGTGGCGGGGCTCGTCCTTGGCATCCTTTCTGCCATCATCTGGTGGATGGTCTGGTTTGGATTTCCCGTTCAGACGGAGGTCCTCGCTGCGGGGCTGGGCGAAGGCCTCGCCGCGATTTCGCCCGACACCGCCCCGTTCTTGCTGGAGACCGTCGAGTCCCGGAAGTTTGGTGGATTCATGCTCTCCGTCATGATCGGCGTCGTGGCCATAGGCTGCTCGCTTCCTTTGGGGATCCTTCTCGCCCTCGGGCGCCAGTCGAACATGCTCATCGTCAAGGCGATCTGCGTGGGCTTCATTGAATTCATCCGTGGCGTGCCGCTGATCACGCTGCTCTTCGTGGCGTCGACGCTCCTTAACATATTCCTGCCGCCTGGCACGAATTTCGACATCATCCTGAGGGTGATGATCATGGTCACCCTGTTTGCGGCCGCCTATATGGCCGAAGTGATCAGGGGCGGGCTTGCAGGCCTCCCGACGGGCCAGTACGAAGGCGCGGATTCGCTCGGGCTGAACTACTGGCAGGCGCAGCGGCTGATCATCATGCCGCAGGCGCTCAAGATATCGATCCCCGGCATCGTTTCGACGTTCATCGGGATCTTCAAGGACACCACGCTGGTCTCGATCATCGCGCTCCTTGACCCGCTGGGCCTTTCGAACTCGATCCGTGCGGACACCGACTGGAACGGCATCTATTGGGAACTGTTCGCGTTCATTGCGCTGTTGTTCTTCATCGCCTGTTTCGGCATGTCCCGATACTCCATGTACCTTGAGCGCAAGCTAAAGACCGAAAACGACTGAAGGAGACTGGTTATGGCCGAGAGCATGCACGACACCATGGTCGAGCGCGAAATCGACCGGAGAAAGATGCAGGTCTCCGAAGAGGTCGCGATCCAGATCACGGGCATGAACAAGTGGTTCGGCATGTTTCACGTGCTGCGGGACATAGACCTGACAGTGCACAAGGGCGAACGCATCGTGATTTGCGGCCCGTCCGGGTCGGGCAAGTCCACGCTGATTCGCTGCATCAATCGCCTGGAAGAGCATCAGGCGGGGCAAATCGTCGTTGAAGGCACGGAACTGACAAGCGACCTCAAGAACATCGACAAGATCCGGTCCGAAGTCGGGATGTGTTTCCAGCATTTCAACCTGTTCCCGCATCTCACCATCCTGGAAAACTGCACCCTCGCCCCGATCTGGGTGCGCAAGATCCCGAAACGGGAAGCCGAGGAAACGGCGATGCACTTCCTCGAGAAGGTCAAGATCCCCGAGCAGGCCGAAAAGTACCCGGGCCAGCTCTCCGGAGGCCAGCAGCAGCGGGTCGCGATCGCGCGCAGCCTCTGCATGCGGCCACGGATCATGCTCTTTGACGAGCCGACATCCGCCCTTGATCCGGAAATGATCAAGGAGGTGCTCGACACCATGATCGAGCTTGCCGAGGAAGGCATGACCATGCTCTGCGTGACCCACGAGATGGGCTTTGCCCGGCAGGTCGCGAACCGGGTCATCTTCATGGACGACGGCCAGATCGTGGAGCAGAACGAGCCGGAAGAGTTCTTCAAGAATCCAAAATCGGATCGCACGAAGCTGTTCCTGAGCCAGATTCTCGGCCACTGAGGCGAGAGGCCCTCGTCCCGGCGCCCCGCCGATCCGGGGTCGGCCGCAAGCGACGTCAGTGTTTCGTGCCGCTGTTTACTTCAGTTCGCGGGGCACGACGAAGTCCAGGATCCTGCCGCTGCGCCAACCTACCTGCGCCCAGCTTTCGCGTTTGAACTCGATCACGGCCGTTGCGGCGGTCGGATAGTCATTGAACCTGTCATGCTCGGGCGGCTGCACGACGATTCGGTTCGCGAAGTCGGCAAATCCCGGATTGTGGCCGATCAGCATGACCTTGGCGGCAGCCTGCTCGCGCAGGACTCCCAGAATGGTGCTTGCGCCTGCGTGAAAGAGTGCCGTGTCAGGTTCCAGCAAGGTTGCTTCGGGCATGGTTGACGCCATGCCTTCCCATGTCTCCACGGTCCGCCTTGCTCCCGAAACAACGACGACGTCCGGCACGTATCCTCGTTCGACCAGCCACCGCCCGATCAGCGGGGCCGACTTCCGCCCTCTGCGTGCCAGGCTGCGGTCGAAGTCGTCCAGCGTGGGATCATCCCATGAAGATTTCGCGTGCCGCGTCAGGATCAGGGTGAGTGTCACGGATGAAACGCCTTCATGTGGTGGGCCGACTGCTTCTCCATTCTGGGATAGTTGCGTCCCAATGGGCAAGAGCGGCGTACGGCGCATCCCCGGGCCATGCAGGTCTGGCCTGCGTCCGAGTCAAGGTAGGCATGGCAGGCAGGAAGGTCATAGCGGTCGTTGACGAGCGCCGAGACCGGACAGGCCGCAAGGCAGGGTCTTCCCTCGCATGAATCGCAGGGACGGGGTGGCGGCTTCGGAAGTTCCAGAAGCTCAGGAAGAAGTACGGCACCTCTGTATGACACGAAGAGGCCGGCACGGGCGTGAACAAGAAGCAGGACCGGCGAGACGAATGCCTGCCCGCTCCTGAGCGCCCAGCGAGCGAATGGCCGTGCCGGCGTTCCGAAAGGGAGCAGCGCCTCGCCATATGCGTTCGCTGCGATCCGCTTGACCACGCGCATGGACCAGCGATCCAGGGGATCGGGCTCGCCGTCGTCGAATTCGGGGGATGCCGTCACATGGGGCCAGAATCCGGGTTCAGCGGGACCGAGGAGCACGATGGTTCCCTCCCCGATGCCGTCAGCGGGTTCCGCGTGGAGCAGCCCGAACACGTCCAGTCGTTCTGCGAGGGCAGCCTTCGTCACTTCCTCAATCATCATGTATTGCCGAGTGGTGGTCCTGGCCCCCACTCGGCCTCGCTGCATTCGACGCGGCTTGTACGGCCGGAAACCGTCATGTCGCCTGACCGGACAGCATCTCCACCATGCGGTCCCGCATCACGAACTTCTGCGGCTTGCCCGAGATGGTCATCGGGATCTCGTCGACGATGCGGACATGCCTGGGGATCTTGAAGTGCGCGATCTGCTCCCGGCAGAAATCCCTGACCGAGTCTTCCGTCAGTGACCCGCCCGGCTTCGGAATGATCCAGGCACACACTTCCTCGCCGTATCTTTCGTCAGGGATGCCAAACACCTGCGCCACCGAGACATCAGGATGGCGAAACAGGAACTCCTCGATCTCGCGAGGATAGACGTTTTCACCGCCGCGAATGATCATGTCCTTCACGCGGCCAACGATCGAGCAGAAGCCCTCCTCGTCCAGGGTCGCAAGATCGCCCGTGTGCATCCATCCGTCGACGATGCTCTCACGGGTTAGCTCCTCGTCGTCCCAGTAGCCCTTCATGACCGCGTAGCCGCGCGTGCAGAGCTCGCCCCGCTCGCCGACAGGGACGACGTTGCCCTCAGGATCCACGATCTTCACTTCAACATGCGGGTGCACGCGGCCGACCGTGGCGCAGCGCTTGTCCATCGGGTCATCGACAAGGCTCTGGAAGGAGACGGGCGATGTCTCGGTCATGCCGTAGCAGATCGTCATCTCGCGCAGGTTCATGCGCGTCGTGATCCGTTCCATGACTTCCGTCGGACAGGGTGCGCCGGCCATGATGCCGGTGCGCAGGGAGCCGAGGTCAAGGCTCTCGCTCTCGAGCTCCTGCAGCATGGCGACGAACATCGTCGGCACGCCATAGACCGCCGTGCAGCGCTCCTCGGACAGGGCCTGAAGCGTTGCGCGCGGCTCGAATGCCTCGCCCGGGAAGATCATCGAGGCCCCCTTTGTCACCGCGCCCATGACCCCCATGGCCATGCCGAAGCAGTGATAGAGCGGCACCGGAATGCACAGCCGGTCCGCATCCGACAGCCTGATGCGGTCGGTCACGAAACGCGCGTTGTTGACGATATTGTGGTGGGAGAGCGTCGCTCCTTTCGGCGCACCCGTGGTGCCGGAGGTGAACTGGATGTTGATGGCATCGTCCGGGCTGAGAGTGGCGTCGATGGCCTGAAGGCGCTGCCTCTGGGCCGGGCCGCCAAGACTGCGCACCTCGTCGAAGGTGAACGCGCCCGGCCCGCCTTTCGCACCCGTCACGATCACGCTTCCGAGGGTCGGAAGCCTGGCGGCGTTCAGCCGGCCTGGCTCGCACATTTCCAGTTCCGGCGCCAGTTCCCGGATCATCGAGAGATAGTCTGACGACTTGAACGACGGCGTCAGGACGAGCGCCTTGCAGCCGACCTTGTTGAGCGCGTATTCCAGCTCCCCGATCCGGTATGCCGGATTGACGTTCACCAGGATCGCCCCGATCCGGGCGGTGGCGAACTGGGTCAGGACCCATTCGTACCTGTTGGGTGACCAGATCCCGACGCGGTCTCCCTTCTTCAGCCCCAAGGCGAGCAGTCCGGATGCGACGGTGTCGACCTCCCTGTCGAATTCGCTATAGCTCAGCCGCTCGCCGCTGTCGCGAAACACCAGGGCATCCTTTGGCCCGTGACGTGACACGGCCCTCCGAAACAGCTGGGGGATCGTGACGCGTTCCAGATCTGCGGTCGTCTCGCCCCGGACGTAGGATCGCCCGTTGAATGGCGCTCCCGAAGCGGCGGTTGCAGAGTCGCGAGGCGGACATGTTCCCAAGGCCTGGTTCGAAAGGCTCTCGATCGGGATCGACATTGCGTTCTCCTCGCGTGACGAGCGAGTCTTCGTTCACTCCAACGGTATTGTCAGCCGGACAGGTGTTCAACTCACGGTTTGGCGACATCGCTTCTGCGCTTGGCAAGATGAACAGGCGGTCCGGGTGCGGCACTTTCCTTCGCATTTTCCGATGGAACGCGTGCCTCCCGCTGGACACGCCGGGCCTAGCCGTGTGGACGCGTGAGGGGGGATCCGGACCGGGCGCGGTTCTCGGTTGATGGAGGCACGATCTCGCCGAAGCCTTGAAAGCAGGGAGTCCGAGGCTTTGGTCTGAGACCGGAATCCCGCCCGTTCGCGACACCCGCTTCGCGTTCAGCCCTTTGATGACGGATGTCGACGGCGCGCCCTGTGCCAGGCGGGACATCTGAGGAGCCGTGGACGCAGGACGTTGAGAATTCCAGACCGCGACTTGACCGCCTCTGCGCGCAATCCTATCCCTGAAGACGCGAACGGGAGGGAGGACGGCGTCTCCCGGGCAGCATGGAGCGCAAGATGGAACTCGTCACGACAGCCCAGGTTCTGGAAGCGTACTCCAGGGGCGTCATCCCGCCCGAGGAGGCCATCCGGCGTCTTGGCGTGACGGGATTCGCCGACCTGATGCTGGTGATGGCGGACTGCGAGGTCCCCCTTCCCCGGGGCGCCGGGGAGGAAGCGGAGACGGAGCGCGAACTCCGCGAGGCGCTGCCGTTTCTGCGCGCAAACCTGGTTTCCGCTCCGGAGGCCGCGGGGAATTGATCTCCGTCGTCGTGCCGGACACGGGCCCGCTCATCTCGCTTGGCCTGGTCGGACGGCTCGATCTCGTCGACAGGTTCAACAGCCAGATCCTGATCACGGATGCCGTCAGGACAGAGCTTCTCGAGGGCCGTCCGTCCGCGCCGGAACGGGAGGCCCTTGCAGGGTGGGTCGCGGCGGGCGGCAACCGGCTGCGCATCGTGGAAACCCCGTCCGGACGTCTCCTGCAAAGGGCTTTCGACCTCCTGGACTACGTCCCGGAGGGCAGGCTTGATCACGAGCGCCGGAAGGTGCGACGCGAGATGAGGATCGCCGGGGAGAACTCCATACGGGACCTGGCGGAGGAAATGCGCGGTGGACTGGTCGGTGGCACGACCGGACTGGTGCTGTTCGAAGACAGGCGCGTGAGGAACATGGATTTCGGGCCACGCGTGCGCCACCTCTCGACATGGTCCTTCGCCCTCGCGCTCGAGGCGCTGAACATCATCCCTTCGGCGGAAGGCCTGTTCGACGAGATCGAGAGGGCGGGACGAATGGCCAGCCGCATCGTCTTTGACCAGCGCAGGGCTGAAGCCGGGGACGACTTCGCGGAAAGCTACGACATGACGGGACTTGCGGCGAAGAAAGTGGGGTGGCGGGGACGGCTCCGGAGGGCCTCGCTGAAACGCGCCGAGGATTCTCAACGGATCGCCCCGCCGGTGGGGGCAGGCTGCCGTAACGGAAGGGATCTCGCATGAAGGCCTTCGCCGCTGCCGCGGGTCTGCGCTTCATGATCGCGGCGCCACAAGATGCGTCTCGACATATGTGTGGTGCGGGGGACGCAACGAGACGACGGCCTGCGAGAGACCCGTCGTCGCCTTCGGCCCGAATTGCCGCCATCGATGCGTTCTCCCCGTAACGATCCTGCCGGTAGCGGCAAAGAGCGCCCGCCCTTTGCCGTCAAACGCAAGTCCTTGACAGGGCATGCGCCGCCGCGTCTCTCGGAAGACACGCTCAATAGCGGGACGGCGGCATCCTCGGTCAGAACGATTGCCCGTTCGGCACCGATCCGGTTTCCGGCACTCGGACGGTCAAAGGCCAACAGGGGCGCGCGGTTACCACCTCCAACCTTCATGAGACCACGTCGACGCCCCTTCGATTTGCAATTGCCTTGAGGCGATCAGATCCAGGAGCGGTCACGCCTTTTCCAGTCCGCCCGCCGAAGGTCATTCCCGAAGCGAAGGGTGCAGATCCAGGTTTGCCGACTTCTGTGACTATCGGCTGTGAGCGCTCCGAATTCGATTTGGACGATCATGTCTTCGTGAGGCAACTTCCTGCCGCAGTGCGCCCGCAACGGGGCGTTTCTGAGGCTGAAGTCGCAGGGTCGGAATGCCAGAGTGTGCCCGGGACATGGTTCGAGAGCTTTCGTCCAGGATCGACATTGCGTTCTCGTTTCATGACGAGCGAGTCTTCCTTCACGCCAACGGCATTGTGTTCAACTCACGGTTGGCGACATCGTTGCCGTAGTTGGCATGGTCGAAAGGCTGCGCAAGAAGGGCAGGTTGACAAGGCGGGCGCCGAATTGCTGCACAGGTGGGACTCACCGCGTCGATGCGTGCAGACCGCACCGATGGATTCTACGCTATCTCGCCCTGCGGATCAGGCTGCCAGCACCGTGCTCGGTGAACAGTTCAAGGATGCAGGCATTTGGAGTTCGTCCGTCCAGGATGACAACGGCGCGCGCACCTCCGTCAATGGCCGCCAGCGCGGTTTCTGTCTTGGGCACCATGCCGTCGGCGATGACACCGTCCATTGTCAGCTTGCGGATCTGCTCAGGCGTGATTTCGGTCACGACCTCGCCTTCGGCGTTCATTACGCCGGTGACGTCGGTCAGCAGAAGCAGCCGGTCGGCGTCCAGGCTTGCCGCAACGGCGCCCGCCGCGGTGTCGCCGTTGACGTTGAGCGTCTCGCCGTTCCGCCCCGCCCCAAGGGGCGCGATGACGGGAATCACTTCGGCTGCCATCAGTGTGCGCAGTATGCCCGGGTCCACTTCGACAGGCTCGCCCACGAGGCCGAGATCCGCCCCGACCTGGTCACAGATCATCAGGTTCGCGTCCTTTCCGGAAAGACCGAGCGCCCGCCCGCCTTCTGCGTTGATGGCCTGGACAATTCGCTTGTTCACGAGGCCGGAAAGCACCATTTCAACGACTTCGGCAGTCGCTTGGTCCGTAACCCGCTTCCCGCGCACGAATTCGGTCTTGATGCCAAGCCTGTCGAGCATTTGCGCGATCATCGGCCCGCCGCCATGAACGATGACAGGGTTCACGCCGACCTGCCGCATCAGCACGATGTCGCGCGCGAATCTGGCCATGGCGTCGGCATCGCCCATCGCGTTGCCGCCAAACTTGATGACAACGGTCGCGCCGTCGTAGCGCTGCAGGTACGGCAATGCTTCGTTCAGGGTGCGTGCCGTGGCGATCCAGTCGCGATTCATCTCTCTCGTTCTCATCGGATTTCCCCGTTCGGGGCCTCAGTATGCCTTCGCCGTGCCGGGCTCAAGCTGAACCGGAAATGATCGCGCGCAACACCTCGACACCTTCACCCGTCTCCGAAGACGTCAGCACGATTTCCGGGAATGCGGCCGGGTGCGCCTGGAGCGCGCTTCGCACGCGTCGGAGCAGGTTGTCCCGATCCTTCTCCTTCGCCTTGTCGGCCTTGGTCAGCACGATCTGGAAGACGACCGCCGAGATGTCCAGCAGGGTCAGGATTTCCTCATCGACCGGCTTGATGCCGTGGCGCGCATCGATCAGCACGAAAGCTCGTCGAAGCGTGGCGCGTCCTGCGAGATAGGACTTGAGCAGCCTTTGCCAGTTCTCGACCACCTGCAATGGCGCCTTTGCAAATCCATAGCCCGGCAAGTCCACAAGGTAATGGCTGTCGGCCAGAGTGAAAAAGTTGATTTCCTGCGTCCTGCCGGGCGTGCTCGAGGTGCGGGCAAGCGCCTTTCTGCCAGTCACCGCATTGATCAGCGTGGACTTGCCAACGTTCGAACGGCCCGCGAAGCAGAACTCGATCCTGTCTGCTGGTGGCAGTCCGTCCATGGTCACGACGCCCTTCAGAAAGTCCGTGCCCTTGGCAAAGAGATCACGGCCAGCTCTCAAGTCCGAGGCATCTGCCGTGGCTAGCGGGAATGCAAACGAGGTCATGTCACGACCTCGACCGTGGCGCCCGTCGCGATTTCGCCGCCACGAGTCACTTCGGCGTAGATTCCGAATTCCTGATGGCCAAGCGCCTGAAGCGCGCCGAGCGTGTCCACGTCGCGACGTCCCGTGTCAGGATTGGCCATCGTTGCCTTGCATCGCGTGATCTCGCAGTGCACTCGCAGCTGAGCTTCGCCGACCCGGATGTCCTTGCCGACCCAGCCCTTCTCCTCCCAGGGTGTCAGGCCCCCGATCCAGAGGTTGCCGCGCCAGCGGTGGATCGACAGGTCCTTGCCCACATTCCGTGACACGGCATGGTTCGACGCCAACGAATTGATCGAAATCCAAGGGTCCGGCGCATCCGTGAGGTTCGCATCCACGGCGCGATGGACTCCGATCGGTCGGGGCAGCTCTTCGGGCCAGATCCGCGAGAGCCAGTCGAGAAGGACAGGAGTGTCCGATTCAGTGTCGGGACAGATCGAAATTTCGCCTGCCTCAGGGTGGGCGAGTTGCAGGCGGGCAAGCGATTCATCCCAGATGCAGGAGGCGGCCATCAGGTTCGGCGCGGTCACGCCGCGCAGGAAGTTTGCCTTTGGAGCCCAGCCTTGCCCCAGATTCGACCGTTCGTGGGCCACTGCCCAGACCCGGTCCATCGGGAGCCACCGGCCACGTGTCAGGATGGTTCCGATCAGTTCTTCTCGTCCGATCGCCTTCAGCGGATGTCGGATGATACGGTCAAGTGTTGCGTTCATCGCTTCTTGCGGGATTTCTTCCTGCCGGAGCGCTTTCGGCCCGGCTTGTTCGCAGGCTTTGCCGGCGGTTGATCCGCTGGCTCGTCCGCTTTCGATTCCGCTTTCGAAGCATCGTCATTCCTGGCCTTGGCAGGTTCGTCGGGCTTTGTCGTTCCGCGGATGTTGCCCCAGATGTCAGGCCTGTAGCCGTGCCCCCGCATGATGATGTACTGCTGGGCAAAGGTGATCACGTTGTTGGCGATCCAGTAGATCACGAGCCCGCTTGCGAAACTGCCCAGCATGAACATGAAGATCCAGGGCATCCACGCGAAGATCATCTGCTGGGTCGGATCCGTCGGGGCCGGGTTCAGCTTCTGCTGCATCCACATGGAGACGCCGAGAATGATCGGCAGGATGCCGATGAATATCAAGCTGAGTATGTTTTCCGGTCCGGGTGCCGGGAACGGGAGGATGCCGAACAGGTTCATGATGGACGTCGGATCGGGGGCGGACAGGTCCTGAAACGGTCCGAACCACGGGGCATGGCGAAGCTCGATCGTGACGAAGATCACCTTGTACAGCGAAAAGAAGATCGGAATCTGCAGAAGGATGGGCAGGCATCCGGCGGCGGGATTGACCTTTTCCTTCTTGTAGAGCGCCATCATTTCTTGCTGCAGCTTCTGGCGGTCGTCGCCGGCACGTTCCTTCAGGATCTGCATCTCGGGCTGGAGTTCCTTCATTCGGGCCATCGAAACGTATGACTTTCGTGCCAACGGGAAGAGCAGCGCCTTGATCAGCAGGGTCAGGCAGATGATTGCCCAGCCCGTGTTGCCGATCACGGCATTGAGCTCGTGCAGGGCGAAAAAGATGGGCTTGGTCAGGAAATAGAACCAGCCCCAGTCGATGGAATCGATGAAGCCCTCGACCTGCGCGTCGCCTCCGAAGCCCATGAAATAGGCAATCGAGTCGTTGAAGCCCTCGATTCTGCGACCGGCTTCGTAGTCGCGGATCGTGTCCCATTCCTTCGCGCCGGCAAAGAGGCGGGTCGTTGCGCTCGAGGAGCCGTCCGGAGGGACCGTCACCGTCGGCATTTGGGCTGCGGTGCGATAGACGTCCGTGGCGGGCAGGTATTGAACGACGCTGGTGAAGGGAATTCCCTGTTCCGGGATAAGCGCCGTCATCCAGTAATGATCCGTGAAGCCCACCCAGCCGCTGGACTCGACCTGGACAACGTCCGCGCTCGGTCCCCAGCGGTCATCGTAGGACAGGTCCGGCATGTCGGAATAGTCGATTTCGTCAAGCTGGCCGTCGTTCCGTCGGATCGCCCCCTCATGGAGAATGAAGAAGCCGGAGAGGTCCTGAGGTTCGCCATGGCGCGCCACAAGGCCGTACGGGGCAAGGCGGACCGGCTGGCTGGTGGGGTTCTCGACCGTCTGCGTCACGGTGAACAGAAAGCGGTCGTCAATCTCGATCTGGCGGCGAAAGACCAAGCCTGACGGGCTGTTCCAGCGAAGGGCCAGGGGCGTCCCAGGCGCAAGTGTTGTCCCGCTCTCTACACTCCATATCGTGTCCGTTTCGGGCACGTCGTCGGCACCGAGCGTGCCGCCCGGAGTCCAGCCGAACACTGCATAGTATGGGTTCTCGGAGCCGACGGGAGCAAACAGCGTGACCTCTTCGGCCAAGGGATCCAGGGTGACGTGGTAATGGTGGAGCGAAAGCTGGTCGATGCGGCCCCCGGCCAGCGAAACTGAGCCTTGGACGTTTGGCGTCTGGATCGGCACGCGGTCGGCTTCGGGAGACGCGGCCGTGGAGTCCTGCGGTCCTGCGACCGTGACCTCAGTGCCGGTTGCGGCAGACGGAATCGTTGCCTGGCTGTCTTCGGCGGTCCTGGTCGAGGTGTCCGTCGGCTGGGAACCAGGGGCCTCTACCGGTTCCGGCGCGAAATAGATCATCCACACGACCAGCACAAGGGAACTCAGCACCATCGCGAGGATCAGGTTCTTGTTCTGATCGTCCATCATCGATTCCGGGGTTTCCTAAACCGCGCCCGTGGTTCAATAGCCCGGTGACCAAAAGGTCAAGGCGTTTTGGTGCCGGACCTGGTTGATGATGCCTTCAGGGAAGCCGGCAATCCGTCTGGACCATTGCTGGAACACGGCATCACGATGTGGCTGGCTGTCCGGGCGCGAGAGGGCTTCCCGTCAAGGCGCCGCTCGCCGTCGACTTGCCGGTCCATTGCGAGACCGCCGTCGTCCTTGTATCCAGGGCCGCGCCGGCCCTGAACCACACGCAGGGCCAAGCCTCGGGCGAAGGCGGGCGAAAGGCTTGATCGCCAACGGAACGTCTTGACCCATGGGCCGCTCGTTGAACGCATTGGTCTCCTCCCTGAAGTGCGACGGAATCGAGCCATGCGCCGCAAGGCATCCGCGATTTCTGCCGGTTGGAAGAGCGATGCCGTCCTGCATGGGGACGCTCGATCAGGGGATCGGTGCGATCTTCCGGCAGGCGGGAGAACAGGCATCTGCACGCATGCTCCGGTCGGCACCGCTTGTGGCGTCCGCCGAAAGCGCGGACGCAAGCGGCCCTTTCAAGCAGGGCTTCGCCTCCCCATCGCCTTGGCGCGGCTCATCATTCCGGGAATGTCACGTCATGGGGGACGGGTGTCATGGCAGCTCAAGGACAATTTCGGCAAGACGTCGATCAAGGGTGGAGTTGGCGGCGTGCTCGACGCCGCGTTGGCTGACCTTGGCAGGCTGGGCGCGTGCGGGAAGTTCCGGTTGCCTTGAAGTCACGGGACCAGCTTGAATCGCTCAGGTCGTGTGGCGCGCCCCGCGAATCGCACGGGCAGCAGCGGGGTCGCCCGCCGGCGAGGCTGGGCCAGGGACGGCGGGTTCCGACGGATCGCTCCAGGACGATGGGAGTGCCGAGAATTCACGGCAATCGACGTCGTTCGTGTCCTTGGGTTTGCTGGCAAGTCCCGCGAAATCGAAGAGACGGGGATCGAGAAGGTGCGACGGACGCGCGTTCGTCAAAGCGCGGAACATGACCCGCCGCCGACCGGGCGCGTTCCTTTCCCACTCATCCAGGATCGCCTTGACCTGCTGGCGCTGCAGCCCGTCCTGGCTGCCACAGAGGTCGCAGGGAATGATGGGATAGTTCATCGCTGCGGCAAAACGTGCGCAGTCAGCTTCCGCCACATGGGCAAGCGGGCGACAGACAAGCAGGTCGCCTTCCTCGTTCAGGAGTTTCGGCGGCATCGTCGCCAGCCGGCCGCCATGGAAAAGGTTCATGAAGAATGTCTCGAGAATGTCATCCCGGTGGTGGCCGAGCACGATTGCCGAGCACCCCTC
The DNA here is from genome assembly GCA_028824715.1 of Boseongicola sp. GTDB lineage: Bacteria > Pseudomonadota > Alphaproteobacteria > Rhodobacterales > Rhodobacteraceae > JAJEFO01. The sequence goes on along the minus strand of JAPPCV010000087.1, from coordinate 36,709 downwards.
TTCGCGGGCAATGCGATAGAGATGTCCACGCCTCAGCCGCGAGCAGAGTGCGCAGTAGGTCCTGTTGGCCGGCACTTTGTCGGTGACAATGGAATAGGTATCCTGGAACTCGATCCTGTGTGGGATCTGCATGCGGTCGAGGAAATCCGGCAGCACGGTTGACGGGAAGCCCGGCTGTCCTTGATCCAGGTTGCAGGCAAGCATGTCCACTGGCAGGTGACCGCGCCACTTGAGTTCATGCAGCGCAGCGAGGAGCGTGTAGCTGTCCTTGCCGCCCGAGAGACAGATCAGCCAGCGTGTGTCGCGTTCGACCATGCCATACTCTTCGATTGCCATGCGTACATTGCGGATGATGCGCTTTCGGAGCTTCCGGAACTCGGTCGTCGAAGGCGCTCCCTGAAAGAGCGGATGGATGTCGTCAGCCTCGTCAAGCATGGTGCGGAAATACTGAATTCAGGATTGCAGGACAAGGGACGGCACGGGCCAGCTACCTCACGGACCGCAACCGAAACGGGAAACGCCAGCGTGGCTGCTCAAGTCTTGCGCCCAGGAAATTCTCGACCGCCTTGACGTCGAGCACGAACTCGGCCGCGCGGCTCTCGTGCTCGTGCAGCATGTAGGTCGGGAGATCCCGCCACTCGAAGTCGGGATGTCCGAAACTGTTCGTCCCGACCCGGATCCAGACCTTGCCTCCCTCGGCAAACCAGCCCTCGCTGTCAGTGGCCGGGCGGGAAGCCTGGCGCCTCGCCGGATCGAGAAGGCTGCGCAGCTGCTCACGCAGGGCATCATACCGCGTGGACGCATACTCCTGCCAAGAGACCGGGCCTGCCCATGCAGGATCATGGCCACACTCGCCCAGGATGCCTGACAGGACTTCCGACGACAGCCGCAGCCAGTCGCCACCGTCCGCGTCGATGCGGTCCAGCACCACGCGCAGGTAGCGACGATAGAGATGCGTGGTGGGCTCGATCGTGGCCAGCCGGTCGGCCATGGCGATGCGGCCGTCCTCGTCTTCGCTGGGAAGTGAGGCAGAGCTGTAGATCAGGAGACACCGCTTCGCGACTTCGTCCGGGAATGCGCCGACCCGGGCGTTCATCGAGACCACCATGCATGGGGTCTCGTGGTGCGGCGGCAAGGTCTCGTCCTTGATGAATTCCGGCGCATGGTCCCGGAAACGGCGCCAGCCAATGTCATCGAAGAACGCGGGCATGCGCCGGAAAGACGCATCGATCTCGCGCAGAAGCAAGCCCGTCATCGGCGCCCTGACAGCGTTCGGGAAATCGTCCGCAAACATGAACTTTCCGACGATGTCCACGAGTTGCGTCTTGCCGGAGTTGGACTTGCCATAGATGATCCCGACCCTGGGATAGCGGATGACGTCCCGGTCCTCGAGCGCGGCCTGGCGACGCAACGTGCATATGAGCGGCGAGAAGAACATCCAGCACAGGAAGACGAAGTAGTCCTTCTGCAATTTCCCGACGTCGCCGCGAAATGCCTCGCCGTAGGTTTCCCAGAACGTCACCAGCGCTTCGGCGTCCCGGCTCACCTGCCCGTCCTCGGTGTCGAGAGTCCAGTCGGCGCCGCAGACGGTGGCTTGCCGCCTGTCCAGGTCAAGGGAGAAGGTCGGGTGGGTGGCAGCCTGACCTCTGGTCTGGCGCCGGATCATCCCGGAGAACCGCTTGCGAATCGAGTCGTCCAGCCTGACCTTTGTCCTGTCGGCCTTCGGCTTTTCCTTGCGCAGTGCCGGCAGCACCAGATCGTAAATCCTCTCCAGCCGACGCCCGCGCTCGACCGACTCCTCCGCCTCGACCGGTTTCGCGACCTGAATCACCTGCAACCCGCGGTCGGGCGCCAGCACCGGCGCTTCGACCGGTGACATGCCATCCGCCGGGTCGCGCCGGTCTTCGGCGAGCTTCGCGAGCGGTAGCTCGGCGGATGCATGATCCCGGACGCGTCGATACTGGTCCTCGAAATGGTCCCAAGCGAGATCGTCATTGAACCGCATGAGCACCTCGTGCTGGTCGCCGAGCAAGGCCGATGCCGAGAAGTTGGCTGAACCGGTCAGCACGGAACGGCCTCCGTCCGGCCCGTCCGAAAGCAGGAAGATCTTCGCATGCGAAACATGTCCTTCGACCACCCACACGCGCAATCTGCCGCTCCGAATGCGCCCGAGAATCTCCTCCCTGCGCAACTCGGAGATGCCCTGAAGCGCCGTGCGAACGTCCTCCATCGCGACCGTCTGCAGCGCGATGAGCGCGGCCATGTCATTCACGGTTCGAGTATGGCCCATCACCACCTCGACGCTTGCCTCTTCGAACTGATCGAGCAGCGAGGCGAGCATAGGAACGCTTGCCGAGTAGGTGAGGATCCGAATGCACCGGTACCGAGCGAACTCGTCGAGATCGAAGTGGCGCACTCCCAGCGCCTGGGCATCGAGCACCCGTGTTGGCGCCCACGCGGCGTCCGACCCGAACAGCTCGGGAGCGTCAGTGTCCCTGGCATCTCGCATGCTCGCGCGCTTCGACATCTGGTTCGCCCTTGATTGGCCCGTGCACCCGGGGAGCGCGTCAGCCGTCAACGCGCATTCGTTCGAGCCCGTCCCAGGATGTTCGGACTCCCGGCCGCGAACGTGGATCGATGAGGCCCAGTTCCTCAAGCATGAGGTCCCCTTTCCCGTAGTTGCAAGGTGCGCAGGTCACCACGACGTTATCGGTGTCCGTTCGCCCGCCCCTGCTGTGCGGGACAACATGATCGAATTGCATCCACATCAACTGGAATGCGGCATGCTGCTCCGCGTTCCTGTTGCTGGGGCTCCAGATCCTGAGATCGGGATATGCGGCCTGCAATGCCTTCGGTATGGCGTTTCGGATCAACGGCACGCCGCAATAGACGCAATGGCGACCCCAGCGCGCCACGATTGCGCGCTCGTCAGAGCGGTTCGGCTTTCGTTTCCTGTCAAGGTCCTCGTCGGCCGGTTCGGGCAAGCCAGAGACGGAACGCCGCCGGACGTACGTTGGCTGGTCGGGGTTCGCCGCCATCGACCCCCAAAGTGACTCCGTGAAGGCCCTGATGTCTTCCCTGTCGGTCTGCAGGATCAGGCGAGCGGTTTCGTTGCGGTTGCCGGCCATGTGATGCGCGACGGCTCGATCGAGCAGCATCGCCGCCTCGAATGTCTCGGGAATGGGCTTCCGCAAGCACTCGCGAGGTGCCCAGAACGCGTCATCGGCTTCTTCGAGCTGCATGGGTCCGGCTTTCATGCTGAAATTGCATTGTCGCTTATGGCGTGTCGATTCAGGCCGTCAAGACCTGTGCCTGCGTGCTGCGGCGCGGGCACGGCACAGAAACCGGCCCGCTGCACATTCTTGCCGAATTCGGCTGTTCCGATGCACGAAGTCTGGCTTGGCGGAACTACGGGTCGGGCACGTTGTCGACACCGGTTCCGCCCCATGGATGGCATCGGAGAATGCGCTTCAGCGCCATCCAGCCGCCCTTGAGGCCGCCGTGCTTTGCAAGCGCCTCCAGTGCGTATGCCGAACATGTGGGCTGGTAGCGGCAATGATGCCCGATCCACGGACTGAGAATCAGCCTGTATGCCCGGACGGCCAGGGCCAGGATCCAGGCAAGCGGACTCACTTGTGGACCTCGGCCAAAGCGTCTTTCAGGTCTTCGAGCATTGTCGCGAAGCCGCGAGTGGTCGTCACATGGCGACGTCCGATCAGGACGTAGTCAAAGCCGTTCCGGCCGTGCTCGGGAAGCGCCAGGCGCGCCACTTCACGAAGCCGTCTTTTGGCACGATTGCGGGTTGCGGCATTTCCCACCTTCTTCGAGCAGGTGATTCCAACGCGAATGCTATCCGGTTCCTCCTCCCCGCGGTTCCGGATCTGGAGAACGAATCCGGGTGTGCTGCGATGCATGCCGGCCGCGGCTTTGAGGTAGTCTGCGCGTTTCCTGAGCGCGATGAGTCCGTTGGTCTGCATGATGACCGGAAGTGTATATCCGAATGGTCAACTTCGGAAGATCGCTTCACGATCGGGTGCCTGCGCAAGGACTGAATGCGTGCCGGGACGGGCTCGCAGGAGACCTCGCATGCAAAAGGTCGATCAGGCGCTCAGCTTTTTCCGGCCGCGCCGACGGCGGGCATTCAAGATCCTGCGACCGGCTCTGGTTGCCATGCGCGCACGAAATCCGTGGCGCCGTTTGCGGACCGTGTTAGATGGCTGGAAAGTGCGCTTGGGCATCTCACCTCTCCAATTCGGCCGCGGAATCGGGCCTGGCTGTTCCAAAGCCCGGCCAATAGGCAGATCATTTCGCCATGTCAACGTCCTGGTGATGATTCCATCGCGGAAGTTGGCAATGGAAGTTCAGGCCGCAGGCTGGTTGCGGGAGCGCTCCTTCCCGATGCGCCTGACGCACGCCTCCGGTCGCCCCACCCGCATGATCGCCAAATGCGCAATCGTCCACTGGTCATGAACATCCGGTACGGCCGGTCCTTAAGGCCCTGGATTCCGATGCGGCGGCAGAATTTCATGCGACGCGTGAGGGCCTCGTCCCCGCCGTCGTAGATCTCATCGAGCACGACCAGCTTGATCCCCATTTCGCTCGACACATTCCGGACGCGGTTGAGCGCATCGACCGCAAGATCAGCCCCGTATCCCTTGCCCTGCCAACTCCGATCGATGGCCATAGTCGAGAGGTGCAACGCTGGAACGGTGCCGGTGCTGGGCGCTCGCCGGGGCTGGTCTGCGCCGAGGCCTTTGGTCGCGACCGCATGGGCATTCAGCGCGCAGTAGTCGAGGACCCAGGGCGAATCTTGCGCGACCGGGACAAATGCCCGCGTGCAGTCGTCTTGTTGCTTTTCGCGCACTGAGCCGCAGAAAGTTGTCGAGGCGGTCCGTTCCGCACGAAATCCCCGACCGGTCATGCCGGCCGGGACCCAACGGCTCAATAACGATTCCGGAGGCGGAATCGCGGCCCCGTCACCCGGCATTGGCGATGCGCGAGCGGTTGCCGCGAGCAGCCTCCCAGGCCGCCATTGTCGGCGGCGGCGGATTGTCGAGCGCCTCCCGCGGTGTCGCCCGGTCGCGTTTGGACAGCACCGTGTCCTGATGTTCACGCAGAACCCGCTCGGCCTCCCGTACCGCAGGCGCCCTGACGAATGTCGTTGGCCTCGCGCCCGTCAGTTCGGCCGCGCGTGACATGCGCTGCGTGTCGTTCGGCCTCGCCAACATTTCCAGTCAGTCGGTTGCATTCTCGTCCGAAGGCGCTTCGACATCGCCGAAGTTCAACATGGCGACTTCATCCCGACAATGTCGGTTCAACTGCGATGCGGGTCAAACTTGAGGCTCGCCGGAAAGGAATGACGGCCTTGACGACAACTGTTGCACTGCGATTGCGGCATGGAAACTCGACCAGAATGGTGATTAAAGGGACTGACATGAGCGACGAGGCATCTCCGTTCGGCGGGCTCGCAAAGCGCCTTCCGCTTCTGATCATCCTGGTGGTTGCGGCAGTTGGCGCATTCACCTTGCGAGATCATCTCAGCTTTCAGGCGCTGGCGGACAACCGTGAGATGCTGATCGCATTCCGGGATGCGAACTACCTGCTCACGGTGCTCGTGTTCATTTCCGCCTACGTGGTTATCGTCGCATTCTCGCTTCCGGGTGCCACCATCGCGACGCTTACGGGCGGGTTCCTGTTTTCCACGTTTCCGGGCGCGCTCTTCAACGTCACTGCGGCCACGATCGGGGCGACGGCGATTTTCCTGGCTGCACGCATGGGTTTTGGCGAAAGGCTGGAACGCAAGCTGGACGCTTCCGAGGGCGCGATCAAGTCGATCAAGGACGGGATCGACAGCAACCAGTGGTCCATGCTCTTCCTGATCCGTCTCGTTCCAGCGGTGCCGTTCTTCGTCGCGAACCTGCTGCCCTCGTTTCTTGGTGTCCCGCTCCGCCGTTTCGTGATCTCGACCTTTGTCGGAATCATCCCTGGGGCCGTGGTCTATACGTCGGTTGGTGCGGGGCTGGGCGAAGTCTTTGCCCGTGGCGAAACCCCGAACCTCGGCATCATTTTCGAGCCGCAAATCCTTCTGCCGATTCTCGGTCTCTGTGCGCTTGCGGCGCTCCCGATCGTGATCAAGGCGATACGCGGAAAGGCGTTCTGAGATGGCACGGATCAAGACGGACATACTCGTCATAGGCGCTGGTTCCGGCGGGCTTTCTGTGGCTGCCGGAGCCAGCCAGATGGGCGCAAGTGTCGTTCTTCTCGAAGGTCACAAGATGGGAGGCGACTGCCTGAATTTCGGATGCGTGCCGTCGAAGGCCCTGATTGCCGCAGCCAAGCAGGCATATTCCATGAATGCGGGAGAACCGTTCGGCGTGACGCCCGTCGCGCCGGAAGTGAACTATGCCGCGGCCAAGGATCACGTGCACAAGGTCATCGAGACGATTGCCCCGGTAGACAGCCAGGAAAGGTTCGAGGGATTCGGCGTCCAAGTGATCCGGGAATATGGACGGTTCGTTTCCCCGAGCGAAGTTCAGGCCGGCGATCACCTGATCAAGGCCCGTCGCATCGTGATTGCAACAGGCTCGTCGCCATTCGTTCCGCCGATCCCTGGTGTGGACGAGGTCACTTGCTACACGAACGAGAACATCTTTGATCTTCGCGAACGCCCTGAACACTTGTTGATCATCGGTGGCGGGCCGATCGGAATGGAGATGGCGCAGGCGCATGTGCGTCTTGGTTCGAAGGTCACCGTGATCGAGGGCCTGAAGGCGCTGGGTCGCGACGATCCAGAGGCCGCGAAAGTCGTTCTGGACAAGATGCGCGCCGAAGGCATCGAGATTGTCGAAGATGCGCTGGCAGAGGAAGTCGGAGAGGACGGTGGCCGGATCACGGTCAAGACATCGCAAGGGGCTTTCACAGGCTCTCACCTGCTCATGGCCGTAGGCCGCACGGTGAACATCGAGAAGCTCGATCTTCACAAGGGCAATGTCGCGCATGACCGGGCGGTGAAAGTCAACGGGAGCCTCCGGTCGATTTCGAACCGCAGGGTCTACGCCGTTGGCGATGCGGCGGGCGGTCTCCAGTTCACGCATGTTGCAGGATATCATGCGGGCGTCATCATTCGCTCCATGCTCTTCGGCCTGCCGTCCAAGGCGAAGACGTCCCATATCCCGTGGGTGACCTACACCGATCCAGAACTCGCGCAAGTAGGACCGACCGAGGCCGAGGCCCGCAAGATCCACGGTTCCGCCCTCGCCGTAGCCCGATTCGACTATCACGAAAACGATCGCGCAATCGCTTCGCGGAAGACCACCGGATTCGTCAAGGTCATGGTTGTCAAGGGCAGGCCGGTCGGCGCGACCATCGTGGGCGAGGCGGCCGGTGAACTTGTAGGCGTATGGGCGCTCGCAATCGCCAATGGCCTCAAGATGAGTGGCGTGGCGGCAATGGTCGCGCCCTATCCGACGTTGGGCGAGATAAACAAGCGGGCCGCCGGAGCCTATTTTTCTCCAAGGCTCTTCGAAAGCGAGAACGTCAAGCGAGTCGTCGGGATTGTTCAACGTCTTGTCCCCTAGCGCTGGAAGAGGGCCATGTTCCTGCATACTCTTTCCGGTAGATTCCTGGTTCTGACGGTCCTGTTCGTGATGCTGGCCGAAGTCCTGATCTTCGTGCCTTCAATTGCCCGCTTCCGTCAGGACTACATGATGGACCACTTGGAGCGGGCGCAGATTGCTTCGCTTGCCCGGCTCGCAGCAGAAGCCATTGAGCCTGAGCTTGAACACGAACTCCTGGAAAACGCAGGTGTCTTCAATGTCGCCCTGCGGCGCGACGAAGTGCGTGAATTGGTATTGTCATCGGATATGCCCAGCCCGGTGGCCGCGACATATGACCTTCGCTACCCGGCGGCGAGTGCGCTAATCAGCGATGCATTGGCAAGGTTGCTGAAGCCTGGGCCCGAAGTCGTGCGTGTCATCGGCCATCCGGTCCAGGACGCAGGGCTCCTGATCGAGGTCACCATGTCGACCGAGCCGCTCCGGGAAGCGATGCTGGACTACGGATTGCGGATCCTGATTCTCTCGGCAGTCATCTCGGCCGTGACGGCGACACTTCTGTTTTTTGCGGTTCGTCAGTTGATGGTGAAGCCGATGAGGGGCGTGGTCTCTGCCATGCAGTCCTATGCTGAGGCTCCGGAAGACGCGCGGCGCATCATCGAACCTTCTTCCGGCACCGGCGAAATTGGCGAAGCCGAAGCGGCACTGAGGTCAATGCAGACCGAACTGACTTCCATGCTTCGGCACAAGGAGCGTCTCGCATCGCTTGGAAGCGCGGTCGCCAAGGTAAGCCATGATCTGAGAAACATCCTGACGTCGGCGCAACTCTTCGCAGACCGGATCGAGGCTTCCGACGATCCGGTTGTGGCCCGCATGCTGCCCAAGCTGATGAATTCGATCAGCCGTGCAGTGCATCTATGTGAACGTACGCTGGCCTTTGGCAAGGCTGAAGAGCCTTCGCCGGCACTTATGCTGATCAACCTTGCTGTCACCGTGGAGGATGTCGTCGAAGCCGAACAACTGGCCGTCGAGAAGGAAGGCGTCGCGTTCAAGACCGAAATACCGCCGGGAATGACCCTGCGTGCTGATGCCGAACAGCTCCATCGCGTTCTGTCCAATCTGATCCGCAATGCAAGGCAGGCAATTGAGGCGACCAAGAGCGACGGAAATATCCGCATTGCGGCGACCGAGGATGACACGTGCTGGCGGATCGAGGTCAGCGACACGGGGCCAGGTTTGCCGTCACGTGCCAGGGAACATCTCTTCACGCCGTTTCAGGGCGGCGTCTCAAAAGGCGGAGCCGGGCTGGGTCTTGCAATTGCCGCCGAGCTTGTGCGTGGTCATGGGGGCCAACTGTCGCTTGGGGAGACCGGGCCCGCAGGCACGACCTTCGTCGTTACTCTGCCCAAGGCCGTGATCGACGTCGACCAGGTCGTCAAGTAGCGCCGCGTGGTTGGGTGTCTCTTGCTTCGGTCAAGACGGACGGAGTCCTGGTGCTGCCTCGGCGCTGAGCTGGCGTGTCCCGGTGTCAACGAGCGGCCATGAACGCCGGGAATCGCTCAGGATCGGCCTTGCAGTGTCCTCGGCCGCCCGCTACATCCGGTCCGCTCCTGCGCTGGTAGCTCAGATGGATAGAGCACTTGACTTCGAATCAAGTGGTCGGGGGTTCGAGTCCTCCCCAGCGCGCCATTCCGGCTTTGCCACGGCAGGCTTTGGCTGCCCTTTCGTGCGCGACGGCGGTGGAATTCGGAACTGGAACCGTGGGTTCCGCATGCAAGGTGAACGCAGTCAGAATCAGCCTTGCAACGTGTAGGGCCGACGGATACACCCTGCCCACCCGCGCGCTGGTAGCTCAGCTGGATAGAGTGCTTGACTACGAATCAAGAGGTCGGGGGTTCGAATCCTCCCCAGCGCGCCATCTCCTCTATCTGTTCGAGATCATCTGGGGCGATCTCGATTTTCGCCGTGGGGAAGGTCAGCCTCTCCTGTGTTCGGTCGCCCGGAGAGATGCCGCCAAGTGGCCAGGACAAGAGCGTCAAATGCTGCCGGAAACGCTGAACGCCAGAACGAGATGCCGACAACTTGGGCGGTACGTGGCTTTGCAGCCGTGAGCCCCGCCCGCAACCGGTGTCGACCGACAGAGTTGCGCCCGTCCGCGAACTTCCTAATTTGGGGCGATCGACCTGGAGGGACAAATGGGGAAAGGCCCAAAACGCGAACTCGGCGCATGCTATTACCCAGAGCATTGGCCCGAAAGGGTCTGGGCCGACGACGCCCGCCGCATGACCGAAGCCGGGCTGTCCTGGGTGAGGATCGGTGAGTTTGCCTGGTCGAGGCTGGAGCCTCAGCCCGGAGAGCTGGACTTCGAATGGCTTGATCTTGCCATCGAGGCATTGGGGCAGGCGGGTCTCAAGGTTGTCCTCGGAACACCCACGGCGACGCCGCCGAGATGGATGCTCACCCGCCATCCTGACATGGTCGCACTTGACGAAAAGGGCCAGCCGCGCGGCTACGGTTCGCGGCGGCATTACTGCTTTTCGCATGACGGTTACCTGGAGGAATGCCGACGCATCGTGACCCTGCTTGCCCAACGCTACGGCAAGAGCTCCCATGTTGCCGCCTGGCAGACCGACAACGAATACGGATGCCATGAAACCGCGGTAAGCTATTCGGACGCGGCAAAGAGGGGATTCCAGGCATGGTGCGCCCAGCGCTACCAGTCCACGGACGCGCTGAATCGCGCCTGGGGCAACGTTTTCTGGTCAATGGAATACGCCGAATTCGACGAGATCGGGCTTCCCAACCTAACGGTCACGACGCCCAATCCGTCCCACGTCCTCGCGTTTCGCCGCTACTGCTCGGACCAGGTTGTACGTTTCAATCGCGCACAGGCAGACATCCTGCGCCGTTACTCGGATGCGCCGTTGATCCACAACTACATGTGCCGCATCCTGTCCTTCGACCATTTCGACGTGGCGGCCGACCTCGACATTGCATCCTGGGACAGCTATCCGCTCGGCTACCTTCTTGATCGCCTTGATGCAGACGAAACCGAGCAGGAACGTTTCCTTCGCCAAGGCCATCCAGATGCCCAGGCATTCCATCATGATCTCTACAGGTCCGTCGGGCGGGGCCGCTACTGGATCATGGAGCAGCAGCCCGGACCGGTGAACTGGGCTGGATGGAACGTCGCGCCGATCGAAGGGATGCCGCGCCTTTGGGCTTGGGAGGCCTTCGCACACGGGGCCGAGGCAGTCTGCTTCTTTCGATGGCGCCAAGCGCCTTTCGCGCAAGAGCAGATGCATGCGGGTCTGCTGAGGCCGGACGGTGCGGACGCTCCGGCGATCGTCGAGGCGCGCCAGTTGGCAAGGGAAATCGCCAAGATGCCCGATGCCGGCACGACCAAGGCCAAAGTGGCGATCATTTTCGACTACGCGTCTTCATGGGCGTGGGAAGCGCTCCCGCAAGGCGCGGATTTCACCTATTTCGGACTGGTATTCGACACTTACAAGGCTCTGCGGCGAGCCGGACTATCGATCGATTTCCTTCCCGCTGACACGAAGTCCCTCAACGGTTATGACCTCTTGCTCGTTCCCGGCCTCCTGACCCTGTCCGGCAACCTCAGGATGGCGCTTGAAGCCTTCTCCGGCACGGCGATCATTGGGCCCCGAACGAACAGCAAGACGGAAGAACTCGTGATTCCGGATCCGCTGCCGCCAAACCTGCCCGGCCTCGATGCCACGGTATCTCGCGTCGAAAGCCTGCCTCCCTTCGCCCGTGTACCCTTGGAGGGCGGCGGGAGCTTTTGTCGCTGGTTCGAACATCTCGAAGGGGATGCTGCTGTTACTGCGGCCACCACTGACGGTCGGCCAGCCATCATGTCCCGTGGCAAGATGCACTATGTTGCGGGCTGGCCGGACCGGACCGCCTTCGGTCACATTGTTGCCAATGCTTGCGCCGCCGAGGGGCTTGGCACCAGGTCACTGCCGGACGGTCTCCGGATCCGGGACACCGCGACGCATCGCTTCGTCTTCAATTACGCGCCGGAACCCATGGATTTCGAAGGCACGACGCTTCCGCCGGCGGGTGTGCTCTGGCACCCGATTTGAGCGTTCATCCGGGCGATGTCGAATGGGTGCGCCGTGAAACGACCTCTCGTGGAACGCCTTCTTTCCTCGTGGTCCGGCAAGTCCGGCCTGCGTGCGTGTCGGCAGTTCTGGAAACGCGTTTGCCGCCAGCTGCAGCGGAGAAACGCGCCTGGACCCAAATTGCATGACAGCCGGCCGGGATCGAGTGCAGGCAGATCCATCGCCGACATGATCGCCCGCCAATGGCCTGGCGGCGCCGACAACAGCATGTTGCGGCAATTTGCTGCGGCAAAGGCATGCAATGTGTCTTGCGGGCAATCATGACTTGTGCAGCGCGAGCGCAATGGCCGGATGCCGCGGCAGCGTCGGTGCCATTGAGTCGTTCGCGCTGACCTGCAATGGAGGAACGGCACGTTTTCAGGGAGCAGATCATGGCCAACGACGAATCCCGTCTTTTCCCCCACGCGCATCAGGACATGGAAACCGCCCGGGACGTTCCGGACACGCCGCAGACAATGTCACCCGCATACCGGCTTGCCTTCGCGGATTCCGAATTTCTCTGCCGTGACGAACTGAGGCCGGTTCGCCTTCAGCTCGAACTCCTCAAGCCCGAGTTGCTGATGGAGGAATACGGTGTCAATTCCACTGTCGTCCTCTTCGGCGGGGCACGCATCCCGAGCCCGGAGAAAAGGGACGCGGCCTGCTCCGAGACTCTCGCGGAACTCAGTCGGTACTACGAGGAAGCCCGGAAGTTCGCCCGCATTGTCACCGAGCGTTCTGTCGCAGGCTCAAGCGACGGCAAGAAGCAAGTGATCGTTACGGGAGGCGGCCCGGGCGTGATGGAGGCCGGGAATCGAGGGGCGGCGGAGGCGGGCGGCGTGTCGATCGGGCTCAACATCGTGCTGCCGCATGAGCAGATGCCCAACAAGTACATCACGCCTGACCTCAACTTCAACTTCCACTACTTCGCCATTCGAAAGATGCACTTCCTGCTGCGTGCCGCTGCCATCGCCGTCTTCCCAGGCGGATTCGGCACGCTGGACGAACTCTTCGAGACATTGACGCTGATTCAGACAGGACGCATGCGACCGGTGCCGTTCATCCTCTTCGGAAGCGGTTTCTGGAAACGCATCGTCAACTGGGAAGCACTTGCGGAAGCTGGCACGATTTCTCCGAGCGATCTCGAGATCTTTCGCTTTGTCGAGACCGCCGAGGAGGCGGTAGCGGTCATGGAAGGCTGGCCGCAGGACATGTAACGCCGCGTGCGGCCGGAATGTCCGGCGACATCGTGGCGCCATGACGGGAATTTCTAGGCGCGCTTGCGCATGGGCCCGTCATGGCGAGCAGAACGTCTCCGTGTTGGGCCTTGCATCCGAGGACAGGGTTCGCCGGGTCGCGGCTGGCCGCACCGCCGGTCGAGGGTTTCCCCGCAGTCAGGCAAGTGCGGCCGAAACGCGTCCTACGCCAGTCCTGCGTCCGCAAGGACTTCCGCCCGGCTCTTCCGGGCCCGCTCGGTATCCGACTTGAGCTGGCCGCAGGCCGCCATGATGTCCTCGCCGCGCGGAGTGCGCACCGGTGACGCGTAACCTGCCTTGTGCACGATGTCGGCAAAGGCCTGGATACGGGATTGGTCGGACCGTTCGTACGGAGCGTCCGGCCATGCGTTGAACGGGATCAGGTTGACCTTCGCGGGAATGCCCCGGATCAGCCTGACGAGCCGCCGCGCGTCCTCGTCGCTGTCGTTTACACCCTTCAGCATCACGTATTCGAAGGTGATCCGCTCCGAATTCGAGAGCTTCGGATAGGCCCGAAGGGCGTCCAGAAGCTCGGCGATGTTCCAGCGTCGGTTTATTGGCACAAGCTGGTTGCGCACCTCGTCCGTCGTTGCATGAAAGCTGACAGCCAGCATGCAGCCGATCTCTCTTGCTGTTCGCGCGATTTCAGGCACGACCCCGCTTGTCGACAAGGTGACCCGCCGTCGCGACAGGGCGATGCCTTCGCCGTCCATCACGATCTTCATTGCGTCACGGACGGCGTCGAAATTGTAGAGCGGTTCGCCCATGCCCATCAGGACGACGTTTGAAAGGAGCCTCGGACCCGTCGCTCCCGACCCGATTCCCGGTTCCGGCCATTCTCCCAGATCATCGCGTGCCAGCATGACCTGGCCCACGATCTCGTCCGGGGCGAGGTTTCTCACGAGCTTCTGCGTGCCGGTGTGGCAGAAGGAACAGGTCAGCGTGCAGCCGACCTGCGAGGACACGCAAAGCGTGCCTCGATTCTCTTCAGGTATGTAGACCGTTTCGACTTCGTGCCCTCCGGCAATCCTTATCAGCAGCTTGCGCGTGCCGTCGGAGCTGACCTGTCGGCGAACGACTTCTGGCAAGGAGATCACGAATCGCTCTTCCAGCATGGCGCGGTATGCTTTCGAGAGATTCGTCATCGCCGCGAAGTCGCGCACGCCCCAGTGATACACCCATTGCCAGATCTGACGGGACCGCATCCTTGCCTGCCGTTCCGGCGTTCCAGCACGGACAAGCGTCTCGGCAAGCCTCTCCCATGTGAGCCCCACGAGATTGATCCGCCCGTCGCCCGAAGAATCCCTGCGCGGGACGGTCAGGACATCAGGCGTAATCGGTGCGGGAGCGGGCATGAGTTGCGATCCAATGGTCAAGGTGCGGATATAGGCGATCCGGGCCCGATTGCCAGAGATTTTCCAAGGACCGCGGCACCGGCGCTCCGAAAGGACCTGCCGGTCCCGCTTGCGGAGTTGATTCATGGATCGGACAGACTGGCGCGGCGGGCAGGCTGTGCCGCTGTCAGTCGCGGACGTGCTGCGTCAGGATCCGCAGCGTCTCTCGGCGTCCTCGATCATCGCTGTCGCGCCGATCAGCGAAAACGTGTCCTTCGTCTGCGTTCCGCGCGTCGAACGTGCGGTCACGACCGCATCGGCTCCCCGCTTCATGGCGGTCACGATCTTCCGGTCCTCGGCCGGTGTCGCAGGCCAGGCATACTCATCATCGGTGAAGAGCTCGAACGTCGCGCCGTCGATTTCCAGCGTCGCGGTCGAACCTCTCGCGAACGGGTAACCGCCCGTGAAGCTGACTTCTCCCGCCACGTTGCGCGCAGGTTGATACGTCACGAACAGGAGGATGTCGCCCCGCCGAACCGTCACCTCTTTGCCGCCACGCGTGTTCACGGTCTTCTTTGGTGCGGTCACGGCCCAGCAAGTCTTTGGGTCGGTCCCCTCGAAGACCTGCCAGTCGGATGCTTCCGCCACACGAGTGCCTGCATCCTGTGCGCTCAGGCTTGCCGCAAGGCATGCCGCCGCGACGGACAGTGCCAATGCAGAGAAAATACGTCCTGTCTTCATCGTGCCAATTTGCCTCCGGATCTATTCGCCCGATTCCTGCCCGTTGTCACAGGCGCGATGTTCCTGTCCAACGGGTCTCTAATAGCGTATCTCAAGCTCGTGATGGAACCCCCTGCCGGCAGAAATCCGCCTCAACCGAGCGGAGCAAACCCATGATCCGGCCCGTGCCGATGGTCGAGATCCTTCGAGGCAGCTTCGTGGAATCCCGGCACGAAGGCCATGCGGCAATCACGAGCGCGGACGGAGAAATCGTTGAAGCTTGGGGCGATCCAGGATTGGTCATTCTCCCCCGCTCATCAGCCAAGATGCTGCAGGCCTTGCCGCTGCTCGAAAGCGGAGCGGGCGCATGCCTTTCAACCGAGCAGCTGGCGCTTGCCTGCGCTTCGCACAGCGGCGAGAGGCATCACGTCTCCCTCGTAGGCCAATGGCTGACGGATCTTGGCCTTGACGACAGCGCGCTGCTATGCGGGCCGCAGCCGTCACGAGATCGTGAACATTGCCTCTGGATGGACCGTGTCGGCAAGGAAGTGACCCGTGCCTACAACAACTGCTCGGGCAAGCATGCGGGCTTCCTTACGCTTGCGAAGCACCTTGAGGCGGGTCCCGACTATGTCGATCCGGACCATCCCGTGCAGCGCGCCGTCCGTCAGGCGATCGAGGAGACCTGTGACGAAGCGAGCCCGGGTTTCGGGATCGATGGATGCTCGGCCCCGAACTTTGCGGTCAGCCTTGCGGGCCTTGCACGCGCCTTGGCGCGATTTGCCTCAGCAGGAGGGAGCGGCGGCCTCCGTGACGTCGCGATGAGCAAGCTTGTCAGCGCAATGATCGCGCATCCGGACCTCGTTTCCGGACGTGGCCGTGCCTGCGCGGCGCTGATGGATTCGGCGAACGAGCCCCTGGCCGTCAAGACCGGCGCCGAGGGCGTCTATGTCGCGATTCTTCCGGAACGGAAACTCGGAATCGCTCTCAAGATCGCTGACGGCGCTACCCGTGCATCCGAAGTCGCGATGGCGGCCTTGCTTGCACGGCTCGGCGCGATCAGCGAGAACCATCCATTGCTCAGCCGCGGCATTCGCAACTGGGACGGGCTTGCCACCGGGGTCGAGCGTCCTGTCGCAGGCTTCGCCACGGCACCGAGAGGATGATGGCCAATGCCGGACGATAGCAAGGATTCGACTCTTCGTCATGTTCTTGAGGAGACAAGCGCCATTGCCATGGTCGGCGCTTCCACGAATCCCGTCAGCCCGTCCCTGTTCGTCGCGACGTATTTCGGCGGGCGGGGACGGCGCGTGATTCCGATCAATCCGAACCGTGTCGGAGAGGTGCTGCTCGGCGAGCCGGTATTGGCGAGCATTCGCGACATTCCCTCGCACGTCAGGATTGACATGCTTGACGTCTTCCGAAGCTCCGACGCCGTGCCGGGCATCGTGGACGAGGCGCTCGAATGCCTGATGCCAGGTCTCAAGTGCGTCTGGATGCAATACGGCGTGCGCCACGAAGCGGCGGCGGAGAAGGCGCGGGCGCACGGGCTGATCGTGGTTCAGGATCGTTGCCCCAAGGTCGAGCACATGCGCCTGTTCGGCGGACCAAACCTTGCCGGCATCGGCGGCGTGCGCGTTTCGTCGAGACGGCCGGGTGGCAGATGAAGAATGCGTCGTTGCCCTCTCCCCGGCCAGAAGCTATGTCGCCGACGTCAGCCATGCGAGGTATCCAGATGTCCAACGCCCAGCTTGCAGCCGCGATCGAGGCCGCTTGGAACGTTCGCGACGAGATAACGCCCTCGACGACCGGCGAAGCCCGTGACGCGATCGAGGACACGCTGACCGCGCTGGATGAAGGCAGGCTTCGCGTTGCCGAACGCGGGGACGACGGCACTTGGCACGTCAACCAGTGGGCCAAGAAGGCCGTGCTCCTTGGCTTCCGCCTCAAGGACATGGAACTGCACGAAGGCAGCCCGCAAGGCGCCGCCTGGTGGGACAAGGTCGACAGCAAGTGGAAAGGCTGGAATGACAACAGGTGGAAGGCGGCCGGCTTTCGTGCCGTGCCAAATTGCGTCGTGCGCAGGTCCGCCTACATCGCGCCGGGCGTCGTTCTGATGCCGTCCTTCGTCAATCTCGGCGCCTATGTTGACGAAGGCACGATGGTTGACACCTGGGCGACGGTCGGCTCCTGCGCGCAGATCGGCAAGAATGTCCATCTTTCGGGCGGCGTCGGCATCGGCGGCGTTCTCGAACCCATGCAGGCAGGGCCGACGATCATCGAGGACAACTGCTTCGTCGGCGCCAGGTCGGAGGTCGTGGAAGGGGTCATCGTCCGCGAAGGCTCTGTTCTCGGCATGGGCGTCTTCATCGGCCAGTCCACGAAGATCGTCGTGCGGGACACGGGTGAGGTCCTCTACGGAGAAGTTCCGCCATACTCGGTGGTCGTCGCCGGATCGATGCCTTCGAAGAACGGCGTCAATCTTTATTGCGCGGTAATCGTGAAGCAGGTTGACGAACGTACGCGTTCGAAGACCGGCATCAACGAGCTCCTGCGTGACTGATCCTGACGCCCGTGATCGGAGAGCGTGCCTTTCTCGCCACCTCCCAAACGCACAACCCGCCCATGGTCGCAATCGGATCCCTGTCACCCAAGTCACGCGTGCCCCTCACCCCGGAGATGAACGGAGAGGAGGCGACGTGCATTCCGAAGACGTCGCGATGGCTGTCGGGCATGTCCTGGTCGGAGTGCTGACATGACGGCAGTCTTTCTCGATCTCGATGGCACGCTTATGGAATCCCACCCCGGGATCCTCGAGTCCTTGCGCCATGCACTCGGATCGAGCGGCCATCACGCGCTTGCGGAGACGGACCTTGCCTGGATGATCGGACCGCCCTTCGACGAGTCCTTTCGCAAGATGGGACTTTCGGACCCCGAGGCGGTGATGGCCGCGTACCGGGAACATTACCGCAAGGGGGGCATGTTCGACGCGCGGGTGTATGGCGGTGTCCCAGGCGCGCTGAACACCCTTCGGGAGGCAGGTGCGCGCCTTTATCTCGCAACCGCCAAGCCACACGTCTACGCCCGGAAGGTCACGCGGCATTTCGGTCTTGCCGAATACATGGAGCGCGAATTCGGACCGGAGCTTGACGGCACGCGGAACTGGAAAGGCGACCTGCTGGCTCATGCGCTCGCCGAAACCGGCGAAGACGTGGCCAAGGCCGTGATGGTCGGGGACCGCGAGCACGACATGGCGGCCGCCAAGGAAGTCGGAATGAAGAGCGTCGCGGTCAGTTGGGGATACGGGAACGAAGAGGAGTGGCGCGATGCCGGGGCCGTCATTGACCGCCCGGAGGACCTGAAACCGGCGATTGCGGGCCTTGGACTGCAACTTGATGCACCGGCTTCTTCGCCTTTCGTTGCGGCAGGCGGCGACGTGGCCCGGAGAGCGTGATTGCGACCGTGCGCTGCAAAGGCTAGCCAAGGCGCATGAGCTGCGACCCTGTAGAACTGACGCGGCAGCTTGTTCGCTGCCGGACCGTCACCCCGGAGGAGGGCGGTGCAATTTCGCTGCTGGAATCAACGCTTCGCGATGCCGGCTTTGACTGCTTTCGTGCTGACAGGGGAGCTGTCGCGAACCTCGTTGCCCGTTGGGGCATGAAGGCTGCAGCACGAACTTTTGGCTTCAACGGGCATGCCGACGTCGTGCCACCCGGTGATCCGGGGACCTGGTCTGCCGACCCGTTCGGAGCGGAGGAGCGCGATGGCTGGCTCTACGGGCGCGGTGCCGTCGACATGAAGTCGGGGGTCGCGGCATTCGTGTCCGCCGCAATTTCCTTCGTGCAGGAAAGCCCGCCAGAGGGCGCGATCATCATTGCCATCACTTGCGACGAAGAGGGCCACGCAGCCGACGGCACCACGGCCATTCTCGACTGGATGTCCGCAAACGGTGAAGCCATGTCCGATTGCATCGTCGGAGAGCCGACCTCCGTCGAGGCGCTGGGCGACACGATCAAGATCGGGCGCCGGGGCTCCATGTCTGCGCATTTCACCGCGACCGGCGTGCAGGGCCATACGGCGTATCCGGACCGGGCCCGCAATCCCGTTCACGCCCTCGCGCGCCTCATGGACAGGATTGCCAGCCACAAGCTCGACGACGGCACCGAACATTTCCAGCCGTCGACGCTTGCCGTCACGACGATCGACACGGGCAATGCCGCCACCAACGTCATTCCCTCGGCCTGCCAGGCATCGCTGAACATCAGGTTCAACGATGCCCATGGCTCCGGGAGCCTGACGGCCTGGCTTGAAGAGGAGTCCGCGCGTGCGTCAGCCGAATCGGGCGTGGAGATTTCAATGGAGACCAAGGTTTCCGGCGAGAGCTTTCTCACTCCGCCCGGCGCTTTTTCGGAACTCGTTGCGGAAGCCATCCGGGCCGAAACCGGTCTTTCGCCCGACCTCTCGACCACCGGCGGCTCCTCCGATGCGCGCTTCATGAAGCGGCACTGCCCGGTCGTGGAGTTCGGTCTCGTCGGCAAGACCATGCACGAGGTCGACGAGCGCGTCGAAGTCGCGCAGATAGCGCAGCTCGCTGCAGTCTACCGCCGAATCCTCGAGAGGTACTTTGCATGATTCGCCGCGCCGAAACGCGCGACATGCCTGCAGTGCTGGACATTCGCGCCCGCGTCTTCATCGAGGAACAGGGCGTTTCCGAAGCGGACGAGCGAGATGGTCGCGACGACGAAGCAATCCATCTCGTTGCCCTGGATTGCGGCGAGCCCGTCGGCACCGCGCGCCTCCTTATCGATGGCGATGCAGGCAGGATCGGTCGTGTGGCGGTTCTCGCGGACAGGCGCGGCCGCGGCCTGGGCAAGGACATCATGCGCGCGGCCCTGGCTGAACTGCGAAGGCAGGGCGTAGTCCGGGCAAGCCTCGGATCCCAGGCCCACGCGGTCGGGTTCTACGAGGATCTCGGCTTTGAAGTGACTGGCCCGGAATACTTCGATGCAGGCATCCCTCATCGCGAAATGGTGCTTGCCCTGTGAGGCGACGGACCTTGATTGTCATGGTCAAGGAGCCGCACCCGGGCCGGGTCAAGACGCGCCTTGGGCGGGAAATCGGCGTGGTGAGGGCGGCATGGTGGTACCGGCACCAGACCAGGCGGCTCTTGCGCCGACTTCGTGATCCGCGCTGGCAGACGGTCCTTGCGGTCACGCCCGACGTCGAGGGATTCAGGAGCCGTGCCTGGCCGGCCGACCTTCCGCGCGTCCCGCAAGGGACCGGGAACCTGGGCCAGAGGATGACGCGTGCGCTCAGCGCAACGCCGGGACCGACCTTGCTCATCGGATCTGACATTCCTGGAATTCGCAGGCGCCACATTGTCGCCGGGTTCTCGGCACTGGGCCGGGCCCGAACCGTCATCGGCCCTTCCTGCGATGGCGGATTCTGGTTGATCGGCCTCCATCATCCGCAGCGGCCGCCCAAGGACCTGTTTCGGGGCACGCGCTGGTCGCATCAGGGCACCCTCGCCGACGCGCTTCACACGCTTCCAAGACCGATCGCGATGGTTGACACGCTTGCCGACGTTGACACCGCTTCCGATCTTCGGTGACGGACTCGGCTTTCCTCCATCCGGATTCAGCCCCGACTGAAGCCGTGATGGTGCGGCCACGCGCAGAAGCAGCGCGTCGTCAACCGGCGTGACCCGGTCCAGATCCCGTGATACGCGCCGGACATGACCCGGATTCCCACGAAAGAAGACATCCTTGCCTGGGTCTCCGACAACCCGTCGAAGGCCTCGAAACGCGACATCGCAAGAGCCTTCGGCATCAGGGGTCCGGCCCGGCTCGATCTCAAGCGCCAGTTAAGGGAACTGGAAGCCGAAGGCCAGCTCGCGAAGCGCCGCAAGACCTGTCACGATCCGGATCGCCTCCCGCCAGTATCGGTTCTGCAGGTGAACGGGATTGACACTGATGGAGACCTGATTGCGCGCCCACCGGAATGGCAAGGTCAGGGGGAGGCGCCCACGATCCTGGTTTTGCAAAGATCCGGCGATCCTGCTCTGGCACCGGGAGACCGGATTCTCGCGCGCCTCGAAGAGATCAAGGGCGACACGCACGCTTACGAAGCCCGTGTCATCCGCCGCATCGGCACTTCCCATGGCAAGATCCTGGGCATATTTCGCAAGTCGGATTCGGGCGGACGCATCGTGCCGATCGACAAGGGTGCGTCGAGGGAATGGCATGTGCCGCCAGGCGCGGATGGCGGAGCGAAGGACGGCGAACTGGTCGAAGCCGGGCAGACCGGTCCAAGGGCGCGCCTGGGCCTTCCTCACGCACGCATTGCCGCATGTCTCGGCGATCCGTCGCGGCCCAGGTCCGTTTCGCTGATCGCCATTCACCAGCACGGACTTAGGGACGACTTTCCGGATGAGGTCATCGCGGAAGCGCAAGCTGCGCGGCCCGCGGGCTCCGGCATGCGAGCGGACCTGACATCGCTGCCTTTCGTCACGATCGATCCGGCGGACGCTCGCGACCATGACGATGCGGTCTGGGCCGAACCTGACCAGGCTCCGGACAACGAAGGCGGGCACGTCCTCTGGGTCGCGATCGCCGACGTCGCACACTACGTCAGGCCCGGAAGCGCCGTTGATCTCGAGGCCCGGGAGCGTGGAAATTCCACATACTTCCCGGATCGCGTGGTCCCGATGCTTCCCGACCGCCTGTCCGGCGATCTCTGCTCGCTCCACGAAGGCGTGCCGCGGCCATGCATTGCCGTCCGCCTCGTGATTGACGCAAGCGGTGAACTGATCGCGCACGAGTTCCAGCGCGCCCGGATGCGCTCGGTGGCCTCGCTCAGTTATGAAGAGGCGCAGGCCGCCCTGGACGGTCGCCCCAACGACAGGGCGGAACCGCTGCGAGAGACGGTCCTGAAGCCGCTCCGGGCCGCCCATGCCGCGCTTCGACGCGCTCGCGACCGCCGCCAGCCACTCGATCTTGACCTCCCGGAGCGAGAGATCGTCCTGGACGAGGACGGCACGGTCAGATCGGTTGCATTCAAGGAGCGGCTGGACATGCATCGGTTGATTGAGGAGTTCATGGTTCTCGCCAATGTTGCAGCCGCGCGGACGCTCATCAGCGACAGGACGCCACTCCTGTTCCGGGTTCACGAGGAGCCGTCACGCGAGAAGATTCGTGCATTGCACGAGATCGCCAAGGCGGCCGGGCTTCCCTTCAGCGCCGGTACGGTCCTGAGCAACCGGCACCTCAACCGGCTGCTCGCCGCCGCAGCGGGAACGGATGACGGCGCGCTCATGAATCTCTCGGTGCTGCGCTCGATGACGCAGGCATATTACAGTTCGAGGAACTTTGGGCATTTCGGTCTCGCACTGAAGGCCTATGCCCATTTCACGTCTCCCATTCGTCGCTACGCGGACCTCGTGGTACATCGGGCGCTGATCCGTGCTCACGGCTGGGGAGACGATGGCTTGACGGACGCAGAGGTGGAGCGGCTCGACGCCACTGCCGAGCGCATCTCGAACACCGAACGGCGTTCCATGCAGGCCGAGCGTGATACGAATGACCGTTACCTGGCGGCGTATATGGCAGATCGGGTTGGAACAGAGCTCTCCGGGCGCGTTTCCGGAGTCCAGCGCTTCGGGGCGTTCGTCGAACTCGACGAAACGGGGGCGGACGGGCTCATTCCTGTGCGCGAGATCGGATACGAGCATTTCCATTTCGATCGCGACGATCGGACCCTGACAGGCGACGACACGAACACCGTGATTTCGGTCGGGCAGCGGGTGCTGGTCCGGCTGGCCGAGGCGGTCCCGGTTACTGGCGGAATCTTGCTGGAACTTCTTGAGATCGACGGCAAGCCGCTGCCCCGGGCGCACAGGATTCGCATGCCCGCGCGTCGAAAGGCGACCAAGGCCCGGAAGAGGGCGGCAAAGCTGAAGCGGAAGGGAAAATGACTGTCCGTGATGCGGCAGGGCCCAGCATGCCGGATGTGGCCGGATCGGACGTCGGCTTCCGGCGCTGGATCGACCGGTTTCGAAAAAGAGCCCGCGCTGCCGGCATTCGCGACGGCGCCTTTGACGTTGCGTTTCGTGGCGTCCGCTACAATGCAGGCGTGATCCGGAGCGACCGGAGCCAGCCGGAATTCACCCGGCAGATCTGGAACTACCTGGACGCGGTGGTCTCGGATGCGCGCGTGAGGGACGGTCGGGCGGCGTTGCAAAGGAACCGGCGGCTGCTCGCGGAGATCGAGGCGAAGTTCGAAGTCGAGGCTGCAATCCTGGCAGCCGTCTGGGGGGCCGAGAGCGACTTTGGCGCATGTCGTGGCGACACGCCCCTGATCGAGGCGCTGGCGACGCTGGCTTTCGACGGGCGACGGGCGCGATTCTTCGAGGATCAGTTGATTGCGGCCTTGAAGATCGTCCAGGCGGGAGACATCTCTCCGAAACGCCTGAAGGGAAGCTGGGCCGGTGGCATGGGACACGCCCAGTTCATGCCGACGACGTATCTTGACCACGCCGTGAACTTTCGAGGCGACGGGCGAGCCGACGTCTTGTCGGATGATCCGGCCGATGCGCTGGCATCGACGGCGTCCTTTCTTCGCCGCTGCGGCTGGCGGAAGGGACAGCCCTGGGGCATGGAGGTCGTGCTTTCGCGCGGATTCGATCTCGCGCTTGCAGACCGGCGTGTCAGGAACACCGTCGATGGCTGGACTGCCAGGGGTGTCCGCGACGCCAGGGGCCGGCGCATTCCTGACCACGGGTTCGCCTCGATCCTGATGCCGGCCGGCGTGCGTGGTGCCGCTTTCATGATCTTCGACAACTTCCATGTCATCAGGCAGTACAACGCCGCCGATGCCTACGTGATCGCGGTGGGCCATCTTGCGGATCGTCTGGACGGCGGCGGGCCGTTCCGGTCCCGCTGGCCCAGGAGAGAAAGGAATCTCGGCCGTGCCGAAAAGTTGGAGATGCAGCGACTGCTGACGGCGCGCGGATTCGACACGCAAGGCACGGACGGGATCATCGGGCCGAACACGATGGATGCGATCCGGGCGTTTCAGGCGAGCCGGGGATTGCCGCCTGACGGCTATGCGAGTCTCGAAGTTCTGGGGCGTCTCAAGTGAGATCGGCGCTTTTCCAGCATCCTCGGTAGTGGTCGTTCACGACGCCGACTGCCTGGAGATAGGCGTAGATGATCGTTGGTCCCACGAAAGTCATGCCGCGACGCTTCAGGGCTTTCGAGATTTCCTCGGCCAGCGGCGTTACCGCCGGGATGTCCGTGACCTTCTTCCAGTCGCCCCGGATCGGGGTTCCATCCACGTGGTCCCAGAGCCAGCCTGCAAACGTGCCGCATTCGTCCTGCATCGCCAGGAAGACGCGTGCGTTCGTCCGGGCGGCCGGCACCTTCTGGCGATGGCGCACGATGGCCGGGTTCTGAAGCGCGACGGCCAGTTCGCTGTCGCTCATGGCGGCGACCTTCTCGACGTCGAAACCGTGATAGACGTCGCGATAGCCCTCGCGCTTGTTCAGGATCGTTTCCCAGGACAGGCCTGCATGCGCGCCTTCGAGAATCAGCATCTCGAAGAGCGTCCGGTCGTCATGAACGGGCACGCCCCATTCCGTGTCGTGATAACGGGCATAGAGCTTTGACCTTGAGCCAAAGCAGCGTGGCCTTTCGTCAATTGGATCGGGCATTGTCCGGGCCTCGTTCAGTTCCGGAGCCAGGTCACGGGGCCTGGCCGCATTGGTGAAGGGGACTGCTCCCGCCCGCTTTTGCTGCAAGGTTCATGCGCTTCCGGAAGCGGGATGGTTTCGAGCCGTCCGGTGGAAGGAGGCAGCCGTCGGGCTGCGCTTGCGGCGTCAGCCGATGCCTGAGAAAGGCCATTGGATGGGCGCGGAGTGTCAGTCGCATCGTGACATAGTCCTCGACCACGTGCTCGCCCGGGGTCATTTCAGGCAGGTGCGCTGCGGGTTCCTTGATGGCCTCGCCGTCGAGGTCGCTTGCAAAAAGCGGAAGGGGCTTGACCGAGGCGATGGCACTTGCCTCCCAGATCGCGTCGCGCCTCGAAATCCCGAGGCTTCCGAAAGCGTCGGCTTCAGCCAGCGCTTGCAGAACGTGCGGCCTGGTTCCGGCCTTGCGCCAGACGTCCCCGACCGAGCGATATCCGTTGCCGCGAGCGGCCATGATCCAGGTTCCGTCCTCTTCGCTCATGGATTTCATCTGCCGGAAGCCAAGCCTCAAGGCCAGTTTGCCGCCGCCACCGGGTTGCATGACGTTGTCCCAGGCGGACTCGTTGATGTCGAGCGGGAGCACCTCGACCCCGTGCTCCCGGGCATCCCTGACGATCTGGGCCGGAGCATAGAAGCCCATTGGCTGGGAGTTCAGGAGTGCGCAAGCGAAGATGCCCGGATGGAAGCACTTGATCCAGGCTGAAATGTAGACGAGGATGGCGAAGGAAGCCGCATGGCTTTCGGGAAACCCGTAGCTTCCGAAACCTTCGAGCTGTGAAAAGCAGCGCTCGGCGAAATCGTCCTCGTATCCGTTTTCGCGCATGCCCTTGAGGAAGCGGTTCCGGAAATCGCTGATGTTCCCATGCCTCTTGAACGTGGCGAGCGAGCGCCTCAACCGGTCCGCCTCGTCCGGCGAGAAGCCCGCGCCAGTGATGGCGATCTGCATGGCCTGCTCCTGGAACAGGGGCACGCCGTTGGTCTTGCCAAGTATCTCCTCAAGTTCGCCCGAGGGATACTCGATTTTCTCCTCGCCGTTCCGCCGCCTGAGATAGGGATGGACCATGTCACCCTGTATGGGCCCCGGACGGATGATGGCGACCTGGATGACGAGATCGTGGAAGTTGCGTGGCTTCATGCGCGGCAGGAAGCTCATCTGGGCGCGGCTTTCGACCTGGAAGACGCCAAGCGAGTCTGCCTTGCAGAGCATGTCGTAGACTTCCTTTTCGTGGGGCGGCTGCCTGTCCATCGAGTGCTCGATCCGGTGATGGAGCCTGAGCAGGTCGAACGCCTTCCGGATGCAGGAGAGCATGCCAAGGGCCAGGACATCGACCTTCAGGATCCCGAGGGCATCAATGTCATCCTTGTCCCAGCAGATGACGGTGCGGCCCTCCATGGTGGCGTTCTCTATGGGGACAAGCTCATCGAGGCGGCCTTCAGTGATGACGAAGCCGCCGACATGTTGCGAGAGGTGGCGGGGAAAGCCCTGGATCTGGGAGACAAGCTCGAGCGTTTGCGACAGGTGACGGTCGTCGGGATCAAAGCCGATCTCGCGGAGCCGTTGCGCCGCCATGCCGGAGGTGTCGAAGAAGCCCCAGAGCTGGGACGAGATCGCGCCGACCGCATCCGCGGTGAGACCCATGGCGCGACCCACCTCACGGATTGCGCGCTTGCCACGGTAATGCACGACCGTGGCGCAGAGCCCGGCGCGATCCCGCCCGTAGCGGTCATAGATATGCTGGATCACTTCCTCGCGGCGCTCATGCTCGAAGTCGACGTCTATGTCGGGCGCCTCCTCCCGGGCCTCCGAGACGAAGCGCTCAAAGACCATGGAGCCGATCTCCGGAGAAACCGAGGTGATGCCCAGGCAGTAGCAAACCACTGAATTCGCGGCGCTTCCCCGGCCTTGGCAGAAAATGCCCTTGGAGCGGGCGAAATCCACCACGTCGTAGACCGTGAGGAAATACGGTTCGTATTCCAGCTTGGCGATCAACGCCAGTTCATGCTCGAGAAGGTTTCGCACACGCTCGGGGGCAGAGGCCCGGGGATAGCGTTTCTCGAGCCCCCTGTAGGCAAGTTCGCGCAGGCGCTCGGCCGCGGATTGGCCTTCGGAGACTTCCGAGGGATATTCATAGCGAAGCTCGTCGAGCGAGAAGGCGAGGGATGCCGCCAGCCGGGCGGCGCGGTCGACGGCATCGCCATGGGGGCCGAGCAGGCGGCGCATCTCCGTCTCGTCCCGCAATCTCTGCTCGGAATTCGCGAGGGCTGCGCGGCCCAGATCCTTGACCTGCACGCCGGTGCGGATCGCGGTCAGCACGTCCGCGAGCTTGCGGCGGGAGCCGTGATGCATGCGGGGGGTCGCGGAAGCGACGGAAGGAAGACCCATCTGCCTCGCAAGCCCGGCGAGATTGTCGAAGCGTTCGGCGTCCTGCCCGTCATAACGGGGGCTCATCACGAGATGGCTGTCCCGGGGAAAGCGGCGTGACAACCGGTTGACCTGTGCCCGCCAGGCGTTCCGGATGCCCCCTGTCTTGGGAGCGTCGCCGGCCTTTTCTTGCCGGGGGGGTCTGGGTTCTGCACTGCCCTTCGGCCTTTTCTCCTCGGGCGGATGGATCAGGAGGGCGAGTTCTGCGCCAAATTCGCCTAGATCATCCATGTAGAGGAGGCAGTGGCCCTTCTCTGCGCGAAGCCGTCCGCGCGAAACAAGGCGGCAAAGATTGCCCCAGCCCTTGCGGGTTTTCGGAAGCGCGGTGACTGAAAATCCGGTGTCGAGCACGATCCGTGCGCCAGGGATCAGGCGTGGCACGTTCAGTATGGCGGCGGAGGTTTCCAGCGATGAAGGTTCCGTTCCGGTTTCAGCTGCCGCATGCGGGCTGCCGGGCAGGCCTTCCAGCTCCTCTGATGCAAGGGTGCCGTTCTTTCGGCGCGCCTTGCCACCCGGATAGCTTTCAAAAACCTGTCTTTCCTTTTCCCAGCCTTTCATCGGGGCGGGCGGGCCTATCAGGTCGCTGGCCAGGCGCTCCTTCACCTGCCGCGCGATTTCCCGGGCACGGGCATGTCCTCGCACAACGCCTGCAACCGAGTTCACATCCGCAATCGCGATGGCCGAGAGGCCAAGGAGCGCGGCACGGTCGACATATTCCTCAGGGTGCGAGGCGCCGGTGAGGAAGGTGAAGTTCGACATGGCGCTGAGTTCGGCGAAGCTCACGGGCAATGTCCTGATGCGGCTTGGGTTGCGTTCGGATCCTGCGACTCGAAGCACGATATTCGCTTTTTGTTCTTTTGCCAACTTTCTTTTCCGGTCCATCTTCAAGTCCGCGAGACATGGTCGGAAAACCGTTCTCAACCGGCGGCGTTCGGTTCCGGGTGCACCGCACGCTCCCGCCCCTTCTGGATCAGCGTAACGAGGTAGCGGTTGTTCCGGACGAAGACCGTGCTGTTGCGCTCATTGCCGCGAAGCCGTCTGTCCAGCCGGTGCAGGCGGCGGCGCCCGAACGCGAGCCTGGCTGCGTGCGCCAGAAGCCAGCGCACGACGGGCCGTTTCGCGGAAAGCTCGGCATCAACGCGCGTGACCGCATCGCCAAGGACATGAAGCAGCCCCTGCTCGATGTCGATCGAGGGCGCGACCGCTTCGGTGATGTCCTCCTGGCGAAGCACCTCTCCGGCGCAAGCCTCGATGGCTGCCCGGAACTCCGCGACTGGATGTCCGCCGCCCACGGTCCGTGTTTGGCCGCCCGGCGTGAATTCCTCGGACCGGAAACAGTCGGCGATCAGGACATGACCTCCCGGAGCGGCGAACTGCAGCGCCTTGTTCAGCGCGACTCGGAGCGGGATGTACTGGAAGCTCTCCGAAAACAGGCACAGGTCGAACGCGGTGTCGCTGTCGAATGCCTCGAAGGTCGTTTCATGGACGCGCGCACCTGGCGCGTTTGCGCGGCAGCGCTCCGCAAGCGGGCGGGATGGCACGACGATGTCCACACGGTGGCCGAGATCAGCGAGCTTTCTGGCCGTCTCTCCAGCCCCGCCGCCGACGTCGAGAATCGAGAGCGGACCTTCGGGCAGGAAGCCAAGGAGCCTTTCGGTATATGCTTCCTGAGCCTTGCCGACGTTTCCTGCGACGGGTTCCAGATCGGTCCAGAGGCCGTAGTGCAGGTTCTCGGCGCCGGTCAGCCACCGGATGAAACTGGCCCCCGCATCCAGCCCGACCGCTTTCGTATCGACTCTTCCTTTCGGCATGCGACGGGTTTATCCCTGAGCGCCGAAGAGGGAAAGCGGGATGCCTGGCCGGCACGGCGTACGTGGCCGCCATGACCTGGACGGAAAACGGGACCCAGGCGGCATCGCGCGTCGAGCCGGATGCCAGGCGCCTACGGAGCGGCAGACAGGTGCGGCCGGAACGCCGCGATGACCTGCTCGTAGGCAGCGCGCTTGAACGGAACGATGTTTCCGATCACTTCGTCCGGAGTGGACCAGCGCCATCGTGAGAATTCGCGGTGCTCCTGGTCCAGGGCGATGTCGCCGTCAGCGCCATGGAACCGCATCAGAAACCATCGTTGCTTCTGACCCCGATAGCGACCGCTCCAGAGCTTGCCGACGAGATGTTCAGGGAGATCGTAGAGAATCCAGTCCGGATGCTCGCGTTCAAGGGTTACCAAGGCCGGCGATATGCCCGTCTCCTCCTCAAGCTCGCGAAACGCCGCTGACCGAGGCGCCTCGCCACTGTCTACGCCCCCTTGGGGCATCTGCCATGCGCCGGGCGTGTCGACGCGCTCGCCGGTAAAGACGAGACCTTGGGCATTGACCAGCGCCACGCCTGCGCAGTGCCGGTAGGGAAGGTTGGTGTGCATGGGCAAGGACGTGCTTCGAAGGGGACGAGAGGTCAAGGGGAAGCGTGCGCCGCATCCTGCCGCAGACCGCAAGCGGCGCAAACACGCCGTCGGCATTCCGGTTTGGCGGCAGGTCGCTGGACGGCGTCATTGCTTGTACGGGTGCGGGACGATTTGCCCCTTTTCTCTGGCACGAACAGGCGATATTGGACAACGTCCCAGCCAAGCAGGAGGCCATGGTGGGTTATCGCGTCGCAGTCGTCGGCGCCACGGGCAACGTGGGCCGTGAAATGCTCAACATCCTGGCGGAGCGCCAGTTCCCCGCAGATGAGGTCGTGGCTCTTGCGAGCCGCAGGTCGCTGGGCACGGAAGTGAGCTACGGCGACCAGACCCTCAAGACAAGGGATCTGGATGGCTTCGACTTCGGCGGATTCGACATGGCGCTTTTTGCGATCGGGTCAGGCCCGACAAAGGCCTATGCTCCCAGGGCAGCCAAGACGGGTTGCATCGTGATCGACAACTCGTCCCTGTATCGCTACGAACCGGACATTCCCCTGATCGTTCCGGAAGTGAATCCGGACGCGATCGTGGATTGCAGGAACCGGCACATCATCGCCAATCCCAACTGCTCAACGGCACAAATGGTGATTGCGCTGAAGCCATTGCATGACCGGGCAAGGATCAAGCGGGTCGTTGTTTCGACCTACCAGTCCGTGTCGGGGGCCGGAAAGGAAGGCATGGATGAGCTGTGGGACCAGACCAAGGCAATCTACAATCCGGTGGAGGAAGTCGAGGCAAGGAAGTTTCAGAAGCAGATCGCGTTCAACGTGATTCCGCATATCGATGTCTTCATGGAGGACGGTTCGACCAAGGAAGAATGGAAGATGGTCGCCGAGACAAAGAAGATCATTGATCCATTGATCAAGCTGACGGCGACCTGCGTGCGGGTTCCGGTCTTCGTGGGCCATTCCGAGGCGATCAACGTGGAGACCGAGGAGTTCCTGGGCGAAGACGAGGCGCGTGCAATCCTGCGCGAAAGCCCCGGCGTCATTGTCGTCGACAAGCGCGAGGACGGGGGCTACGCGACGCCGGTCGAGTGCGTGGGAGACTTTGCCACGTTCGTCAGCAGGATCCGCCAGGACTCGACTGTGGAGAACGGCCTGAACTTCTGGTGCGTTTCGGACAACTTGAGGAAGGGCGCGGCGCTGAACGCGGTCCAGATTGCCGAACTTCTCGGAAACCGGGTGCTGAGAAAGGCCGACGAGGCGGTCGCGTGAACGGCCGCCCGGCGAGCTGCGCCAATGCCGATCGTCTTGCGGCTGCGCAGCGACGGAGAGGAAGGTCGTCCCTCGAGGGCCACGACGCCGCATCCTGACGCCATCGTCCGAGCCCGGCCCGGGGTGCAAGCCTGACGATCAGGCCGGCTCGAATTCGCCGGTCTCCGGCATGCATGGCAAGAGGTCGCCGCCCCGGATGTCCACCCCAAGGCCGCAAAGCGACAGCGCACGCGCAGAAACCGCCTCCTCGACAAACGGACGGGTCATGAGATTCTCGAGCGAGGCGACGACGGCTGCGTGTTCAAGGGCCCGGATCTTTCAATGCAACGCCGTTGACTCGGTGTTTGCGCATTCGCGCATTGCCCTGTGATGTTCGACGAAGAGCGACAGTATCAGGTATCCTTCCCATAGCTTGCGCGTCCCGGGCCATGGCTGCCTTTTCGAGGGGATGAAGCCGGCGAGGCGCGCGGTGTTGACCGCGAACGCCGCGACCGTCTGGTCCGGGTCTGGCGGGCCGCGCTGCCTGCGGTGGTTCGGCTTCGCCATGTGCACGGCGAGGACATGGATCTCGTCGAGGTGGACGACCGTCCGCGCCGGCGTGTCCGGCGCGCTCCGCGCGAGGCGCTCGACGGACATGACGGTGCAGGCGGTGATGGCGTCGAAGGCGAGGCACCTTCGCAGGTCGTCGGCGGCGTTGAGCCTGCGGTCCTTGATCCGCGTCCCGGTCTTGACGGCGGCGAACCATTCCTCGATCAGCCACCTGCTCTCGTGCCATCCGGCGACGCGGAGCGCGTTCTCCGCGTCGGGCCCGCCCTCGGTGGTCAGCAGCAGCCAGTCGAGCGGCTCCTTGCCGTCCGGCGGGTCGGGTTCCAGCACGCGCACGGCGAGCATGCGCAGGGGCGCCGTGCCCTTCCGCAGCTCGGCCGGCGGGACCAGGTCGACGGACCCGGCCCGCAGCTCGAGCCGCACGCCCTTGCGTCCTTTGCGCTTCCGGGGGCCGCCGCAGGCCTCGATGTCGATCCTCTTCTCCGCGACGACGTCAAGCCCGGCCGTGTGCGCGAACAGGTCCTTGACCCTTTTCTGGGTTTTCGCTAATTTCCATGTGTTCGACAAAGGAACGAAACATGCTTCAATTCACGTCCACGGACCTCGGCAACAAGACCGGAGACGTCCTGGCCGCCGCGGCCCAGGAGCCGGTTGCCATCGCCAGGCACGGAAAGCGGCGCTTCGTCTTGCTCACGACCGAGAGCTACGAAACGCTCAAGACATCGGGTGACCCCCGGATCGCCCGGCGCACCGCCGACATTCCCCCCGAAGAGGGCAAGCTCCTGGTCGCCGAGCTGACCCGTCTCATGGATGCCGATGACTGATCCCGGCTCAGGCGACGTCTGGCGCTACCCTTACCTCTGGTCGTGGCAGGCAGAGCGCGGAGAGACCGAGGGTCGCAAGCCACGACCGGTCACGCTCGCCGCCGTTGTCCCGATCCGCAGCACCAAGACTATGCTCTACCTGCTGCCCATCACCAGCCTGCCGCCCGACGAGGACCGGGACACCCTTGAGATACCGATCACCGAAGCTCGCCGCGTGGGTCTCGCCGATGAGCGACAGCTCTGGATCGTTCTGGACGAGCACAACCGCGACATCCTGGAACAGTCGTACCACTTCGATCCCGACGGCAGAATCGGCACGTTCTCGAGAGCGTTCATTGCCCAAGTCGCGGCGCGGTTCCATGCTGCCTATCTGCAGCGCGGCGCCGCGAACCGTGTCGACCGAACGGAACCTCTTTCTGGCTGATTGCGACGCGCAGCGTCCCGTTCTCGATCAAGGAACCGCACGACGATGCCGAGCGCGGTCGCGTCCGGCCGTCCGTAAGTCATGATCGCGGAAAGGCCCATTGTTCACCCCGGCTTGGCACCTCGGGAAACGTCATCCCCAAGGTGCCCGTCACTTCTGGAACAGGTCCGAGTGATTGCCTGTTCGCGCCAGCTGCACCTCGTCGCCTGCGACCCGGTAGAGCAGCAGCCAGACCGGCTCGATGTGCAGGTCGCGGAAGCCCGCCCAGTCCCCACGCAGCGCGTGATCCCGGTATTCCGCGGGCAAGGCGTCCTGGCGCGCCAGCATCGTCACTGCCGTGGCCAGCCTTTCCATGTCCTTGCCTCGCTTCTGCATGCGCTTCACGTCCTTGCGGAACCGTGTCGACCGAACAAGCGCCAGCACGCTCATCCCCAGGTCCGCCCGCAGGTCTTCAGGCGTCTCGAACCGTTGGCCCTTGCCGGCCTCCAGTTCCTCCATTGCCTCGACTGTGGCCGAATTCGGAACCTTCACGTCAAACGGAAGGCGCTGCTCATCCGCGATGCGCAGCATCAGGATCCGGATCGCATCCGAAACCGACAGTCCCATCGCGCTCAACGCCGCCGTTGCTCGTTCTTTCGTCGCAGCAGGAGGCGCTTTGGTTCCCCGGCGGCAACCTGCACCAGTCCCGCCACTATTCGCAGTTCCTGTCGCTTCAGCTCAAGGCTCGGATGGAAGGTTTGGCGACGCCTGTCTGTGGTCTGCAGGAGGTGCACCACGCGCCTTAGACTCCTTCGGTGCACCGATTGGCCGGAGCTGTGCTGCGGGGTGAATTCAAGAGCTTCGGCATGTGGATTTGCAAGGCCTGACGACGGGTTGGATCGGGTTGCCGCAATGGAGACAGCATGATTCGCGGTCGCGGACAGCGTCAGGCGCTGCGTGGATGACAATGTGGATTCATGTCGACGAGAACGGCCTGAGGCGGGGCTGAACCGTTATTGATCCGAACAGCGCAACCATGGGCAGGTTGCGCCTTTGGATTGACGTTCGTTGACAATTGGCATTGGTCGTGCCGAAACCTGCCTTGGGGGGAATCACGTTGCCAGCGCTTGCATTTTCGACAGACGCTTCTGCGGCAAGGCCGCTGTTTCTGGTGAAAAAGGAGGGACTCGCGGACTGGCTCGCGGCGCGGGACGATGCGACGCGCGACTGGGTCGGCGCTGCGGGCTTCAAGGCCGGTGTCGGCGAAGCCCTTCCCTTGCCTGGCAAGGGCGGGTTGAGCGGTGCCGTCGGCGGGCTGGGCAGCGGGAAGGACCGCGCGCGGGGCCGGTTCCTGGCTGGAGCGCTGCGTGGACATCTTCCCGAAGGTGTCTGGCGGCTCGAGTGCGACCTGGAGGGCGACGAGCTTGCCGAGGCCGCGCTCGGCTGGCTGCTCGCAGGCTACCGGTTTGACAGGTTCGTCTCCGATTCGAAACCGTTGGCCATGCTGCTGGCGCCTGAAGGCGTTGATGCGGCGATGCTGGAGCGGATCGCGTCCGGCGAGGCGTTGGCCCGCGACCTGATAAACACGCCCGCCTCCCATATGGGTCCGGACGAACTCGAGATGGCGGCCCGCGATCTTGCAGGCACCCATGGCATGGCTGTTGAAGTCACCGCGGGGGCCGCGCTGTCGAAGCGCAACCTCCCGATGATCCATGCCGTGGGACGGGCCAGTTCCAGGGAGCCGAGGCTCATTGACATGTCATGGGGCGACAGCGGTCCGTCCCTTGCACTGATTGGCAAGGGCGTGTGCTTCGATACCGGCGGGTTGAACATCAAGCCCGGCGCGTCCATGCAATTGATGAAGAAGGACATGGGCGGAGCTGCCAACGTGCTGGGTCTTGCCCACATGTTGATGGACAGCGGCATGAATTGTCGGCTTCGCGTCCTGATTCCGGCGGTCGAGAATTCCATTTCCGGCGAGGCGTTCCGTCCGGGCGACATCCTCGACTCGCGAAAAGGCCTCACGGTCGAGATCAACAACACCGATGCCGAGGGCCGGCTCGTGCTTGCCGACGCGTTGGCTCT
Organism: Boseongicola sp.; assembly: GCA_028824715.1. Taxonomy (GTDB): domain Bacteria; phylum Pseudomonadota; class Alphaproteobacteria; order Rhodobacterales; family Rhodobacteraceae; genus JAJEFO01. The sequence goes on along the minus strand of JAPPCV010000087.1, from coordinate 2,016 downwards.
GGCCGACGAGGACCGACCAGACCTGATCGTGTCGATGGCCACCTTGACGGGAGCGGCCAGGGTCGCGGTCGGGCCAGACCTCGCGCCGTTCTACGCGACGGATGACGGCGATGCCGCTGCGCTGGAGGCGGCGGCAGAGGCGGTGCGGGATCCGGTTTGGAGACTTCCGTTCTGGGACCCGTACGAGAAGATGATCGAGCCGGGAATCGCGGATCTGGACAATGCGCCGAAAGGCGGCTTTGCGGGATCGATCACGGCCGCACTGTTCCTCCGACGTTTCGTCACGGCTGCGTCGCGTTACATGCATTTTGACATATTTGGCTGGACTCGGGACTCCGCACCGGGCCGTCCCAGGGGCGGGTCCGGGCAGGGCATCCGTGCACTCTACAGGGCGCTGCCGGAGATGCTTGGATGAGTGACAGGAGATTCCTGGCGGCAAACGGGCGTGTGGCGAGGAGCGAACTGCAGGGACTTGTCGAGGCGGATCTCTTCACTGATGGAAAGGCGTACAGCGTCGCTGAATCTGCCTGGCTGCTTGAGTCGCCCTGGGGCCAGGCGGTTCGCCAGTTGATTTTCGGCGACAGGTTTGTCGAACTCGAGAGACAAGGAAGCTGGAGTTTCGGATACTCGTCCAAGGACGGATATGTCGGCTATGTCGGGGCGACATGCCTGGCCAGGGCCTTCCGTCCGACGCACAGGGTCATGGTTCGCTCCACGTACGCGCGGGCGGATCCGAATGCCAAGGCCTCGCTCGTGCGGGACTTGCACCTGAACTCCGAGGTTCGAGTGACCGAGCGACTCGGCGCATGGTGCCGAATCGTCTCAAGGGATCGCCTGCACGTCCCTGCAGCGCACCTCACCGAAGTTGGGTCGAGGGACGGGAACGTCGTAGGCTGGGCGCGAGTCATGCTGGGGACACCCTATGTCTGGGCGGGGAATTCCGGCTACGGAATCGATTGCTCCGGACTGGTGCAGGCGGCGTTTCACGCGGCGGGTCTTGAATGCCCTCCGGACAGCGATCTTCAGGAGGCGATGCCGGGAGAGCGCCTTTCGGAATCTGACACCCTGAACGCCGGTGACCTCGTGTTCTGGAATGGTCATGTCGCTATCGCCAGCGGCAATGACACGCTCATCCACGCGAACGCCCACCACATGTCGGTCGTCGAAGAGCGGGTCGCGACCGCCTTGGCACGGATGGCGTCAACCGACACCGGGCCGGCGACGTCGCGGCTGCGGCCGACGCGCTTGAAACGCATGAGGCTTGGCCCAAGAGAGAAGCAGGTTACTCGACAACGCGGATGAGCTTCCGCTCAAGGACGCGCAGGACGGTCTTCAGGTCCTGGCTGCGCTTCAGGACGTGGCCGTCCATGCCGACTACGGAATACATGCCCTGCCGTTCCCGGAGCCTGGGCCGCTTTTCGATCCGGTAGACAGGATACTCGGTAGTCCGGCGAAAAATCGAGAAGATCGCGGTGTCCTGCAGGAAGGACATGCTGTAGTCGCGCCATTCTCCGGCGACGACCATGCGGCCGTAGACGTTCAGGATTGCCATAAGTTCGCGGCGATCGAATGCCACGCGTTCGGGCGCATGCCGGGATCTTGGGAAGGGAGCCGGGTACTGGACCGTCATGATCGGAACCCTGCCCTTGGAATCGGATCAAATCAACCCTTGGGGTCAGGCGAGTCCGCCGGTGGCACGTCTGACCGTGGCAACGCACCGCGAACACCCGGCAGCCGGCACGTTCAACGTGGATCGATTCCCATGGTTCGGACGGTTTCGGGGGACGCCCTGAAGGCGTCCTTCCATTTGGCGTTGTCGTCCGCGTCGGGGTCTTCTACCGTCGTTCCGCACAACAAAGGGACGGCAGTCAGCGACCCCTCCCTGAAGGGAGGGGCTTGAGGAACGAAAGTTTCGGGAGCCCGCGCTGACCAGCACAGGAAAGGAGACTGTCATCCAATCCACCCTGAACCATGCGTTGAAGACCAACCCCGGGATGCTTCCTCAGTCCCGGGCTC
>JAPPCV010000140.1 GCA_028824715.1 Boseongicola sp. | reverse complement strand
CATACCCGATGGCCGAAATCGTCGTGTCGAGGCTGGGCGCAATGTAGTCCCGCATCAGCGAAATCGCCTTCCTGTGATCCATCCCGGCCTCGACCGCCATTCGAGTTGCACGATTGGCCCAGCCGTCAGGGCCGAGATCATTCAGCACATGGGGATCTTCCAGGAACTGGCGCAACTCGTCCAGATTCATTGTAGCCGTGTCCCTTCGATCACGCGGATCTCCCATCAACTCAAACGTGGCGGCAGCCCATTTCAGCATGTGTTCCTTGCCATGGGCGCCAAGCCCCACCAGATCGCGCACAATTGCCAGCGGCAAATGCGTGGCGAGTTCACTGACGGCGTCAAACTCGCGCTGCGCGACCACCCGGTCGGCAATGAGTTGTGCCTCTTCCTCGATCCGGGCACGCACCGCTTCCAGCGCCTTGGGCGTTAGCGGCCCGAACGTGATGGCCCGTGTCGCGTCGTGCTCCGGCGGGTCAGAATTGAGAGTGCTGCCGATGAGGAATGCGTTGATCGAGTCGTCGACCGAAACGCCCTTTCCGGAACGAAAGACCTTGTGATTGCGCAACGACTCCGTCAGCGCATCATAGCCACAAATCGCGTGCAATCGGTTCCTTGGCAGCCAAACGACCGGACCAGTGGCCAGCATCCGGTGGTAGGCCGGAACCGGATCCATTACGCATTCATCGCTGAAGAAATCGATGTCACAAGCTGGAGCTGCCGTGCCTGGCTTCTGGGCTGTAGACGCTGGCATTGCGGGTCACCGTTCTTGAGAGTTCTGGGGCAATTGGCCTGAACGCTAGGGCCTTGTGCGTCTCCTGACAACACGAGGACGAACATTGACGGGTCGACAATTGCGGCACTATTCCTTTCGGCAATTCGGCGTCTTGGGCGCCACAAGGACTTGTTCGATGCTGACCCCAACCCCCGGCGTGACGTTCCATGACCGAACCCGGTCGACCCCCGGCCATGTGCTCATTGCCCCATCCGGCGGCAATCAGGTCTACCTGATCGACTATGACGGAGTGACAGGACACCGCTGGACAGTCGGAAGCGGACTGACCTTCTGGTGCACTCTGCTTCCGAACGGAAACCTCTTTGTCAACGAGCGGTCCAAAGGGCGCAGGGGCGTCGCCCTGACCAGCAGCGGCCTGATGCGTGAATACGACTGGGAGGGCAACTTGGTATGGGAGCATTGCGACCCGTACCAGCATCACGACGCGCGGCGGCTGCCAACTGGCGGAGCCGTGTATCTGGCATACACCGACATTGATCCTGAGGTCCAGGCATCAATCCAGGGTGGCGTTCCCGGTTCGGAAGCCAAGGCAGGCATCTGCGGCGAAGCCATCCGTGAAGTCGACGAGGCCGGCGCAGTCGTCTGGGAACGGCTCCTTACGGAGCTCGGTAGCGACCGGTTCCCGCTGCACCGCAACGCCAACCGCTGGTCCACGGGACATACGAACACGATCGTTCCTCTGGAGGGCGGGCAGTACCTGGTCAGCTCCAAGGTCCTGAACCTCGTCTTCCTCCTCGACCGGCAGACAGACGAGATAGTCTGGCACTATCAGGACGACGAGATGGGCGGGCAGCACGACGCGCAGATGCTCGACAACGGCAATGTCCTGGTGTTCGCCAACGGTGCCTATGCTTCCGACCTGCACCATTCCCAGATTTGGGAAATCGATCCAGCAACCAACGACATTGTCTGGCGCTACAAGGCAAGGGACAACCCTCAAAGCTTCTTTTCGCCGCATGTGGGTGGATGCCAGCGTCTCGCCAGTGGCAACACCTTGATTTGCGAGGGCGCAAAGGGGTGTGTCTTCGAGGTGACCCCCGAGGGCGACATCGCCTGGGAATATGTGTGCCCGCATTTCAATGAGGTGGAGGGCATTGGCAAAGTCAACTGGTTGTTCCGTGCCCGGCACTACGCGGCAGGCTCACCGGAAGTTCGCGGCCGGGTCTAGCCATTCAGGCCCGGTTCCGCAGAACTATTCCAAAATCCCTGCCTCATTGGACATGCCGACCATGAATTCCGGCGATTTGCGCAATCATTCCAAGCTCGGAACAGCGACAAGGCGTCGATCCAACCAAAAGCGGATCGAAAAATCCGAAGAAATTCCGACAGTCCGTCCTGACGGCCATTCGATTCGCTGCAGAACTGCGGCAGGCGACACGGAGCCAGACGTGTAATCGTGCGGCCCACTCTCTCTCTCACAACAGGACAAAGCGCCCGCAAATTCCCGCGAGCGCTTGAATTCGTTGAGTCCTTGACTCGTCCTGCGTCAGCGCTTGGAGAACTGGAAACTCTTGCGCGCCTTGGCCTTGCCGTATTTCTTGCGCTCCACCACGCGGCTGTCGCGGGTCAGGAAACCCGCGGCCTTGAGTGCCGCGCGATACCTGGGATCATAAAGCTGAAGCGCCTTTGAGATTCCGTGCTTGACGGCCCCCGCCTGCCCGGAAAGGCCGCCGCCCTTGACCGTCGCCATGACGTCGAATTCGCCGTCAACGCCAGCCACCTTGAAAGGCTGCCGCAGGATCATCTGCTGAACGGGACGCGCAAAGTACTCGTCCATGTCCTTGCCATTGACGACCACCCTGCCCGAGCCCGGCTTGATCCAGACACGGGCCACGGCCTCCTTGCGCTTCCCGGTCGCGTACGACCGGCCAAACTCGTCGCGGACGGGCACGCGGGCCGGTTCCGGATCGGCCACCGCAACCTGCATGTCGGCAAGAACGCCGTCGGCCACTCCTGCGGTTTCCGTCGGCTCGCTTGCCATTGCGACGTCTTCGGCCATCGATTCAGCTCCGGGTGTTCTTCTTGTTAAGGGACTTGACGTCGAGCACTTCCGGCATCTGCGCGTCATGCGGGTGCTCGGTTCCGGCATAGACGCGAAGATTGGTCATCTGCTTTCGCGACAGGCGGTTCCTGGGAAGCATGCGCTTGACGGCCTGCATGACCGCACGCTCGGGATGCGCGCCATCAAGAATCTCTCCAGTCGTCCGCGACTTTAGTCCGCCCGGATAGCCGGTATGCCAGTAATTCGGCTTCTCGCGCTTGTTGCCAGTCAACTGAACCTTGTCGGCATTGACGACGATGACGTTGTCGCCCATGTCCATGTGTGGCGTGTACGTCACCTTGTGCTTGCCGCGCAGGAGCGTGGCAATGATCGAGGCAAGTCGCCCCAATACGACGCCTTCGGCGTCGATCAGAATCCACTTCTTGTCAATCTCCGCCGGAGTTGCGGTGAACGTGCCCATGTGTCGTCCCGGTTCGAGGAGTTCGCGAATGCGCGGGTTCTACGCATATTTCTACGGCAGTCAAGAGCGGCAAACATGTTTTTTCCTTCGATTCCAGCACGCCAAAAATTGATGCGAAAGGGACGACGCACCGGCTTGACCCGAGCCTCTGCCATTCCGGCCGATGAGCGCAACCCGGTCCTCTCCGATCAGGCTTCAACGACTCCGGACGTGTATGGAAGAGGTCGCGTCCCAGCCGCCTCCGACCATTCAACCGCCTTCCGCCCTTTCCTCAAGAGCAAGCCATTCGGCCTCGGCGGCGGCAAGTTGTGCCTGCCTGTCTGCCAACGCGTCGGCTGCCTTCCGGAACTTGACCGGTTCGCGGGCATAAAGTTCCGGATCTGACATAAGCTCGCTCAGTCTTGCAATCTCGGCCTCAAGCCGAGCGATGATTCCGGGAAGCTCGTCCAGGCGGTGAGTCTCGGTGAAACTCAGCCCCCGCGCATTCGCCTGCTTCGGCTTGCGCTTCTTTCGGGGCGTTCGCCCCTTCGCCAAGGACGAACGGGTGGATGCTTGCGTCGCTGCGCGGTCCGGGCAGGCAACGTCCAGTCGCCCGCCCGCGTGAACCGTGATCCGACCAGCTCCCTCGAATGCCAAGGTTCTCGTCGCCACCCTTTCGACGAAGTCCCGGTCGTGGCTGACCAGCAAGACCGTGGAATCGCTTTCGATCAGAAGGATCCTCAAGAGATCCAGCGTCTCCATGTCCAGGTCATTCGTTGGCTCGTCCAGCACCAGCAGGTTTGCGGGCTTCGCCATTATGCGCGCAAGCAGCAGGCGCGCCCTTTCACCGCCTGACAGCGACCGGACCGGAGCCCGGGCCTGCGTCTCGTCAAAAAGGAATTCCTTCAGGTAGGTCACGACATGCCGGGGCCGGCCGCGCACCATGACCTGGTCCGACCGCCCAGGGAGTCGCATCGCCTTGTCGCCCGTCAGGCATTCCCAAAGCGTCGCATCGGGATCAAGTTCGGCGCGGTGCTGATCGAAGACCGCAAGCTCGACATTCGTCCCGAACTCGATTCTGCCTTCATCCGGCTCTGCGCGGCCAGACAGAAGTTCGACCATCGCGGTCTTGCCGACACCGTTGGGACCCACCAGTGCGACCCGGTCGCCACGCATCACCCGAAGCGAAAAGTCCCGGCAAATCACCCTGCTGTCGAATTCCTTGGAAATCCGTCGCGCCTCGATGATGCGCTTGCCCGATCTCGGACCGGACATCAGCTCCATCCTTGCAGCTTCCTGACGCAGGACCTGGTTCGCGCGTTCGGCCCGCATCGCTTCCAACGCCCGCACGCGACCCAAGTCCCGCCGGCGACGCGCACTGATGCCCTCGACCGCCCATTTGCTCTCGCTCAGGATCTTGCGGTCGAGCCTGTGTCGTGCCGCATCCTCCGCCGCCCAGATCCTGTCGCGCCATTCGTCGAAACCCGCGAAGCCGCCTTCGCGCCGACGCACAACGCCCCTGTCGATCCAGATCGTCGCGCGCGTGAGCGCACGAAGAAAGGCGCGGTCGTGGCTGATCACGACGAAGGCCCGTCCGGTTTCGGCCAAGTGCGTCTCAAGCCAGGCAATCGATTCGATGTCCAGATGGTTTGTCGGCTCGTCAAGCAGCAAGAGTTCTGGCGCCCGCGCGATGAGCCTTGCCAGCCCAGCTTTCCGCCGCGCGCCGCCGGAAGCGGCTTCGACCCGCGTATCGACGTCGAATTTCAGCCCGTCGGCGGCCGCATCGACACGCCAATGCTCCGAAGCCTCAACGCCACGGGTCGCCAGGTCGCCAAGCGTCTCGCACCCGCGCAGGTCTGGCTCCTGCTCCATGTAGCCAACGCTGTCGCCGGACGAAATCGCCCGCTCGCCCTCGTCGACATCGATCAGACCGGCCATGACCTTGAGAAGGGTGGATTTCCCGGAGCCGTTCCGTCCGACCAGCGCCAGGCGGTCTCCCGGCTGGATGATCAGCGACAGGGCCTCAAACAGCGGCTTCCCGCCGAATGTCAGCGCGATGCCGGTCAGTTGCAGAAGCGGTGCGCGTGCCATGCCGGCGGGCTATGCGGGACTCCGAAACAGGTCAAGCGTGACGGTCCGGCAAGACCGCAGCCGCGCGTGGCAGACGCGCGCAGCAGATGCGCTCGCCCCGGAGGAATGGAATCTACCTCCAGCCCGGTGAAGACGTGAATCGTGTTCAGGTCCCTGTCGATGACCGCATGATCGCTGACCCAGCCACCCATGGACAGGTAGCTCCTGAGCAGGGGCGGCATCGAGCGCAGCGCCCGGCGCCGATCCGGCTTCTGCGGAAGCCGCTGCGCGAACCTGAACACGTTCGGCGCCTTGATCCTGGGACGCCAGCGCTGCGGCGCAAGATGCCGTTCCTTCAGCATGGCGAATGCATCGGTGTAGATCCCCGCATCGGTGCCGTGAAACGACGAGCAGCCAAATAGCAGCCTGATTCCTTCGCGGTCAACGATCGCGGCAAGGGCGCTCCATGCCGTGCGCAGGATGCCTGGATCGACTTCGTCCGGCGCTACGCAGAACCGGCCTACCTCGACCATTGGCCGCCGGTACCTCGACAAGCCCCTCAGCCCATAGTGCTGAGCCGAATAGCTCTTGCCGATTTCGGCCCCGCAGCCGAGCCGCAGCAACCGAAACGTGGCAACGACCCGGTCACTGCCGACCTCCGCGACAAGAACCTGCTGGCAAATGTCGTCAAACGAATCTGCGTCAAGCCCGTCAGGACGGTCCACGGCATCCCTGCACGCAATGAAGGCCAGATACCGAAGCCGCTGTGCAGCCTCGATGTCCTCGGGCGCAGCCGCGATTCGGGCCCTGTACGTTGCACGCACCGTATTGCCCCCTTGGTGAATCCGGTCCGCCGACCTAAGTTTCGCATGGGCCATGGCGCCCCGCAACTGTGACAGTAGCACGACAAAGGGGAATCCAAGTGGAGAAGATCGTCAAGACAGATGAAGAGTGGCGCAACCAATTGGACGGGCTGGCCTTCGACGTCCTCAGAAAGCACCGAACCGAACGCGCCTTCACGCATGACAATTTTCCGCGGGAACCGGGCGTCTTCTCGTGCAAGGGTTGCGGATCACGCCTTTTTGACCAAGCCCACAAGTTTGACAGCGGCACTGGATGGCCGTCCTTCTACCAGCCGATTGACGACGACATGATTGGCGAGAGCGAGGATCGCAGTTTCTTCATGCGAAGGACCGAGGTGCATTGCGCACGTTGCGACGGGCATCTGGGGCACGTGTTCCCCGACGGTCCGAAGCCGACGGGTCTTCGTTACTGCATCAACGGCGTTGCACTCAACTTCGAGGCTGGAGCGGCAGGCAGGCCTGGGTCTGGATCAACATCCACCTAACGAATTGCAATGGCACAACCTTGCAGCGACCCGCCCCTGCGGAAGTCCTTGGTCAATGCCCGGGGCCTGGACTGGACCAAGACGGGGACTTGCAACTCGGAAGGTCCTAGTTCTCGTCAAAGAGCGCGCTCGCATCGAAATTGCCGAAATTCGAGAAGAGCTGACGCAAGAAGCTGATGCCTTGCGTGTTTGAATCCGTGACTCTGCGCTCCAGCGCAACGACCCGGCCATCCTCCAGCCCGAAGCGTTCGACATTCTCGACAACACCGTCGTCGGCAAACGAAACCGCCAGAACTTCGCGGTTCAACTCGACAGGCGCGTACCAGAGACGGCGTTCGTAGTCGGATCTGACATAGTACCAGCCACTGTCGTCGATAATCCCTTCCACGCCAGGGCGACCAAGGATGCGGGCGACAGTCACCTTCGTGTCGATTCCAACCTGGACTTCCTCGACGAGTCCGGCTTCCGGAACATAGCCATGACTGTCCTCCAAGCTCGAGCAGGCAGGCACAAGCACAAGGGCGAGAAGCAAGGCCGCTGCCCCCAACACCGTCCCACGCGAATAGTTCATTGCGCCCACCTCTTGCTAAATCCGCGGCCTCCGCCTAGTCGGCATATCCACAGAAGATCGCAGGTTCAAGGATTTGCTCGTGGCAACCGGTGCAGGCAGTCATATCATCAAGTGCCAGTCCGTCAGAGAGAGGATTCGGTTCTCGCTTGAGCCGGATCTGGACGCACGGGCCGACCTCGCGCAGACGCTCGGCATCAGGGGCTTGCGAAAGCTGAAGCTCGAGGGCCATCTCTCGCCTGACGGAACCCAAGACCTGAAGCTCGAAGCCAGGCTGGGCGCAACGGTCCAACAGGACTGCGTAGCCACCGGCAGCCCGGTGACCACCCGCATCGACGAGCAGGTGACCCGTCTCTACGTGCATGACTTGCCGGTGCCCGAGGGTGACGAAGTCGAGATGCCTGCTGACGAAAACGCCGACCCGTTGCCAACCATCCTGGATCTCGAGGAAGTCCTGGCCGAAGCCCTCGCGCTGGCCCTTCCGCCGTGGCCGAGGGCCAAGGGTGTCGAACCTGTCAGCGTCTCGGTTTCCGAGCCCGGAATATCCCCGATGACAGATGAGGATACGCGCCCGTTCGCGGCTCTGAAGTCGCTGCAGGAAAAGGTGCCCGGCGCCAGCAAGAACCGTCGATGATTTCATCCTTGCCCTTGGACGAAATCGCGCTATGTTCCCGCCTCCGCACGAAGGACAATGGATTGGACAAGAAGCGTGCCAGCGCGTAAGACCGCTTGGACCCTGAACGGGGTCAGGCGCTTCCAAACTGAACCGAGGATCTAGGAAATGGCCGTCCCGCAGAACAAGATTACTCCATCTCGCCGCAACATGCGCCGTGCCCATGACGCGCTGATCGCCTCGAATCCCGGCGAGTGTCCCAACTGCGGCGAATTGAAACGCCCGCACCATGTCTGCGCCGCGTGCGGCTACTACGATGGTCGCGAAGTTGTTGCCCAGATCGAGGAATTCGACTTGGATGAGGACGCAGCCTGAACCCGACCTCCAATACCCTTGGGATGACGAATATCCCCGATCAGTCCAACGGCGCGAACAAGCGCATAACGATTTCCGTTGACGCCATGGGAGGCGACCGGGGGCCGGCCGCCGTCGTTGCCGGAATTGCCAGGGCCGCACACAAGAACCCCCAATTCGAATTCCTGCTCTTTGGCCCTGAACCAGAGCTGCGCAAGCTGGTCCGCAGACGAAGCAGGCTGGGCCAGAAGCGAAAGTTGATGGACTGCTGCAAGATTCGTCACGTGGAAGAGGTCGTCAGCATGGAGGACAAGCCGAGCCAGGTGTTGCGCAATGGCAAGGGAACTTCCATGTGGGCGGCGGTTGATGCCGTCAGGGGCGGCGAGGCCGATGCCGTGGTGTCCTGTGGAAACACCGGCGCCCTGATGTTGGTTTCCATGATCAGGCTGAAGAAGCTTCCCGGCGTCGACCGGCCTGCAATCGCCTGCCTCTGGCCATCACGGAGTCCGGGCGGATTCAACGTCTTGCTTGACGTCGGCGCCGACATACGGGCTGACGCCAGGAATCTCCTTCAATACGCGCTCATGGGTGCTTCCTACGCCCGAAACGGACTGGAACTGTCGCGGCCACGCATCGGCCTCATGAACGTCGGCACGGAAGAGAACAAGGGTCATACAGAAATTCGCGAGGCCCATGACCTGATCACGTCGGCCGCCGAAGACGCAAATTTCGAATTTGTCGGATTTGTCGAGGGCCGCGACATTCCGTCTGGCCGGGTCGACGTGATCGTGACGGACGGGTTTACTGGCAATATCGCTCTGAAGACCGGGGAAGGCACGGCATTGCTGATCCGCGAGTTCCTGCGCGAAGCCTTTCGTGCCACACCGCTCTCAAGGATTGCTGCACTGCTGGCGGTGACGTCGCTTCGCCGCCTTTCAAAGCGAATTGATCCCAGGCGCGTGAATGGTGGCGTGTTCCTCGGCCTCAACGGCACCGTCGTCAAGAGCCACGGGTCAGCCGACGCAGTCGGCGTTGCTTCCGCCATTGGGCTTGCATGCCGCCTGGCAAAAAGCCGGTTCAACGAACGCCTTGCGGCGCGGGTTGCATCCTTCAACCCCGGCGGGCAGGATGAGCGCGGGGGAACCGCCGAAGCGGCTGGCAAAGAACGGGAACGATGACGACACGCGCGGTGGTGCAAGGAGTCGGGCACTATCTGCCCGAACGGGTGATTCCGAATTCCTGGTTCGAGAACAAGCTCGACACGACGGATGAATGGATCAGGGCAAGAACGGGAATTGAATCCCGCCACTTTGCCGCCGAAGGCGAAGCTGTCTCCGAACTTGCAACCAAGGCCGCGTTGTCGGCGCTGGCTTCGGCAGGCCGCGCGGCCGACGACATAGACGCAGTGATCGTTGCCACGTCGACACCGGACCTGACGTTTCCGTCGGCGGCTACGATAGTGCAGGGAAAGCTCGGCATGACTCGAGGATTCGCCTTCGACGTGCAGGCCGTCTGTGCGGGATTTGTCTTCGGACTGTCCCAGGCCAACGCGTTGATCGTCTCGGGCCAGGCCCGTCGCATTCTCGTGATCGGTGCAGAAACCTTCAGCAGCATTCTCGACTGGAACGACCGCACGACCTGCGTGCTGTTCGGCGACGGTGCAGGGGCGGTCCTGCTTGAGGGCGCCGGGTGCGAGGGATCTAACGCTGATCGCGGAATCCTGGCGACGGATCTCCATTCCGACGGGCGCTATCGCGACATTCTTTACGTTGACGGCGGCGTGTCGACACAGGAGATCGGGCATCTGCGCATGCAAGGCCGTGAAGTGTTCCGGCATGCCGTGGAAAAGCTGGCGCGGACGGCGCAGGCCTCGCTGGACAGTCTCAGGCTCACGGGCGCTGACGTGGACTGGCTTGTTCCGCACCAGGCGAACCTGAGAATCATCAAGTCAACCGCCCAGAAGCTCGGTCTCGGGCTGGAGCGGGTCGTGCTGACGGTGCAGGAACACGGAAACACGTCGGCGGCGTCGATTCCCCTCGCACTGTCGGTCGGGGTCGAGCGCGGCCAGATCAAGCCCGGCGACCTGCTTCTGACCGAGGCGATCGGCGGTGGCCTGGCCTGGGGATCCGTCATTCTCCGCTGGTAGTTCGGACCAGCCCGCTTTTGGGACGTCCCGTTATTGACTCGGCAAGTCTCCCCGCCCATTCTGCCGCCGC